>DAOTUJ010000201.1:0-30197 GCA_034437175.1 Chloroflexaceae bacterium | reverse complement strand
CTGGCACCGCCGCTGAGCCCGAGCACCTTGGTGATCGCAGCGGTCAGCGTCGTCTTGCCGTGGTCGACGTGGCCGATAGTGCCGACGTTGATATGCGGTTTCGTTCGCTCAAACTTCTGCTTCGCCATGGAACAGAAAGCTCCTTTTTCGTGCTGTTACCTCTTGCCATGCAAGAGTACTAACGTGGCCACAGCCACTGCCAATGATGTATCTGGAGCCCACGACGGGACTTGAACCCGTGACCTCGTCTTTACCAAAGACGTGCTCTACCAACTGAGCTACGTGGGCAAAGCAGTCGGCAGTTATCAGCAAGCGTGGCACAGTGCCTGGCGCCTGCTGCTAACTGCCGCTGTTTCTGGTGGGCCGGGCAGGATTCGAACCTGCGAAGTCTTTCGACAGCAGATTTACAGTCTGCCCCGGTTGGCCACTTCGGTACCGACCCAATACCCTACCTGGAGCCGACGCAGGGACTTGAACCCTGAACCGACGGTTTACAAAACCGTTGCTCTACCAATTGAGCTACGTCGGCATAGCCAGAACCGACGCTGCTTTCTACAGCGCCGGTATCATACCATACTCCGCTTTTCCGTGCAAATTGTGGGCATTGTGCCTGGCCACCCGGCATATGTCTCTTGCACCTGCGGCAGGGTGGCAGAACCTGCCAGCACCGATGTCGGCTGCGTAAGTCCTATTCTGGGTTCGCGTTGCCGGACGCGAAGGAAACCATTTGCGGGCGAGCGGGCTTTTGGGTATAGTGGCAGCAGCGGAATATATGGTATAGAAAAACTATGGAACTGTCATCTTTGCGGCAACCGCGTGATCCGCAGGCACCGCTGATTTTCGGGATTGCCCTGGGCGTCAGTGCTGTGCTGGGGCTGATTGCCGGATCGTCGTTTTTCTGGGCCGATATGCAGCGTGGCTGGAACCTGTTTCTAGCCGGTTTTCTCTGGACGCTGATCAGTGCCGCCGGAACCGGCTTGCTGCGCTGTGTTCGTGAGCGGGTGCATCGCGATGAGTGGCGGCGCGGCCTCCTGATTGGTGCCGTGATGACCTTCCCGCTCACGACGGTCTATCTGGTGGTGGTTGGCCTGTTGACGGCCGGGATCACCGGCGACCCGGTGACGCTGCCGAACGGCGGGGTTGTGGCGGTCAAACCCGAGTTGTCGGCGGTCGCGCCGATCTGCTATGTGATGACGTTGATCGTGGCGTTGCTGGTCGGGCCGTTCTATGTGCTGACTTCGCCGTTCGGGCGGCGCAACTCCTGATGCCGACGGTGACGCTGGCTGAGTTGTGCGGCCGGCGCGCCGACTGGCGGCGGGCCGGCCGGCGCCTGGTGTTCAGCAACGGGGTTTTCGATCTCTTGCATGCCGGCCACGTCGATTACCTGAACCGGGCGCGGGCGCTGGGCGATCTGCTGATCCTGGGTCTCAACAGCGATGCCTCGGTGCGCGCAATCAAAGGCCCGTTGCGCCCGCTCGTTCCCGAAGCCGAACGGGCCGCCGTGTTGGCTGCCCTGCGCTGTGTCGACTACGTGACGTTGTTTGCCGAGCCGACGGCCGAGAGCCTGCTGGCGGCGCTCCAGCCCGAGGTCTATGTCAAAGGCGCCGACTATGCGACTGCCGAGGGTGTGCCGGATCTCGCGCGACTGCCCGAGGCGCGGCTGGTGCTCGCCCAGGGCGGCCGGGTGGAATTGCTTCCTTACCAGCCGGGCCTGTCGACCAGTGCACTGATTGCGCGCATTCTTGAACGGTATGCGCCCTGATTGCCAACGCAAGAACCGTACCTATCGCTGCTGTGCGGCAGCAGCGATAGGTACGGTTGGTATTAAAAGATGACTTTCGCGAACTTGAGGACACCCTGTTTCCAGGGGACGCGGTGCGAGATGCCGCTGGCGGCGGAAAATTGATCGAGGTGCCGAATATACCACTGGTAGTTGCGCACCAGTGCCTGCTTATTCGAAAAACGCGGATTGAAGCCGAGCATGCGTTCGGCTTTTTCAATGGAAACAAAGGAATCGGTGGACGCGGTTTCGTAGACCCACTTGTAGAGCGGCGAGAGCCGGAGCGCCTCGAGCACGCGCAGCATCCAGATGATCGGGCCGGCGGGCAGCGGTACGATGTGCTTGCCGAAGCCGGCATAATCGAGCACGGCCTGATAATCTTCTTTCATGGTGGTGAACTCGCGGGCACCGATGTTGAAGGTATCGTTGACCCTGGTGGGATCGCCGGTTGCCGCCAGGTAAATCGCATCGCAAAGATCTTCGACGTCGAGCAACTGGTAGCGATTATTGCCGCTGCCGATCATCGGGAAATTCTTGCCGTCTTTGGCCCAATCGTAGAAGAGCGCAAAGACCCCCAGGCGCTCGGGGCCGACAAAGGATTTGGGGCGCAGGATCGGCACGCACATACCGCGTTCGCGGTATTCCAGGCCGATGCGCTCAGCCTGGACTTTGGCGATGCCATAGGGTCCGACCCCGTCGAGCGTATCGTCTTCGAACAGCGGATGGTGATCGGGAATGCCATAGACGGCGGTCGAGGAAATATGAATAACGCGTTGAACCTGTTGTTCGTAGGCAGCCTGCAAGATATTGCGGGTGCCGTCGATGTCGGTCGAAAAGATATCGGCGGGTTTATAGAGCGGGAGGGCGGCTGCCGAATGCACAACGATATCGACGCCCTGCATAGCCCGGTCGACAAGGGCTTTATCGCGAATATCGCCGCGCACTTCATCGATCTGGTGGCGGCAATCAGGATAATCGAAGGGAGCGATATCGATACTGCGCACCGGGTGGCCGCGTTCGAGCAAATAGCGCACCAGGTTGATGCCGAGGAACCCGGCCCCTCCCGTGACAAGGTAGCGTGGTTTTTGCATACAGCTTATTCGTCTTCCTGTTCGAGCGCGCGCAGCAGGGCGCCGCGGGCAACAATGCCGAGAAAACGCTGGTCGCTATCGACGACCGGGATGCGTTCGAGATCGTGTTCGAGCAAATGGCGCGTCGCCTGGTTGATGGGCTCTTCGGGGGCAAGTACCACGGCGGGTGGCTGGACAAAATCGCCGACGCGGTAGCCGGCGCCGGGCAGGTCTTGCCGGATGTGCGGTTGTTGGAGCACGTGCAACCATGCCCGGCGTTCATCGCCCTGGAGCCGGGCAATAGCGGTTTCATCATCGAGTATGCCGGCCAGTCGTTCTTGATCATCGAGAACGGCGATGCAGCCACGTTGAGCGCGGAGCATGTTTTCGAGCGCGGTCGCGAGTGGCTGATCGGTATGCACCTGGGGCACACTGGTCTGCATAATCAGGTGAATAGGCGTTGGTGCTGCTGCATTGCGTATATGTTCGTTATTGCCGGTTTCGTTGCTCAGCGATGCAGCCAGCACTTCCTGGATGCCGAGCAACCCCTGAAACGCGCCGTCACGTTCGATGACCGGAATCTGGCGATAATTCCATTCAATCATGGTTGGCATCGCGTGCGGAATGGCGGCACCGGCATAGACGGTACGCAATTCACGGTTCATTATTTCGGTGACGGGGCGGCCGGCGGCTGCAGCCAGCACCATGCTGCGTTCGGCCGGATCGAGCAGGTGCAGCAGGCGGAGCGGCAGGGCCACTCCGGCGCGGCGTTGCAGATCCTGATCGGCGATAACGCCGAGTAGCCGGCGGTGCGTATCGACGACCGGCAGGGTATGCTGGTTGACGGCGAGCATCCGGTTCATGGCCGGGCCGAGCAACATGTCGGCTTCGGCGACGAAGGCATCGGCGCGCATCACATCGGCGATCGTGCGCGAATCGCTGAAATGAGTGCGACCGCGTATCAGGGCTTGATAGATGCCCATCGGCTCGCGGCTGATGAGCGCCTCCGGCAGCAACTCGGCGAGCAGCGGCAAAACGCGCTCGACCTGTTCAAGCCGGTCGATCCACTCGATGATGATCGGCCTTTGTTCGCGGGAAGCATTGATCCCGGCCGGGTGATTGCGATGGTTCGGGCCAAAGCCGGCCAACCCGTGGAGCACCGTCGCACCACTCGCCCCTTCCTGTTGCAGGCGTTCGAGAATGATCAGGTACAGCGCACGATTTTCCAGGCGATCCTGATCATTCAGGTAGATGCGTACACGTTGGAAACTTTCATCCGTCATAGGTACAATAGGTATAAAGACGCTTTACCGAAGTAGGATTATAGCACTCGTTGCCGCCCTCGGCAATGAGCCTGGTATGATGGACGTGGTACAATATGGCAATGTATAATCGTTACGCTGCGGTATACGACGGCAGCGGTCAGGTGCGGTATTCCCTCTTAATCGCGCCGTATCTAGCGGAAGTGTTGGAACGGCACCCGGCGCCGGATGGGCGCATCCTCGATCTGGCCTGCGGTACCGGCACACTGGCCCTGATGCTGGCAAGCGAGGGCCACGAGGTGTTGGGGCTTGATCTGTCGGCCGCGATGCTGGCGCAGGCTCGCGCCAAAGCTGACTATATCGAATGTACCGGACGGGTGGAGTTTGTGCAGGGCGATATGCGCCACCTGGCAGAGTTGCTGCCGCCGGCCCGGTTCGGCCTGGTCACGTCGGTCTATGATAGTCTTAACTATTTGTTAAACGAAGCCGACCTGCTGGCCTGTTTTCAGGGCATTGCGCATGTGTTGCAGGCCGGCGGGCTCTTCTTCGGCGATATGAATACCGCCTATTTTCTAGAGCATGAATGGGCTCCCACCGAGATCCTTGAACAGACTGGTTATGTTCAGGTATGCCGCAGCCGTTTTGATCCCCAGTGTTGCCAGATGACCATGACGTTAACCGGCTTCGTCGGCAACGACCAGCGGGGGTATGAGCGTTTTGACGAGGTGCATGCCGAGCGGGCTTACCCGCTGGCGACGGTAGCGGCGCTGCTCCAGCAGGCCGGCCTGGATCTTGAGGCGGTGTATGAGTGCTTTACCTTCGACGAACCATGCGCACAGGCGCATCGCACCGTCTGGGTTGCTCGCAAACCGCCCGGCCATTGAACTTATCGACGTGGTTTCCGATACTGTAGAGAGTCAGGAAGCGTATGAAACGGGTTGTTGTCATTACCACCGGCGGTACTATTGCCTTCAAGCGCGGCCCAGTGGCCGGCGGATCCGTGCCCTCTTTGAAGGGTGATGAGTTTATGTCGATGTTGCCGCGTGAGGGCATTGATCTGGTGTTACAGGAATTCTCGAACTTGCCGGGCAGCCATGTGATGCCGGCAAGTTCGCTGGAACTCGCGCAACGGATCGATGCGGTTTTGACGGCGCCTGAGGTTGACGGGGTCGTGGTTGCCCATGGCACCGATACGCTTGAAGAAACGGCCTATTTACTCGATCTGACGCTCAATTCGCCCAGGCCGGTCGTGCTGACCGGCTCGATTCGCACGTCGACCAATCCCGGCTACGATGGGGTAATCAACCTGGCAAATGCGATCCGGGTGGCTGCGGCGCCCGAAGCTCAGGATGCCGGGGTGCTGGTGGTCTTCGATGAGGAGATCCACGCGGCGCGCGAGGTGGTGGAGGTGCATACGCAGGCCTTGCGGGCTTTCCAGTCGCCGGGCAGCGGGCCACTCGGGCGGATCGAGGGCAGCAAAATCTGGTTCAAACATCGCCCGCTGCTGCGGCAGCATATTCCTTGCTCGCACCTGGAAGAAATGGTTGACCTGATCCGGGTGACGCAGGGTTCGGATGATCGTCTGTTGCGGCACAGCATCGAGGACGGGGTGGCCGGGATTGTGATTGAAGTCTTTGGCAGCGGGCGTGTGCCGCCCTGGTGGCTGCCGACGATCAGTGAGGCGCTGGCGCGGCGCACGGCGGTGGCGGTGGCCTCGCGCTGCCTGAGCGGCAGCCTGGGCGACGAATATGGCTATGTTGGTGCGTATCACGACTTGCGGCGATTAGGCGTTTTGATGGCGCAAAATCTGAGTGGCAACAAAGCACGGGTCAAACTGATGGTGGGCCTGGGTGCGGCGCGCAGCATCGAAGAGTTGCGTCGCTGGTTTAACAGTTAATGCGGCTTGCGCAGTCGGCGTTGGTGCTGTTACCGTACCGGTTTTTTTCGCCTGCGGCAGCGTGGAAGCAATGGCCTTGCCGCCTGTCGCAAGTGCGAATTGATCTGCGGAGTGACGTGATGAGTGTATTGCCGAAGCCGGGCGAGAAGGCGGCCTATGTTGAGCGCATGTTCGATACGATTGCGCCGCGCTATGATCGGATCAACCGGTTGATGACGCTGGGCCTGGATCAGGGCTGGCGGCAGCAAGTGGTGGAACTGGTAGCACCGCCATACAATGCGCGCATGCTCGATGTCGGCACCGGGACGGGCGATTTTTTGCCACTGCTGGCGGCCTGGGCGCCGCAGGGTCTTGCGGTCGGGCTTGATTTTAGCCGCCCGATGATGCGCTCCGGTCAGCACAAACTGGTCGATGTCGAACGAATGGCCTTTGTAGCCGGTGATGCGCTCCGGTTGCCCTTTGCCGACGAATATTTTGCGGCGATCACGACCGGCTTTGTGATGCGGAATGTGACGGATATCGGGCAGGCCTTTCGCGAGATGTGGCGGGTCGCGGTGCCCGGCGCGGCGCTGGCCTGCCTGGAAGTGGCCCGCCCGCAGCAGCCCTGGCTGCGACTGGGACACCGGATCTATTTTGAAGGCCTGGTGCCCCGGTTGGGCGGCTGGCTTGGCAGTGACCGGCAGGCGTATCGTTACCTGCCGCAATCGGCTCGCGCCTTTCCCGCGCCGTCGGTACTGGCGCGGATTATCGCGCAGGCCGGCTGGCAGAGTGTACGCTACCGCCGGTTGAGTATGGGGGCGGTTGCGATTCATGTTGCGATCAAATAGTTGTGATTTGCGTAGCCGGCGCTGGTGCTGGCCGCATCAAGGGCTTTTTGCCTGCGGCAGCAAAGAAATGACGATCTATGTCGTTTGTTCTGGCGGTTTCGCCGCCAGAACAAACGACATACCTGGTTTCTTCCGCCCTGCCGGAGGCGAAAAACCGGTTGCAGTGTAACCGCGTAGATTGTTCAAATGTGAGAATGCTATGGCCAATGAATATAATGATGAATATGATGGCGAATTCGATCCATCGCGTGAGCGCCGGAGCCGGAGCGAGAGCCTGATGGAACGCCGTTTGCGGCGCTCGCGCGGTGAGCGCGTGGACGCGGTCGATGATGATGATGATTATGAAGACGACGATGATTATGTGCCGCGTAGCCTGAACCGGCCCGCGCCGACGGCCTATCGGCCGGTGTCCGGCGGTGGCGGCGGGAGTGGCTGCGCGATGGCGACGCTCTACCTGGTGCTGGGCGGCCTGGCGACTCTGCTGATCGGGTTGTTTGTCATCAATCAATCACTTGCCGGGATCGGTGACTTCTTTGCCGGCAACAGCCCGGATTTCGCGGCCATCGTGGCTAGCCCGACGCCGCAGATCCGCTCGGGGGCGGCCGTCATTCAGCGGATACAGCAGTTGCAACGTCTCGAGACGACCTCGTACACGGTTGAGCGCGTGATTGATGTTGCGCAGACCAGCAATATTCCGGTAGTTGGCGATTTTCTCGCCGGCGACCGGCTGCTGCTGATTGCTCATGGTACGGTGGAAGCCGGTATCGACCTGTCGCAGCTCGATAGCAGCCGGGTGATGATTTCGGCGGACGGCGAGACGCTGACGGTGCGCCTGCCGCCGGTGGAGATCTTCAGCCGCAGCCTGGACAACGACAAGACGCGGGTATACGATCGCGAGCGAGGCATTTTCGCGCCGACGAATACGAACCTGGAGACCGAAGCGCGACGGCGCGCGGAGGAAGAATTGCTGGCGGCGGCCTGTGAGGGCGGCATTCTCGAGCGGGCGAACGAAGACAGCCGGCGTGCCATGGAACAGTTCCTCGGCCTGCTGGAGTTCAGCAGCATTGAGGTGATTGCTGCGCCGTTGCCCGAATGTGTGCCGCCGGGCTAATATCGCAGCGGAAAAGATCCACACCCTGGATCTTTTCCGCTGCGATATTAGCCCGAATAAGCACGAGCCTGAATATGACGCGGAGCGGCCAGGCCGCTCCGCATCATATTCAGGCTCGTTTTTATTGAAAAGCCTCGACGCTGGTAACGACGTTCATCAGGTAATGAACCTGAACCTGGTCGCCGGGTTGGGGGTTGGCGTAGATGTCTTCGCGGCCGATACGGGCACGGCGGGCGGTGGTTTCGTCGAGATGGCGATACACCAGGTCGTAGTAGTAGGTGCCGTGAATATCGAGCAGTTGCAGTTGCTCGAGCACGGCCGCTTTTTTGCCGGACATAATCATTGGGCGGCCTCCGGGGCAATTTCAGGGCCGGCGACGACCAGGACGTAGCGTTCGGTGGAGAGGTAGCGGCGGGCCACGGCAACAATTTGCGCCTGGGTAACGCCGCGAATGATGGCCGGGTAGCGATCAATGTAGTCGAGGCCGAGCCCGTGGCGCTCGATAGTCAGCAGGGCGCCGGCCATGCCGTCGTTGGTTTCGAGGCTGATGACCAGGCTGCCGGTGAGGAAATCCTGGGCATCGGCCAGTTCTTGCTCGTCGGGACCGTCGCGGGCGAATGCCTCAATTTCGTGCAGAATAGCGGCGCGAGCGCGTTCAACGTTGGTCGGGTTGACGCCGGCGGCAGCCAGCCAGGGGCCGGCGCCGAGATCGGCGGCCAGTCGGCTGTAGGCATAGTAGGCCATGCCCTGTTTTTCGCGAATATTTTCACCCAGCCGCCCGCCGATGCCGAGCTGGCCGAGGATCATATTGCCGATCATAGCCGGGTAGTACTGCGGGTCACGGCGGGCCAGCCCATGCACAGCCCAGACAATATCGGACTGAACTTTGCCGTTCATGGGAACCCGTTCTTCGGCAGGTGCCGTGAGCGGCGCGGGCGTGGGCAAGTCGTCGGGAGGTACTTCGCGACTGGACTGCCAGGCGCCGAAAAACCGCTCGAGATCGGCGATGACGGCCACCGGATCGACATCGCCGACGATGGCGATACTGGTGGCGGCCGGGTGATACTGCTGGTGGAAGGCTGCCAGGTCGTCGCGGTGGATATGGGCGACCGTTTCCATGGTGCCCATCGATGGGCGACTGTAGGGATGGGTGGGCGGAAAGAGCAGTTGCTGGGCGGCACGAGCGGCCTGGTAGCCGGTTTCTTCCTCGCTTTCGCGCAGGTTCATCAGAAACTGGCCGCGCAGCTTTTCGATTTCGGCAGCCGGAAACGTCGGCGTAATCAGCATATCGGCGAGCACTTCGAGCACCAGCGGCAGATCTTCGCTGAGGGCTTTGCCGCCGAAGCTGCTGCTGTGAGTGCCGCCGCCGGCATTGACGCTACAGCCGCGGGCCTCAGTTTCAGCAACGATCTGTTGGAAGCTGCGTTTGGCAGTACCGCGGATCAGCGCAGCGCCGGTGAAGGTAGCCAGGCCGGCCTGTGCGGCGGCCTCATGGATGGCCCCGGCGCGAATTTCGCCGCGCACGCTGACTGTCGGGCTGTTCGGATTGCGATGGATCAGCGCCACCAGGCCGTTCGGCAAAACATGGCGCACTGCCGCGGCGATGCCGCCGCCGGCCGAAGCCGGGTTCAGTTGATTAGACATACTGCCTCCTACTCGGCGCCGGCCGGCTGAAAGATGCCGACCGTGCGGCGCTGATCGCTGAGGTATTCGCGAGCGACGCGCTGCACATCGGCAGCCGTCACCGCCGCGAGATCGGCGAGCAGCGTATCGTGGCGGCGGTAGCTGTCGAGCACTTCCCACATACCGATCTGCATTGCCAGATTGGTGACACTTTCGCTGCTATAGGCGACCTGGGCGCGCAACTGTTTGCTGACGCGAGCCAGTTCTTCCTCGCTAATACCGTCCTGGCGGATCTGCTCGATCTCGCTGATCAGCGCCTGTTCGATTTCAGCCGCCGCACGGTTTTCACGGACGGTGGCGCGTAATTCGAACAGGTACGGATCGCGAGTGGGCAGGTAGTTGCTGCCGGCGGCGCTGGCGAGCTCCGTTTCGACCAGGGCGCGGTAGATGCGGGCACTGCGATTGGTCTGTGCGCCGCCGCCGCTAAAGCCAACCGGCCCGGCGCCGCTGAGCACGGCATCGAGAACCGTGAGGGCGGCAAAATCGTTGTGCCGGCAATCGGGCACCAGGTAGCCGATCTGCACATACGTGGCCGGGCCGGGGCGCCGGATGAGAATGCGGCGTTCGCCTTGCGGTTCGGGCTCAATGGCGCGAAAGGCCGGGAGGGGCGGGCCGACCGGTAGCCGACCGAAATAGCGTTCGACCAGCGGCAGCAGCTTTTCGGTATCGAAATCGCCGACGAGGACGAGGACGGCATTATTGGGCATGTAGTATGTCTGGTAATGCTGAAAGAGCTCATCGCGACTGATGGCGCGCAGATCGCTGGTATAGCCAATCACCGGATGATGGTACGGATGCACCGTGAAGGCCGCTGCTTTGACGCCCTCATCGAGCCAGGTTTCGGGATAATTGGCGTAGCCCTCGAGCTCCGAAATAATGACCGTGCGCTCGCTTTCAACCTCGGCGGGATCGAAGATCGTATTGACCATGCGGTCGGACTCGATCTGCAAACCGAGCTCGAGGCGGTCGGCGGGCAACGTTTCGTAGTAGGCGGTAAAATCGATCCAGGTAAAGCCATTGAAGACACCGCCATTGCGCGCGACCAGGCGGTCGAGGGTACCGCCGGGCATATCGGGCGTGCCCTTGAACAGCATATGTTCCACCCAATGGCTGATACCGGTCTGGCCGCCGGGCTCATTGCGTGAGCCAACGCGATACCAGACCCAGCAGGTAGCCACCGGGGCGCTATGGGTTTCGCAGGTCAGCACCAGCAAGCCATTGGCCAGGCGATGCTCCTGCACCGGGGTAGCAGACATAGCACAATCCTTTGCAAGCTTAATCATCGTCGACGAGCACAAGCGCATTCGCATCATTGTGCGACATATCGGACCAGAGCCGGGCATACGCCAGGCGTGGCCAATCGGGGCGGCTGCGCAGCGCGGCCCCGAGCATCACCAGGTCGACGCTGCCGTCGCGGATGCTGCCGTCGGCGACCAGCGGATCGCTGAGTTGGCCGGAGCCAATGATCGGCACATCGGAGACCGTGCGCTTGATGCTGCCGGCGAGCGGGATAGCCCAGCCGGGAAAGCGGGCCAGCGGCACGGCAGTTTCGCGGTCGACCGTAATGTCGAGCAAGCGAATGCCGGCAGTCGTGAGGCGGCGGGCGATCAGGCGCGTATCTTGCAGAGTCAGGCCGCCGGGGGCAAATTCTTCGGCGATCAAGCGAAAGCCGATCAGCGAATGTTTGCCGGGCCAATCGCGAATGGCGTCGATAATCAGCAGCGGCAGGCGCAGGCGGTCGTGGTTGGCGGGCGCGATAGCCGGGGTTGTGGCAGCACGCAGGGGTGACAGCAAGGAATGCAAAATTCCGCCGTCGGCGGCGCTGAGCATAAACCCATCGCAGCCGGCCGTCAGGGCGCGCCAGGCGGCGGCACTGAAGGCCTCGGCGATCTGGTGGGGAGGCAGGTGCTGATTGCCGGCAGCGAGCGCGTCCAGGGTAACCAGCAAGCGGGCACCGAATTGATGTGCGGCAGTACAGATTTCGCGCAGGCGTGGGATGAAATAATCGTGATACAGTGCCAGGTGATGCAGCGGAGCGGAGCTACCGGGCGTAATAACGAGCAAGGGCTCGGTAATAATCAAGGACACACCACCAGCCGCACGCTGCCGATAATATTCGACCAGGCGTTCATTGATGAAGCCGCTCTCGTTGGCGAAACCGCTGGGCATCGGGCTCATCACGATGCGATTGCGCAACTCGAGGCGGCCGATCCTCAGCGGGCTGAACAGATGGGGCATACGAGCAAACGGGATCACGAGCGAACTCGCGATGTACCGCCTTCACAACGCATTCTTTGCCATGCAAATTATAGCGTAGGAGAGGCGAAGCAGCAAGCGCCTGCGGGCTGTGATGAAACCTGCAAGCCAGGCCGAAGCGCGGGCGAGCCGCCCGCGCTCCGAAAACCGTCCCATGTGCAGCACGTTTCGCCACACCCGATATGCGGGCACGTGCTGCTTGTCGCTACTGCTCCGATGGGCTGCCCACCTCGAAGCCGGACAGACGCTCGATGGCTTTGATCAGCGCCTGGTTGCCTTCGTTCCCAAAGCCGGCGGATTGCAGCGAGCGGTAGAGTTGATAGACCAGGCTGGTACCGATCAACGGGACGCCGACATTCTCGGCGGCATCGAGGACGAGGCGCAGATCTTTTTGTTGCAGATCAATCGTAAAGCCAGGTTGCCAGTCGCGGGCGATCATCTGCGGGCCACGATTGCTGAGCGACCAGCTGCCGGCGGCGCCGCCGGAGACCGCTTCCAGGCAGCGGTTAAGGTCAACGCCATTGGCCTGGGCGAAGGTCAGTGCTTCACTGACCGAGAGCATATTCAGCACAACCAGGATCTGATTGACCATCTTGACCGTCTGGCCGGCGCCGACAACACCGACGTGAGTAATGCGCTGCCCCATCGCTTCGAAGTAAGGCCGGGCGCGTTCGACCTGGTCGGGGTTGCCGCCGACCATAATCGAGAGCGTGCCCTGGGCGGCGCCCTGGCTACCGCCGCTGACCGGGGCATCGAGGAAGTGGACGGCGCGTTCGGCGAGCTGGCGCCCGATTTCGCGGGTGATATTCGGGTTGATGGTACTCATATCGATCACCAGGCTGCCGCCCTGCGCCCCGCTGAGCACGCCATCTTTGCCGAGGATGACCTGTTCGACATCGGGCGTATCGCTGACACAGCTGATCACGACATTGCAGGTACCGGCCATTTCCGCCGGCGTGCGGGCCGAGCGAGCCCCAGCTTTGACCAGCGGATCGGTACGGGCGGTAGTGCGATTCCAGACCGTCACATCGAAGCCGGCCTTCAGCAAATTATGGGCCATACTGCGGCCCATAATTCCCAGACCAATGAAGCCGACAGGTTCGCGCATTAGACCTCCTTGGTATTCAGGAGTGACACGTGATGAGTGATGAGCCGAGCAGGTTCGGCTCATCACTCATCATGTGTCACTCATCACTTTCTTACGGGCGGCGCAGGCTCCGTTGGAACATCGAGAGGGCGAGCCATACGCATAGGATAGCGAATGCAGTCACAACGGCGATGCTGAGCAGAATTGGCAGAGTGGGTGCCGTACCGAAAGCCAGGGCGCGCACGGCATCGATCAGATAGGTAACCGGATTGAGCAAGACCAGGCCTTGCATCCAGGTAGGCAAGACCTGGAGCGGGTAGAGGGCATTAGAAGCGAAGAGCAGCGGCAGATTGAAGAGGAAAATCATGCCGTGATAGCCCATAATACTGCGCGAGACGGCAGCCATTGCCAGGGCCAGGCCACTGAAGCCAAGCGCAAAGATCGCAATCAGCAGCAGCGCCAGTAACCAGCCGGCGGGATGGCCGGCCAGTCGGGCGCCCATCAGCAAGCCCACCAGCAGCATCAACACGGCCTGAAACATCGCCTTGGTAGCGGTACTGGCGGCATTGCCGAGCAGAATACTCAAGCGCGGAATCGGCGCCGCCAGGTATTCCTTGATAATCCCGCGCAGGCGTTCATCGAGCAACACAATGCCGCCGCCGACAGCGCCGCCGAGCGCGCTCAGCGCCATAATGCCGGGCAGAATGTAGGACATGTAATTCGTGCCCTCGATGGCGGGCACCAGGCCACTCATACCGACACCGAAGAGCAGCACCCAGAGCACCGATTGCAGAGCCAGGCCGAGCAATTCTTCGGTACTATGAGCAAACTTGCCCATATGCTTGGTCCAGATCACATAAGTTGCGTACATCATCTTGCTCCGGCGGGCGGCGCATCAATCGCGGAGCGCGTGCCCGGTATGGTGGAGAAACACATCGCCGAGGGTGGGTCGTGAGAGGGTGATGTCTTCGATGCGAAAGCCATTGCCGCCGGCTGCGCCGACGAGCTCGGCAACCCGCCGGCTGCCATTGTCGACGTAGATGCTGAGCGTACCGGCGGCGGCATCGAGTTGAACGCCGGCAACGAAAGCCATCCCGGCGAGCCGGTCGTGCAAGTGTTGCTGGTCGCCTTCGCCGCGAATGCGCACGATATCGTGACCCAGGGCGGCAATCAGGTCGCTGGTCGGCCCCTCGGCGCGCATCTGCCCGTGGTCGATAATGCCGACGATATCGGCGAGCGTTTCGGCTTCTTCCATGTAATGAGTCGTGAGCAGCAGGGTAATGCCGCGTTCGCGGCGCAGATCGCGGATATACTGCCAGATGCCGGCGCGATTTTGCGGATCGAGACCCTGAGTCGGCTCATCGAGAAACAGCACCTCGGGATTGGTCATCAGGCCGCGGGCCAGTTCGAGGCGGCGCTTCATGCCGCCGGAATAGGTCTTGACCGGGCGGTCGACGGCATCTTGCAACTGCACCAGTGATACCAGTTCGGTGATACGTCGGTGGCGCTCATCGCGTGGCTGGCGGTAGAGCCGCCCATGGATGTCGAGCACCTGACGCCCACTGAGATCATTATCGAGAATAATATCCTGGAACGTGACCCCGATGCGTTTGCGAACATCGGCGGCCCGAGTTTGTACATCGAAGCCGGCCACCCGCGCCGTACCACTGGAAGGCGGCGTCAGCGTCGTCAACATATTGATCGTCGTGGTTTTGCCGGCGCCGTTGGGACCGAGCAGCGCATAGATGCGGCCGGGCATAATCGCAAGATCGATACCGGCGACGGCGACGTGGTCGCCGAAACGCCGGGTGAGGCCAATGGCCTCGATAGCGGCACCGTTAGTAGGCATGGCGTTTATCCGTGATACACAGAACGTATGCAGTCGGCGTTGGCTGGAATCGCCCTATTCGACTACGCGCAGGGCAAGTTCCGGCAGGTGCGCAAACGCTTCGACGCACATGTCGAAAATCTGGCTGTTCAGAATGGCTCAGAAGATTATAAGAATGTATAGAATGCATGTCAAATCTGCGCTCACTCCTGGCCGGGCAGATCATCGGGCAGGTTCCATGGGCCGGGCCGATGTGAGGCAGGATCGGCGATCCAGTGTTCACAGAGATCGAGCCAGTCGAGCAGGGCGTCCGTCTGGCCGATGCGAAAGCGCAGGACAAGCCAGTCGTAGGAACGGTAGTGCATATTGTCGGCCTGGTGCTGCATTGCCTCGACAGTCGTGCGGGTAGCCCGGCGCTGGCGCTGCACCAGCACCAGGGCGGGTTCGGCGCCGTCTTGCAGGGCGAAATAGAGTTTGGCGAGAAACTCGATGCGAAAATCGCGACTATGCTTGACGGGTGTAGCGACCCAGCGCACAAAAGCTTCTTCACCGCGCAGCGTCAGGCTCAGGATCTTGCGGGGTGGGCGTGACGTCTGGGTTTCAATCGTACTGCGCAGGTAGCCCTCATTTTCGAGGCGGGCCAGCACAGCATAGAGCATGCTCTGCTTGATATTCCAGACCAGCCCGAGCTCGGAGCTGGCGACCATGCGCTGATAGATTTCGTAGCCGTACATCGGTTGCCGGCGCAGAAAACCGAGCAATGCATGCTCGATCTTCAGCGGCAGCTTGACCATCGGCATCAGAGCGTCCTTTCTTGAGAGCCAGAACCAGAGCATCAGGAACTAAACAACGGCTACGGGAGTGTGTGGTGATGGAGGCGTGGCCCGCTGCTGCAGGTTCAGCTCTGCCGTCCGTCATTCTCTTTTCAGTATGGCACGAAGGGGTGCCTACGTCAAAGCAGCATCAATTCGCGCTGGAAGCTGCTGAGGAACTCGCAGCCCTCGGATGTGACCAGCACATCTTCTTCGATGGCCAGGTAGCCGGCGGCGGTGGGCACGCCCAGTTCGAGGGTATAGACGTGGCCGGCCTCGACCGGGCGCAGCGGCGCATCGCCGTAGCGCGGCCAGCGTGGGCCGAGCAGCGGGCCGCCGTCGTGGCAGGCGCGCCCGAGGCCATGGCCGAGGGCGTGTTTGTACTCGGGGTAGCCGGCGGCAACAATGACGGCGCGAGCGGCGGCATCGACTTGCCAGCCGGGCACGCCGGGGCGCAGGGTGGCGGCGCCGGCATCGATGGCCGCGACGACGGTTGCCATCGCCTGGCGGATCACGGGCGGCGCTTGCGCTTCGCCGGGAGCAGGCAGGTACCACATGCGCTGCAAATCGGAGCAATAATCATCCTGGCGCACACCGATATCAATATGAATGAGATGGCCGGGCGCAACCGTGATCGCGTGCTGCGGGCGCACATGACCGAGCGGTGAATGTGGCCCGGTATTGACAATCGGGCAGTAGCTCCAATCCCAGGCGCTAGCGAGGCCGCGCCGCTCAAATTCGGCGTGGGCAAATTCGGCCAGGGCGGCTTCGCTGACGCCGGGCGCGATCTGTGCGCCTATCAGCGCGACCATCTCCTCGGTGGTGGCAACGGCAGCGCGGATGCGTTCAACTTCAGCGGTGGTCTTGCGGGCGCGCAGGCGGATCAGTAACTCGCCGGCGCTGTCGAGCCGGTTGAGATAGGGTGTGCCGCCGAGCAATTCGCGCAACCGCAGATACATGCCGTAGGTCAACCCATCGGCCTTGTGGTCGTGCTGATGAAAATTGAGCACAATGCTGCGCGGATCGATACGGGCGAGCGCGGCAATGAGCGGTTCGCGCAGATCCTCATCGTAGGGCGTCACTTCTGTAAAAACGCCGGCCTGGCGCACGGCTTCAGCATCGTAGCGCCCGCAAACAGCGCGGCGTTCGCCGCTGCGAGTGAGCAGAAAGACCGCGTTCCAGGTGACCTGGGCGCCGACGACGAGCTCGATCCCCGGGTCGGGCCGATCACCGGTTTCGCGGGCAAACATCAGCCAGCAATCGATATCGAGTTCTTCGAGCAGATTCTGAGCCTGGGCTACTTTTTCGTGATGCACCACCATAGTTTTTTCTGTCCGGGTATTGATACGACTTACACGGTTGGCGCTGATGCTGGCCGCATCAGGACTTTTTCGCCTCATTCGATTGCGCTCAGGGCCGGCTGCAGCAGCAAGGAAGGAAGCTTACTTGAAACGGTTTTTCGCGTTCTTCAGGCGGTGGGCGCCCGGCTACGGCGCCTGATGGCGCATATAGATGGGAGCCGCCCCGATATCGAAGCGCAACTGGCCGGCTTCCGGGCGCCGGCTGGACATATGGCCGTCACGCTGGATGACGGTGGCCTGGTCGGCTGCACTGGCCAGCAGCACCGCCATGCCCGGCGGCGACCACATGATGTCGATGGTTTCGTTGCCCCGGCGCAGGCGCACATCGTAGGCCTCGGTGCCGCTCAGAGCGACCATATTGTCGATGTAAATTGTGCCGCTGCCCTGGGCGCGATCATTCATATCGTCGATAACGATGGCACTGAGGCGGACTGGGAAATCAACGCGCCCGTTGCCGCCGACGCTGATGCGATTGCCGGGCGCGACCTCGCCGCCGATGGGACTGGTCAGCAGGTGCCAGCCGCTCATCCCGGCCGGGCCGAGTTCAAATTGCAGTACCTCGTCCTGGCTGTCGCGCAGCCAGAACTTGAGGCGGTGGCCGCTGCCGTCGCCATACACCCAGAGCCCGAGCGCATGGGGTTGGCCGGCAATCACGAGTGGCCGGCTGCGCTCAAAGACCAGATAATCATTGGCGCTGGTGGTGAAATTATAAACGATACGGGCGCTGCGCTTGCCGGCCTGCACCTGTTCGCTGCCGGCACTCAACGAGCCGTTCGGTTGATTCGTGCGCAGCCAGCCGTCGAGGCGCTCGAAATCGAGCAGCACGCTGGTCGTGAAAAGATCGTAGCGGGCCACAAATTCGGCGCCGGCAACCTGCTGGTTGAGGGTGCGCAGGGCAGCGAAGGCCGGCTTGAGGTAGCGCATATCCTGGCGCCCGTTGCCATACGCGATCAGCCCATAGGGATTGCCCGGATCGTCTTTGAGCGTGTACCAGAAAATGCGCTCGACGCCGGCCTCCCAGAGCAGCAGCATTGCCCGAACGAGGTAACTGGCCTGGTCATCGGTGTCGGTGAGCCCGCGTGAGTCGCGGTCGCCGGGGCCACTGGCCCAGCCCAGTTCCGTCACCCAGATGGGCTTGGGGCCGTAGCGTGCGGCCAGGCCGCGTACGGCATTGGCCGCCGCGACCAGGTTGCCGTCCTCGGGGCTGTAGGGATCGACGTAGGGATGAATGGCCAGAATGTCGAAACTCGACCAGGCACCGGCATCAGCAACGGCCTGCAAAAATGTGGTGTCGAAGGGATTGATGCCGCCGATCAGCACCGTGGCAGCAGGGTCGATCTGCTTGATGAGGGCGGCGCTGTGGATGAGCATCTGGGCATAGGCTTGCGGATCAGGCGCGGGGCGCCAGAAAATTTCGTGGTCGGGTTCGTTCCAGATCTCCCAGTGATCGATATACACGTGATAGCGCGACACGACACCGCGTACATAGTCGAGAAAATAATCGAGGTCGGGCGCGTAGTAGGACACATCGTTGGCCGGATCGTTGAGGTAGGGCGTAGCCCAGCCGACTGAGGGGCCTAACACGCCGAGCACCTCGATGTCGCGACTGAGCAGGGCACGCATCGCCGCATCGGTAAATGTCCAGTCCCAGACATCACGGTTCGGCTGGACGCGGTGCCAATGAAAATCTTCGCGAACCCAGCCGATTTCGAGATCGGCGACCAGTTCGGCCGGCAGATCCATGGATGTCGGATCGGGGTAGCGGGTGGCGAGGTGCGAATTGAGGCCGAATGTCGGCGCGGTACCGGCGAGGGTGGCGGCGCGCACGATCGGTTGCTGCGCGGCCGGGGCAGCGGGCGTCAGCACAATCAGCAGCAGTGCGAACAGGGTGAAGAATCGGTGCATAGGCTATCTCTTTTTCGTTTGGAAGTGCAGCCATACGACATCTCCGAACGAAACAGGTAGAATGTTTCAGGTTTGAGCGCAGCGCCTGCTGAATTCAGATCGCTGGATCTGAATTCAACAGAACATAATGAATGTGATCCTCCCAGACGCCGTTGATTTTCAAATACCGGCGAGCGTAGCCTTCTTCGACGAAGCCGAGTCGCTGGGCAAGGCGTCGCGATCGCTGGTTGGCGGGCATAATATTCGCTTCAATGCGATACAGACGTATCTGGTCAAACGCGAAGCGAATTGCTGCTTGCAGTGCTTCGGCCATATAGCCCTGGCCCTGGGCATCTTGATCGACGGCATAGCCGAGATGGCAGGATTGCAAGGCGCCGCGGACAATATTGGAGAAGCCGAGATGTCCGATGATCCGGTTGCCTGCTTCGGTGTTCCGAGGCCGCAGATAGAAGCGCAACTGGCGACCCTGGCGCCAGAGCGTACACTCCTGTTCCAGGCGCAAGCGTTGCATATCCAGCCGAAAAAACTGGTCGCTGAACTGCGGATTCCAGGGTGTGAGAAACGTGCGGTTACGTTGAAAAAAGGCCTGCACTTGCTCGACGGTGATCAATGAAGGCGCAAGCAACTCAAGACGGCTGGTCTCGATCCGGGTAGTGAGTGGCGGTACCTGCGGATCGAGGCTCACGGCAGACGGATTTCTATTCGCACAGCTTGCCCAATACCAGCCTGCGCCGGTTCGAGCAGCGGCGTAGCTTGTGGCGGCGGTGTTGTGTATGCACCGGCGGCCTGTACGCGCAGCAGATAGCTCTGGGTATAAATGCCCGGCGCCAGTTCTGCGGCACTGAAACGGATCCGATGGCTACTGGTTTGCCGATCGGCAACGTCCGGCGCCGATGGCATAACCGCATTATACGTATATTGGAAGAAGGGCGCAATTGTTTCGGCAGCCACAAAACGCATGGTCGCCGGCAGATGCCCCGCCAGTTCGAGAGCAGCCAGCGGATGATAGACCACCAGCGTCAGTCGGCAGCGCACGAGTTGGCCGGGCTGCAGGTCGGCCGGGTCGATCAGCCGATTGTTCTGGGGATCTACGTAATCGTGGGTGACGGCGACATGCCGGCCGGTGCCGGCCGGCAGCAGTTGTAGGGAACTGCCCTGCTCGATGCGATAGGCGATGAACAGGATCCGACGATCGGCTGCCGAGCCGGGCACGAGTTCGAGCAAGTTGCGGCTATTGAGCCGCGGCGCCTCAATGCTCAGGTCGAGATAGGGTTGCGCGGCGGTCAGCCGGCCCAGTTCCTGCCCATTGAGGCGCAGCCCTATCGCATCTTCCAGGGTGTCGTCCGGAGCGGTCGCCAGGAGCAACTCGGCGGCGCGCACCGTATCGCTCGCCGCCGGCCAGCCGCCGACACCCCAGCGGGTGAGTAGCGCCTGGCGGATTTCGGGCAGCAGCGGGTTGTCCGGGCGCAAGCGTTGTAGTGCCAGTGCGGCGCCGGCATTCAGGCTGAGTGGGCCACCGATGGGGCTCCCCGTCGTGATCGGCCAGGGAAGCGCCTGTTCACCGGTATCGGCGGGCTCGATCCGGCGGATCAGGCGTTCGAGCGCGGTATTTGCCGGATCGGCGGGCAAGGCCAGCGCCAGATAGACCAGGCCGCCCGGTCCCGGTTCAGCGGCCAGCAGTTCGCGGCCGGTTTCCAGTTCGCCGGCACCGGCCAGGCGCAACACATACCAGAGGTAGCTGCGCACATCCGGGTCGCGTTCGTCGGCGAGAAAATCGGCCAGGCGCTCGACACTGGCGGCCAGTTCGTCGTTTTCCAGGCCGGAGGTTGCCTGATGTTTCAGCAAGGCTTCTACCGCAAAGGCAGTTGGAAAAGCGCGTGATTGATCACCGGAACGCCATCCCCAGCCGGCATCGGCGTTGCGGTCATTTGCCAGCATGGCCAGTGTGCGGCGGGCCAGTTGTTGCCAGCGCAGCTGTTCTGCCGGTGGTGCATCGTCGGCCAGCCGGCTGCTCAGCATCAACAGGCCGGCCCGGTCGAGTACATGGGGTTCGGCCACCGTCGCCAGTTCAGCGGTGGCCAGGGCCACCGCCGCCCGTGGGCCAGCTGCCACCGCCAGCCGTAGCCGTGCATTGGCCGGTAGCTCACCGACATCGATACTCGTCGAGAAGGTGGTAGTGCTGCGAAAACTCGTGGTTGCAAGCGGCGTGAACACCGGATCGAGCAACGGCAGCGTCCATTGTTGAACCTGTTCCGTCGTGGTCAGGCCATAGCTGAGGCGCAGCTCAACGCCGGCCCGGCCGTCCGGTTGCAACGGCCAGGCAACCATGCTTTCAGCGCCGGGAGCGAGGCTGCTTTGCCGTCCGGCTGCCGCATCCAGTTGCGCGCTCGTGGCCGACAGGCGGGCAGTGAAGGAGATTGCATCGGTCGAATCGTTGCGAGCGGCCAGCGCAATCTGTGGAGCGTCGCCGGGGCGCAGCACATCGGGAATGAGCGGAACGATGCTCAAGGCACTGCTGGTGCTCACATCCAGGCTGGCCCGGCCGAAGCGATCAACCGACTCGCCGGCATAGACCATCAATCGCCAGGTGCCTACAGTATCGGGCAGGCGCAGGCGCAATACGCGCCGGCCACTATTGCCGGTGCGAACGATCTGAGTGAACATCGCCGGCCCGCGGTTGGCTGCAGCGGTGTCGGCTTGCGCCAAGCTCTGCGGCCGGTTTTCGAGCAGGCCGGGGCTCAGCGCGATCTGCATCAGCGGGCCGGCCGGCGGCCAGGCCAGTTGCGCGAAGCGGCTAATGCTGCCGGCGGTATCATCGCGCGGATAGAGCGCGACGATCAGGTTGGCGGCTGCGGGTCGGCCATCAGCGCGGCTGGTGGTAATTGTCAGGGTTGCCGTCTGGCCGGGCCGGTAATCCGGCTGGTCGCTGCGAATATCCGTGATCAAACCGGGATCATCGTCTTGTACCGTCAGCCAGGTGGCAGCCGCACGCAAGCCGCTGCCGGGCGGGCCGCTGCTGCTGCGGGCCACTACCATGCCGGCGGCGGTTATCGGGGACAGGGCCGCCCCGGCGTTGATCGCAATCAGTTCGCCGGCGCGCAGGTTGGTCGTAGTCGTGCTCACCGGGTGCCCGCGGTCGAGCGCCAGCAATACGGTATTGCTGATGAAGGGGCTGGTCGGCAGCAATTGCACGCTGGTACCTTCGATATAACGACCCCGGTCACTGCCCAGTCTGAGCTCACCCGCCCCGGTCGGCCAGTCTACAAAATCCGGGCCGGTGACCAGGATCGGCATACTGCTGAAATGACTGGCGCTCCGGGCCTCGATGCGGTACGCGCCGGGAGCCAGTTGCAGCGCATCAAGCGTAGCGCGACCCTGGTCGTCGCTGCTCAGGCTACGGTCAATCCAGCGGGTTTCGCGAACCTCACCGGTTTCATTCAACACCTGGCGGTAAACCAGCAGATTGATACTGCTGCCGGCGACCGGGTTGCCATCGCCGTTCACGGCCAGTGTCTCGAAGCGTACCGTCTCATCGCTCCGCAGCACCTGACTGGAAGCGCGCAGGCCAAGCAGTGTTCCGGAGGGTGGCAGCCGGTGCAGCCGGCCGAATTGCCGCGTCGGGGCACCGGCTTCTTGCAGGCGCGCCGTGATGACCAGCCGCGTGCCATAGTCGCCGGCGGCCAGGTCTGCCTGTGGCAGTTCCAACCAGCCCTGCGCATCACTAATGCCCTGGCCGTGTAGCAGCAGCGCCGCGCTGTGCGGATCCGCGTCACTGCCGAAATGAAACCCGTCCAGATCGGTGGGCGGCGGCAGCGCAAAGCTGTGGATCTGCCAGTCGACGGCGATATTGCCGGTCGGTTGCCCATTTCCCATAGTGCGCAAGCGCAAGCGCGGCGGATCGGCGTCGGACTGCACCACCAGATTCAGGTCAGTCTGCGGATTGGCAACCGTCACCCAGACGCTGTCGAGCACCGTATCGTGCATAGCCTGTAGCCGGTACACACCGGGGCGCAGATCTGCCGGTAGATCAAGCCGGCCGGCGAACATGCCCATCGGCTGGATCGTCGCCTTTGCCGGCCCGAGTATCGGCTGGCCGGCAAGGTCGACGAGTTCAAGTTCGAGGTTCAGGCTATCGAGGGGATAGGCAACGCGCCCGCTTACGAGGAAGCGCCGGATGAACCCGTGGGCGTTGATCGTATCACCGGGCAGATACTGGTTGCGGTTGGCAAACAGCAATCCGCGATAGTGCTCTGAAGTCGCCGGGTTCGGCGTCGCGGCGGCAATTGCCTGGCTGGTGACCAGCGAAGGCGTTGATCCGCCGGCAATCGCCAGGAACGGCACATCGCGATTGCCGGCGGGCACCCGGAGTTGCCAGAGCCCATCGGCATTGCTGCGCCCGCGCTCGACGACGGCCGCACCGCGATAGAGCGTGAGCGGCAGGTCGGCAACCGGCCGGCCGTTTTGCTCATCGAAAGCCCAGATCAGCAAATGGTTTTCGCTTTGCAGTAGCGCCAGGCTGGTCGGCGAGACGAGCAGCACCAGGTCGGCGCGCGGGCCTTCGGGGGTCGTGATGCGCAGGTAGTAGCTGCCGGGCGCCGGGGCGCTCCCGGGTACCGCTTCAATCGGCAGCGCACTGCGGGCCGCCTGATCGGGCGGGCTATCGAGTTCAACCCGCCAGAGCCGCAGCAGGCGCCGGCCATAGCGATCAGGCGCAAAATTACGCCATTCATCAGCCGAAAAATTCAGTGCCCGTACCAGAGTCGGTTCATCCAGTTCAAACAGCGACAATTGGAGGCTGGAAAGATTGGTATGCTCAATGAGCAACTCGGGCGCCGGCCCCGGCGGCAGGCGCAACACCCGGCCGTCGAGAGCCGGCAGTTGGAGTTGCGGGGCTGCGGCGGCAGTGCGAAAGCGCAACAGCGATTCGCGGGCGAGCGGCGTGCCGTTGCGGCTGGTTATATCGGCGGCAATCGTCAAGGTATACGTGCTCGAAGCCTGCAAATCGGCCAGGATGCGCGCCTCACTCTCATTGAGCCGAATGTCCAGTTGATCGACCGGCGGATCGAGGCGCAGCCCGGCGCGCAGTGATGCTTCATCAATCGGGGTATTGAAGATCAGGCGCAGCGACTGGCCACGCGGCAAGACCTGATCCTGGCCGGGAAACTGGCCGAGCAGAGCCGGCTGCGGCTCAACGGTGAATCGCCAGCCGGACGGGTCGGTGCCGCCGGGCAATTCGGCGGCGGAAAACGCAACCTGGTAGCTATCGCCGGCCTGCCAGTTGGGCTCAGCCGTAAACGTCAACACCTGCGTGCCGCTGATCGTCGTGGCAGTCTCCAGGCGCCCGGCCGTGGCCGGCTGAATACGCAGCGCCTGGCGAATGGTATTGAGCGGCAAAGGCTGCGAAAGCGTGAGAACGAGCGGTTGATCGGGGGCGACCCGCTGCGCACCCGGCGGCGGGGAGCGGTTGAGGAGCTGCGGAGCGCGAGTGTGCCAGCGCCAGTCGAAGTCGCGACCCAGTTCGGTGCCGCGTGCATCCTGGAGCGTGGCGGCGAGTTCTGCATGATACGTCGTATCCGGCTGTAGAGCCTGGAGTGGCTGCACAAGCAGCGTATCGTTGGCAATCCAGCTACTGCGGGTCGCGAAGGGCGGATCGAAGCGCAGGGCATCCATGGCGGCCGGGCGCCCCAGTGCGTCGTCCGGCACCATGGCCTGATTGAAGACCAGGGCTACCGCCGTATCGGTTGCAACATTATTCCCGTTGGGAAAGGCAGCCAGAATGACCGGCGGCTCGACGGTACGAAACGCCAGGCGTAACGGCGCAGCCAGTGGGCGCCACCAGCGATCCTGGGCGGTATGGCGCAGCGTCACCGTATAGGTCTGACCGGCTTGTAACTCGCGATCAGGAGTAAATACCAGATCGCGGCCCTGATTGAGCCAGGTAAAGCTCCCCTGGCCGGCCTCGGCGGGCTGTATTTGCAGGGCAGTCTGAACCGAGCGCCGGTTCATGGGCTGGCTGAAGCTGAACCGGATCGAGCTGGCAGGCAGCACATCGCTGGTACCGTCGGCCGGCACAATGCTCACAACGGTCGGGCGTTCGCTCCAGCCCGTCTGCGGCACGAGGAAGCGAGCAGCAAAAGCCAGTGCTAGCAGCGTCACCGCAACCGCAAGACCGATTGTCCAGAAGTAAGCTAACGAGCGTAGCGGGCGCAATCTACCCTCCCGGCGATCCAGGCTTTATTTCGGTTGGAACCGAACCCGCAGTGCCCAGTATAGCATACCCTGATTGCCCAAAAATCACGGGTGACGACTGGGGCTGTGCGGATGTCGTTTTTGGGTGGGCTTTTCTTTTCCGGTTCGGCGTTCGAGCGAATCCGGCGCCTTGGCAGGGCGACAAATGTGGTAGCATGTTCGCATAATGGTATGAAACATGTGGTGGATGCCGCAGGAGCACAGTGTGACAGAGAAAAAGAACGACGAATACGATAACCGATTGCCCGATACATCGGCAGAGTCTGCTGATGAGTTTCGCCGCGAACCGGAGCCGGATACGCCCGCAAATGATCCCACACCTTCCGACGCCGAATCCGTACGCACCGGCGATCAATACGGCGACCGCGTTGATGACGAATATGGCGATGATCTCGATGACCTCGATGCTGCGGCGGAATCGCCGGATCGCCGCCCGCGCCTGGCCATGCTGCTGGTCGGTGTGCTGGTCGCCGCGCTGCTGGGTGTTGGCGCCGGTGTGCTGGCTACGCGCTTTATCGGGCCGCCCAGCCCCGACCAGGTCGTCGCCCGGGTTGGCGATGTTGAGATTACCCGGCTCGATTTTGTGCGCAACTATCAGCCCGGCGATGACCCGCAAATGGTCATGGATCAGTTGATCGATATTGAACTGGTGATACAAGAAGCCCGTGATACCGGTGTCGAGATCGACGCAACGCGGGTCGATGCGCAGATCGAACAGATCAAGGCTCAGCACGGCGACAGTGAAGAGGCGTACCTGGCCTTCCTGAATTCGGCCGGCGTCGACTCGGAGGCCGATCTGCGCGATTTGCTCGAACGCCAGCAGTTGATCGAAGCGATGATCCTGGAGCATACGCGCTTCGAACAGGTGCGCTCACGCCATATTTTGCTTAGCGCCGAAGATCCGGAAGACGCGGCAGAAATCGAATCGCTGGAGTCCGAGGCCGAAGCGCTGATTGAGGATCTCGAAAATGGCGGTGATTTTGCCGAACTGGCCGCCACAAATTCCGACGATCCCGGTTCGGCGGAACAGGGCGGCGATCTGGGCTGGATGCCGCGTGGGGTGTTTGTCGAGCCCTTCGAAGCGGCTATTTTCTCGATGCAACCCGGTGAGATTCGCCTGGTGCAAAGCGATTTTGGCTGGCATATTATCGAGGTGCTCGAAGGCCCTGAAATGCGGGCCGCCGAAAATCAGCAACTCTTGCAGTCGCCGGCCGGCCAGCAGGCCTTTGAGTCAACCTTCCTGCCCTGGGTCGAGGAATTGCGCGGTACCCAATCCGACCGGATCGCGGTGCTGGTCGAGCCGGCTGAACTGGTGCCGACGCCGGTGGCGCCGGAAGTGCCGGCGGACGGGTAGCGACGATGCGTAGGTATCGCTTTGCCTATGGGCTCGCCGTACTGCCGGCCATGCTGCTGATCCTGGCTGTCGGCGCCTGGCCCGGTGCGGCGCCTCTCGCTACCGATGCGGCCCCGCTCGCGCTCACGCCGACGCCGCGGGTGGATCCGGCCGGCATCGGTGCGGAAATCCTTTATTTGAAAGATGCCGACTTGCATGCCTACGATCTGCACCAGGATCACGAGCGCTTCATTGCCGGCGGTGTGCAGGAATTCGCGGCCACGCCCGATGGTAGCCGCCTGGCGCTGCTGATCGGCGACGAAACTGATCGTGACATCTGGTTGATCGATCGTGACGGGAGCAATTTGCGCTTGCTGCACGATGATGACCAGGTGCCGGCTGCGCTCGATTGGGCGCCCGATGGCCTGAGCCTGGTCTATGTGGTCGCCGACCGCCCGCCGCCCGCGCTCCCCGCGTGGCCGGACTGGGCGGCCTGGTGCCGCAATGGCGCTATTCGGCGGTTCGATCTGCCGACCGGTCGTGAGCACGATCTGGCTCGTGGCTGCGATCCGGCCTTCGCTCCCGACGGTCGGCGCATTGCCTATGTTACGCCGCCGCGGCGCTCGCTTGACGGGCAGATGCCGCCCATGGCCGAGAATCAACTGCGCTTGATGAATCGCCAGGGCCGGCATAGCTGGCGCTTTGCCTTTGCCGATCCGACCGAACCTGACCAGGGCCTGCTGGTGTATGCACCGTCCTGGGCGCCGAATGGCAGCAAGATTGCCTATCATCGCTATCTGGGCAATCAGATCGAAGTCGATATTGTGTTGAGTGAATATGCCGGCGCCTGGAGCGGCCAGGGCCGGCCGATTGGCTGGGGTGCGGGCTGGTTACAGCCGGGTACGTTTTCGCCCGACCAGCAGTACGCGCTGCTGCTGGAACACAACTATGCCGACGCACGCGGCTTTCGTGGCTACGAAGTCTGGGGTTTGCAACTGCTGAAGCTGGGCCAACCCGGCAGCATTATGCTGCCGGAGGGCGAACTTGACACGGTGGCACAGGAGATTGCAACGCTGCAACGAGTAGCGGCGGCGGCCTGGGCGCCTGATGCCAACGAACTGGCGTTGCTGCTGCCGCCGGACTGGCAGCCGGATGTGCCCATCAGCGAACCGCGCTACAACGCCGCTGTGCCGGGCGAGTTGCGGCGCTGGCGGCCCGGTGCGCCGCCGGGCGAGGTGCTGGTGACCGGGTTGGATTTTGCCGGCCCGCTGCGCTGGTTGCCGGCACCGCCACAGGTCAGCCCCGGCCCTGGTGCAAGCAGCCTCGTCTATCCGGCCGGCTGGCGCGTGCAAACAGGCGCCACACTGCTTGAAGCCGTGGCGCCCGGCGGCGAGCAATTGCTGGCCTTGCGCCGTATCGGGGCACGTGGCGCCTTGCAGGTCGCAGAGCTGTTTCCGGAATACGTTGCCCCCGCTAGCTTGCAGAGTCGCCCGATCCGCTGGCCGGACGGCAGCATGTATCGGGGCTTCAGTGGCCGCGATCCGGAAAGCGGTGCCGGCGTGGCCGGGGCGATCCGGATCTATCGGCAGGATCGTAGCCGGATCGCGGTGTTGTACCGAACCAACGCCGGCCAGTGGCTCTATGAGCGGAGCCTGGCTCAGGCGCTGCTGGCCGCGAGTGGGCGCGAATAGCACGGTTATCCATCGGTTATCATGGGCTGCTATCATAATCCTGGTGCATTCTGGAACAAAGAATGGAAGAGGATCAGAGGGAAAGTGATCCTGTTTGCTGCCTGAAACGTTCATGCCTACCAGCAATCCATCCTGCGGCCTTATTCTTGTCATTGATCCTGATTCCCAGGCTGTAGAACAGTACTGTGCCTGGCCGGCCGATATGAACTACGCGATCGTGCGGGTTGGCATGGCTGAAGTGGCCTTCAAAAAGGCACTGGCTGTGCGGCCCGATGTGATGGTGCTCGAAACTCAGTTGCCGGATGCAGACGGTATCGAGCTTTGCCGGCGTTTCAAGGCTATTCCGCCGACGCATGATATTCCCGTATTGTTGTTGAGTGGGAAGAATGACCTGGAACGCAAACTCGCCGGCTTTGCCGCCGGTGCCGTTGATTATCTCTGCAAGCCGGTGCCGCCTGCCGAACTCCTGGCACGCATTACGGTTCATGCGCATATTCAGCGCACGCGCGCCGAGTTGCGCCAGAGCGAGAAACGCTTTCGCAGCCTGGTCGAGCAATCCATCCAGGGGGTGCTGGTGCTCCAGCACGACCGGATTGTGTTCGCCAACCAGACTGCCGTCGCGATGACGGGCTATAGTTGCGATGAGTTGCTGGCGCTGGCGCCGGGGCAGGTGTATGAGTTGATCCATCCCGATGATCGCGACATGATTTGGCATTACCAGAGTCTGCGCCTGGCCGGCACCGCAATGCCGGAACGGCGCGTATTTCGCGGGATCCGCAGAGATGGCTCGGTACGCTGGCTGGAAAGTTTTGCCACCCTGATCTATTATTACGACCAGCCGGCCATTCAACTGGCCTTCCTCGATACGACCGAGCAGCGTGAGGCTGAGGCGCGGGTACGCCAGATGAACCAGCACCTGGCTCGCACTGCCGTCGATCTGGAGATCCTGCATCGTATGAGCCAGCACCTGCAACGGGCCGGCAGCCGCCAGGCTGCGATTGACAGCATTGAGCCGCTGCTGGGCGAACTCTTCGCAGAGCAGGTCGGTACACTCTATCTGCGCCGATCGAAGTCGGATGGTCTCGAACAGGCCGTTTCCTGGGGCAAAAACGATCCGCTGGCCAGCAGCCTCAGTGGCAGCATCTGCGAATTGCGCAGTCAGGTGTCCCCGTGCGATTGCGATCTGCTCAGTGGCTGCACTACCGGCTACTGCGATTGCCGCGCAGTCGTCTGCTCCTGTGTGCCGGTGGTCAATGATGGCGAGACGCTGGGCGCGCTCCAGTTGCGCCAGCCGGCGAATCTGACGCCACCGGCGCGCGAACACGGCGACTGGATTGCCGGCATGGTTGCCGATTTGCTCGGCCTGGCGCTGGCGAATATTGAGTTGCGCGACAAGTTGCGTGAGCAATCGTTACGCGACCCGCTGACCGGCCTGTTCAACCGCCGCTTTCTCGATGAGGTACTGCGTCGTGAAGTTCACCAGGCTGCCCGCTATCAGCGACCCATCGGCATCATTATGATGGACATCGACTATTTCAAGTCGATCAACGATACCCACGGCCATCATACCGGCGACCTGGTCTTGCAGGCGCTGGCTTCGTATTTGCAACAGCGCATCCGGCGCGGCGATATTGCCTGTCGCTACGGTGGCGAAGAATTGATGCTGGTGCTGCCGGGCGCTTCGCTGAGTTTCGCCCACGAACGGGCGCTTGCCATCTGTGAAGAAGTTCGCCGAATCCACGAATTCGCCGACTGGAAAGGCGTGCTGCCGCCCATCAGCATCTCCGTCGGTGTCGCCGCTTTCCCCAACCACGGCCTGAACCCGGCCACCCTGATCAATGCTGCCGACACGGCGCTCTACCAGGCCAAGCACCAGGGCCGCGACCAGGTATGCATTGCTGCGCCGCTTTAATTGTTTTTTCGCAATACCGCATAAGTAACGCTGTGACCTAAAAGGGGGTATCATCGGTTCGCTTCCCGCCAAGGAGGAACTGATGAAAACCCCGAAGCCATTATATCCGAGCGAACGCATCATCTACCATCCC
>DAOTUJ010000200.1:0-44861 GCA_034437175.1 Chloroflexaceae bacterium | reverse complement strand
TTCGTTCGAAAGACGCTCTCGTTTTCGAAAAAGTTGGTCAATCACATCGGTGCGCTCTGGTACTTTATTCATCACTATAACGCAGAGCAACGCGCAAAACGCGGCATCACTACTGCTGCATGACTACCCGCGAACGCAACTCACCGCGCTGGCCTGAGCGGGAGCGGGGCCGGGGGTGAGGGCCGTCCGGCAGAGTAAAAAACGCTATCGTTGAAAGGGGTGCCGGGGCCGAGCATGATGCTCAGGCTGCCGCCCTCACGGGTATACCGGCCGCTGGCCCGGTTGCAGTCGGCGCCGATGGCAAGCCGGCCATCGGGGAGAAATTCGAGCGTATAGCGGGGGGGATCGTTGACGGCGATGTCGCTGCCGTCCATGCGCTGGAAGGATTGCCATTGCCAGACGGTGCCGCTGAGTTCGGCGGCGGCTGGTGCTTGCTCGCCGGCGGCAGTCGGCATCGGTGTCGGCACATCATCGCCGGGCGTAGCAGCCGGGCCATGCGCGCTGTAACTGGCTTGCAACGCACCCTCGGCATCACGCAGCGAAAGCTGATCGCCGCGAATCTCGAAGCTGTCGGCCCGTTGCAGGGCAGCCAGGTAGGCCAACTCCTGATCCAGCACACCCTGCGGATCGGCACAGGCGCGGCGGGTCGTCGCCAGTGGGCCGATGTCGATCTGACCACCGTCGACCCGGTAGGTGCCACGATAGGCGTTGCAACTGGCGGCACCGGCGATCTGGCCGGCATCATCGAACACCACCGCGATTTCCGTGCCGGCAATGAGCGAAACGACTGCCTGCTGCCCGTTGTTATAGGCACTCAAAAGCCAGGTAGTGCCGGTCAACGCGGTCGGAGCCAGGCGGCTAAACAGGAGCAACGGGGCACCCTCGGCGTCCTGTAATTCCAGCGTCGCACCGGAAATATGGCATATAAACATACATAGTGTTTCAGCCATCACGGTAAAATAGTCCTGATAGTATACACGAAGGCTTCCGATGCACAGTAATTTCGATATAATGAGTGATTGTAGATACAAATATAAGCCGGGTCTGGATAGACAAATGACATACGAACAACCTGCCGCGAAGCTCAGCCGGGAGGAAGTCGGCACCCTGGCTGTTGCATTCATGGAACAATCGCCCATCGGGATGCTGGTGACCGACGCCGAGCACACAATTCGATCAACAAATGCGGCCTTTGCCGCGATGATTGGCGTGACCGGCGCTACCCTGATCGGGGTTCCGTTGCCCTCTATCCTGGATCAATCGGCGGTCAACCCGGCAGTGATTGTCGATCAGATCCGGACCCGGAATTGCTGGCAGGGTCAACTCTGCTTTCATTGTCACCAGGGGCGGCGCGTACTTGCGCAGGTCACGGGTTTTGCCATTGAGGGGGCGGAAGACGCCGAAGACTGGATCGGCTACCATGTGCAGGTGCCGGCGGGAGAAGCCCTGCCCGATCGTCAAGCCGAAGCGCACTGGGAAGAAACCCGGTTTCAGCGAGCCGCCAATGCGGGGCAGGTAGGCATCTGGGATTGGGATGTTGAGAGCGGCACGATCTATCTTTCGCCGATCCTCAAAGGGTTTCTCGGCTATGCCGATCACGAGATTCGCAACCATGTCGATGATTGGATCTGCCATGTCCATCCTGCGGATCAGGCCCAGGTGCAGGCAGCAGCACGGGCCTGCCTGTCCGGTGAGACGAACCGCTATGTAGCCGAGTACCGCATGATCCACAAAGACGGCAGCATCCGCTGGATCCTGGCCAAAGGCGAAGTTGCCCGCGATAGCCGCGGGCGGGCGGTACGTATGTATGGCACGGATACCGACATCACGGAACGCAAACGTACTGAGGCCCAGTTGCGCCGCTACGAATATATTGTTTCAGCGACGCTCGACTCGATCTCGCTGGTCGATCGCAATTACACCTATCAGATTGTCAATCATGCCTATTCGCGACGCTCGATACTTTCGCAACAGGCTATAGTCGGGCGCAGCGTTGCCGAGGTCATGGGCGCCGATCTGTTTGAGCATATGCTCAAGAACTACCTGGATCGCTGCCTGATTGGGGAAACGGTGCATTACCGGGCCTGGTTTCCCTATGTCGGCGCAGGGCAGCGCTTTATGGATGTTACCTATACGCCCTATCGCAACGAAGACGAACAGGTGGAAGGGGTGGTGGTCAGCGCACGCGACATCACCGAACTGAAGCATACCGAAGAGAGTCTCCAGCGCCGATTGTCTCAGTTCGATGCCCTGCGCGAAACCATGAACCGGATCACCTGTGAACTGGAACTGGATCGGTTGCTGCGGGCTATCCTGGAACGTGCGACCAGCCTGCTCAATGCCAGCAACGGCCAGGTCTTGCAGTACAATCCGGAACGCAACGATCTGCTGGTGCTCGCCTGCACCAACATGGAACCGGATCTCAGCGGCTGCTACCAGGCCTTGACTGAACACGGCACCGGTATGGTCGTGCGTAGCCGCCGGCCGCTTTTGATCCGCGATTACCAGACCTGGGAAAACCGCCTGACCGACTATGCCGGCTTTGGTGCCCACGCGATCTTGCTGGTGCCTTTGCTGGCCGGCGACCAGGTGCTCGGTATCGTCAGCATCGGGCATACCGATCCTGCGAAGAACTTCGATGATGGTGATGTCGAATTGTTGACCCTGTTTGCGCAACAGGCCACGATTGCACTGAAAAATGCGCGCCTGTTTGCCGAAGTGCAACGCCTGGCCACCACGGACTCCCTGACCGGCTTGCATAATCGGCGCAGTTTCTTCGATATGGCGCAGCGACTCTATGACTATGCCGTGCGGTATGATCGCCCGCTATCCGTCATTATGCTGGATATCGACCATTTCAAGCAGATCAACGATAGTTTCGGCCATGCCATCGGCGATCAGGTGCTGCGCTCAATGGCCGATACCTGCGTCAGTACCCTGCGCACAATCGATGTCATCGGGCGCTATGGCGGCGAAGAATTTATCATTCTTCTGCCGGAAACCGATCTGGCAAGCGCAGGCCTGGTTGCCGAGCGGATCCAACAGCGGGTGCTCGCCGAACCGGTGCAGACTGAACAGGGTGCGCTGGCAATTACCGTCAGCCTGGGCGTCAGTGAAAGTATGCCGACCTGTCGTTCGCTGGAGCAACTCATTGATCGGGCCGACCAGGCCTTGTATGTTGCCAAGCAACACGGGCGCAACCGTGTGATGCCCTACACCGAAAAACCCTGAAGAACCCGTGCGCCGACTGCGCAGGTCTGGTACTATGGGAGCGTCTGCCGTTCTGCCAGGAGAATGCCCATGGACGACAACCAGGCGCGGATCGTTGCGCTCGAAGCTGATATTGCGCAATTGCAGCAGGCGCTGGCACATTTTTATGAACAGCAGCAATTGTTTGAAAACTTGCTGCGGTATGCGCCATCGCTCATCTTCATTCGTGATCGGCAGGGGCGTTTTCTGATCGCCAATCAGGCCTATGCCGATATGCTCGGTGTCCCCGCAACAGCGATGTATGGCCGAACCCCGTATGATATTTTGCCTGCCGACACTGCCCGGCGCTTTCTGCAACAGGATGCCGATGTCATTGCGGCAGAAACCTGTGTGGTGCGCGAGTTCACGGAAAAAATCGACGGTGTCGAGCGGGTATTGCTCGCCACCAAATTCCCGATCTACGATGTCCATGGCCGGCTGTATGCGGTTGGCGGCATCACGACGGATCTAAGCAACTATCGCCAGGCTGAAATTGCGCTACGCGAACAGCAAGCGCTCTTGCAGGCTTTCCTCGATTATGCACCGGCAGTGATTTCCTTCAAAGATCGCGAGGGGCGCTATGTGCTGGTCAATCGCCGACATCGCGAGATGCTCGCCAGTGGTGCCGACACCGGTGTGATCGGGCGCACGCTCCATGATTTTGTTCCGGCCCAGGCGGCTGATGCCATGACCAGCTATGACGCAATTGTGTTGCACACCGGTCATCCGGTTTTGTATGAAACGAACCTGGCCCGGCCTGAAGGTCTGCGCACCTTTATTACCGTCAAGTTCCCGATTCTTGATGCGCAGGAGCGCATCAACGGCATCGGGGCGATGAGCATCGACATTACCGAGCGCAAACAGGCCGAAACCTCCTTGCGGCTGTTCAAAACTCTGGTCGATAGTGCCACCGACGGCATTGTGCTCTTGCAGCCGGACGGCACAATTTACCATGCCAATGAAACGGCGCTGCGCTTGCTGGGCGTGACGCTGGACGAGATTATTGGAATGCCCGGTCAGCAATTTGCTCTGCCGGGACAACGCGGCCACGTTGAATCGGCTATCGAACAGGCGTTGCATGCCGGCGGTACCTGGCAGGGGGAATTGCAAATCCAGCGCAACGACGGTAGTTTCTGGTTTGCCCAGGCTTCGGCCTTTGCGCTACGCGAAGCTGAGCAATTGCGTTATGTAGTGATGATGTTTCACGACATCACGGAACGCCGCTGGCTGGAAGAGCAACTCGGCCTGACCCGCTTCGCGCTGGACAATGCTTCGGACGGGGTGGCGTTTTTAAACCAGGCAGGCTATCACATATATGTTAACCAGGCCTTCTGCCGGTCGCTGGGCTACGAGGCGCAAGAATTGCAGAATATGCAAGTCACCGATGTTGATCCCCAGCTCGATCCGGCCCGGTGGCGCAGCATCTGGGAAACCATACGCCTTGATCGTACAGGGCGCTTCGAGGGTTGGCACTATCGCAAAGACTGCAGCTGTTTTCCGGTGGAAATATCGGCAGCCTTTCTCGAATTCCAGGGTCATGCCTACATCTGTACATTTACGCGTGATATTACCGAGCGCAAAGCTTATGAGCGCCAGATCGAGCAACTGGCCTTCAGCGATCCGCTCACCGGCCTGGCCAACCGGCGCTGGTTGTATGAAGCCGGCGCCCGTGCCCTCGCCGAAGCCGAAGCCGGTACGCTGGCGCTGATCTACCTCGATCTGGATCGCTTCAAGGCCTTCAACGACAATCTGGGCCACGATGTCGGCGATGCTTTGCTGGTACAGGTGACGGCGCGCTTGCGGGCAGGGATTGGCGATCAGGGCTTGATGGCCCGCATCGGCGGCGATGAGTTTGCGGTGTTGCTCTGCAATACCATTACCGGTGCCGCGCTGTCTGTCGGCAAGCGATTGCTGGAGTTGCTGCATCAACCTTTTGAGATCCAGGGGCACCGGGTGCATCTCAGCGGCAGCATCGGCATTGCCATCGGTCCCTTGCCCGGTCAGCCTTTCAGCACCCTGATTACCCATGCCGATATCGCGATGTATCGCGCCAAACGCAACAATCGGGGCATCGAAGTCTACGATCCTACCGGTGGTGCCCCTTCCACAGAGCAGATCCAGCTCGAGGCGGAGTTGCGCCAGGCCTTGCAGAACGAAGGTCTGGTGTTGCATTATCAGCCGGTTATGGATATTGATGCCCAGACCTTGTTTGCCTTCGAAGCCCTGGTGCGCTGGCCGCATCCGGTGCGCGGCCTGCTGCCGCCGGTGGCGTTTTTGCCGCTCGCCGCCGAGGTTGGTCTCTCGCACGAACTTGATGACTGGGTGCTGCGCACGGCGCTTCGCCAGGCCGCCACCTGGGCCGAAATGGGTTTCCCGCGTACGGTGACGGTGAACCTGGCTGATACGGCGCTCCAGCAGATGCATTTTCTGGAATATGTGCAGGATCTGCTGGCAGCAAACCATGTATCGCCCGAATGCCTGATCATCGAAGTAACCGAGCAGACGGCTTTGCGCGACCTGGCCCTGACGACGGAAGTGCTGAGCGGCCTGCGCCGACTCGGTGTACGCATCGCGCTCGATGATTTCGGTACCGGCTATGCCTCATTGACCCACCTGCGCGAGTTGCCGGTCGATATTTTGAAGATCGAGCGCATTTTCACATCCGGCATTGGGCACAATCCGAAAGACGAGGCGGTGTTGCGGGCGGTGCTGGCACTGGGGGAAGGCCTGGAACTGGCAATCGTCGCCGAGGGCGTCGAAACCGAAGCACAGTTGCGCTGGCTGCGCGCTGCCGGTTGTCGCCACATCCAGGGCTTCCTGATCGGGCGGCCTGAGCCGGCAGCGGAGTGAAAAAGCAGACCAGCCTGTCAGATCTGCTGCTGACCACGTAGCTTCAGCTTGTTGTTCAAAAAAGCTGCGATGCCTTCCTGCAGGCTACTCTGCGTCAGAATGCCTTTCATATCGATGCCCAGGCCGACCAGGGTTTCAGCGACTTGCGGCTTGATGCCGGTCAGCATCACCTGCGCACCCAGCAGCCTGGCGGCCTGGGCCGTCTGGATAAACGTCTGGGCAACTTGAGTGTCGACCATCGAAACACCGGTGATGTCGATGATGACGAGGCGCGCGCGATGACTGGTGACGCCCTCAAGCAGGGTCTCAGTCATTTGCCGGGCGCGCTCGCTGTCGAGGGTGCCGATGAGCGGCAGCACGATAATCTGGTCGGCAATCGGGATGATGGGCAGCGCCATCTGGCGAACGGTTTCGCTAAGGCGTTGTTGTGCTTCGACCGCCTGTTCGAGCGACTGGCTGTAACGCTGCAACTGCTGGTGCGACTCGCTCAGCAACTGGCCGGCCTGCTGCTCAGCCGCAATCCGGGCCTGCAGCGTATCGGCCATGGTGTTGAAATTCATCGCCAGGATGCCCAGGTCGTCACCGCTGTGTACCGGAACCCGGTAATCAAGCCGGCCCTGGGTAATGCGTTCGGCGCCGCGCAATAGCTCGGCAACCGGGGCGGTCGTGCGGCGAACCAGCACGACGCCCAACAACACAACCAGCGGCAGGGTTAACAGCAAGCCAAAGAGCACGATGTTGCGCATGCGTTGCTCACTGGCAACTACGGTCGAGGCGTCGAGTTCCACTACCAGTACGCCGTCGGTGCGCCCATACTGGTCGAAAATCGGCGCATAACCATAGAATCGCTGTTCGCCGCCGGGCATGGTGACAAGATCGGCTTCGATCGAGGTGCCCGTGATGCTGGGCAGACCGGCGGCAAGCAACGGTCCGTGATTGCCAAATGGCTGGCCAATCGCGGTAGCCCGGCCTTCGTGCATGTGCTGGTCAACAACGACGCTCACATGGCCCTTATCGTCCTGGCGGAGCGTTGAGATGCGCGTGATAGCCGGGCTGATCCCCTGAATATTGGCCAGCGTAGTTTGAATGATCCGGTAGTAGGAACCCGTCTCATCACCCGGTGCGACGATCAGGCTGTGAAAATCGCCGTCGATCTGGGCAACCGTCAGGCCAACAAGATCAGCAAGGCGCTCACGGCTCACGGATCGCTGCGCTGCCTGCAACTGCACATACATCGCAGTGGCGAAACTGCCGACAACCAGCATTATGATCGCGGTGTAGGCAATTGTGAGCCTGGCACTGAGACTGAGATTGTATAGCCATGATTTGATCAATTGCATAAATACACCTGTATTATGGACTGGTGAAGCCCAGGCTGGACTGGTAGGCGCGGTTCTGGCTCGCGCGGCCAACTTCGTCGGTGATTTGTTCCCAATCGGTGTAAATCTGCTGCATTGCCTGTTCGCGGCTCAACGAGCCGGCCAGAAATTCGGCCAGCACCGCGTCGAGCACGACTTCCTGGTAACGCTGGTTCTGCGGAACACGCAAATCGAGTACGACATTCGGGCTGTTCAGGCTGACGCCAATGGCGCCGAGGTATTTGCGGGCGGCTGTTTCGCTCATGCCGGCGGCCAACCAGGCCTCGCGGTTGGTAAATTGCGAGATACGATAAGGGTTGAAGCCGGTCGAACCGATAGTCACATCAATATTTGAGCGTGCCGGCTGGCTGACGTAGGAAAGAAAGGCGTACGCCAGTTCCTGGCGGGCCGCGTCAATGCTGCTGTTAATCGCACCCGACCAGCCGCCGAAAGCGGCGTAAGGAGCGTGGTTTACGCCGTCGATGGCATAGGGGCAGCGCGCCTTGTCGCAGTCGACGAGTTTGCCGCTGGCGCGGTCGAGCACTCGCTCCGAACCGGGCAAAATCACCGCACCGACTTTGTCGACGACCTGGGACTGCGCAGGGTCGATGGCCAGAGTACCGATATCACCCCAGTCCAGCGTCAGTGCGCAGCGGCCCTCAATGAACATGTTGCGCATGGCAGGCAGGCCCAGTTCAAGCTCGTCGGGTGGGCCGAAAGCCGTGCTCCGGGCAAAAATGTCGAGGGTAGCTGCGAAGGCCTCATTCTGCACCAGCGGCTCCATCGTTTCGGCATCGAAGAAGGCGCCCTGACTGGTGCCCTGGCTCTGGATGTAGGCGCTGGCAACCGACCAGACCATATGGTAGGCCTGATCGGAAGACTTCTTGGCAATACAGGAGCCGAAATCGCTTCGGCTGTCACCATTCAGATCCTGGCCGTGGAAATGCTCGGCAATTACCAGGTAGTCTTCCCAGGTTTTCGGCGGAGCGAAGCCGGCAGCCTCCAGCAGGTCGCTGCGGTAGTATACCATCTGAAAATCACCGTCGAGCGGAATAGTGTAGATTTGCTCATCGTATACCGCACTGAAATCGCGGAAAAAGGGCGCGATGTCGTCCCAGCGAATGGCAGGATCAGCCTGCACCAGGTCGGTCAAATCGACAAGGTAGCCCTGTTCGGCGTAATCGACCATCCACTGGGACGAGAACACGACCACATCGTACTGACCGGTTTGCTGTTCGAAGTCACTGAGAATAGTTTCATAGAGCTCGCTGAAGGGCACGGTTTGCACTTCGATTTCGGCGCCGGTCAACGCCTGGTATTCGGCGGCACGGCGCTGAATCGGCTCATAGATCTGTGGGCCGGTGTGCGTCAAGACCGTGATCGACCGGCCGGCAAAGGAAGGCGTCTCGGCGACGGCAATATCGGTGGCCGGCATTGCTACGTCAGCGGAGGCCGGCGTATCAGCCGGTGCTGGTGTTGTGGCGGCGGAACAGGCCATCAGGAAGGCGAGGAACAGGAGCGGCAGGTACTTGAACATTGCATGAAGAGAATGATACATGGGCAAAGCAATCCTTGTCTAGAAAGCAGCGTGGATGGGTATTGCTCAGAAAGAGCATCACACTGATGCAGGACGATCGTATCCATCTTGATACATAGAGAGCAGAGAGCAGTGCTGTTTGAGTCGTAAAGTCCATCCAGTTCTGCAATGCAGCGTTCCCTGGTTCTTCGGGGTGCTAGCGCAGTGCTGGTTCAAACACGGACACAAGTTGAGGATACCTCAGGCATCCCACTGAATCAAGGTTGGTGCGGTAAACAATTCGTAAAAAGAAGCGAAAAAAATGTGCAGATTCGTAGCTGTGACCGGGTGCCACCTGATAACGGTACTAACCAAAGCAGTATGGTTTCTTTCAACTAGCAACATTGGTTCATACCAATGAGCGGGAGACGCCATGAAAGCAATTGTGCAAACCGGCTACGGATCACCCGATGTCCTGCTCGTGAAGGAAGTTGCGGAACCTACGCTCGAAGACACGCAGGTGCTGGTACAGGTCTATGCAACGTCCATCAATGCCGGCGACTACTTTTCCATGCGCGGCAGCCCCTGGCTGGTGCGCTTCTTTGTCGGTTTTCCCCGACCCAGCGATTACATTCTGGGCTGGGATGTGGCCGGGCGCGTCGTCGCAGTCGGCAGGGCGGTGACGCAGTTCCAGCCCGGTGACGCGGTGTTCGGCGCGGTCAGCCACGCATTTATGGACATTTCCTTCCTCTTGCAGCTATGCATATGGGCGCCTGGTCGTGCTGCACTGGCACTTGCCTGGAGGATTGAGGTATTACGCAATTTCTACCAGATACCGAGGCACAGCATTGACAGCGAACGTGCGTTCGATTATAATAATCGTGAATATATGTTCTTTTTCGGTTGTGGGAGGAGATACAATATGGCGGCGCCACGGTTTCTGATGTGGTACGACGATGATCCGAAGCTGGCAATCAAACAGAAAATTGCCGCCGCGATTGAGGCTTACGAACAGCGTTTCGCAGGGTTGCGCCCAAACCTGGTGCTGGTAAACGAGACCGAACTCGTACAGCACGAAGGCGTCGAGGTACGCGGAGTGAACACCGTGCGGCGCAACAATGTCTGGGTCGGCTTCGCCGACCCGGAAGCAGCAGCCTGAGCCGGTCGGCGTATCAAGGGAAAAGACGGCGTCCGATGGTTCTGCGGCCCGCCGGCGAATAATTCGGCGTGATACTACCTGACGCTGCCTGTAATCTCACGCAGACAAAATCCCTGCCCCAAAAGCAGATACGTGCGAGCGACTTGCCCGCCGAAAATGCCGCAGGCGCGCCACCAGCGATCTCGCAACCACCCCGACTACAAAACTTCAGGTAACATCTGCCAGACAGGGACGCCCCCGCTTCGAGTAGAGCATCGAAGCGGGGGCGTCCCTGTTTGCTTTCAACGACAGCGTTTTTGCCAGACGGGTGACTCCGTGCTCCGGCCGGGCGAAAAACGCTATCGTTGAAAGGCGGGGGAGCCCGGTACGCATGTTGCTCTGCTTATGATTTATCGTTCTGGCGCCGGCGATTTTTCTGACATTTATTCATACCAGAACATCCCGATCCGGTATCAGTATAAAGGCATCAGTCTGGCGACAGAATAGCCGGCCCGCAGTCGGGTGTGCCGAAACGTGCGGCACAAAGACCCCGGCGGGGACCGCTGCCGGGAAGCTGGCCGCGCTGCTGCCAGTCGCATCGGACGCGCAGCACCCGCAGCGGCCGCCCGCTGCTCGGCAGAAGAAGCTTCCCGGCAGCTGCTTCCGGCGCCCGGGCAGCACGTTTCGGCACCCCCCCCCGCAGTCGTAGCGCCGGCCGCTACGACTCTGATACGTAACGGTTACAGAGCGCCTACGATAAAACCTGCGGCAGCATGGTACAACCGTTGTATTACTTTGTTTGACCACCTCACTTCCGGCTGTACCGTTGCACCATGGTTATTTCACAAATTTCGTCATATGGAATTGCTATTATGCCTGAGCTTCCCACATTTTCGTCTCTGCAAAAAGCCTTGGCCTACCAGGTGATTGCCCGGATCGGGCGCCAGCCTGGCACACGCTGTATCTTGCTGATTACCAGCGAAAAAACCGTGCTCGTACGTTGGAGCGCCCGGCCACGCTCCGATGCCGAACGTGCCTTGCTTTACAGCATCGATAACACGCTGACCGGCTTCGTTCACCAGATGATCGATAATCCTCCCGAAACACCACCGGATACCAGTGACCTGCTGGCCGACAATCACGTAGCGATCACCCAAGTCGAGCCGCATCTCTGGCTGATCGGCGCGGCCGCATCGGTACCGAGTCATTGGTTGGATACGGCCTTACACCAGGCCCGCAACGATTTGCAGGCCTTGCTCCAATCCGGTTCACGCGCCGTCGGCGACTTTCCCGACTAATCGTTCAACCGCCGGCTTCCAGGCTCCGCAACTCGGCTTCAATGGCCCCCCGAAACACTTCTACCGATTGGGCACCCTGCAACAGGCGGCCATTGATGAAAAAAGCCGGCGTACCGAACAGCCGCAGCGCCTGGGCCTCGCTGAAATCGCGGTCGACATCGACGGCATAGCGTTCTTCAGCGAGGCAACCGGCAAAGCCGGCCACATCGAGAGCCAGCTCCGCAGCATAGCTCTGCAAGGCTGACAGGGCCATTGCATCATCGCGATCCCAGTCTTGCGGGTCGCGTGAAAGGCGTTCGTGCATTTCCCAATAACGTTCCTGTTCGCCTGCACACGCGGCAGCTTGCGCCGCCAGCGCCCCCTGAAAACTCACCACCGGCAAATCTTTATACACATAGTAGACCAGGCCCGTATCGATGTACTGTTCTTTCAGCAGGGGCAACGTCTGGCGGGCATGCACCCGGCAAAAGGTGCAACCAAAATCGGCAAACTCGACGATTGTCACCGGAGCAACCGGATCGCCGAGGGTAGCATAGCGTTCGCCGCTCACTTCAAGGCGCGCCATGCTCCAGGTCACCATGCCGTCGGCAGTCCGGCGCGGCGGGGCAAGCGTGGGGCGGGCCGAAGGCTGCATCGTGGGAATGGTGGCCACGATCAGTGGCGGAGTTGCCGGATCTGCCGAGGGCTGCGGCGTCACCGTCGGCAGGCGTTCGAGGGGAGCAGCGATTTCAGGTAGGGGAGCAGTCGCGGTCTGACCACAGCCGGCGGCCAGGAGCCAGAGCATCATCAGAGCCAGCAGTAGCAAGCCGGTTCGATTCATCTATTTCTTCCTTGTGGGCGCGGGCGATTATCCTGTGATAAGGCCGGCACCAGAATTTTTTCGCCTGACGAAAAATTATTGTGGTTTGAGCAAACGTATTGACTGAGTCAGGCGCATTATTCAGGGGCCGGGTTCACTGCCGGCGCCGCCGGGGTTTTCGGGCGCCTGTTCCCACTGGCGCAAGAACTCGCGTGCCTGTTCGGCAGTATGCAAGAGCGCAAACCGGGCCACCTGGCGCCCAACTTCGAGCAGACGATCAGTGAAGCGATCATCGAGCAAGTTGCCCTGGGCATCGAAGGCTTTCCAGGCCTCCGGGACGGATACCTGCTGCGGGATGACCCAGGCGTGCAGCGAGCGCCCGACCGTGCGCAGGGTATTGAGCGCGTTAATGGCGCCCAGTGCGCCGCCGGACACACCGATCAGGCCGAGCATTTTGCCTTCAAATTCTTCAAAGCTCATCAAATCGAGGGCATTTTTCAGGACACCACTAAGGCTGCCGTGATACTCCGGCGTGCCGATGATCAGACCCTGAGCCTGGCGCACCTGATCCCGCAAACGCAGCACATCGGGCGGCCAGTCGCTACGCCGGCCATCGTAGGGGATCACATCATAGTCGCGCAGGTCGATCAGCGACGTGACGGCGCCAATCTCACTGGCCCCACGTAGCGCAATATTGAGGGCGAAGCGGGTATAGCTCTGTTCGCGGAGGCTACCACAGATACCGACGACCCGCAAGGGCGGGCCGGGTGCCGTTGAAGGATTCATAATCGCTCATACCGTTCCAGGTCAAGCACAAACGACAGGGCGCGTGGCGCAGTGCGTTGCACGATGGCCATAGCCTGGTCGACCATGTCTTCTTCCACTCCGACCAGCAGAGTCGTATTGCCGCGACGCAGAAAACCGCCGGTTGAAGCCAGCCGGGTCACCCGAAAATTCCGGTCGATGAGCGCATCAATCGTTAGATCGGCATGCACCGACTCAGTCACGAAGACAAGAAGTTTCATGGATTTTTCTTTTCAGGCCGGTACCAGAGCACATTATACCACAGGCGCGCCTTGCGCCCGGTTCCGGTGAAGCCCTATGCTATAATATCCTGAGAATCGCGGATATATCGGCGATCCTGAGTGCAACAGTGGAGCAGCATGGAATTCAACGATTTACAGGCCCGACGGCTAGCCAAACTGGAACGCCTGCGCGCCCAGGGGCTTGATCCCTTCCCAGCGCGCAGCCGGCGCAGCAGCAGTATTGCGGCAGCGATCGATCAATTTACGGAACTCGAAGCTCAGGGCAGCATACTGACGCTGGCCGGACGCATTGTTGGGGCGCGCCGGGTCATGGGCAAAATTGCCTTTGCCCATATCGACGACGGCACTGCCGGTATTCAGTTGTGGATCAGTCGCACCGATGTCGGCGACGAGACGTTCGAACGCTTTCGCGACGATATCGACAGCTTCGATATTATCGAGGCTGAGGGAACCTTGCGCCGCACCCAGAAAGGCGAGCGTTCACTTTATGTCAGATCGCTGACGGTAATGGCCAAGGCATTGAATCCGCCGCCGGAGAAGTGGGCCGGCCTGCAGGATGTCGAAGAGCGTACCCGCCAGCGCTATCTCGATCTGATCGTCAACCCGGATCGGCGCGAGATTTTCCGGATACGGGCACAGGTACTGGCCACCATGCGGCGAGTGCTCGATGCGCGCGGTTTCATCGAGGTGGAAACACCAACGTTGCAGCCGATATACGGTGGTGCGGCGGCCCGCCCGTTTACCACCCATCACAACCAGCTCGACCAGGATCTCTACCTGCGGATTGCGCCCGAACTCTATTTGAAACGGCTGATCGTCGGCGGTTTTCCCGGCGTCTATGAGATCGGCAAAAATTTCCGCAATGAAGGGATCGACCGCAGCCACAATACCGAGTTTACCGGTATGGAATGTTATCAGGCTTATGCCGATTATCATGATATGATGCGCCTGGTCGAAGATTTGCTGCGCGAAATTGTCCGTGATGTGACCGGCGGCACCAGCGTGACATACCAGGGCCAGGTGATCGATTTCGGCCCCGAGTGGCAGCGTTTGCCGATGGCCACAGGCATCATCGAGCGGAGCGGTATCGACATCGGCCAGGTGACGGAACTCGCCGCCCTGCAGGAAGCCATACGCGCTGCCGGGCTCAAAGTCGAACCCAAAAACACCTGGGCCCGGCAGGTCGATGAGTTGTTCAGTACCTACGTGCAACCGAACCTGATCCAGCCGACCTTTGTCATCGAATACCCGGTCGAGCTCTCACCGCTGGCCAAACGAGTTCCCGGCTCACGCACCTTTACCGAGCGCTTCGAGCCGGTTGTGGCGGCGATGGAAGTTGGCAATGCTTTCAGCGAGTTGAACGATCCGCTCGACCAGGAGCAGCGTTTCCTGGAACAGGGACGCGCCTATGCCGCCGGCGACGATGAAGCGCACCAGATGGATCTGGATTATCTGAATGCCCTGATGTACGGCATGCCGCCAACCGGAGGGCTTGGCATCGGAATCGACCGGCTTGTAATGCTCCTGACCGATCAGCCCAATATCCGCGAGGTGATACTCTTTCCGCACCTCCGACCGAAGGAGTAATCAATGCCCAGGTCTTTTGCCATTGAACGCGAAAATTTGCCCGAAGTCGTCCAGGGATGGCTCCGTGCCGTGGGCCTGTCTGAGGAAGAGCTCGTCGAAATCGTCTTCACGGAACATGAGGTGCTGCTGCGCCGCCCGATGAGCCCGCAACTCCGGGCCTGGGCGCAGACTATCGGCGACCGCTACGACAAGGCTTTTCGGGAACTGGCGGGATTGTAAGGATTAAAGAACCAGGGAACGAGAGAATCAGGGAACGAGAGAATCAGGGAACGAGAGAATCAGGGAGCTAGAGAACCAGCGGATCGGGGGGCTGAGCGACAAGAAACCACGGCACTGGGAAGTTGATAAAGAAGCGGAAACTGGTGAGACAAATCAGGTACCACGTGCTTTAGATTACTGGTTCCTTAGTTCTCAGGTTCCCATAAAATATGAAATACCTGACGAAAGAAGATTTACTCGATCTCCATACCTATGCTATAACCCGTTATGGGGGATTGCTGGGCATTCAAAGTCAGGATCGGCTCCAGACCGCACTCAATGCGCCACGTCAGCAAATGTTCGGCGCGGAATTGTACCCGGATCTGTGTAGCAAAGCGGCTGTGCTGATCTATTTGATTGTCAAGAGTCGCCCGTTTATCGGTGGCAATGAGGTAACTGCGCTTATGGTGCTGCTGCGCTTTCTCGAAATCAATGGCGCAAACCTGCGTGATGACGTCGGCAATGCCGAGTTGTGCCGCATCTTTCGGGCGATGAACCATTCCGAGATCGACAAGGACGGCTTTGAGTCCTGGTTGCGTGATAGTCTGGCAAGCTAAACCAGCCCGTATCGAGGTGGCAAAGTATGACGACCGTACTGATCAGTGGTATCGGGACGCTGCTTGGCACGCGCATTGCGCAGGCGCTGAGTGAATGCGCCGACCTGCGCTTGCTCGGTATCGGCGCGACACCACCGCCCGCCCAGGTCGGACGCACCGAAATTCTGGTTGCGCTGTTGGATGGCCACCAGATTGCCGAGCTCCTGCGCGCAGAGCAGGTCGACACAGTGTTGCACCTCGATTTTCGCGGCGAAGAACAGCTCTTTCCTAATCGCGAAGCCGCCCTGCAGCATAATGTGCTCGGCAGTATGGAATTGCTGGCCGCCTGCGCTACCAGTGCGGTTCGGCGCGTCGTTGTCTTGAGCAGCACCCTGGTCTATGGTGCTGCGGCAACCACGCCGGCACTGATTGCCGAGCATAACCCGGTGGTCGGCAGCAAACGTTCCGATCTGATCCGTGATTATGCTGAAGTGGATCGCTATGCCCACGATGTGGCGCGCCGACACCCCGATCTGGCAGTGGTAGTGCTGCGCTGCGCCGGACTGGTCGGTGGGGGCGCCTGGTCGCCGCTAGCCCGCTATCTCAACCAGGCCACACCGCCACTCCAGGCCGGCTTCAATCCACGCATGCAGGTGCTGCATCCCGAGGACGCGGCGCGGGCTTTTGTGCGGGCGGCCCTGGCCGAGGTACGCGGCGCATTCAACCTGGCAGCCGATGCGCCGCTCAAGCTCGAACAGGCCATCCGGCTGGCCGGACGGCAACCGCTGGTGCTGATGGGGCCGGTACTGGCAATGCGAGCCATGGCTGAACGTGGCAATATGATGCCATCGAGCTGGCCCTTCGACCGTGATTTTCTGCGCTATAGTTGTGTCGCCGACATCAGTCGGGCGCGGCAGGAACTGGGATGGGAACCAGCACACCGGGCCGCCGATGCCCTGCGCGATCTGAGTGCCGGACGCCAGGCCTACAATGAACGGGCGCAGTCCGAAATTGCACTGCGTGAGTTTCTGGCCCGCCACCACGAGCAGTAACCGCATTATGGAAGAAAGGTCGTTTCTGTGACTGATAATGAACAGAACGAATTCAACCAGAACCAGGATCCGCAACAGCCGGAACGATCCGCCGATTCCACCGGACAACCTGACGGAGGCACAGCGGAGACGTCGACCAATAATGCCGGTGGGACGCCGAAACGCAGCCGGCGCAAAAGTGTCAGCAGCACCAGCAAGGGCAGCAAAAGTGCCGGCAGCAGCAGCAACCGCTCGGGCACACGCAAAACCGCCAGCAGCGATCCCGCCACCGGCACCAGTTCACGCAGCCGCAGCCGTACACGCAGCAACCCGGCCCGCGAAGTTGAGCCACGGGCGGCCGCCGACCACCGGCTGCCGGCTGAAACACCGCAGTTTACGACCGCTCAACCGGCGCTGGCCGGCGCGTTCGCCGGCAATGCGGCCGATGTGGCCTATGAAATGGAAGTCGAAATCCGCAATGAGGCCGATTATCAGTCCAGTGCCGAGTCGCGCGATGTGCTGCGCTTCCTGGCCGGCCTCCTGCGCATGATCGGCGAGAATCTCGAACGCATGACACCGCCGCAGATCCAGACAGTCGTGGGCATGCTCAAAGATGCCGAAGTGAGCGACTACACGGATCGCGATTTCTGGCAAGGCATCTGGATGGTGGTCGATTACCAGATTAAGGAGCAGACCGATTTTCTCCAGCGGCGCATACGCGGCGAGTACGAAACCGATGCCTATGGTATGGATCGCGAACTGATCGATGTGGTTCGGCCCTTCTTCAATTTTCTCTACTATACCTGGTGGCGCACGCAGACCGAGGGCATCGAGCATATTCCGGCGGAAGGGCGGGCACTGCTGGTGGCCAACCATAGTGGCGTACTGCCCTGGGACGGCGCCATGATCGCAACTTCGGTGGCCAATGCGCAACAGGCCGATCAGGAGCGAATCGTGCGCACCCTGTTCCTGAACTGGTTCAATACGCTGCCTTTCATTTCGCCGACGCTGTCGGCACTGGGCCAGGTACCCGGCTTGCCCGATAATGCGGTGCGCCTGCTCGAAGAAGATCAACTGGTCTGTGTTTTTCCCGAGGGTCTCAAGGGCGTCGGCAAACTCTTCAAAGATCGCTACAAACTGGCGCGCTTCGGGCGCGGCGGCTTCGTACAGGCCGCCCTGCGCAGCGGCTCGCCCATCATTCCAGTCGCGGTCGTTGGTGCCGAAGAGATCTACCCGATGCTGGCCAACTTCGAGCCGCTGGCGCGGCTACTGGGCCTGCCTTATTTCCCGATCACGCCCTTCTTCCCATGGCTCGGCCCGCTCGGTGCGATCCCGCTACCGACGCGCTGGCACATCACGTACTGCCCGCCCATTTCCCTGATCGATTATGGCCCCGAAGACGCTGACGATCCGCTGGTGGTCTTCACGATTTCCGAACAGGTGCGCGGCATCATTCAAGACACCCTCAACAAGAAGATCGCTGAGCGCTCTTCGGTATTTTAAAAAGCGGAGCGGAACTGACTGTCAGTTCCGCCAAGCAACCATTTTCCTTGATGTTTGCGGCTTCGCCGCAAACATCAAGGAAAGCAAAAAGCTTTCCACGCTGCCGCAGGCGAAACCCGCCTGTTGCAAGCACAGGTAACAATGACGCTGTCTGCTTAAGACGTATGGAAAGATTTGTTTTGCACGAACAGAATCGGCGTTCCTGGAACGCGGTGGTTGATGTCCACGAGAGCCACCGCGGTGACCAGGTACGGTTTTTTCGCGCCGGTGGTTCGACGCTGTTTCCGGAGGAACTGGCGCTGCTGGGCAATCTGCGCGACTGCCGGCTGGCACACCTGATGTGCAATGCCGGCCAGGATACGATCAGCCTGGCCGCACAGGGCGCTGATGCTCTCGGCGTCGACATCAGCGATGCGGCGATTGCGCGGGCGCGGGAACTGGCGGCGGCGAGTGGCAGTGCGGCCCGCTTCGAGCGCGCCAATGTCTACGATTGGCTGAGTACGGCTGAAGCCGGAAGCTTTGAGCGGTTGTACATGGGCTACGGCGCGGTTTGCTGGCTCTCCGATCTACAGGCCTGGGCCGATGGCGTGGCGCGGGTGCTGGCGCCGGGGGGTCGGCTGGTACTGGTCGATTTTCATCCGACGGCGAATATGTTCGATGCACAATGGCGGCTGACGCATCCCTACGACTGCGGTGGGCGGCTGATCGAACTGGACGGCGTCGGCGATTATGTCGGCGCATCGGCCGGCGGCCTGAGCCCGGCCGGGCATGTCGCGGGCTCAGCGGAGTTCAAAAATCCCGAGGCCTGCTATCTCTTCGGCTGGGGACTGGGCGAAATTGTGACGGCGCTGGCTAGCGCCGGGCTGCGCATCGCCGAGTTGCAGGAGTACCCGTATTTGAACGGCGAGCGCAAATTCGCCCGCATGCGCAACGTTGCCGGGCGGCGCCTGTTGCCGCCGGAAGATATTCCCGCATTGCCGTTGCTGTTCGGCCTGGCTGCCGACAGCCGCTAACCCGGCAACCTGGCCGAACAGCAGCCCGATGGGAGTCGTCACTGCTGCGCGTTGAAAAATTGCTAAAAGCTTAAAAGCCGATATCAACAATGGTACGGGCGCTGCGATCTTGAAAGAAACCGACGCCGTCCTGGATGAGGCCGACGAAGAAGCCCATGCGAGTTTCGCGCTGTTCGATCACGATGCGCCCGACAACTTCGGCTTCTTCGCCGGGCATGAGCCAGTCTTCGACGCCGGGCACGGCCCATTCCTCAGGCGGACGCGGCGAGATGGCCCAGCGGAAGGGGTAGCGTTTGGGCGCACCGCCGGCATTGGCGTCCCAATCGACGCCGATGCGCCAGAAGCCGCCGGCCTCTGCGGTATAGCGCCCGTCCTCGATGGACGAAAAGACCTCATTGGTGCTGTAGGTATAGCCACCGGGCGGGCCATAGGTGCGGATGGGCACTTCACCAGTGTTGCGCACCAGCATCGTGACGGTAATCGTCTCGCCGAGCATCACCTGTTCAGGGGCGATTCGGGCGTAAATAATGCGCGCCGCAGGCTGGCCGACATTTTCGAGCGCGATCCGGCCACTGCGTTGCACCAGGTTGCCGTAGCGATCTTCGGCCTTGATGGTGTAAGTGTACACACCGCTGGGCAGCGGCGAATCGTCGGGGCGGCGGCCGTTCCAGATGAAGCGATGTTCGGCGGCTTCTTCGGCGGAGCGTGCCAGAAGCGCAATAATTTCGCCTTCCGGCGTCGTCAATTCGATATTGACCGTGGCCGCAACCGGGAGACGGTAGGTGAACTCGGCAACATCGTCGATGGCATCGGCGTTAGGAGAGATGGTCTCGGGCACCACGACCAGGTTCTCGATACGCGGCAGAGCCACATCACTGCCCCGAATCTCGATAGCGAGGCGTTCTTCGGCCTGCTGATCGCCCTGGCTGCTCCGCGCCGCCACCACAACTTCGTAGCGGCCATTCGGCAGCAGGCGCCGCAGCACCTCCGGATCATCGCTGGGCACTGTCCCATCGAAGCGCATCGTATAGGGCTGGCTATCGGCGATACGAAAATCATCCCGGCGCAAATCGTAGCGCCGGCCCGCTGCATCGAGCAAATAAATGCTGACCAGCGCATCGCGCCCGATTTGATAGCTAATATCCAGGGTTGCATCAGCGCCGGCGGGCTCGAAGACCTCGGCGCCGGCGCGCACATTGCTGAGCAAGGGGCCGGTGGCGCAAGCAGTAAGCAGCATTGCCAGGGCGATCAGCACCCCAATCCGGCCAGCAATGGCCAGGAATCGCACAATCGTATGCATAAAAAAGGCCGGTTTCACAGCTCTTGACTGGCTCCATAGTCATGGCGAATATTCCAAAACTATAGCATCGTACCAGCAAGCGCGGGAATCCGCAACCCGCAGCGGCGGGAGGGCGCAATCTCGCGTACCTGTTGCGTAGCCGCCGAACAGAGCAGCAGCGGGATCCGGTTCGTTTCCGGGCTCAAATGCAGCATATCGATCAGTGACCAGCCGTGGGCGGCGTTCTCGAAAATCAAGTCGCAAATCACCAGGTCGGGCTGGCTGGCTTTGATCTGCTCGAAGGCTCCCTGATGTTTGGGGATCGTTGTGACTTCGTAGCCCTCATCGCTCAGCAATTCAACCAGCAACTCCAGAAACTCCGGACTATCGTTCACAACCGTTATGCGCTTGATTTTGCTCATTAATTTCCCCGGTTTGCTAATCAACCGGGGAAATTATACCACCTTGAGAGCTGCTGAAGTTTTTCCGAGTACCTGATGACCCTGGCGGGTCAGTGATACCGCAAGAAACGCGGTGCCGGCGCGCCTACCAGTCCGGGATCCCGCGCGACGCTCGGGATGACGGAATGCATCAGCCAGCCTGGTCATCCCGAACGCCGTGCGGGCTCCCGGCCGGGAGTTTCTTGAGGGCGGAAGTGGGCCAGCAACAGTATGCCCAGCAACGGCAGCAGCGCCATCAGGAACAGGCCGAGCGTATAACTGCCGGTCCATTCTTGCAGGGCGGCCAGCGGCAGCGGAGCCAGCGCCGCCCCCGAGATCAGCACCGTCGTTGCCGATCCCTGGATGCGCCCCAGACCCTGCCGCCCGTAATAATGTGCCCAGGTCACGCCGGAACTAACCGACTGAATTCCCGAGGCGGCACCGATCACAATTGCGTAGGCAATCGCCGCCGGCGGCGAGCCAATGAAGATCAGGCCGATCATGGCGGCGCTCTGGAGCAACAGAGTCAGGTAGATCAGCGCCCGCGGGCCGAAGCGCTCGGCACCCAGCCCGGCCAGTGGCGTCGCCAGCGCCGAGGCTATCGCAAAGGACGGGAAAGCCGCCGCCGACATCGCCGCGCTCAAGCCGCGCTCACCAAAGATCGAGGCCTGGTGAAAAACCAGCGCCGTCACTGCGAAAGGGCCGACGCTCAGCGGCAGTGCCAGCATCCAGAAGGCCGGCGCGGTGAATACTCGCCGCCGATCGCGCGTATCCGCTGCTTCGGTACCGGCAGCGACTTCGTGCTCCGGCGGGCCGTCGGCGCCGTCCGGGAACAGGCCAACCGCCTCAGGCCGGTCGCGCACGACGAAGAGCGCCGCGAATACCAATGCCAGCACGATCCCGCCGCCCAGCAGCAGGTAACTCGTGCGCCAGCCAACATTGCTGATCAGAGCCTGGGCCACCGGCGGAAAGAAGCCGTTCGAGACGGCAAAACCCAGTGTCACCAGCGCCATCGCCCGCCCGCGGTAGCGCACAAACCACTGCGCCGTCAACAAGGTTGCCGTCACCGGCATAGAGCCCTGGCCCAGTGCCCGCAGCGCAGCAAAGCCGGCGAAGATCCCCAGTGGCCCGCCGGCCGAAGCCATTATCAGGCAGGCCAGGCCGAACAGCAGTGCTATGCCGACTAGCATGCGTCGTGGCCCGAAGCGGTCGACCAGTCGCCCCACGACCGAGACCATCACGGCGCTGACGGCGGTGCCCACGGCGTAGAGAAACGAGATCATCGTCCGTGAGAGGCCGGTATCGTCGATAATCGGGTCGACAAAGACCGAAAAGGTGTATGACTGGCCGGGGCCGGAGCTGAAGTTGATCAGGCAGGCGACGGCGACGATGGCCCAGCCGTAGAAGATCCGGCTGGTCCGGGCCGGTTCGAGTGATTGTGGTTGGATGAGTTTCTTTCCTTACTATTTTGTTTGATGTTGCGGCTTCGCCGCAACATCAAACAAAATGCACGCATAAGCCTGAACGATAGCGCAGCTTGCGCGATGCGTCAACCGGAACCTGTAACCATATGCACTATTCTGTGGTTGTGGTATCCTGTGATTGCAACGCCTGGCCGGTGTGTAAGCCCTGTCATGGAGGAGAAGCGTATGACGACACCACCCGATGCGATCAGTGCGTTCTGGGAATACTGGTACGATGTTGCCCAGCGGAATTTGCTGTTCTGGGATGTGCTGCGGCAACGCGGCAATAATTTTGTTGAACATGAACGTGCCGGTGCTCCGCCGGTGCTCTCATACGAGTATGAAGTGCTGATCGAAGGCCGCACCCTGGAACGACCGGTGAACTACGATTTGCTGCGCATTTTGCCGCTGCCCGATGTTGAAATCGATCCGCGCAAGCGGCCGTTTTTTATCGTTGACCCGCGTGCCGGCCATGGCCCCGGCATCGGCGGCTTCAAGTCCGACTCGCAGGTCGGTGTGGCGCTGCGTGGCGGCTTTCCAGTCTATTTCGTCACCTTCCGGCCCGTCCCCGAGCCCGGCCAGACCCTCGAAGACATCGGCGATGCCAAGGCTACCTTCATCCGCGAGGTGCAGGCGCGCCACCCCGAGGCGCCGCGCCCCTGTGTGATCGGCAATTGCCAGGCCGGCTGGGCCGTCGCGATGCTTGCCGCCGTTGCGACCGATCTCACCGGCCCGATTGTGCTCAACGGCGCGCCGCTCTCGTACTGGGCCGGCGTCAACGGCGAGAACCCGCTGCGCTACCTCGGCGGCATCTGGGGCGGCACCTGGGTCACGTCTTTCCTCAGCGATCTCGGCGCCGGTACCTTCGACGGCGCCAACCTGGTGGCCAACTTCGAGAATCTCAATCCGGCCAATACTTTCTGGAGCAAGCAGTATCATCTTTATGCCAATATCGACAATGAAGCCGAACGCTACCTCAACTTCGAGCGCTGGTGGACCGGCTTCTTCCTGCTCAACCGCGAGGAGATGGAGTTCATTGTCGATAATCTGTTTGTCGGCAATAAACTGGCCGGCAACCAGATCATGCTCTCCGGCGGGCGCACGGTGCAACTCAAAGCCATCAAGGCGCCGATTATCGTCTTTGCCTCCGAGGGCGACAATATCACGCCGCCGCAGCAGGCGCTCAACTGGATCCTCGACGTCTATCAGTCCGACCAGGCCATCTACGAAGATCGCCAGGTGATTGTCTACACCCTGCATCCCAATATCGGCCACCTCGGCATTTTTGTCTCCGGTCGGGTGGCCCGTCGCGAGCACGATGTGATCATGGGCACGCTCGAATTTGTCGATATGCTGCCACCCGGCCTCTACGAGATGCTGATCGACGACCGCAATGTGCCCGACCCGGACAATCCGGTCTCGGCGCTCTACGAGATTCGCTTCGAGGAACGCAGCCTCGCCGACATCCGCGCGCTCGACGATGGGCGCACCGATGAGCAGTATTTTGCCACGATGTCGCAGGTTTCCGAGATCAATGCCGCGCTTTACAACACCTTTGGCCGGCCCTGGGTGCAGTTTTTTGCCAATGAATTCACCGCCCAGTGGCTGCGCACTATGCATCCACTGCGGCTGCAAAATTACCTGTTCTCAAACTACAATCCCTGGCTGGCTCCGCTGCGTTACCTGGCCGACCAGGTGCGCGAGGCGCGCCAGCCCGTCTCGGAAGACAATCCCTTCCTGAAGATCGAGCGCGACGTCGCCCAGGCTATCGAGAATTCGCTGGAAACCTTCCGCGTGCTGCGCGACAGCAGTGCCGAACTGTTCTTCAAGTTCCTCTACGGCCCCGTCGGTCTCGGCGCCCTGTTTAGTTCGCCCGACAGCACCGAGGCCCAAACCGGCTCGCCGCCCATCGCCCCCGACAAACGCATCGCCGCCGAAATCGACCGCCTGACGAAGAATATCGACCAGGGCGGTTTTGTCGATGCGCTCGTGCGTATGGTCATCCTGGTCTCGCGCGCCGACCGCGACGTCGATCCGCATATTGGCCCGATTGCGCAGGAAGTTATGGCTGCGAATCCGCGAACAGCGAACCTCAACGAAGATCAGCTCAAGCCGATTCGCCACGACCAGTTCTTCATCTGCAAGCTGATGCCCGACCAGGCCATTGCCGCGCTGCCGAAGCTGTTGCCGAACGGCGACGAACGCCGCGAGGCACTGGATATGACCTGCCGGATTGTGCTCTTCGACCACGAACCAAACCAGGCCGAGCGTGCAATGCTCAGCCGGATCGAGACGGCGCTGGACTCACCGGCAGTCATCACCGAGCCCACGCCTGTCGTCGAGACTGCGACGCCGACGGACGCCGAGCCGCCGCCGGCTGAGGTGCCCGAACCTACGCCCATCGTCGAGCCCGCCACCGAGGCCGAGCCGCTGCCGCAAGCCACATCGGTGCCTGAGCCCACGCCGGATGTTGAAACGGTGGCCCAGGATCGCCTGACCGACATCAACGGTATCGGCCAGGCATACCAGAAGCGGCTCTACGAGGCCGGCATCACCACCTTTGCCGCCCTGGCCGTCGCGAGTCCCGAGCGCCTGCGCGACATCACCCGGCTTCCCGCTGGGCGGGCCGACATCATCGAAGACTGGATCAACCAGGCCCGCGAGCGCTCAGGCAGCGCCTGAGCATTCGCGGGCCACGCCCGCCAAAAAAAGCGTCTTTTTCTCACGTTTGTGGCGGCGATGCCGCCACAAATGTGAGAAAAAGATCGTCATTTTCACGCTGCCGCAGCCTGCCCTGAGCGCAGTCGAATGGGGCGAAAAAGCCCTTGATGCGGCCAGAATAAGCGCCGACTGCGCAAGTCAAAAGAGGAGAAGAGCTATGGCGAACGAGCTGACCAACGATGCGGCGGCAGTGAGCACCAGCCCGCATCGCCAGGTGATTATCGAAGATACCTTCGACGGGTATGGCATGCTCATGGAGGCCTGCAAAAACCGTGAGGCCGTCGTGACCGCCGTGATCCATCCCTGCGACCAGGTTTCGCTCAGCGGCGCCGTCGACGCCGCCAACGAAGGCTTGATCGTGCCGATCCTGGTCGGGCCGGAAGCCCGCATTCGCGCCGTTGCCGCCGAACACGGCATCGACATCAAGGCCTACCGCATCATTGATGCCGCTCACAGCCACGCCTCGGCTGCACGCGCCGTCGAACTGGTACGCAGCGGCGAGGCCGAAATCTTGATGAAGGGCAGCCTGCATAGCGATGAGGTTCTCGATGCGGTGCTCAACCGTGAGACCGGCCTGCGCACCGGGCGCCGCATTAGCCACGTCTTCGTAATGGATGTGCCGACCTACGACAAACCGCTGCTCGTCACTGACGGTGCGGTCAATATTGCGCCTGATCTCACCACCAAGCGCGACATCTGCCAGAACGCGATTGAACTGGCCCAGGCGCTCAATATCAGCGAGCCAAAGGTGGCAATCCTCGCTGCGGTCGAAACCGTCAACCCGAATATGCCGGCGACTATCGATGCCGCTGCGCTCTGCAAGATGGCCGACCGCGGCCAGATTACCGGCGGCATCCTCGATGGGCCGCTGGCCTTCGATAATGCCATCAACCCCGAAGCCGCCCGAACAAAAAAGATCGTTTCGCCGGTCGCCGGCCATGCCGATATTCTGCTGGTGCCCGATCTGGAGTCCGGCAATATTCTGGCTAAACAGCTTACCTTCCTGGCCCGTGCCGATGCGGCCGGGATTGTGCTTGGCGCCCGCGTGCCCATCGTCTTGACCAGCCGCGCCGACAGTGTGCGCGCCCGACTGGCCTCCTGTGCCGTCGCGCTGCTGCTGGTGCATGCCCGGCGCGCCCGGTTGGCGGAGCAAGGCTGATGAGTGCTGCTATCCTGGTATTGAATGCCGGCTCTTCGAGCATCAAGTTCGAAGTGTTTGACCGCGATGGCGATCAGCTGAAAAACCGGGCTGAAGGTCAGGTTGAAGGTATCGGCACGCAACCACGCTTCAAAGCCAGAGACGCGGACGGCAAAACCCTGTACGAAGATCACTGGGAGGAAAGCGGCAGCGGCGGCCACAAACTGGCGCTCAACAAACTGAGCAACTGGCTCGACGACTTTCTCGGCGGTATGCAGCTCTATGCGGTCGGCCATCGTGTGGTACACGGCGGTGCCGATTTCAGTGCCCCGGTTCGCATCACCGATGAGATCCTGGCCCGGCTCGAGGCCTATGTACCGCTGGCGCCGCTGCACCAACCCCACAACCTGGCCGGCATCAAGGCCGTCGCCGAAACTATGCCCGGTGTGCCACAGGTTGGCTGCTTCGACACCGCTTTCCACCGGCCCAATCCGCGGGTCGCCGAGCAATTCGGCCTGCCGCAGCAATACTACGAAAAGGGCGTACGACGCTACGGTTTTCATGGGCTTTCCTACGAATACATCGCCGCCCGCCTGCCGCAGGTCGCTCCCGACATCGCGCGTGGGCGGGTAGTCGTTGCGCATCTCGGCAATGGCGCCAGCATGTGCGCCATCTACGACGGCAAAAGCGTCGATACCACCATGGGCTTTACGGCGCTCGATGGCCTGCCGATGGGTACGCGCTGCGGCGCACTCGATCCGGGCGTCTTGCTCTACCTGTTGCAACAGGAGGGTATGGACGGCAAACAACTGGAGGAATTGCTGTACAAACAGTCGGGACTGCTGGGCATTTCCGGCATCAGTAACGACATGCGCACCTTGCTGGCGAGCAAGGAGGCCGGCGCGACACAGGCCATCGATTATTTCGTCTACCGGATCGGGCGCGAACTCGGTGCACTGGCTGCGGCACTGGGCGGGCTCGACGCACTGGTGTTCACGGCCGGCATCGGCGAGCATGCCGCGCCCATTCGTGAGCGCGTCTGTCGCAACGCCGCCTGGCTGGGCATCGAATTCGATCCCGACGCAAATACCCTGCATGGCCCGCGCATCTCCACCGAGAAAAGCCGCGTCTCGGCCTGGATCATCCCCACCGACGAAGAGCGCATGATTGCCATACACACCGTCCGGGTGCTGGAGTAGCAAAAATCAACCCGCGCTTTTTCCTGTTACACCAGATCGGAAATAATAATGGGCGTTTATGGTGGTTTTTGGCGTCTACGTCGCCAAAAACCACCATAAACGCCCATTATCTTTCAAGATTTGATGTTATTTTATCCCAGCCGGATGCGGATCCAGGCACCGACCTGGCTCAACGGCAGGCTGCGCTCCCGCAGCCGGCGCCCCAGTGCCACCCCCAGCCGTGCCAATTCTCGTTCTTCCGGTGTGCCATAGCCACGGCCCGAACCCGGCAGATATGTCAACGGCCCGCAAGCATTCCACTCGTGGTAGGCACAGATCAGCTCGGCCAACTGCGGCCCGTAGCGATAACTCAATGCGACCGCGTACCAGAAGCGCCGCAACTGCGCCTGTGGATCATTCGAGCGTTGCCATTCGAGCAGCCGTTCGAGCACATTTGCCACCAGGTGCCAGCCGAAAATCTGCTGAAAGCGCGACTGCAACTGCACTCGCAGCGGAGCGCAACCGCGAATACTGCCATGCCCGAGCGCAAAATAGTTCATATCCAGCATAAACTGCTCGTAGCAGCCTTGCGACTGGCCACCGACATAATCGACCGTGTGCCCAAACGCATCGAGCACGCTCATGTCCTGTCGCAACTCGCGATAACAGGCGATGGTTTTTAACTGCCGTGGACGTTGCAGCGCCGCAGTTGCTGCCAGGCCCAACCCGATACGTGCCACAGCCAGCGATAAGCCGAATGTGAACGCGCTACCCATCGTCAGATTGAACAGCCACCGCGATAGCCGCAGCGACCAGGGAACCTCCCGGTTGTGCCTGCATTTTTCGCCGGCAACCACACAGCGTCTCTTTTCTCAGGTAAATTCGGGTAATGCTTTTCAGGTGTTTACTATAAATCATAGTAGCTAATTCGGCAAATCGGCAAAATACTGAAGCGATTGCACACAGCACCGTTTCCCGGCCGGGGCTGATACCCCATGCGGGATGGGCCCAATCATTGCCGTTCCGTCTTCACTTCGTTGCCGGCGCGCACCTCGCGAGCAAACGCCATGAACACATCACGCGAGGTACGAAAGGCCGGCCGCCCGACCAGCCGGATCCACAGCCAGTTGCGCAGCCAGACAATCGGGCGCCCGATGGTATTGCTCAGCACCAGCATCAGCAACCAGCCGACACCGACGACGCCCAGCGCCTGAAACAACCCTATTCCGATGATGCCCTGCGTCACATCAATTGCAATCAGCAAACTATAGACGTAGATGAGCCGGGTGATAATCGGCCCGAGGTAGGGAATGAGGATCAGAAAGCCGAACACAAAAGGCGCGCTGCTGAGGCCGATCAAGCGAACCGCGGACGCCGGCGGCGGCACGTTGCGAAAAAAAAGCCAGGCCACCAGCCAGAGCACGACGGCCCAGAGCGCCAGTTCCACCGCGAAAATGATCCCGTTGAGCACCAGGCTGATAACAAAGCGCCGCGGTGGTACCCGGTTCAGAACAAGTACCACGCTCTGGCCCAGTAGCATCGAGATCCCGCCCAGAAAGGCTATCGCAACTGCGAGCGGCCAGGATTGCGGACTCGCCGCCAGCAGAGTCAGGCGCGCACTATCAAAGGTCAACGCCGCGATCATCGCGGTTCCGACAGAGTTGATGAATGCCCAGATCTGGCTGATCAGTTCCATAGTTCTACTCACCCAGCAAAATCGTGCCTGCTCGCATTGTATCAGCAGATGGCTGCTGCAGTGCCCCGGCATGGCGAGAACCAGCGACGCGGACGTGGCCCATATCACGGAGCGCCTGCCGAGCAGCGTACGCTACGTGATATGGTATACTCAAGCTCATTATCGCTCAGATGTGCATGAAACAACGAGGAAGCACCATGGGACAAAGCCTGATGCCACGTATGCAACGCCGGCTCCTCTTGATCAGCGTCGGCCTGATGTTGGCGCTGAATGGATGCGGTTTCTTCGGCGGCCAGGCCGCTGATCCGGCAGACCCGCAACCAACCCCGCCCACGCAGTCGATCATGATCGACGAACCGCAACCCGGTGCCGTTGCAAATGATCCGGTCGCGGTCAGCGGTACCCTGAACCGGGCGCCCGCCGAGGGTAGCCTCAGCGCAACCCTGTTCGATAGCCAGGAACAGGTGATCGGCCAGAGTGAACTGGCCGTGACGGAAGACAATCGTTTCAGCGGCTTCGTTCCGTTCAGTCAGGCTCCCGCTGAAGGACTCCTGCGCCTTGAAATCGCCGATCTGAATGTGGCGACCGGGGTGCCCTTTGCCGTCGTGAGCGTTGAACTTGAACCGGGTTCGGCAGCCGTCCCTCAGAATATTGTCATCGAGACGCCGCCCCCAGGAACGGACGTCGGCAGTCCGGTGGTCATTACCGGGCAACTCACCCGCACACCGATCGAGGGTTTGCTCACCTACCGGATCGTCGATGTAAGCGCCGGCACGCAACTTGGCACCGGCACATTTCCGGTCACCGACGACAATCGCTTTGTGGCGTCGATCGAGTTCACACTGCCACCGGCCGGGGGGCCGATTCGCGCCGAGCTTTTCGAGCAAGATCCGGCCGACGGCCAGAACCTGGCCAGCGCCGAATTGGATCTAGTCGTGGCCGGCACAGCTGCGGGCGAGTTGGCACCGCCCTCCGATCAGCAGATGATCAGCTTTACCTCGCCGCCGCCCTTTACCGAGGTCGGCAGTCCGGTTGTTGTCACCGGCACTAGCGCCCGCTTTCCCTTCGAGGGCAATCTCAACTACACCATCACCGGGCCGGACGGCGCGACGCTGGGGTCGGGATCCATCACGGTGCAGGGTGAGCCCGGCGCAGCCGGCACATTCAATGCCTCTATCGATTTCAATTTGCCGGCGGACGACGGTCAGATCACGTTGCGGGTTTTCGAGATCGACCAGGCCAACGGGCGCGAAATCGCCTCAAGCAGCCTCGATCTGCTGGTCGGCGCAGCTGCGCCGCCGGCCAGCCCGGTCATTACCCTGAGCAGCCCACCGCCCGGCACCGTCGTCGGCAGCCCGGTTGTGATTACCGGCAGTAGCACGCAGTTCCCGGCGGCGGGCAACCTGAACTACCGGGTTCTCGATGCCAGCGGCAATGAACTCGGCAGCGGCAGCTTCCCGGTCGAGGGCGAACCCGGTGGTTCGGCCAGTTTCACCGCTGCGCTCGAATTCAATCTGCCGTCCGGTGGTGGACCGATTACCTTGCAGATCATCGATGTCGACCCGGCCGGCGACCAGCCGATCGCTCAGGCCAATCTGGATCTGAACGTAGCACCTTGATATGACTTGCGCAGTCGGCGTTGATGCTGGCCGCATCAGGGCTTTTTCGCCTCCGGCAGGGTGGAAATGGGCGTTTATTTCTTTCGTTTTGGCGGCTTTGCCGCCAAAACGAAAGAAAAAGGCCGTCACTTCCTCGCTGCCGCAGCCTGTCCTGAGCTTGTCGAAAGGGTGAAAAGTCCCGGATGCGGCGCAAACAACCACGCGACCGCGTAACTCGTGTCCATTGATCTGGTATTACAGAGCAATGTGAGCCCGTACTTTATTCATGAGGGTTTCGAAGTCGATGGGCTTGGAGATATAGTCGCGACAGCCGGCCTCGCGAGCGCGATGCAATTCGTCAATCGTGACATGTCCCGTCACCGCGATGATGGGAATGTGCGCCAGGTGCGGGCGCGAGGTAATTTCCGCCGTGGCGTTCCAGCCATCCAGACCCGGCATGGCCAGATCCATCAATACCAGTTCGGGCTGATTGGCCTCAATCATCTCCAGTGCCTGCCGGCCGTCATCGGCGCAGAGTACGATGTACCCTCCGATTTTCAACATCTGGCTGATAATGTGCCGATTGTCGTCATTGTCGTCTACAACGAGTATCGCCATGGAGTGCGTTCCTTTTACGCCGTCTGCGCTACGATAGCAATGCGATTTCATGCTGCATGCCACCTTCAAGCGGCTGTCTGAAGGCGGCATGCAGCATGATTAGCAAATTCTATGCCATTGCTGTTTGCAATGAATGATGGATGGCGCAAGCACCACCGAATGACAAACCGGTTCAATCAGGATTGATAGCTAACTAAACACGACCTGTTCTCGCTCCTGCCCGTTGTGCGCCGGATACAGGGAATGCTGCGCAGCCCGGGCCGGTTGAAATTGCACCGGTAGATAGACAATAAAACGTGAGCCGACATCGACTTCGCTTTCAACATCAATTGTACCACCCATGAGCTCGCACATGGTCTTGCTTAACGCTAAGCCCAGACCAGTTCCATCGTATTTGCGCGTCGCCGAATTGTCAACCTGTTTGAAGGGTTTAAACAGCTGCCCCAGGTGTTCGCCGGCAATCCCGATTCCGGTATCCGATACCGTGAACTGGAACCAATCCTGTTCATCATGCTGCACCAGATCGACGTGCAAGCCAACCCGACCCTGATGCGTAAACTTGGCAGCATTGCTCAGCAAGTTGAAGAGCACCTGCCGCACTTTGCCCTGATCGCCATGCATCGTGCCGACATCGTCCGGATAATGCACATCCAGGCAGTTGTCGTTCTTTTCCAGCAATGGCACAATCACGCTTACCACATCATCGACGAGTGCGGCCACGCTAAAATCGGCCAGGTCGAGATCCATTTTGCCCTGCTCGATTTTCGAGAAATCGAGCACATTGTTGATCAGGGTGGTCAGATGGCGCCCGGCAGCCAGAATGCGGTCGAGATATTCGCCGTTGTCGGCGGCGGTACCGGTATCGGCTGTGATCCGCATAATCTGGGCATAGCCGAGAATAGCCGTCAGCGGCGTACGCAACTCGTGGCTCATAGTGGCCAGAAACATGCTCTTGGCTTCGCTGGCCGCCTCAGCCGAAGACTGCGCCCGGACGGCGGCTTCCTCGGAGGCCTTGCGCTTGATCAGGTCTGCCATCAGTTGCTGCTGGCGTTCCAGGCTGGCCTGCAATTCCGTGTTGCGCTGTTGCAGTGCGCAGCGTTGCTCACGCAGGCTGTCGACCATCATATTGAAATTAGTGGCCAGCGAACCAATCTCGTCGTTGCTGCTGACTTCGACTTTGCGGTCGAGATCACCCCCGGCAACTTTCTGAGTCGCCTGGCGCAGGTTGCTAATTCGACCGGCAATCCGCCCCGACAGCACCAGCCCGATTACCGCTGAGATGAACAGGGTGAAGAAGGTATCGGCAAGAATGAAATGCCGCGACGTATCGTAGGCCGACTGCACCTGGCCAAATGCTACCGTTGCACTGGAACGACTGGCATCGGCCAGTTTATTCAGCGCCGTGACAGCCCCATCATAGAACCAGGTGCTGCGCGAGAATATCGGTCGTGTGCTGCCGCTATTCTCCTCGCTATAAACCGCAATGAAGCCGCTGACCGGCTGCCGGTTCAATTTCACCAGTTCATCCCAGTTTTTCTCTAATTCCGGCAGTTCCGCCAGTTCCGCCGCGCCGGGTTGGTGTTTCCGGTATTCATTGATATGAGCCCGCATTTCTCTCTCGAGTTCATCCATGCCACCTGGGCCGGAGAGCAAACGTTCTCTGTCCCACTCATTGGTATGGATGATAAACGCGAGCTGGGCGTTACGGTACTGATTCAAAGTCGATTCGATTTTCGCGATCGTTTCGAGTTGCGGGATCGTCTGCTCCTGGATCTCCTCGGCCTGAACAAACATGAGATGCATCTGAAACATGGCAAAAGAACCGAGTGCCATCATCAGGAGCAGGTCGACGGACAGTGCAGATAGGATTTTAGATCGAATGGAAAACCGAGAAAACAGGCGTTTCATTGATCCTCGATTTCGAGCAATTCTTCAATGGAGACGCCGACTTGCGAACCGCCATCGAAGACCGACCCGCGAATGCGCTGCTCGATGCGGCGTTGAGCCAGTTCATAGGCTCGCGTCGGCAATGGGACGTAACGAACCTGATTGACGAAGCGGGCGGCGTTGGCCAGGTAAAAATCGATAAAGGCGGCAACTTCCGGCCGATCCAGTGCATCACTGCGCACATAGATGAAAATGGGGCGCGAGAGCGGTTGGTATGTGCCGTCAGCGATACTTGTTTCGTTCGGCTCGACGCAACCATCACCGGCATCGATGGCCACGATGCCGAGGCGATCTTGCAACTCGGCGTAGTAGGCATAGCCGAAGAAGCCCAGGCCATTCGGATCGCCAACCACATCCTGTGCGATCAGGTAATCGTCTTCGCTACCGATGAAATTGTCGGTACTGACGCCTTCTTCGCCGACGATGGCACTGGTGAAGTAATCGAAGGTTCCCGAGTCGCGCCCGGGGGCATACAACTGGATTGGTCTATCGGGCAATTCGGCGCGAACCTGGCTCCAGTTCGTAATCGCGGAGTCCGGTTCCCATAGCCGTTGCAACTCGGGAACCGTCAAACAACTTGCCCAATCATTCTCCGGATGCACCACAATCGAGATCCCATCGAAGGCCACCGGCACTTCGACGAACTCGATGCCGTTTTCGGCACAGAGCTCGGCTTCCTCGTCCTTGATGGGTCGCGAGGCATCGGAAAGATCGGTTTCGCCGGCACAGAATTTAGCAAAACCGCCGCCAGTTCCACTCACCCCGAGTTGCACCCGGATATCCGGAGCAACCTCATTGAAAGCAATTGCGGCAGCCTCGGTAATCGGAAAGACGGTGCTCGAACCGTCGACAACAATCGTTCCACGCAGGCCGGCAGTATCAACCATACCGGACGGAACAATATATACCGGGGTTGGCACTGCCATCGTAGGAGTTTCGGCAGTACTGGCGGCGGTAGGATCCTGTGAGAGGCTCGGTGGAACTTCCGTCGGAATAGCAGCGATATCAGCGTCCGGCGCTGACTGACCACATGCAACCAGCACTATGGCCGTCAGCAGCAGGATGCCAAGCTTGTGAAGGGCATCCATGGCATTCCCCGATAGTAGAGCTATTGTTATTTTTAAGAAGCAGTGGCTTTCGCGAACGAGCGTGTAGCCTTATGCTAAGATCAACCTGTTAAGGCTTTGTTAAGCTTGCGTAAAAAGCATGGCATGTTTAACTTTCTCAACGATTACAATCCAGTCACCTTAGCTATAGCAAGGCTGTTTGCGTCGTACAGTCCATCCGGTTCGGTAATGCAGCATTCCCTGGTTCTTCAATTCTCTGGCTCATGATTCCCATAGCCCGGCAGCGGAGGCAGACCCATCGGTTGTCCCTACACTGTGCGCACCTGACGCAGTTCTTCCTGGCTTTGCTCCATTTGACGAAGAAGTGGGGCGCCTTTCTGCTGCGGCTCCGGGCTGTGTGCATCGCAACGCCTGTACACAGCTTGTATTATTTACTTTCTCTTAACTTAAATACTCTGAACCATTAACACAAGCGTGGTATCTTGCTCATGTAAAGGCTTACATCACCTCAGTACCAAAAGGCCACCGAAACAATGAGGCCAGGTGGCTTGCTGCACCGGATCGGATTGGTTTTGCGCTGCACCCGGATGCGCTCGCATGCTCCAATGAGCGTTACTACAGGGTAAACAACTTCCGTTTCGTTATCTCTCTGCGCCTTTTTTTAAGCATACGCATCCATGTTGCTACAGTAATAGCTATCACCAGAGTGTTGCGCAACCGATGTAAGCGATTACATGGTGTCGGTTTATGAAGAAAGGAGCACCTCGTATGTTTCCGGTACGTAAGCCATCTTTGTGTACGCTGTTGGGGCTTCTCATCGTGGTTTTCTGCTGCGCAAGCTACGCGCCTGTTGCCCCAGTGCGCGCCCAGGCTGCTTCGCCCGATCTGCAAGGACTGGTCGAAGTCGATGAGCCGATCGAGTGGTACGGCGGCGTCGGCACGATCAGCGGTGTGCGGCAGGTTGCTTCGTATGTACGCGACCAGACCACCTGCGACGCGGATGCCGGCTTTGAGTATGTGTTTGTCTTCAGCATCCCCACCAATGTCGATCCCATCCGCTTCAACTGGTGGGCGCTCGATGTCACGACTGATCAGCAACTCAAGCAACGCTACGGTGAAGTCTTGCCGGGGCGGATCGCCTACGATGTCTACAGCGACATCAGTACCTTCCGCCTGTGCATGGAAGATACCGGCTCACTTCCCGGCGGCCCTGAGAATGTGCGCAATCAGCTACGGCTCTCCTGGTCGGCGCCGCCCCCACCGGTCGCCACTGTTGGGCGTACGGCGCTGCTGGTAATTGGCGGTGCAACCCCAACAGCGGGTGACACCGCACTCGCAAATCAGCTTTCCGCTGAGGGGTACAGCGTTACGACGGCTGAAGATGTCGTCGCTACCCCCGAGCAGGCTGCTGAAGCACACCTGCTTGTGCTTGCCGACTCGACGACCCCCGCCGATGTCGGTGCGAAGTTCCGTGATGTGCCGGTACCGGCGGTAGTGATGAACCCCGACCTCTACGCTGAGATGGGCATGGCCGGACTCTCCAGCGGCTTTGACAGTGGGACGGCTACCGGCCAGACCGAGCTAACCATCACGGCGCCCAGCGATCCACTCGCCGGCGGTCAAAGCGGCACAATTCCCGTTGCAACAACGCCCTCCGACCTCGGTTGGGCACGGCCAGCCGAGTCGGCCACGACCGTGGCGACGCTCGGCAGCAACGACGATCGAGCCGTCATTTTCAGCTATGCGTCCGGCAGCGCAATGGTCGACCGTTACGCGCCCGCCCGCCGGGTTGGGCTTGGGTATTCGGACGGGGCTAGTGCAAACCTCACGACAATCGGCGGCGAGCTCTTCGCTGACGCGAGCGGTTCGGTCGGCCTACCCGGCCTGCCGGCCAACCCCGGCAGCGGATCGATCAGCGGACGGGTGATCAGCAACAATACCAATGTCGGCATTGCCGATGTGGAGATCTGCGCCACGCCGGGTAACCCCGACAATATTCCCTGGCGCTGTGACTACTACACCTTTACCGATGCTACGGGCAACTATCAGATCAGCGGGCTTGCTCCCGGCACATACCATGTCTTCCCGATCCCGCCTACCAGCAGCGACACCTTTTTTCCCCGTGATGTATTTGTACGGGTGGGCAGTGGTGCAGCACGTACCTCGTTTGTGCTGGTTGGCCCGAGTTCCTGGGTAAAAACCGAGGAGATCGCTCATCGCGGCGACCGGGTGACATCGCCGGAGAATACGTTTGAGGCGTTCCGCCGTTCCGTCGATAAAGGCGCCAGCTATATCGAACTCGATGTTCTGCTCGCCAAAAACAACTCGGTCGTCGTGGCGCACGGCTCGACGTACAAAGATGAACAGGACAGCATCCCCGACGTGCCGACCCAGGTCTACGGCCCGACAGCCTCATGCTTCGACCTGAACCTGGAGAACGCGGGAACAAACGTCACGGCCATGTTGAGCGACTGTGACATCGGCACCGAGATGGTGATCCTACCGGGTGAGGCGCTTGGCAGCGTCTGGAAACCGAAATTCAAAGACGAGCGATTTCAACGCCTGGCGGATGTGCTTACCGCCTTTCCCGACTACTGCGGCTGGATGATCGAGTTGAAGAAGTCGGAACAGAGCGATGCGGGAACAGACATTGGTGCGCGCAATGCTCAATTGGCGGCTACCGTCCAGAATATTCTGGTGAGTACGGGAACGCTTGATCGCTGCGGCACGGTCTGGGTGACCTCATTCGAGGACACAGCGTTGCGTGGAATTACCGATGGGCGAATCCGGCGCATGCGCACAATCAGCTCGTTTGGGCCGGAAGGGCCGGTGCCGCTCCTGATGTGGCAACAGTGGGTCGATGTGGCCGCCGGCCGCGGCTACGATGCCGTAAACGTGCCCGTCCAGGTGCTCGGCACCCGCGTGAGCGAGCTGTACATTCCTTTGCCGAAAGGGCTCGCCCGACCCGGCAACCGGCCAGTGGGCGGCGTGACAATCAACTATGGCCCAACGCTGAGCGACTATGTGCACAAAACCGGTCTGTTACTCTCGTCGTACAGCCTCACCGGCGTGCCGCCCATCACGCCGTTCGAGATTACTCCTGACCTGAACCAGGAGGCTATCGATGAACGGGCTGACTTCTTCATGACCGATATTCTCGACGACCTGATGGTGCGCAACGGTGATCGTCCGATGCCGCACGAACCCCAGGAAGCCACTGTGCAGGCCGACGAGCGCATCATTGTGCGCAACAATGAGGTGTTCAGCATCAACCTCACCTTTGCCAACGGCGGTACGGCTCAACTTCAACCTGAAGCGTGGTTCGTCGGCAAATTCGTTGGCGGCGGCACTCTTGAGGGCGAGATCATCTACCCCGAGTATGACGAGCCCTACTACGAGCCGAATTACAAGAAGCAGCCTGCCACCTGGAATGTCGGCTCCGGCGCGATCTCCGTCACTGGTGCTCACTATTTGTGGCAGAACGTCGAACCCGATTTCACGCTTTCGTGGATGGCTAAAGACGAGATCCGTTTTACCGCAAACGAGATCACCTTTCCCACCGCCGACGGCAGCAATCCCGCTGTAACCGGCACCGAATGCGCCGATCCGAACGAGCAGGAGGTGAAAGACATCAGCCTTAGCGCGTCGGTCGAGATCCCTCAGGGCGACCCGACCGACCCGGCGACGCGTTGGACGCTGGAGAACGTCAAGGTCTACCTTGACGGCGAGTTGTTCGGCGAGAGCACCGCCACCGGCGTCACGAGCGTGACATTGCCAGCGGGTGGTCCGGTAACGCGGGATCTTTTGGCTGGCCCGCACGAGTTTGTGGCTATCTATTCCGCGCGGAATATCGATAACCCGGACATCACCCGCGAGGTTACGTTCCCCCAAACGTTTGAGGCCAAATTGAAGCCCTGCTTGAACGGCGCCGATATTTCGCTGGTGTTCGACGGTTCGGGCAGTATCTCCTTCAGCGGGTTCCAACTGATGCGCTCATTTGGGGTGAGTTTGACTGAGGCGCTCACCGTAACGGTGGACGCCACCAACATCGGCGTGGTCGAGTATAGCAGCGGGGTGAATCCGGTAGCGGCGCTTAGCGGCGATCCGACGACAGTGATCGCGGCAATCAACGGCATGCCCAAGAGCAACGGCGGTACAAACACAGCAGCGGCAATCCAGGCGGCTCAGGCACAGCTAAGCGTCGGCCGCGCCGGCGCGCCGGATGTGCTGATTGTGCTGACGGATGGTCAGAGCAGCGATCCCAATGCTACAATCGCGGCCGCGAATGCGGCCAGGGCCGCCGGGATCACGGTGATCGCGGTAGGTATCGGCGCCGGCCCGGATAATGCCGAGCTACGCGGGATGGCCTCGTCGATCGGGCTTATTTTCACGCCGGGTAGTTTCGAGGATCTGATTTACGTGCTAGAGGCACTGGCACCCGCCAGCGCGGATCCGATTCCGTAGTTTGATCGCTCCGGCGATGTGTGCAGAACGCCATATCAAGGATAGCCTGATGTTCCGGCGCATCCTCGACAACATCAACTGTGCGTTCCCGGTAGGGCCGCAGCGTGCGGCGGCTTCCTGTACGTAGGCTTAACACAAGCTTAACCCGTCGATGATGCACGATTAACCAGCAGCCGGTATACTTTGTATGTAATCGGTTACACAAAAAGAAAGGCTATTGTGGTGAGCAGCACGATGGAACGTGTCGCACAGCTTGCAAACGTTTCCATCGCCACCGTCTCGCGGGTAATCAATACCCCTGAGCGCGTGGCGCCGGAAACACGCGAACGCGTCCAGGCTGCAATAGCCCGGCTCGGCTACAGCTACAACGCGGTAGCCGGCAGCCTGTCACGCCAATGGACGATGATCCTCGGGCTGATCGTCCCCACGGTCACCAACCCGATCTTCGCCGAGTCGACGCGGGGAGTCCAGCAAGCCGCCAATGCGCGGGGCTATGCCCTGTTGATTGGCTCAACCGACTACCGGGCCGATGTCGAGGAACAGCTGGTCAAGACCTTTCGGCAGCAACGTGTCGATGGGCTGATTGTCACTTCATCGCATCCTGAAAGCCCGGCCCTGGTCGACGCGCAACAGGCCGGCACGCCGGTCGTGCTCACCTATTCGTCGCGGCTGCGCTCGCAGTTGCCCTGTGTCGGTGTTGATAATGCTGCTGCCGCCGCCACCGCAGTCGGGCATCTAATCCGGCTTGGGCACCGCCGGATCGCCATGCTCGCCGGTACGTTCAGTGGCTCCGACCGCAGTTACGCCCGCTACCTGGGCTACCTTTCGGCGCTCGCCGCCCACGGGATCAACCCCGAGTCCGAGTACCTGATCGAAGTGCCCTATACCATTGATGACGGCGTCGCCGGTGCGCGGCGGTTGCTCGACCTCGCCGAGCGTCCGACGGCGATCTTCTGTTCCAACGACATCCTGGCCTTCGGGACGATTCGCGCCCTGCTCGACGCTGGCTTACGCGTCCCCCAGGATATCTCGGTTGTCGGCTTTGACAATAGTCCCATGGCGACGATCACCAACCCACGCCTGACCACCGTCGCTCAACCGGCTTTTACGATGGGCGAGCGGGCCTGCGAGCTTCTGCTCGCGCTGATCAACGGAGAGCAGCCGGAGCGAACCCTGATCCTCCCGACTGAGCTTCATATTCGCGAGACGACCGCCCCGCCGCCCGCCATGTGAAAAGGAGAACTATGATGTTGTTGCTCCGACCGCTGCGCACTGCGCTGGCGCTACTCTTGCCGATTGCCCTTATCGGCTGTGCTACACCAACCGCCGCGCCGACCACCGCTCCCGAGGCCGCCGACAATGCGGCTCCGGCTGCCGGCACCACCGCTGACCTGGTTGTATCCTATAATAGCCCCGATCAGTGGGCCAACTGGGGCGCTGTACTCAACGCTTTTACTGAGCAGACAGGCATCCAGGCTCCGTCCGACCCGAAGAATTCCGGCCAGACGCTCGCCGCTCTGGAAGCCGAGGCTGCCGCGCCGCAAGCCGACACTGCCTACTACGGGATCGTCTTCGGCATCGAGGCCGCCGAAAAAAACCTCGTCACGCCATATAAGCCGCCGGGCTTCGACGACATCCCGGCCTCGCTCAAAGATCCTGAAGGCCGCTGGATGACCGTTCATCAGGGCACAATTGCATTCCTGGTCAACACCGACGAACTCGAGGGCGCCCCCGTGCCGCAGTGCTGGTCCGACCTGACTGATCCGCAATATGCCGGGATGGTCGGCTTTCTCGACCCGACCCAGGCGGCGGTCGGCTACTCGGTGATCACTGCGGCGAACCTGGCCCTCGGCGGTACCCTTGAGAACTTCGACCCCGGCGTGGCCTACTTCCAACAGCTTGCCGCCAATGGCTTGATCTTGCCCGCTCAGACGGCAACCGCGCTCGTGCAGCAAGGCGAGATCCCGATCTTGATCGACGCCGACTTCAACGGCTATAAGCTACGCAATATCGACAATGCCCCGATCGAGGTGGTGCTGCCCTGCGAAGGCACGATCAGCATCCCCTACGTCATGTCCCTGGTAGCTGACGCACCCCGCCCCGATGCCGGTCAGTCCTTGATCGACTTTGCGCTCTCGGACGAGGGCCAGCGCCTGTTTGCCGAAAGCTATATCCGTCCGGTACGGTCGGTTGAGGTAGACCCGGCGATCGCTGAAGGTATGCTGCCTGAGAGTGCCTATGCGCAGGTGCAGGCACCCGATTTCGCCCAGATGCGCGAAGTGCAGGCGCAGGTTACCGAGCGATGGAGCGCCGAAGTGGGGCCATAGGGTTTCGCTAACAGAACCGGCATCAGTGAGCGATTGCTGACCGCCTTGATCGGTACAATACTCCTATGCACTTGATGACGTTCCAACGCGACCGGCGCCTACGGTGGCCGCGTGCGGAGGCGGCGCTGCTGGTAGCGCCGCTTCTGCTCGGGCTGAGTGTCCTGTTGCTCTGGCCGCTCGCGATCCTGGTGTTTCGCAGCATCGGCGTGGGCGGTGAGGGACTGTCGTTCGCGACCTACCGGGCCGTACTGGCTGAGCCACGTTATTGGCAGGTGCTTGGCAATACGGCGCTGCTCGCCCTCGCTTCGACTATTGGCGCATTGCTTTTGTGTACCCCGGCTGCGCTGTATCTGGAACAGCCTGGAGCACACGGGCGCCGGATGCTGGCGGTGCTCCTGACGATCCCGCTCAGCCTGCCCGGGATCGTGATCGGCTTCTTCGTGATTCTGTTTTTCGGGCGCACCGGGGTCGCCACCGATCTCGCCGAAGCGGCTTTGGGGCGACGCATGCCGCCGCTGGCCTATACGTTCTGGGGCATGCTGCTGGGCTACATCTACTTTCAGATCCCACGCGTTGTGCTGGTGCTGCGCGGCGCTGCTGCGGCGATCAACCCTGATACGCTGGATGCGGCCCGTACGCTGGGGGCGTCGCCGTGGCGCGTGTACACTGCGGTGGTGTTCCCAACGCTCCGGCCGGCCCTGCTTGGCGCGGCAAGCTTGAGCATGGCAACAGCTTTTGGCGCCTTCGGCACTGCTGCCACGCTCAGTCGGAGCTACCGCGTGTTACCGCTGGAGATCGCGGCCGCCTTTACCGAGCGCTTTGCCCCCGAGCTAGCCGCCGCCTTGAGCGTGCTGCTGGCGCTGCTCACGGCTGTGCTGCTCTGGGGTGTAGGCGCACTCGGCGCCGAGCATCGCTTTGCAGACGACGAGGAGAACCGCTGATGCCCCCTCCCCATCCAGCCACACGCGACCCGGTCATTGCCATCGGGCGGGCCTGTGCGATCGGCGCCGCACTGCTCTGCTTCCTCCCGCTGCCCTTGCTGCTTGCCGTTGCCACGAGCGATACCTGGCAGCAAGGCCCGTGGGCCGGCGGGCTGACGCTGCGTTGGCTCGGCGCAAGCTGGGCGACTGTCGCACCGTTTGCCGCTTATAGCCTCCGCCTGGCGCTCACGACATTGCTGCTCAACGTGCTGATCGGGCTGCCGGCGGCGTACGCACTCGCCCGAAGCCGCTTCCCTGGGCGGCAGGTGGTACACGCACTGATCGGGTTGCCACTGGCAGTGCCGGGCATTGCGCTTGCCCTGGCGCTGATCCTGGCCTACCCGACCTGGCGCGGCGGTGGATGGCTGCTGGTCGCCGGCCATGTGCTCTACACGCTGCCATTCTTCGTCGGCGCTCTGGTGCCGGCCCTGGCATCCCGCGATCTGCGTGAGCGTGAAGCGGCAGCGGCCACCCTCGGGGCCGATCCGGCGCGTCGGCTCGTCTTTGTCACCCTGCCGGGGATCCGAACCGCTCTGCTGGCGGCGGCGATCATTGTGGTAACGCTCTCGCTCGGCGAGTTTAATGTCTCCTTTTTCCTGTTCACGCCCACCGCCAAGACCCTGCCGGTCGACCTGTATGCAGCATACATCACCGGCCGCCTGGAGCTCGCGGCTGCGGCAACCGTCTGGTTTATCCTGCTGGTGATCCCCGCCGCAGCAGTGATCGAGTATCTGGGCGGGGCAAGGATCGGCCAGGCATGAAGATTGCGCAGCCTGCAACGCTCCACCTGGAGCGCATCCGGTTCGCCTATGGCGAAACACCGGTCGTGAAGGACGTGTCGCTCAGCGTAGAGCCGGGCGAGCTGGTGGTGATCGTCGGGCCATCGGGGTGCGGCAAGTCCACTTTGTTGCGCCTGGTGGCGGGACTATTACAGCCTCAGGACGGAACGCTGTGGATCGACACGCACGACGTACGGGGCTTGCCGCCCGAACGGCGCCGGGTCGGCTGGGTGCCCCAGAGCTATGCGCTCTTTGAGCATCTCAGTGTGGCGGAGAATATCGCCTTTGGGCCGCGGATGGCCGGTATGAGCAGCGCCGAGCGGCGCAGGTGGGTCGATGAACTCTTAACCCTCTGCCGGATCAACGAGTTGGCGGGACGCTCGGTGCGTAGCCTCTCCGGTGGTCAGCGGCAGCGAGTGGCGATTGCCCGCGCACTGGCGAGCCGCCCGCGCGTGTTGCTGCTGGACGAACCGCTAGCTGCCCTTGATCCGCAGCTTCGTCATGAATTGCGGGGTCGTCTGGTGGAACTCGTGCGGGCGAGTGGTGTCACCACGCTCTTCGTAACCCACGACCAGGCCGAAGCCCTGGCAGTGGCCGACCGGATGGTTGTGCTGGATGCGGGATGTGTGGCCCAGGTCGGCACGCCGCGCCAGCTCTGGGAGACACCGCAGAATGCCTTTGTGGCGCGCTTTCTCAGTGCAGCCGAGGTGATCAGCGCACGCCGCGTAGGCGCCGAAGAGGTAGAGATAATGCCGGGGCTGCATGGACGGCTCCGTAACGCCTCACCTGCGACAGCCAACACCGTTTCCCTGGCGCTCCGTCCCGCCGATCTGCTGTGGGGTGCAACAGGGGTGGCCGGTGAAGTTGTCCACGCCGAGTATCTCGGCGGGTGCTATCAGCTCCGCGTTGCCGTTGCCGGCGGCTCAGAGCTGCCATGTGTGGCCCATACGGCAGTGGTACGCGGGACGCAAGGCACTGTTGGTGTGCATCCTGAGGCACGGCTGACGGTGGTAGGCGCATGAGTGCAACCCTGACGATTATTGGCTGCCGTGCCGGTGCGCCGGCCGGCGGCGCATCCGCCTCGGGATATCTGATCGAATCGGCAGAGCGGCGGCTTCTGGTCGATTGCGGCCCTGGCGTCGTGCTCACCCTGGCCACGCAAGAACCATTCCCAGCGATCGACGCCGTAGTGATCAGCCATCGTCATGCCGATCACTGCGCCGATCTGGTGGCCCTGGCATATCGGCGGCGTTTCCCGCAAGCGCTGCCGCCGCTACCGCTCTTCGGCCCGCCCGATCTGCTGCCACTGCTCGCACGCCTCGACGAACTCTTTGGCATGGAGAGCCTGCCGGCGCTCGTGCGCCCGCTTCAGGACACCTTCGCATTCCATCCGGTGACGCCCGGTGCAACGTTTGAAGCAGCAGGCTTCCTGGTCGAGAGCTGTGCGGCCCATCACCCCGTGCCGACGCTCTCGCTCCGCTGGCCCACCCTGGGCTTTGTCTATACCGCCGACACCGCGCTCCATTCCGACTTGATCAGCTTCGCCACCGGAGCCGACCTCCTGCTCGCTGAGGCGACCTATGCCGACGAGGCCGGCCATGATCTCCAGACCCACGGCCACATGACCGCCGCGCATGCCGGCATACTCGCGCAACAGGCCGGTGTGAAGCGCCTGACGCTCACGCATCTTGCGGATCTGCGGATACGTGAGGTGACCCGTCAGGTGGCAGAACTGCACTATGATGGGCCGATCACGATAGCGGAGGCGGGGCAAACATGTACATTAGCCGAAACGGGATCTTGAACTGGTATGTTGCAGGGTAGTTCGCAAGAAACTTGTTCGGGATGACGGGGTTGATTGCGACCTCCGCCGGGATCCCGCACGGCGTTCGGGATGACCAGGCTGGCTGATGCAGTCCGGCATCCCTCGCTACGCTCGGGATCCCGGACTGGTAGGCGCGCCGGCACCACGTTTCTTGCGGTA
>DAOTUJ010000199.1:0-37848 GCA_034437175.1 Chloroflexaceae bacterium | reverse complement strand
GAGGGACTGAGGGACTGAGGGACTGAGGGACTGAGGGACTGAGGGACTGAGGGACTGAGGGACTGAGGGACTGAGGGACTGAGGGACTGAGGGACTGAGGGACTGAGGAACTGAGGGACTGAGGGACTGAGGGACTGAGGGACTGAGGGAGCGAGGAAGCCAGGGGGCCAGTAAATTGGCAAACCCGATGGGCCAGAGAATTCAGGAAACAGACTATGCACGATAAATGAGATGCCAGTGCTGATTCTTTAGTTCCTTAGTTCTTCGGTTCTTCAAGCCATCTCAATAAATAACACGCCAGCATCAGTTCCTTAGTTCCTTAGTTCCTTAGTTCCTTAGTTCTTTGGTTCTTTGATTCTCCAAGAAGGGAGATTATGCTCGACAAAGCACAGATCGTTATCATCGGTGCCGGGGTAATCGGAGCGAGTGTGGCCTACCACCTGGCGCGCCGTGGGCACTGCGATATTTTGCTTTTAGAGAAGGAACCGACCGAGATCAGTGGCAGCACCGCACGCTCGGCAGCCGGTGTGCGCCACCAGTTCAGTAGCGAGACGAATGTCCGGCTCTCACTCTACAGTATCGAGCGGCTAAAACATTTTTATGCGGAAATCGGTGGTCATGCCGATCTGCGCCAGGTCGGCTACCTGTTTCTGGTGAACGATCCGGCAACCTGGGAGCAGTACCGACACAATGCGGCAATGCAACGGGCGCTGGGGGTTCCGGTCGCCGAGTTGACACCTGATGAAGCAGCGCGCTTTGTGCCAGGCATGCGCCGCGACGACCTGGTCGGTGCGACCTATGGCGCGGCCGACGGCTATTGCGACCCGCATGGGATTGCGCTGGGCTATTTGCAGCGGGCGCGCGAACTGGGCAGCCGGCTGCGCCGCGAAACCGCCGTCACTGGTTTTGTGCTGCGCAATGGCCAGGTGGAAGCGCTGGAGACCAGTGCCGGCCTAATTGGCTGTGAGCTGGTGGTCAATGCAGCGGGAGCCTGGGCCGGCCAGGTAGCGGCGCTGGCCGGGCTGGATCTGCCGGTCAAACCATACCGGCGAACGATTTTCAGCACCGCACCCTTCCCGCAGATCCCCAAACCTTTGCCCCTGACCGTTGATGTTGGTAGCGGTTTTTATATGCGCAGCGAGGGCGAGAGCCTGCTGATCGGACGCTCGAACCCGGCTGAACCGAGCAGTTTCAACATAAACGTAGATTGGAACTGGCTGGATCAGGTGCTGGAACCGGGCCTGCAGCGTTTTCCGATTCTGGAAGAGGCGGCCCTGGCCGAACAGCAATGCTGGGCCGGGCTTTACGAGATCACGCCGGATGCAAACCCGGTGCTGGGCCGGCACCCGGAGCTAGCGAGCTACTATGATGCCAGCGGCTTCAGTGGCCACGGGATCATGCATGCGCCGGCGACCGGTATGCTGCTAGCCGAAGAGATCATCGACGGGCGAGCCCACAGCATCAACATCGACGAGTTGCGCATTGAGCGGTTTCGGGCCGAGAAAACCTCGGCAGAGCGGAATGTGATCTGATTGATCGAGAATCCGACAACTTTCGACGAACATTTTGCTGATCGGCAGCAGGAGCTCGAGCGCTTCCGCAAAAGCCTGGCCGGCGAAAGTTCGCGCCGGATTATCTTGATCAGCGCGACCGCCGGCCTGGGCAAATCCTGGTTGCTGCGCCAGTTTCACCATGAAGCGCAGGCCGCCGGCGCCCGCAGCGTGCTGATCGATTTCGCCGACGGCCAGGCCTATGATGCTCTATTGCTGCTGCGACGATTCCGCGACAGCCTGGGCGACGCCGACTTCCAGGGCCTGACTCGGGCGATTGTCGAGGCGACCGCGCCCCGGTTGACGATCAGCACCGCACCGCCACCGGACGGCCATGTTGCTGTGAATGTCAGTGCCGGCGGTGCTGCCGCCGTCGGCGATGTGGTGGGTGGAACCTTGATCAAGGACAATAATTTTGTGATGGAGACCAATAACCCGCTGGTGCTGCAGGCCATGGAAGACCGCATTACCACTGCCTTTTTTGCCGACCTGGAGCAACTGACCGAACGCAGGCAGGTTACCTTTTTTTTCGACAGCTACGAGCGCAATACCTTGCACAGTACCCATTGGGAAGCCAGTTCGACGGATCGCTGGCTGCGCCGCGAGCTACTGGGGCGCATCCGCGACGGACGGCTGAGCAAAGTGCTGGTGGCACTGGCCGGTGATCGGCTGCCGGAATTTCATACCGGCTGGAACCAGGTACTGGGGCGATTGCAGCTGGAACCCTTCACACAGGCCGATGTCGCCGAATACCTGCGCGAGCGGCGCGGACTGAGCGATCTCAGCGATAACGAAGTCGAAACTCTGTTTAAAGCTGCGCAGGGCAACCCGCAATTGCTGGGCATCCTCGGCGACAACCTGGCCGAAGAGAACCGCAGTCATGGCGACGAGATCTGGTGAAGCTGCGCTGCGTCTGGTGATATAATACGTATGAATATTCAGGGTCAGGCTCTAAAAATCCAGTTAGCCAGGAAAAAGACTTGACACATATGCTCTGGTTCTGGCCGCTTGCGGCCAGAACCAGAGCATAAACTGTCACCTTCCACTCTGCCGAAAGCGAAAAAAGTATTTGCGGTACAACCGCACAAGTCGTAGCGCCATGGGGTTTAAGGGCATCCGCCCTTGCAAAAATGAGCGATAATCGCCAACAACGGATCGCCGAACTCGGCAGTACCATGCAACGGCTGGCGCGCAGCAAGAGCGCCGGCGCCGACCTGCTGGTCTATTCGCTGAATGAGGTATTGGAGCATGCCGGGCCGCGCCAGGCCGAGGTGTTGCGGCGTTGTGCCCTGCCGCGCTGGTTCGACGCCAGTGTGCTGGCCGAGCTGCGTGCCAACGAAGAAGGCAATGGTCGCCTGATCGAACTCTTGAGTGATTATAGCTTTGTACGTGAACTGGGCGATGGGCGGCTGGCCTACCATCGGCGGGTACGTGCGGCACTGCTGGCCGACTGGCAGCGTGAGCGTGCGGCGGAACTACAGGCGCTCCACGGGCAACTGGCCGATTATTTTTTTCGGCGCACCACCCCGCTGGGCACACCCAGGCCGGTGCTGGAAGCAGGCCCGGCGTTGAATGCCCTGCCGCAGAGCCCGCGCGAGCTCTGGCGACGTGAGGCAATTTACCATCTGCTTCAGTACGATCAGCAGCGCGGCATCGTTGCATTGCGCGAAGAATTCGAAGCTCTGAAACGCGGCCATCGCCAGGCCGATGCCGAACGGTTGCTCCAGGCCGCCGGCGAGGCCGGCCTCAATGCCGAGGGCCGGCTCTGGCTGCGCTATCTCTATGCCTGCCTGCACCAGGGCAATCTGCAACTGGCCAATGCCGAGCGCGAGTTGCGCCAGTTGCTGGACGAAGATAATCTGCCGCAGGAACTGGCAATCCGGGTGCGCCGGTCGCTCGGCGAGGTGCTCGCCGAGAGTGGGCAGTGGGCCAGGGCTACCGGTTTTCTGCGGGAAAGCCTGGCGTTTTTCGAGCGTACCGGTGATAGCAAAGCGGCTGCCGATACGTATTTGCTTCTGGGCGAAGCCTATCAGGGGCTTGGCGATACTGCTGGCAGCTGGAACACCACCGAGTCTTCGTCGGGGCATCCCTTGCACCACCTGGCCCGCTTCTGGCAGTGGCTGCTGAGCCTGCCGTTTTTGCTGATCAGCCTGGTGTTGCGCAAAACGCCCTATTCGCTGCCAATCGCCCGCTACTGTGCGCGCTATCAGAACTGGCTGCTGATCCGCCTGTACAACACGGCCCATGATTATTATCGGCAAGCCCACGCCGGCTATACCCGGCTAAAAGACGCTGAAGGTCGATTGCAGGCCGACCAGCGGCTGGCCGATCTGCTGCTGCTCTATGGCTACACCGATGAAGCCCGCAGCAAGCTTGAATACCTGCTCGAGCAAGCGGAGGCCCGCGATCCGTACCGCCAGGCCCGCCTGCAACGCAGCCTGGCCGAGTGCCATTTGCTGATGGGCGATGTCGGTTATGCACAGGTACTGCTCGACCGTTCGCTGTATGTGTTTCGCGAGCTGGGCGATTTCCGGCGCGAGGCAGCGGTACTGGCGCTGCAAGGGCGTGCCGCCGCTGCCGCCGGCAACGTCGACGGCGCGATCGAAAGCTATCGCAGCTCGCTGGATTATTTTCGCACGCTGCATTACACTGCCGCACGCGAGAAGATCCTGCATAGTCTGCGGCTCTGGCAGCGTCGAGCCGGCCGCGATCAGGCGCTCAAGCACCATATTGCCAACCTGATCGATGCCGAGCCGGAAAAACGCTACGTCGGGCGCTTCCTGGCGCGCTACCTGCCGCTCTTGCAGATATCGACGCTGCTGGCCTTGCCGCTGGCGCTGCTGGCACTGGCCATGGCGGTGCCGACCGAAGTCGTGGCGCAGGTAGCCGGCGGCCCGATTTCACTGCAAACGTTTTATGATCCGATGCGTGGGCTGGGGGTGCTGGCGCTGTTGCTGCCGATCTACCTGGCGAGTTATGCGCTACTGGCCATCGCTGTGATTTTTGTGCTGCCACTCAGCCGGATCGAAGAAGAACAGCCCGATATAATTGTCACGAATCGCGAACAGATTGCCTGTTACGATAGCTACGGCGAGCTGCGCGAGGCGCTGCCCTGGGCAAGCATTCACGAGTGGCTGATTGTGGATCGGCTGGTCTGGGGGCAGGCACTATCGCTGTACTCGCGCACCTTCCTGGCCGATTTCCAGGAGCGTGAGTTGCGCATCGACGCGATTATCAGTTGGTACAGCGAGCTGGGTCGCGACCTCGAACAGCGCTTTGCCGGAGCCGGCATTCCTGTCATCGATTTGCAAGGCAATGCAGCCTCGGATGATCCGCCGATGCGATCACCGTCGGCAAAACACGAGCGCGAGACAATCGCAGTGAACCGGCTGTTTCTAGGCTATGACCTGGTGCGCAGTGTTACCGGAGCCACCCTGATTGCCGGCGTAGTGCTGCTGCTGATCTGTATCGCGGCAAGCAATGGCTGGCTGCCACTGATCGCCTGGATCGGAGTTGAAGCCTATACGATCATCAGTTTGCTGGGGTTTAGCGGGGTGCTGATCCTGATGCCGGTGGCCTACTGGCTGATCAATCGACCGCTCAAATTGCAACGCCGGCTGGAACTGAACGACCGCTGGCCGCAACTGGTTATCGTGATGGGCGCACTGCCGGTGCTGTTCTACCTGCTTTCGGGCGGGCGGGCCATCGCGGTGCCGATCCTGAATGTGTCGACATTGCTCTGGGGAGCCTATGCAATCGCCGAGGGCATTGCGGCACTGCGTACGAGCCTGCGGCGCTTTCGGCTGCTACTGGTCGGCCTGATTATGCTGCTGGCATTGGCCGTGAGCGCCACACGCATCGAGCAAGTATTTCACCAGACACTGGCACGGTACAGCAGCAGCGGCGCAGTCGCCGCACGCTACGAAGAGGATGCCAGCGCGATTGCGCCGGCACCGGAAACCAGTGTCCTGGCCGAACAGGGCTATGCTGCCGCCGGCCAGGCGCAGCAGGCCGGTGCCTCGCCTTTCGAAACCGCGCTGCTGCAAGGCCAGAGTGCTTTTGTTGCCCGCGAGTATGAGGCTGCTATCGCTGCGTTCAGCACCGCCATCGACAGTGCACCGGCCGACTCGCCGCAGCAGGCGCTGGCCTACTTCAACCGCGCCTGGGCCTATGCCGCCCGCGGCGAAACCGCTGCCTTCATCGACGACCGCAACAGCGCACGCGAAATTTGCACGAACCGGGCCCGCAATCAGATCTGCCGCGATATTTTAAGTACTTACCCGGAGCGCTGAGCGGCGGCCAGCGCTCCGGGTAATCCCAAATCCAGTGAAATAGTTATATATTGATTGGTGATTCTGGCGGGCTGTGCCCGCCAGAATCACCAATCAATATATAACAGTTCATCCGGAATTGATACAGAGAGCTTCTTTATAATAATGTCACCTTCCGCCCTGCCGGAGCCTGCCCTGAGCACAGTCGAATGAGACGAAAAAGTCCTGGTGCGGCCAGCAACCAACACCGGCTGCCTATGCCCCACTATTTGACAGCCAGGGTGGATAGTTGGTATGGTGTGCATATATTTATTTGTCGGCAGCCGAAAAACGGCGCCATACTGTAAAGGGAGGTATGCATGACCCAGACGAAACCCGGCGATACGGTGACGGTTCACTATACCGGCAAGCTTACCGACGGCACCGTCTTCGATAGCTCCGTGCAGCGCAATGAGCCGCTGGTGTTCACCCTTGGCGCGGGCCAGGTGATCCCCGGCTTTGAGCAGGCCGTTGTTGGGATGCAACCTGGTGAAACCAAGCAGACCACCATTGCTTCGTCGGATGCGTATGGCGAGCACAACCCTGAACTGATCTTCGATGTCGAACGTGAGCAATTGCCCGCCGATCTCAATCCCGATGTGGGTGATCGCTACCAGATGCGCCAACCTGACGGACAGGTGGTGATCGTGACGGTGCAGAACGTGAACAATAACCAGGTCACCTTCGACGCCAACCACCCGCTGGCCGGCCAGGATCTGACTTTCGATGTGGAACTGGTGTCGGTGCAATAGCCGCGCCGGCAGTTCAATACGCTTGTTCAAGCAGGGCGTAGCACCATAATTGCCCGGCGCGGCATAACCGCGCCGGGCAATTATGGTGCTACGCCCTGCACCAGTACAGCTTTTCGGAGATCCGCAGGAGTTGCGTCCAGGAGCGCGGGCGGCTCGCCCGCGCTCCCGGCAAGTCGGTGCAAACTTCCGGTAGGCTGCACTAGGCTTCGACTTCAGCGCGGCGGGTCGGAGCACTGGCCTGGCTGGTCAATAAAGCATCGAGTAGCCGACTGTCTTCTTCGGGGACGGCACTGTCGACGGCGCGTTGCAAAGCTTCGTGCCGGTCGTGGAGCATATGATCGTCGGGAATAAGACCGGCGATGCCCAGTCGTTCGAACTCGGTATGCAAATCCGGATCGGGACTGACCACAAAAACTTCGCAGCCGGCGTCGACGGCATCTTTGATGGCGTTCTCGATGGCCAGCGAGATGGTGACATCGATCAGGGGCACATTGCTGAGATCGATGACCATAGCCCGGTAGCGATCAACGGTGGCGTGCTGGCGCGCAATCGCCTTCGAGACCCCGAAAATCATCGGCCCGCTGAGGTAGAAGAGCAGCACCCGGCCGTTGGCCCGGTCGAGCAGGCGGCGCTCCGCAGGGCTCAGTTGCACGGCATCGTCGGCATCGGTAATCGACTTGACGTTGCGCGATTGCAGTTCGCTCAGCCGGTCGATGGTCAGAATATTGGCAATGAACACGCCGACACCCACGGCGACGATCAGGTCGACAAAAACGGTGAGCAGCATGACGCCATACATGATCAGCGCGGTTGAGGGTGCAACTTTGTGAGCGCGTTTGAGGAAGCTCCAGTCGAGAATGTTGATGCCGACGGCCAGGGCAATGCCGGCCAGCACCGCCAGCGGAATATTCTCGGTAAGTTGGGCCGCACCAAGCACTACAACCAGCAAAATCAGCGCCCTGGTGATACCGGAGAGCGCACTGCGCGCACCGGTCTGAATATTCACTACCGTACCCATGGTCGCGCCGGCACCGGGCAGGCCACCGAAGAGTCCGGCAACGATATTGCCCAACCCCTGGCCGATCAACTCCTTGTTGGAATTGTGCTCAGTACGGGTCAGGCTATCAGAGATGACCGCCGTCAGCAGCGTATCGATGCAGCCGAGCATCCCAAGCACCATCGCATCGATGATCATGGTCGTGATCTGGCCGGGTGTGAACATGGGGAACTGCAACGCAGGCAGGCCGACCGGGATCTCGCCGATGCGCCGAATATCATCGGCGTTGGCGATGAACAGCAGCGAGACGGCCGTACCGACGAGCAGCGCCAGCAACTGCGGCGGCATATAGCGTTTGAAGCGCGCGGGCATCAAAAAGATGATCGCCAGTGTGAGGACGCCCAGGCCGGCTTCGATGGCATCGATGCCGGCAATCAGAGCAGGCAGATTTTGCAACGTGCCGATCACACCGCCGGGCGGGGCGGCCTGGCCGAGAAAAGGCGCAATTTGCAAAATGATCAGAATGACGCCGATGCCGGACATGAAGCCGGAAATGACACTGTAGGGCATCAAGGTAATGTATTTGCCCAGTCGCAGCAAGCCAAGCAAAATTTGAAATAGACCGGCCATCATCACGACGGTGAAGGCCATTGCCAGGCCATGCTCGGGGTTGGCCGCAATCATCGTGGTAATCACCGCAGTCATAATCACCGTCATCGGGCCGGTTGGCTCCGAAATCAAGGTAGGCGTACCACCAAAGAGCGCCGCGAACAGGCCGACCAGCACCGCGCCATAGAGCCCGGCCGCCGGGCCGGCGCCCGAAGCCACCCCGAAGGCCAGTGCCAGCGGCAACGAAACGATTGCCGTCGTCACCCCACCGAACAGATCACCGCGCAAATTACGAAAATGAAAGGTGTTCAAAATGTGCATGCAAACTCCTGATTCTCGCCCCATGAGCAATGACCACCGGCGGCACTCGATGACCCGGCAAGTAGTGTATCGACTAACGTGGTAGTTAACTTGAAATGAGCTACAATACGGATGCGAACTCGAGTAGGAGAAACAAAACGCGACGCTTAACCAGTTTCGGGGTAAAACTTCACAGTCAAAATATATGAGATACCCAACGTAGAATACCAGAATACCTGGCGGGAAAGAAGTGAAATGTTTCACTAGCATCAGGCGGGAAATATTTCAGTAATGTTGAATCACGAAACACAACGCAGCACGGAACTGCGTTGTGTTTTATGAGCCGATTGCGGCGGTTTAGCCCCGGGTTGCCAGGATGCGGGCACCACAGGCGGGAACTTCCTCCAGCAGCAGGCGCCCGCCGCGCACATGGTAACGCCGCGAAGGGTCAAGCAGATCAACAAGTTCACGCCCATCAGGGGCAGTCACCGGCAGATCGAGGTGAGCCGACGTGTCGGCGCTATTGACGGCGACGACCACGTAATCGGTCAGGGTATGGCGGGCGAAAGCGAACTGCTGATGATTGACGTACAATTCAGCGTAGGCACCATAGCGCAAAGCCGGGCTGGATCGGCGAGCATGGGCGAGCCAGCCGATGGCAGCGGCCAGGCCGGGCTGCGGCGCACCGGTTGCGTCGGTGGGGCGCAGCCGCGGGCGTAACGGATTATCGTCGCCATTGGTTTTGCGCCCGGTGAGCCCCCACTCACTGCCGTAATAGATCGACGGCACACCGGGAATGGTGAAGAGCAAAGCGTACAACGGAGCGAGATGCGCCGGATTGTGCAGCACACTGGCCACCCGGTCGACATCATGATTATCGACAAAATTGTAGAGCGGCAGCTCGCGGTAGATCCCGCCGGGGCCGAACTGGCGATTGAGCGAATAGGCGATCTCGAAATAATTGCTATCGTTGTGACTGGAATACAGGCCCTTGTACACCTCATAGTTGGTCGCCGAGTCAAGCAGATCAGGGCCGGCCAGCTGGCGATAATCGCCATGGATGATCTCGCCCAGCAACCAGAAATCCGGCCGCAGGTCGCGACCGAAGGTTGCCAGATCACGCAGAAAAACCGGGTCAATCGACTCGGCGACATCGAGGCGCAGGCCATCGATGGCGAACTCCTCGACCCAGGACTGCACTGCACCGAAGAGATGGTTGCGCACATCGGGATGGTGCAGATTAAGTTTCACCAGGTCGTAGTGACCGTTCCAGGCCTCGTAGGTGAAGGGATCGCCGTAAGGGCTGCGATGAGCAAAATCGACGCCGGCGAACCAGTCGCGGAAGGCCGACTGCGCGCCGTGCTGCTGCAGGTCGCGGAAAGCCCAGAAATCGCGCCCGACATGATGAAACACCCCATCAAGAATGACGCGAATACCGGCGGTATGCAGGTGCGCAACCAGTTCAGCCAGGGTCCGATGATCGCCGAGGCGCCGGTCGACCTGAAAATAATCGGCGGTATCGTAGCCGTGGGCCGTCGACTCGAACAGCGGCCCGAGATAGAGTGCCGTTACGCCCAGTTCGCGCAGGTGGCCGATCCAATCCACGATTTCGGCGAGGCGCGGCTCAGGCGGCGCCGCAAAATCGTTTTGCGCCGGCGCACCGGTCAGACCAAGCGGATATATATGGTAAAACAACGCATCACGTGCCCAATCAGTCATACGAATACTCGCTTTCTACCTATCGGTAGGTATGAATTCTTTAAAAGCATCTTTTTTCGTTGGTTCCGGCGGCGAAGCTGCCGAAACCAACGAAAAAACGTCCATCTACATTTTATTTATTCTGGCAGCTTTGCTGCTAAAACAAATAAAAACGAGAGTCACTTCCACAAACGTAGCAACTTCTTTGCCAGCCGGCACAGAAGGCAGCTACGAATAAATGCCATGCGAAAATTGATGTACCAAACGGTACACCAGCTCGGTATTGAGTTCCAGGTAACCATGCAAACCCTGGCCGATATAGGTATTGATTATCCCGAGGAAGCTGGCGGCATAGACGCGCTGGCGCCCGCGCATATTGCCGTGGTCGGTAATAGCCGCAGCGAACATAGCTTCGACAAGCTGGTGGATCTGCTCGTTCAGGCCGGCAATGATCTGGAAAGCTTCGCTCTCGGGGACATTGAACCAGAGCATCAGCAACAAACGGTAGAAGTGGGCCTGTTCCTGGGCAAAGCGAAAACAGGTTTCGGTCACCCGCTGCAAATTCAACGGCAGATAGGAATATGTTGCCGCATCACGCAGCGCAGCGAGCAACGGCATACTACGCTCGGTAACGAGCGCCTCGAGCAAGCCGCGCTTGCTGCCGAAATAATGGTAGAGTGTCGGCTTGGTGACACCGGCAGCCGTACAGATTTCCTGCACCCCGATGGCATCATAGCCACGGGCGGCAAACAGTTCGAGGGCGCGCTGCAATATCTCTTCGCGCCGGTCGGGGCCAGCCATAGCATCCGCATTTCGCTCCAGGGCTGCTCCCCACTGGAGCAGTGCATAGGGTCAGCATACCGGATGGTATAGCGAATGTCAAATAACCGAAACCGGATGGCACAGCGACCGGCCAGCGAGCCATCCGGTCTTTTTCAGTCCATGTTGCCCATCACCTCATCGCCGATCTCGATGCCGGCCCAGCGCAATCGTTCGCGTAGCGGCTCGATGGCAGCGCTATCGACGAGAAGCAAATCGGGAGCCAGACGCCCGCGGATCATGCCACGGAAGAGCTTGCTCTTTTCCAGCGCCTCGAGCAAAGCCGGACGACTGCATTTCAATACCGTGACGGTAGCCAGACCGACAGGGGCGGGCTGCTGCATCCAGTGGTTCAGCACTTCGTGCAGCAGCGGTGGCAGGGAGCGCAGGCCACGGCTACGCAGGAGAGAGAAGAGATCGGACGATGTTCGTTTCGCCTTGAGGCCGGCCGTTACGCTGGCCTGCGTCAGGCGCCAGCGCCCCACACCCTGAGGTTCAGCCCATCTGTGGAGCTGATCGGCGATGAGCAAATCGATCGCTTCCGTCACTGCGTGCAGTTCGATCAGGCCATCCTCGCTGATCTGCAGGCAGGGCGGCAGGAGCCTGGTATAATCGATACGCTGCTGGATATGGGCCGGATCAGGGGCATCAGGCGCCAGCAGTACAAAATGCTCGCCGACCGCCCGGCCCTGCAAACTGCGCTTGAGGGCATTGTCGCGTGCGCTGCGGCTGGCAAATTCTACCAGGCGTGCCGCCCGGTGCAGGGCCATACGTTCGCGCAGCGCAGCCCAGCTCTCGAGCTCAGCCACCACGTTTTGCGGCAATTCAGCCATTGCCCCGGTTCGCAAACGCTCCAGGATAGCCTCCAGGGTAGCGCCCTGTTCCAGCGCCTGGTAAAGCGCCTCGCGACTCAGGCGGTACTGTGCCGTATGCTGCTGCACCTGGCTGCGCTCGCTGTAGCGTTCCAGCACCGCCAGTTGCACCGGGTTGACCCGGTCGAGGTACACCAGCACATCAAAGGTCGGTTGCACCAGCCAGGCCGGCTGTTCCGCCCGGTTGGCGGCCAGATCCAACGCAGGCGGCGCCTCGCGTTGCGGGTGCAACAGCAGCCGGCCCAGGTCGCTCAGCCGCAGACTGACGACCTGGTCGCCGTCCAGTCCCAGTTCGACCAGGCCCATCGCATAGACCCAGGTACAGAGCGCCTGGCGAAACCAGGGCCAGGTATCGTCGCACCAGGATGTGCGCCGCTGCTCACGCCACTGACGTTCCAGTTTTTCTTTCTGATCAGCGTCTCGCACATTGAAGGTATAGGGACGGGGCAAGGCATAACCGATAGCAAAATACTCGCCGATGCGCTGATACAGAGCCAGGTCGAGATCAGCGAGGGCAAAAAAATCATCGTGCTCAGCCGGCAAAGCTGCCAGAGCGAACAGCAGCGCCATGCGCCCGACGGTATAGCCGGAAGAATACCAATTGTTCTGAGCACCAGTGGCACGGCCACGCTCATCCCAGTCCTGAGAATGCACAAAGCCCCGCACAAAGGGGCGGATCTGACCGGCCAGCGAGCGCTGCGAAAATGCAGCAACAGACTCGACCAGCACCATCGCGTCAGCCTGATCGAGCATAAAGCCGGAAGCTGCCAGAGCTTCGGCAAAACCACGGGTTGGTTCGGGAAACGGCAAGCCGTCAAAATCGACGCTTTGCTCGTTCCAGCCCAGCCCACGCGCCAGCTTGCGCAGCGTATTGACCCGAAAATTACCGTTTCTAGTTAATTCCAGCCTGCCCAGACTCTCGACCGCCTGAAACAATCCCAGCAGATCGAGCAACACGGCCTGGGGTCGGCGCACCAGCGTAGTCGCCGGGAGTGGCGCGGCAGGCACATCGAGGGGCACACAGGTCGGGAACTGCGGCGCTTGCTGGAGAATGCGCGGGTCGGCGGAGATCTGCACATGGCTATAGCCATAACCGCTAAAGGAATTGTAATACATGGAGTCGACACTGACGGGAAACAGCAAGCCGCTGTTGATCAAGGGCAACACCAGCGCATTGACATCGGACTGGTGCAAATCACGCGGTTTAGGCTTCGGCAACGCAACGCCGGTAACTCGCAGCGCCAGCGCCAGCGCGCCGGCATCGGTCAGATGGCCGCTGGCATTGAGCACGGCCAGGGCATTGCATTCAAACGGCGCCAGGTTTTCGACCATCTGCTGAAGCGCCTCAGGCCGGCGCAGATGATCGAGAATGAACTTGAGGCACTGATCTTTGCGCGTCGGCGCACCGCTACCGAAAACCGCCGCAATGCGCTTGAGTTCATCGCCGCGCCGGTTTTGCAAATAGTGCTCAAAATAAGAGATTTGCTCTTGCATCAGAAAAACTAATTCGCCATAACTTTCGGCGTATGGCCAAGCTTGCGCATACGGGCAAGCAGCGGATCGAGCGCACCCGGTTCAACCACGGCCACCGTATCGGAGAGGCGACGGGCAATATACTTGGCAGCGGTGGCATCGGCGAGCAGGGCATCGAGCAACCAGGCCTCGGCTACTTCAATCAGCGGAATCTGGTCGTGGAGAACCGGCTGTTTCTGCTTAGGCATGGGCACTCAACTCATCGGCGCTCAAAATCGTGTAGCGATAACCCTGCTCGGTAAGAAACATCTGGCGATTGGCGGCAAAATCCTGGTCGCGCGTGTCACGGGTGACCAGGGTATAGAAATGGGCGGCGCGACCATGCTGTTTGGGGCGCAAGATCCGCCCGAGGCGCTGAGCCTCTTCCTGACGCGAGCCGAAGGAACCGCTGATCTGAATAGCCACCGAGGCATCAGGCAGGTCAATCGCAAAATTGGCAACCTTCGAGACAATCAGCAATTTTTCGTCGCCGCGCCTGAAAGCCGCATAGAGCTTCTCACGGGTTTTTGTCGCCGTCTTGCCGGTAATCAGCGGCGCACCGGTGCGGCGGGCAATCGCCTGCAACTGCTCGATATACTGGCCGATCACCAGAATCTGCTCGCCGCGGTGGCGATCCAGTAACTGCTCAACAATGCGCAGTTTCTGCGGATTCTCAGCGGCGACCCGGTACTGCAGCCGGCTATCGTCGGCAGTAGCATATTCCATACGCAACTCTTCCGGCAGATCCAGCCGGATCTCGGTGCAAAGCGCCTCGGCGATCCAGCCCTGCTGTTCGAGATCCCGCCAGGGCACATCGTATTTTTTCGGCCCGATCAGCGAGAACACATCAGTCTCGCGGCCATCTTCGCGCACCAGCGTCGCCGTGAGCCCGAGCCGGCGGCGCGCCTGAATTTCGGCCGTCACCCGAAAGACCGGCGCCGGCAGTAGATGCACCTCATCGTAGATGATCAGGCCCCAGTTGCGCTCATTGAACAACCGGAAATGCAAGAAATCCTCGTTGCTGCTTTTGCCGCCGTTGCGCGAAGGCCGATAGGTCAGGATCTGATAGGTCGTAATCGTTACCGGGCGAATTTCTTTTTTCTCGCCGGTATACTCGCCGATGTCCGCCGGACTGAGACTGGTTTTGTCGAGCAGTTCGCTGATCCACTGGCGCACCGCCACCGTATTGGGGCAGAGGATCAGCGTCTGGCTGCCGACCTGTTCCATCACAGCCATCCCGACCATCGTTTTGCCGGCGCCACAGGGCAGCACCACCACCCCGGAGCCGCCGCGACTGCTGCCGCCGTCGTAGAACTGCTCGACAGCCGCCTGCTGATAATCGCGCAGCGCCAGCACCTGGCCATCGGCGGTACTGGACTTGAGGGCAATCGGCAACTCCTCGCCGCGCACATAGCCGGCCAGGTCTTCCGCCGGAAAACCGATTTGCACCAGCGCCTGCTTGATATGGCCGCGGGCCATAGGATCGACCAGCAGGCTGGCGGCATCGAGCTGCGAAACCAGATAGGGCCGGCACTGCTTGCTATGCCAGACCTGGGCGATCAGGGCAGTATCGTCACTCTCGAGTATCAGCGCGTCGTCAGCGCGTTTGCACAGGCGCAGGCGACCATAGCGCCCGATATAATCGCGAATATCGGCAATAATATTGGGCGGCAGATCGAATTTGGCGAACTTCGTGAGGCGGGCCAGAATATCGTCGGCGCTATCGCCGGCGGCGGCCGCATTCCAGAGCGAGAGCGGCGTAATCTGGTAGGTATGAATGAACTCGGGCGACTTGACCAGCTCAGCAAAGCCGGCCAGCGCATCGCGGGCCGCCTCGTACTGCGGGTTCTGCACTTCCAGCAGCACACTGCGATCGCCCTGGACGATCAGCGGGTTTTCGGGAGCATACGGCATACAATTTTTGTTCCTGGCTTGCGCAGCCGGCGTTTGTTCTCGGCGGAAACAGTTTTTTCGCCTGCGGCAGCGTGGAAGGGATGGTTTCTTCATTCATCGCGGGTGCTGCGCACCCGCGATGAATGAAATGTGCGTTTTGCGTAGACGCGACAGGCGGTTTTGCTTGCGGCTGCGCATGCTTGCATATTTCCAATGTTTCACGATTTGCAGCATAATGGTACCACAAAATCACAGTTCCATCAGAATGCGCAGAGCGTCGGCAACCTTATGCCGTGTGGTGGGCAACACCCTGCCCGAAAGTGGCATGCTATACTGTGTCAATCGATAACCTGGTAAAGGGTTGCTCATGCCTATTCAGCCTGATATGATCGGCATTGATGATACTATGTGTTTATTGCAATTTGATATTACTGCGGTAGCAGCGGCGGCGGCAACAGGCCATAGGCTTCAGCAAGGACACGCAGTAGCGCCAGGCCCAGCAGCACACTCAGCGCCAGCAGCAAGGCGTAGGTCGCCGGGCGGGCAAGCTGGCGCAGCTCGGTGACGCTGCCCTCGTAGCCAAGCAGCGCGCCGATGATCACCATAAAACAGGTTGTCAGCGTACCCATCGCGGTGAGCGTCACCAGCAGAGCGGTCGGCCAGCTTGCCAGTCCGAAGCCGCCGATCAGGGCGGCGAACAGCAACCCATTGAGCGCAAAGATCATGCCCAGCTCGGGCCAACCCAGGATGGGCGTGTGGTCTTCGATGTCGCGGCGGAAGGTCAGATTGACGATCAGGCTGAGCATGACGGCCAGGCCGATGCCCATGCCCATGCCGGTGGCCACCCGCAGATCGTCGCGCGGCAGATACAGCGCAGCCCGCCCCATTTCGGCCAGCGTCGAGTTGATGCCGTCGACGGCCATGAGCAGCACCAGGCCCAGCAGGATGAACAGGATCGGCCAGGGCGGAATGCGCCCGGCCCGCCCGCGCCCACGCCAGCGGATCACACCGAGAGTCGCCAGCACACTCAAGTACATGCCGCTGTCACGGGCACAGAGCGGCAACTGCACGCCGCCGAGCACCAGGTTGTGCTGCTGCCCACAGATGCCGTGCAACAAAAAAGACAACTTCCACTCCAGGCGCATGCCGGGCAACAGCAGAATCAGCAAGCCGGTTCCGGCCAGAATCGCCAGGAACAGGCGCGGCCAGTGACCGGGCGAGCGGGCGCGCCGGGCCGATTGCGTCGGTAGCATAGTTGCAGAGGTTTCCATTGTACTCCTGTAATTCCGGTATCACCCGGCCCATGATAGCCGCTGAGCAGCCCGGCAAGGGTGGCAAAATCATCGCGAACGGTTAACAGCCCGAAACCGAGGCGCCGGCAGAGTTGGCGTGATCGCGAACCCCGGCTCGCAGACCTTATCAAGTGCAAACAATTTTCACTCGACCGGACGGCCCTCACCCCCGACCCCGCTCCCACTCAGGCCGGTGCGGCGAGTCTGGTTCGCGAAACCTGGTTCTCATGGCGTGCCGGCCTGGCGGGAGCGGGGAACACACGAGAACGCCGTTGCCCGGCCCCCCCTCCTTTCAACGATAACGTTTTTCGCCCGGCCGGACCGGGAAATCACCCATCTGACAAAAACGCTCTCGTTGAAAGGAGAAGGTTGGTGGGGGTGAGAACCGGAGCGCGGGATTAGCCGGTTGGCAAAAATGGCTACACCTGAAAGGGCTCGCAGATAGGCATGCGACAGCCCTGCAGCCGCAAGAGACACGACAGAACGCTGGGAGGATACGATGAACCTTACCGAGACCGCCGTGCTGGCGGCCATTGATGAAACGGCGCTGCTGGAAGCCATCGGCGAACTGGTGGCGATCCGCAGCCTCGACGGCACACCTGCGGAAAACGTCGCGCAGGAATACGTCGGCGGCCTGCTGCGCCGCTGCGGCCTCGAGGTCGACACCTGGGAGCTTGATTTTGCCGCGCTCCAGCAGCACCCGGCTTACTCCGCCGAAGTCGAGCGATCGCATGGCCTGGGCGCCGTCGGCATGCTCGGCGCCGGCCAGGGCGGGCGTTCGCTAATTATGAACGGCCATGTCGACGTGGTGCCGGCCGGCGACGAGGCGAACTGGCATGTTCCGCCATGGCGCACGACCGAGCGCGAGGGCCGACTCTACGGGCGAGGTGTGCTGGACATGAAAGGCGCGCTCTGTTGCGCAATTTTCGCCGCAAAAGCCATCAAGGACGCCGGTGTGCAACTCACCGGCCGCCTGTTGATCCAGAGCGTGATCGGCGAAGAAGACGGCGGCTGCGGTACGCTGGCCACGATCCTGCGCGGCCACCGCGCCGACGGCGCCATCGTCGTCGAGCCGACCGAGCTGTGCATCGCACCGGTGCAGGCCGGCGCGCACAACTTCCGGCTGACCGTGCCGGGCCTGGCGGCCCATGGCTGTGTGCGCGAAGAGGGGGTCAGCGCCATCGAGAAATTCGCGCCGCTGCACCGGGCCATCCTGGAGCTCGAAGCCGAACGCAATCGCCGCATCCAGGATCCGCTGTTTGCGCGCTACAGCATCCCGCATGCCATCTGCATCGGCTCAGTACAGGCCGGCACCTGGGCTTCATCGGTTGCCGAGAGCCTGGTGGCTGAGGGGCGCTACGGCATTGCTGTCGGCGAAGACATCGCCGCCGCCCGCCGCGAACTCGAAATTGCCGTCGCCAACGCCGCCCTGGCCGACGACTGGCTGCGTGAGCATCCGCCCATTCTCGAATGGTGGGGCGGCACCTTCGACCCGGCGGCCACGCCCGTCGACGACCCGATTGTCACAACGGTCGCCGACGCATTCAAGACAGCGACCGGGCGCGAAGCGAAGCTGGAAGGCATGACTTACGGCGCCGACATGCGCCTGCTGGTGAACGTCGGGCGGATGCCGACCGTGCTGTTCGGGCCGGGCGACGTGCGACGGGCGCATCGCCCCGACGAGTGGGTGAGCATCGAGGAACTGCGCGAGGCAACGCGCAGCCTGGCGCTGGCAGCGCTGCGGTTTTGTGGGCACGAATAAAGGGCGTTTATGATGATTTCTGGCGACTACGCTGCCAGAAATCATCATAAACGCCCTTTATTTTCGCAAACGACGACCGGTTTTTGAAAAAATCTCACAAAGTCTGCGTTTTGCATTCGTGACAGTTCCAGCCCAGAATCTGCCCATCTTTGCCGATCAGGGGGTGCCATTCGGCGCCACAGGTATCACAACGCAGACGTACGACCGGATACCATTGCACGACGGTGACACCGTGCTGACCGGCAACGTGCTGTTCGCGGGTGAGCGTCGCAATGGTTTGCGCTGCTGGTTGCTCTACGGTTTTCATCGGTCAGTCTCCTTTGACTGTTTTTATACAAGAATACAAGTAACCCTATCATAACAGAACCGGTTACAGTTCCGTACTCGCCATACAGATCATAAGAAAGCATAGTTCACAAAAAACACTAAATACACTCTTTTCTTGCACTGGTAAAAAGGCGAAGCATCAAACATCGTTTGCTTGCTGCCGGTTCAAAGAACATGTATACTTCCGGTATATACTCTGCGTTTGCAAGTCGGGAGATCGTGATAGACATAGCCAGACTCTTCCAGAATGGCAAAAGCCAGGCTGTACGGCTGCCGAAGGAATATCGTTTTCAGGGGAAGTCAGATTTATATCAAACGTATGGGCAATGCTATTGTGCTGATTCCAGAACAGGAATCCTGGCAAACACTGCTCGACAGCCTCACAATGTTTTCTGAGGATGTTATGGATGAGCATATTCAACTATGGTTCCACACAATGTTCAGGAATTTGCGCGTGTGCCGAATCTGCGGATCGAAGATTGGACAAAGCCATAGTCGAAGAACACTACAACCAGCGTTGTCTCCAATTTGCCGTTGAGCGCGACCGCATGACCGGGCGCTGGAATCAGGTCGCCAATCTGCGGCTCTGGCTGGCGGTAGGTGCCCTGGCAGCCGGCGGCATCGGCTGGTACTATAGTTTTCCCCTGCTCTTCTGGCTCGCCGGAGCGTTGGCACTCAGTTTTTTTGCGGCGGTCGTCTGGCATTACCGGCTCGGCCTGCAACGTGATCGCTTTGCCGAGCTGTTCAACTTCAATGCCGAAGGCCTGGCCCGCCTCAAGCGCGATTGGGCCGGCTTGCCGCTGCGCCGGCCGCCTGATAGCCGGACAAATGATTCTATTGCGGTTGACCTCGATCTGCTCGGCCATGCCTCGCTGCAACACGTGCTCAATACACCGACGACGGTCATTGGTCAGGAAATTCTGGAAAACTGGCTGTTGAAGCCGGCTCCGCCGGATGAAATTACGCGGCGCCAGGCGGCCATCGGCGAGCTGGCGCCGCTGTTTTCCTTGCGCGAGGAACTGGCGGTGCAGGGGCGCCTGGCCAATCTTGAGCAGCACCGCTACCAGCAATTCCTGGCCTGGGCCGAAGCCGAACCCTGGCTGAAGGCCCGGCCTGCGCTGCTCTGGGCGACTCGCATCCTGCCGATCTTGCTGATTAGCGGCATCCTGGCCCAGATCTTCGGGTTTCTCGCCTTGCCGCTCTGGCTTCCCTTGCTGTTGATCAACATCGGCTTGATCGTCACCGTTGGACGCCCGGCTGAGGCGATTAGCCAGCAACTGACGGCCAGCCAGTCGGTGTTTAAGACTTATGCCAATCTGTTTGCCCTGATTGGCCGGCAGTCCTTTCAATCCGCCGCGCTCAAAGAGTTACAGGCCCGGCTGACGAGCGACGCCGACAGCGCCACGCAGCGCATGGCCGCGCTGAGCCGGTTGATGGCCCTGGCCGATCTGCGCATGTCGCTGTTGTACCCGGCTTTGCAGCTCTTTTTGCTCTGGAATTTCCATGTGCTCTGGTTACTGGAACGCTGGCAGAGCAAGAACGGCGCGGCAGCACGGCAGTGGATCGAGGCGCTGGGCGAATTCGAGGCGCTGGCCGGCCTGGCCGCGCTGGCCCACGCTCACCCGGACTGGCGGTTCCCGACGCTCACGCCGGAAGAGCCGGCGCACCTGGTCGCCCGCCAACTGGCGCACCCGTTGCTGCGCCCGGCGGTTGCCGTCGCCAACGATGTCAGCATCGGGCCGCCGGGCAGCTTTTTGCTGGTGACCGGCTCGAATATGTCGGGCAAGAGCACACTGCTGCGCGCCATCGGCCTGAATGTGGCGCTGGCCCAGGCCGGTGGGCCGGTCTGCGCCGGCGAGTTGCGCCTGCCGCCGCTGCAACTCGCTACCAGCATGCGCGTCAGCGATTCGCTGGAGCTGGGGGTTTCCTATTTTATGGCCGAACTCCAGCGACTGAAAGACATTGTCGACGCAGCCGATCAAGCGCGTGATGGCCCGCGTACGCTGCTCTTTTTGCTGGACGAGATCCTGCACGGGACGAACACGGCCGAGCGCCAGATCGCGGCGCGCCGGATCATCCGGCACCTGCTGGCACAGGGCGCGATTGGCGCGGTCTCGACCCACGACCTGGGGCTGGCTGAGGCCGATGACCTGGCAGGAGCCGGGCAGATGGTGCATTTCGGCGAACGGCTCGACGGCAACCGCGGTGGGCCACAGTTGCAGTTCGATTATACGTTGCGGCCCGGCCTGGCCGGTTCCACGAACGCCCTCAAGCTGATGGCGCTGATCGGCCTGCCACAGGCCGATGAGTAACACGACTTACACAGTCGCGTGGTTGCTCGCGCCGCAACAGGCGTTTTTCGCCTGCGGCAGCATGGAAATTTCTATCTTTTTCGTTTGATTTTGCGACGAAGTCGCAAAATCAAACGACTTGAAACAGTTTTCCGCTGCGCTCAGGGCAGGCTGCGATAGCAAGGAAAGAAACGTTTCCTTCCACCCTGCCGGAGGCGAAAACGTCGCGTATGCAAGCATTTCCTCCTCCAGCCGCTTTTGCGACAACGATTGAGGCGATGTATGGCGACGCGGGGCGGGCCTGGCTGGCCGGGCTGCCGACGCTGCTGGCCGATTGGGGCCGCCAGTGGGACGTGCAGGTCGGCACGCCATTTGCGCCGCTCTCGTTCAATTATGTCGCGGCGGCAACTGCAGCCGATGGAACGAAGCTGGTGATCAAGGCCGGGTTCCCGCATCCCGAGCTGTTCAGCGAGATGGCGGCACTGCAACATTATGCCGGCCAGGGCTGCGTGCGCCTGATTGATCACGACCGGGCACAGGGCGTGATGTTGCTCGAACGGTTGCAACCGGGCACGATGCTCTCGACGCTCGCCGATGATGCCGAGGCCACCCGAATCGCCGCCGGGGTGATGCACCGGCTCTGGCGCCCGCCGCCGGAAAACCAGGCCTTTCCGCATGTGCGCAACTGGATGGACGGGCTGCGGCGCCTGCGTAAGCACTTCGACGGCGGCAGTGGGCCGCTGCCGGAATGGCTGGTGGCGCGCGCCGAACAGCGGGCCGCCGAGTTGCTGCCGACGATGGATCAGCCACTGTTGCTGCATGGCGATTTGCATCACTACAATATTTTGCGGGCCGGGCGTGCACCCTGGCTGGCTATCGATCCCAAGGGCGTGATTGGCGAAGCCGCCTACGAGACCGGCGCCCTGCTGCGCAACCCGAGTCCGCAAATTGGGGTACAATCTAATCTGCCGGCAATTATGACACGGCGCGTCGATATGTTGAGTCGCAACCTGGGCCTGCAACGCGAGCGAATCCTGGGCTGGGGGCTGGCGCAGGCCGTTCTCTCGGCCTGGTGGAGCATCGAAGACGCAAGCGCCGGCTGGGAGCCGGCTATCGCCTGTGCCGCGGCATTGGCGGCCATCGGCGGCTGAGATTGCCGATGGCTCGATAGACGTCAGGCGGCTTGATCAAGCAATAATTCGAGGAGACATTATGGCTTCTGCCAAACGTGGTATGCTGCCGCTTTTCCTGGGAATCGGCGCGGGATTGGCGACGGTACTGTTCGCCGGGCGGCCTTTGCAGTACACCCGGCTGCTGCTGATCGGCATGCGCCAGCCGCTACGCCGTACCCCGGCCAACCTGGGGCTGCCCTACGAAGACGTACGCTTTCCCGCCGACGACGGCCTCGATCTACAGGGCTGGTTTGTGCCGGCAGCGCAAACCCCGGCCCCGGCAGTGGTGCTGGTGCATGGCTGGCCCTGGAACCGCCACGGCAACCAGGCCGGCATCTCGGGCATTCCCGATCAGAATGTCGATATGCTGGAACCGGCGGCGGCGCTGCGCGAGGCCGGCTTCAATGTGCTACTCTTCGATTTGCGCAATCACGGCGAGAGTGCCGCCGCGCCGCCGGTGACGATTGGCGTCAACGAGGCTCGCGATTTCATCGGCGCAGTCTCATTTCTGCGCCGGCGCCCGGAAGTCGACCCGGAGCGTATCGGTGCGCTGGGCTATTCGATGGGTGCCAATACCGTGATGTATGGCATTCCGCGTTGCCAGCCGATCCGGGCAGCCATGCTGGTACAACCGACTAATGCCGGAATTTTCGCACGCAACCTGGTGCGCCAGACTATCGGCCCACCGGGGCCGCTACTGCTCGGCATCGGCGGTCTGCTACACCAGGCCATGGGGGCGCCCCCGCTCGACACCATCGACCCGGTGGTACCGGCCGCCCTGCTCGGCGCGACCGTCGCGCAGTACATTCAGGGCGACGGCGACCCATGGGGCACCATGGCCGACGTCACAGGCATGGTGAAAGCCACCCCGCATGCCCTGCCGCTGATCGTTGCACCGGCCACCGATCGTTACGACGGCTATCGTTATGTTAACAATCACATCCCCGAGGTTTTAGCCTTCTTCCAGCGCCACCTGTAACCATATGGAAAAGGTCATGGAATTTTTTCGTTAGGCAAACAGGCCGTTGCGGCACGGGCATCAATAAGGTTTTTCGGCTGCTGTAGCCGAAAAGAAACCACTATGGCTCAATCGGTTGAACGAACATTGGATGTACTGGAGGCGCTGGCCGCCGCCGCCGATGACCTGAGCCTGTCGCAGTTGCGCGAGCAACTCGATCTGCCGCTGGGCACATTGCATCGCCTGCTGGCCGGGTTGATCGAGCGTGGCTATGCCGCCCAGGATCGCAGTACCCGCCTGTACGGCCCTGGCCCGCGGCTGCTCGAAGTAGCCGCGCTAGCCGGCCGGCACCGCCGCTTCAACCTGGTGCGCATTGCCCGGCCATTGTTGCGCGAACTCACCGAAGCCACCGAAGAAACCAGCAACCTGCTGGTCTTGCAGGGGCTGGATGGAGTGTATCGAGAGCAGGCCGCCAGCCCGCGCATGGTGCGCATGTTCACCGAGGTCGGCCAGCGCGTGCCGTTGTACTGCACCGGCGGCGGCAAAGCCATTCTCTCCGGCTTCAGCGACGCCCAGCTCGAAGCTTACCTGGCAACGATCAGGCTGGAGGCGTTTACGCAGAAAACACTCGGCGACCCGGCAGCCCTGCGCGCCGAACTGATGCAGGCGCGATGTCAGGGCTTCGCCATCGACGACGAAGAACGCGAGGCCGGCGTATGCTGCGTCGCCGCACCGATCTTCGATCACAGCGGGCAATGCCTGGCGGCACTCAGTCTCTCCGGGCCGACGACACGCATGAATCGGGCGCGTGCCCAGGAACTCGGGCCGCTGGTGCAGACGGCGGCAGCCCGTTGTAGTGCTGCACTGGGCTATCAGTGACCTTTCAACTATATGGAAGAAGCGCTGGTCTTGCGGAAACTGCGCTGGCAAATTGAATTGCGGTTCAAATTATGGAAACGCCATGACCAGGTCGACGAAAGCCGCGGCAGCGTCCGGCCCGAATCCTGGTCGAGATCGATGCCAAGTTTCTGGGCATGCGCATCCAGCACTGGTTGCTCCTGACGGGGTGCTGGCACGCGCCGGATCGCAGCTTGCCGAAAGCTGCCAAACGGGTTCGCAAGGCGGCGCGAAGTCTGGCACAGGCGATGGGATCGCCGCGTCGGCTGCACGCGGCCATTCGCCGGCTGGTGCGCCAACTGGAACAGACAGCCCGCCAGACCAAACGGGTGAAGGAGCCAAAGCGGTGTAGGTGTTCATCTGTGGTTCTTCTACGATCTGGAGTTGTGGAGCAACGGGAAGCTTCGCGGCCAGCACACCGAAGGGGATAACAAAGGACATCACGACGTGATAGAACAGCGACGACATAGACGTTCCTTTAGGCGGGAACATGTCATCGACCGGCAGCAGCTGCGAACTGCTGCCGGTCATTTTTGTTGGAGCCAATGCGAGGGCTCGAACCCCGGACCTGCTGTTTACGAATTACCTGCCAGGGTATTTTAGCCGGTGACTCTCGGTGACTTTTGGCTCTCTAATGCGATTTCCGCTCCAGGCCAGTTGGCCCTCGAACACCCTCATGAACTCTGGTTTGCTCCTTTTTTTGCTCCCCGTAGTTTCTCTCTGAGATTGAGCCCGCCAGCTCGGTTTCAGATGCTTACGAGAGGGCAGCAAAGCGTTGCCAGTGTTCAGAATTGTATCATTTTTCTATTAGAAAAATCAAGTTGCCCGATTGTGCTGCCGGATTCCGAGCAGAATTGGCTCCTGGAGGTGCAGCAATGGTAGCTGCACGACCCAATGGCACGGATACCTGCCAGCAGGATATTCACCCTGACACGCTATGCCAAATCACTGCACTGCATGGCGAGGGCGACGGATGGGTGTCAATCTGGTACTGCGACGGCGATCCTGCCTCGAACGATAGCCGACTCTGCTGTTATCGGTGGCAGCGAGCATCTGACCATGCTCATATCGTTGATGACATCACCTCCTGCGCCGAACGCTATGGTGATGTGTACATGACGCTGACTCAGCACAACAATCAACAGAAAGCCGCGACAAGCGCATTGCCATGTCGCTGGATCTGGCTCGATGATATTTCCGACCTTTCCGCCGTCCAGGATGCGGCGCTGGTACTCGAAACATCGCCCGGCAATTATCAGGCCTTTTTTCGCCTTTCGACAGCCTGCGATGCCCAGACCCGCCGCGATCTGCAACGACGAGGGCGAGTAGCACTGGGGGCCGATCCGGCAAGTGCTGACCCGGTGAAAGTTGTCCGCGTGGCAGGCGCGTACAACACCAAAGCGCAGCAAGGTCGCCTGAATGAACACAACCATCAGGTACGGCTGGTCTGGGCGAATGAATCGACGGTCAGCTTGCACGAGCTGCGAGCACGCTGGCCGGCTATTGCAGAGGCCCAACCGAACCAGACTGGTGCAGTCGAAACGAGCAATTTCGGCGCGCCCATCGACATTCCATCCGATCAGATTGAGATCGCGCTGGGGAACATTGACGCGCATCTGCGGCGGGTCGACACAAGCCTGAGTGACAGGAGTGTTGCCCACAGAATCCTGGACGGTGTTGATACGGCACCCTCCCCCTCAGAGGCGCGGTATCGGGTTACTTGCGGCCTGGTATACATCGGACTGCTTGATCACGAGATCGCCGCGTTGATCATCCATTGGACCAAACAGGGCAAACTGGCGTTCGGCGAAAAACGTACGATGCACCGGTTGCTCGAAGACATCAAGCGTTGCCTCAGCAAAGCCATACCCTACGTGACACAGAGGTTTGCCGGCAAAGATCAACCCCTGATACGCAGGGCAACGACGGGATCAACCCGGAGGGCCAGCGTCTCCATCCAACGTCCACGAGTCAAAAAGGGCTTGCAGCGCTTTACTCCCGACGATTATGTAGCATGGGCAAACGAAGCTGCCTGCGGTGATGTGATCGTCATGACAGTCGACGAGATCGTCGAGGCGCTGAAAGCCGACGGGTACACGGTTTCGCGATCAACGGTTGAGCGCTGCGAACGTGCGCTGAAACAGCGCGGCGTATTGAGACGCGAACGAAGATTTGCGCGCTTGCTGGATCCTGATGCAGCCAGACCAGCCAGCGATGTCTATCAAGCGCCGACTGCATGCGCTGATTCGCAACCCTTCATCATCTCGCAGTCAGCGCTTGATTCGCCGCCCGAACCCGTCATCATCTCGCAGGTGACGGACAGGAGGAACGCCGATCCGTCGCAGCCGAATGCGGTTTCTGTCCTCATGGATGACTCTTTAGAAACACACTCCCCCCCGCCGATGGCTCGAACGACCACCGGCGATGCTGCGCACTGCGAGGCAATGCCGGCAGCGCCAGCGCCGCCTGCGGGGGGGAGTGTGTTTCTCGCGATGCCATCCAATGAGCGCACTGACACGGCAGCGAATGCGCTGCCAGTGCCGGAACCCACACTGGATCAGGTTTCCACGGCTGAAGCGGCTCCACCGCCACTGGATCGTTCCGCCGGCTGTGCTCCTGATGCTCGCCCGCAGACAACGCATGCTCCTGCCGGCGCACAGGCACCATCAACGCAACGGCGTTCCTCTGGCCTGCCGCGCTGTGAATGGCCGCATGCCGCCGTCCCGGCGCTCGAAGATGAGTTGCAGCGCCAGCGCGCGATCAGCATGAGCCGGAAAGCTGGCAGCAACTGGGCTATCCGAAAGTCTGCCGACCGTGCGATTGTTGAACTGGAGCAACTGATTGCCAGTCGCCGCGAGATTGGATTGGCCCTGATGCTCGATAGTGCGCCCCCGCCGCTGGTCAGGACGGAGCCGGATTGTGTGATCATTGGCGATGCCGTCGCGATTGCCGGCGGTGCATCGTTCTGCCCACCAGGAAGTGGTATCAGCCCGGAAACACTTCAGGCTGCGCTGCGGCAAGCATCGCCCCCTGACGAGGATGCTGTAACGGAGTCGGCATTACCGGCAGGCTGGTCTCTCCATTGCTGTGATCATCGCGGGCAGCTCAGCCGATTCGGCATTCATTTTCTGGCGCTTGGCCCCAATGGCGAGCGCGGCGAGGCGCAGGAGTACCGTGATTGGGCAATCCGTGATGCCTGGCGCCTGGCCAGGCAGTCGTCGAGCTTCGGGCACAGCCTGCCGGCGCAAGCCAGCGGCATGTGTTCCGGCCCATAGCGATAGTCGCAGCTTGATACGTGCCTCGGTCGCTTGATGGCCTATGTCGAGGAATTGTGCAGGATCGACCATGGACGCTGGTCGGATCGCGTTCGTTCAAGGAGGTACCAGGTGCCTGTCACCAGCAAAGATATACCGGCGAGCCGCGTTGTTGCCGAGCGTCGGCCCCGTCTTTCGATCAATGTTTCCGGCCTGATGCTCGGTATGGTCGGCTTTCTGTTTGGCATTCTGCTCTGGATTTTTGGGGCGCGCTATACTATCGATGGCGCGTTGAGTATCGTAAACTGGAACCTGGGGCATCTCGGCGTGCCGATGCTGCTGATGGTGCCGCCAACCTGGCCGATGTACTTGATTCTGGCCTGGATTCCGTTCGCTTTTTCGTATGTGGAATGGAAGCGTGCGCCCTGGCAACCGGATCGTGATATGACCCTCGGGACATTTCTCAGTCAGGGTATTGTCTGGTTTGCGGTCTTCGCGCTTGATGCCGGCACGACTTATGGCGGATTAGGCATCACGCAGGATACCACACCGTTGATTATGCGCGAAATTGCAGCCAGCGCATGGACGCGCGGAAGTCTGGCAGCGCTGGTCACGATTCTTCCGGAAGGCTTAATGGGCGCGATGGCGATCATTATCAAACGCTTGATACGCTGGCAATAATGATGTTTGTGGGAGGGGAAGCGATGGAAATGCAGGCAGCGGAATTCAGTCTGAGTGACCTGCCGGGCTTCGGACTGGCAATACTCCTTATTGTGCTGTTTATGGTTGGCTACCATTACCTGGCCAGGCGCGGCCTCTGGCATCGGCCAGGCAATCCGGACTCGCCGGATCCGGAGCTGGAGGCAACTGCGCAGCGCCCGGTGCAGCGCAAACCGGCGTCTCAGGCGGTGCTACCGGTGCAGCGCTGGCTGCCACTGCTGTTTGAACGAGCGGCCCATATCGTCATCCTGGGCAGCAGCGGCAGCGGCAAAACCCGCACCGCGCGCGGCCTGGTGCGCTACATTATCGAGCAACGCCGCGAGCGGGTCGTCATTCTCGATCCCAAGGCGAATCGTGATACCTGGATGGGTCTGCCGGCGCTGGTGCGCCCGGCAGACATCAACCAGGCCATGCACGCGATCCTGAACGAATTTCAGCGCCGATTGGAGCAAAATCCGACGCTGACTGAGAAAGAAGCCGAGGAAACCTTCGAGCGCATCTGGATTATTGTTGACGAGGTGAGTTTTGTGCGCGACAACTGCAAAGTCTGGCCCACTTTTCTGCGGCGTATCTCCAGCATGGCCCGTTCGCTCCAGCTCCACCTGATCATCGTCAATCAGAGCGAGCGGGTCGAAGAACTCGGCCTCAGAGGTCTGGTCAGCCAAACTGAGTATTTCAACCGCAGTGTCGCAGGCGAGGCGCTTGAAAATTACTACTTAATCAAACGTGGTGAATTCGCCTATAACCGTAGTTCCTCAGCAGGTTATCCATATGGCGCGATAAAACAACTTGAAGACCATGAAGCCGGGATTCTGTCCACGCTCTATATTTGCTTCGGTCTGACTGATGGAGCCGCCGATGCAACATTTTACCGGCATTTCTTCGAGGCCGGTGGGCTAAACCGAGGGATTTATTCAATTGCCCAGGAAGGCGCTCGCAGCCACGGATTGCTCAATGTTAGCCTGAGCGACTTTTTCGGTTTACATGTAGCATATCCTCCTCCTGAAGAGCAGCAGCATTTAGGTATGTTCTTCGACAAAGTAGATGAAGAGATCAAGATTGCTGCCCTGCATCTCGATAAACTCCAGCAGCAAAAGCGCGGGCTGATGCAGCGTTTGCTGACGGGGCAGGTGCGGGTGCGGGTGGATGCGGAGCCGCAGGCGGCAGGGTAAGGGTGTACAATATTCATGTACCAGGTTCCGCCACAACCCAAAATCTATCACATTCTCCATGTTGACCGGCTGGCCTCGGTGCTCACCGCCGGCGGGTTATGGTGTGATGCGGAGATGCAGCGGCGCGGCGGTGGCGGTACGACGATTGGGATGAGCAAAATCAAGCAGCGGCGCCTTACATTGCACGTGAAGTGTCACCAGGGAGATTATGTTGGTGATTACGTTCCTTTTTACTTTTGTCCGCGCTCGATTATGCTCTACCTGATCTATCGAGCAAATGATCCGGATCTCGACTATCGCGGCAGTCAGCAGGCCATTATTCACCTTGAAGCCGATTTATATCGGGTAGTTCAATGGGCAAACACAAGCAGTCGACGCTGGGCTTTTACGCTCTCGAATGCTGGAGCCGTGTACGCCGAATTTCGCTCAGATCTCAATCAACTTGATGAAATCAATTGGCCGGCAGTCAGGGCAACCAATTGGAGGAGTCCTGATTTGAAGGAAGGCAAGCAGGCGGAGTTTCTTCTGCACAACTTCTTTCCCTGGGATTTCATCGACCAGATTGGTGTCTCTTCCCAAACGATGGTTCATCAGGTGGAGGGAATTCTTCAGTCTGCATCGCATCGTCCAGTCGTAGCGATGCGGTCGGGTTGGTACTACTGAGGAGGAGCACAATGATTGAATATCGAACGGGCGACCTCCTGGACGCAGATGTCGAAGCTCTGGTCAACACCGTCAACTGTGTTGGCATCATGGGACGCGGTATTGCGCTGCAATTCAAAAACGTATTCCCAGAAAATTTCAAGGCCTATGCTGCTGCCTGCAAGCGAGGTGAGGTTCAACCAGGCCGGATGCTCGTCTTTGAGACGAATGCCCTGATTGGCCCCCGGTATATTATCAACTTCCCAACCAAGAAGCACTGGCGTGGCAAGAGCCGTATGGAATACATCGACCAGGGTCTTGCTGCCCTGGTCGAGGAAATCCGGCAGCGGAAAATTCGTTCAATTGCCATCCCGCCCCTTGGCGCCGGTCTCGGCGGGCTGGATTGGCCGGTGGTACGCCAGCGCATCGCTGCGGCACTGGGCGAACTGGGCGAACTGGCAGAGGTACACGTGATTGTCTATGAACCGTCTCGTGAGCTCGACCGCCCGGCAGCCATCCAGTCGAACAAAGCTGTCAATATGACTCCCGGACGGGCAGCCCTGGTGCTCCTGATGCATCGTTATCTAGGTGGTCTGATGGATCCCTTTGTAACGTTGCTGGAAGTCCATAAGTTGCTGTACTTCATGCAAGAGGCCGGCCAGCCATTGCGCCTGAAATACACAAAGGGGCTTTATGGACCATATGCCGAAAATCTGCGCCATGTACTCCGCACCGTTGAAGGGCATTATGTTACTGGTTATGCAGACGGTGGGGATGATCCAGGCAAATCGCTGGAGTTGCTTCCTGGCGCCGTAGAAGCCGCCCGCACCAAGATGCAGGAGGACACACCAGCACAAACCCGTTTTCAGCGGGTTGCCGAACTGGTAGAAGGCTTTGAAACACCCTTTGGCTTAGAATTGCTGGCCACTGTTCATTGGGTAGCGCATAAGGAAGGTGCGAATGATGTCGATACTGTCGTTGCAATGACCCACGCCTGGAACCAACGCAAGCAGCGTTTCTCCTCAGAGCAAATTCGCATTGCTTACGATGTTCTGCTCCAGAAGGGATGGCTTGAGATCGTGCCATCGGCGTCATAGCGAGATGAGCGATGAACTGGAAGTCATCTTCGGGCGGCCTGTATGAGGGTATTGCGTTCCAGTCGGCATCCTGCCCGATTAGAAAGCGAAATGACGTATGAAAGTCGAGCATGTTTCCATTCGGAACTTCAAGCGGTTTCAATCGCTGGAAGTGTCCTTCAAGAATAGTGAAACTGATGACATCAGTGATCGCTTTCTCCTCCTGAGCGACAATGGTTACGGCAAGACGACGCTGTTGCAGGCGATTGCTTTGCCGCTGGCGCTGGCTACGCGCCAGATCCGCAGTGTCGCCGAGTTCGATTGGATCGGCTTTCTGCCGGGTCGCTTCTATCAATGGGGCCGCCCGCAGATCGAACTCGAGGTCGTCTTCACCCCGGAAGAGATTGCGGCCACCCGTGAAGTCGCCAGCCTCTGGTACGAGGCCCAATCGGCGGAGTTCAAGGCGCGCAATGCCTTCATTGCGCCGGGAGATAGCCCGCGGGTTCGGCTGACCCTCGATGGCGACACCTACGATGCGCCGTCGCGCGAAGAACGCTACCAGTTCCACGGTCGGGCTCATGCGATGACGCTGCTGCGCACCGATCCGACCGCACGGCGCTTCTTTGCACGTCTGCCGGGGGTATTCTGGTTTGACCAGTATCGCAATTTGGGATCCGGCATCGACTCCGGCGAATCTGCGAATGGCTTTGCGTATACCCAGCCGAAGAACGGCCAGCCGAAGAACGGCTATGATGTCGGGGTTGCCCGGTTGCGGCGCTTCCTCAACGGCTGGATGCTGGCCCAGCGAGCCGGCTACAAACAGCAGTATGACTATCTGGGACAGCTCGAACGGCTGTATCAGTCGGTGTTTCCCGGTCGCTCCTTCGCCGGGGTCGAGCCGATGCCGGGCTATGACTCGCCGACCGCCGACGATTTCTATTTCCTGCTGAACGACGGGGCGCGCACCTATGACATCAGCGAGATGTCGGCGGGCGAGCAGGCGGTCTTCCCGATTCTCTATGAGTTTGTGCGCCTGCACATTGCCAATTCGGTCGTCCTCATCGACGAGATCGACCTGAATTTGCACCCACCGATTGCCCAGGCGCTGGTCAGCCAGTTGCCCGTCATCGGGCCGACCTGCCAGTTTCTGCTGACCACCCACTCGAATGCCGTCTCCGACATTATTGGCCCCTATGACACCTATCGCCTGGAGTGGGGCGTGCTGTGCCTGTAGGGACAGTTCCGACGCATAACCACACATACGCAGGGCAAGGCCTATGACCACCAGCAATCCCTACCGCGAAGAAATCAGTTCGCAGATCCCAGCGGCGCAGGTGTTGATCACTCTCGGCTGGCAGTATCTCAGGCCGGATGCGGCGCTGGCGCTGCGGGGCGGCAGAACCAAAAACGTGGTGCTGACCGGGGTACTCGAACCCTGGCTGCGGGCGCAGAACCGCATTCAGTTCAAGGGCCGGGAGCATGCCTTCAGCGATGCCAATATGCAGGAAGCCGTCGAGCGTCTGACCCACGAGCCGCTGCGCAGCCTGCTGATCACCAATGAACGCATCTGCGAACCGCTGACCCTTGGCACCAGTCTGCGCCAGACGATTGACGGCGACCACAAGAGCTTTTCGCTGCGGTATATCGACTGGGAACATCCCGAGCGCAATGTCTACCATCTCAGCGAGGAGTTTGTGGTCGAATGCCAGGGCAGCCATGCCACCCGCCGGCCCGACCTGGTACTGTTCGTCAATGGCATTCCGCTGGTGGTCATCGAGTGCAAGCGGCCCGACCTCGATGCGCAGGGTGCCCAGGCGACCAGTGAGGCGGTTAGCCAGATGCTGCGCAACCAGCAGGAGGGCGAAATACCGGCGCTGTTTGTCTTCTCGCAGGTGCTGCTGGCGCTCAGTAGTAACCACGCGCTCTATGCCACCACCGCCACCCCGAAGAAGTTCTGGTCGCTCTGGCGCGAAGAAGCCCTCGACGAGGCGGCGCTCCAGGCGTTGATCAACCAGCCGCTGCCCGCCGCGACCCAGGATGCGCTCTACGGCTGGCGCGATCATCCGGCGGCGCTGCGCCGGCATTTTGCCACCCTCGGCGAGCGGCTGCCGACCGAGCAGGATCGCCTGCTCGTCAGCCTGCTGCGCCCGGCGCGGCTGCTGGAGCTGATTTACCAGTTCATCGTTTTCGACGGCGGAATCAAAAAGATCGCCCGCTATCAGCAGTATTTCGCCATCAAAGCCACCATCAACCGGGTCGCGCATCTCAATGCTCAGGGTAGCCGCACCGGCGGCGTGATCTGGCATACCACCGGCAGCGGCAAATCGCTGACGATGGTAATGCTGGCCAAGGCGCTGGCGCTGCATCCCGGCATTCGCAACCCGCGCGTGGTGCTGGTCACTGATCGGGTTGACCTCGATACCCAGATTTACAAGACCTTCCAGGCTTGCGGCAAATCGGTCGTGCAGGCGCAAGACGGCGGCCACTTGCTGCGGCTGGTCAGCGGTGCGCTGAAACGCGGCGAAAGCCGCGCCGATGTCATCACCACGGTGATCAACAAGTTCGATCAGGTGGCGCGGCGCAAAGCAAAAGACCGCGATGCCAACCTCTTCATTCTGGTGGACGAGAGTCACCGCAGCCAGTATGGCACGCTGAATGCCAAGATGCAGCAGGTATTTCCGCAGGCCTGCTTCATCGGCTTTACCGGCACGCCGCTGACCCGCTCGGAGAAATCGACTGCCCGCACATTCGGCGATTTCATTCACAAATACCCCATGCGCCAGGCCGTCGCCGACCAGGCGGTGGTGCCGCTGCTCTACGAAGGGCGCGTGGTCGAGCAGGATGTCGACAAGGCCCAGCTTGAACGCTGGTTCGAGCGCACCACCCGCCACCTGAGCGACGAGCAGCGCGCCGACATCAAGCGGCGCATGAGCAGCAGCGAGCGTATCAGCGCGACCGATCAGCGCATCCGCGAGATCGCCTACAACATCGCGCTGCATTACGAGCAAAACTGGCGCGGCAGCGGCTTCAAAGCCCAGCTCGCCACTGCCTCCAAGCGCAGCGGCCTGAAATACCTGCGCTCCCTGCGCGACGAAGGCATCAGCGCCGACCTGGTGATTTCGCCGCCCGATACCCGCGAGGGGCACCAGAACATCGACGAGGAGGCGCCCGAAGTGCAGCGCTTCTGGCAGCAGATGCTGGATCGCTACGGCAGTGAAGACACCTACCTGCGCGAAGTCATTGCCGCCTTCGCCCGCCCGGACGGCATCGAGATCCTGGTGGTAGTCGACAAGCTGCTGACCGGCTTCGACGAGCCGCGCAACACGGTGCTCTACGTCGACAAGCCGCTGAAAGAGCATACCCTGCTGCAAGCGATTGCGCGGGTCAACCGGCTGGCCGAGGGCAAGGATTTCGGCTATATCATCGACTATCGCGGCGTGCTGGGCGAGTTGAACGAGGCGATGAACATCTACGATGCGCTGGCCGAGTACGACGCCGAAGACGTAGCCGACACGCTGACCGATGTGAGCGCCGAGATCGCCCGTCTCCCGCAGCTGCACTCCGACCTCTGGGCCATCTTTGCCGGCGTGGCGAATACCAGTGACATCGAGGCCATGCAGCGCTACCTGGAGCCGGAAGACCGTCGCCAGCGCTTCTACGACGCGCTGAACGAGTATGCTCGCGCGCTGCGCGTGGCACTGGCGTCGGTCGTATTCTATGAGACAAACGACGAGACTCGTATCCAGCGCTACAAGAACGACCTGCGCGACTTTCACCAGTTGCGCCAGGCCGTCCGGGTGCGCTACGCCGAAGCCGTCGACTATCGCGAATACGACGAAAAAGTGCGCAAACTGATGGACGAGCACATCCGCGCCACCGGCACCAGTGTGATCACCGCACTGGTCAATGTCTTCGACGCCGAAAAGTTCGATGCCGAGGTCGAGAAGCTGAGCAGTCCGATTGCCAGAGCCGACACGATCTTGAACCGTATGCGGCGCAGCATCAGCGAGCGCATGGACGAAGACCCGGCGCTGTACCGGCGTTTCTCGGAACTGGTGGAAGCAACGATCCAGGCCTATCGCCAGGGCCGGATCGACCAGCTCGAATACCTGAACCAGGCCCGGAGCATGCTGGAGCAACTGCGCAGCGGGCAGCGCAGCGGCATACCGGACACATTACGCAGCTACCGCGACGCGCCGGCCTACTACGACGTGCTGCGCGAGCCGCTGGCCGGTTACGGCCTGAGCGACGAGGCCATCGCCGAGATTGCCATCGCCCAGGAGCAGATCATTGAGCGCAACACGATCACCGACTGGGAACGCAACCTGGATGTGCAGAACCACATCAAGCGCGAACTCGACACACAACTCGGCGCGGTCGAGCAGGACCGGGGCGTGGAATTTGATTTCGCCGAACTCGACGCGATGATCGACCAGGTGCTCGACATCGCCAGAGCCAGGAACCGGCAGCGCCCATGAGCGAAGAACGTCACTACATCCAGTATGGCGATACCGTCATCGAATACGAACTGGTCTACGCCCGGCGGGCCACGCTGACCATCAGCGTTGAACCGGATCTGCGAGTGAGCGTCATTGCGCCGCCGCAGGCCGACCGGGAAAGCATTGCGGCGACGGTGCGCAAGCGGGCGCCCTGGATCCTGCGGCAGCAGCGCGAACTGGCCCAGTATCTGCCGAACCTCCCACCGCGCCAGTACATCAGCGGCGAGACGCACCGCTACCTGGGGCGGCAATACCGGCTCAAAGTGCTGGCCGGCGAGCCGGAGAGCGTCAAACTGACCCGTGGCTGGTTCGTGATCACCGCCGTGGATCGCGACAACTGCGAGCAGGTGCGCGAACTGCTGGAGGACTGGTACCAGCGCCAGGCCGAGCGCGTCTTTGCTGAGCGGCTGCGGGCCATGCTGCCGCGCTTCCGGCCTATCGGCATCGTTGAGGCGCCGCCGCTGCGAATCAAGCCTCTCCAGGCACGCTGGGGCAGTTGCAGCAGCGACGGCGCCATCACACTGAACCGGCGGCTCATCCAGGCCGACAGACCCTGCATCGACTACGTCATCGTTCACGAACTCTGCCATGTGCGGGAACACAACCACAGCAAACGCTTCTACCTGCTGCTCGACCGCATGCTCCCTGACTGGCGCGCCCGCCGCGAAGAACTCAACAGCATCGACACGATCCAATGACGGCAGGCAGCATGCATGCCTGACCAACCATGCCTGACCTCTTGACAAACAGCAGGTTTGCGCGTAAAGTTGCCCCGGTTTTATCACCCAATCACCCTATGGGTGATGAATATCATTGACTTTCGTCATGTGGCGCGTTATACTGGAAGAGAACCCGATGCGCCCTGGGGCCATTCATGCGTTTTCGCTTTGCTGACAAGCAGCTTCAAGCCCTCTATACGGAGAAGCGAGGGGCCAAGAAATACGAACCTGGAGTCGTCGAGCGATTCTTCAAGGTCATGGCAATTATTGAGTCGGCTCCTGACTCACGCGATTTCTACCAGTTGCGATCATTACGATTCGAGAAACTGAGTGGCAAGCGCGCCGGTCAATATTCACTTCGGTTGAATGACCAGTGGCGTCTGATTATTCGTATTAAACAGGATGATCAGGGGCAGGAAATCGTCGTCGTCGAGATCGTTGATTATCACTAATATGACAAGAGACTACCGTTATGAGCGAGACCTTGCAGTCGGCTCATGCTGTATCCCCTGGAGAAATCATTGAGATGGAGTTGGAGGAGCGGGGGTGGACGCAGCGTGATCTGGCCGAGATTATGAATCGTCCGCCACAGGCAATCAGTGAGATTATCCGTGGTGTGAAGCAGATTACGCCGGAAACAGCATTGGAATTAGCGCAAGCTTTTGGAACATCGGCAGAACTCTGGATCAATCTGGAAGCACGCTACCGGCTTCAATTAGCCCGGCAGCAGGGCGGTGATGGAAATTCTGGGATCGCTCGCCGCAGCCGATTATTCAGTCTCCTGCCAATTACTGATATGCTCCGGCGCGGCTGGCTCCGGCAGTCAGATCCTGCGGAGATTCTGGAACGTGACGTGCGTGCGTTGCTCAATGGCGACCCGGAACATGTCCTCGCAACGGTTCACTTTCGGCATAGTGAGGATCGTGGGCCAGTCCACGGGGCACAGGTCGCCTGGGTTGCGCGGGTGCGCCAGATCGCAGCCCGTCAGGAAGTGCCGCCATTTGCACATGATCGTGTCGAGCAAGCCATCCCGGCGCTGCGGCAGCTTGCCGCAAGACCGGAACAGGTAGCCGAAGTGCCAGGATTACTCCAATCGTTCGGCATTCGCTTCGTCATTGTTCCCGTGTTGCCCAAGACCTATATCGATGGCGTGCTTTGTGACGCCGAAACAGCGCCGATCATCGCGTTGACGCTACGCTATGACCGTATCGACTCTTTCTGGTTTACGCTCTTGCATGAACTGGCGCACCTTGTCCTGGGGCATCATACATTGCATCTCGACAATCTTGAGAGCAAGACACTCGAGAAAGATGAACAAGAAATTGCGGCGAACCAGCAAGCGCAAGCCTGGATCGTTGACCAGGACATCCTCAAACGCTGGATGACCCAGACAAAGCCATATTTCTCACAGCATGCCATTGAGCAATTTGCGGCTGAACAGGGGCTGCATCCAGGTATACTTCTTGGCCAACTGATGAAGAACAAGGCGGTCACGTACAAGCATTTGCGCAGGTTGCTTGTCAAAGTACGTCCATATCTTGAGGAATGGATAGAGTACGGCGAGCACGAGGCACCATAAGCCATATCGAAACTACCCAAACAAAACGGAGAGCTCATAACAATGCAGGGTAGTCATGCAGCAGTAGTGATGCCGCGTTTTGCGCGTTGCTCTGCGTTATAGTGATGAATAAAGTACCAGAGCGCACCGATGTGATTGACCAACTTTTTCGAAAACGAGAGCGTCTTTCGAACGAA
>DAOTUJ010000198.1:0-2907 GCA_034437175.1 Chloroflexaceae bacterium | reverse complement strand
CGCCGGTATCGCGCAACCGACGCCACCGGGACATATGTGAGCTGTAGAGCCCGTGCCGACGCAGCATGGCGCCACGACGGGGATCGCCTTTGGGGTAGGACTCATACTCGGTCAAGAGCGCCGGTTTCTACGTCGCGGTCCAGGTGCGCGGCGGGGTCACGTCCACTTCGGTGTTGGGCATGGAGGCTTTCGATTGGTGAGCAGCCATCGGATTCGATCCTTTCTTCCGCCCGCAATGCAACGAATTTCCGGATGGGAACTGTCCAAAGATAGTCTAGCACATAGGGGGACGACGTAGCCGTCGCGGATCGAGGGGCCGCGCCGGGCGATCTGCACGTAGCGGATGTGGTGCCGGCGAAAGAGCGGCAGAACATGTTGTTCCATCTGCCGCCTGGTGTCGGCGCCCTCCCCGCCTTTCAACTATAGCGTTTTTGTCAGATGGGAGACTCCGCGCTCCGGCCCTCACCCCCCACCCCCCGCTCCCGTGCAGTCTGGCGCGACAGATACCTCCCATGAACCCCTAACCCTCGCCGGCGCCAGCCTGACAGGAGCGGGGGGTGGGGCAACGGCGTTCTCGTGTGCTCCCCGCTCCTGCCAGGCAAGTGCGCCATTGGAACCCGGTTTCGCGAACCAGACCCGCCGCACCGGCCTGAGTGGGAGCGGGGTCGGGGGTGAGGGCCGTCCGGCCGGGCGAAAAACGCTCTCGTTGAAAGGTCATGGCCGGGGGGGAGAATCATCGGCTCGTCGAAGGTGTGGGCCAGCGCGGCCGCTGTGTCGCGCTGGTTCAGCGATTCATACGGCGTGCCGGCGTCGGCAGCCTCGACGACCGTACCGTTTCGCCGGATGGTGCAGCCAAAATCGCGTTCATAGGCCGCGATCTGGTTGAACCGCGCCGGGTCGATGACGCGGAGCGAGGCCTACTGGTGGTTGGAGCCAAAGACGCAGCCGGCGCAGTTTGGGGCTGTCGCGCTTGTCGGTGCGGTGGCGCTCGACGGTGGCATAGCGCGCCCGACCGGGCGACTCTTCGGCGCGTTCCCCGGTGATGAACAGGGTGCGCTTGCCGTTGAATCGCTCCTGATTGGTGATGGCGCGGGCGGCCACATCGATCTTCAGGTAGGCTGAGCACCAGCGCACGTTCAGATCGGCGCTGACCTGCGGAAAGCGGCGGCGCGTGCCGGGCTTGCCGTTCACGCCGCCGACCTCGACAAGCTGGTGGTGCTCGTTCTCGAACTTCGTCGGCGCAGTCAGGCTGTTGTTGCTGAGCATCTCACGCTCGAAGCCGCCGACCTTCCACGAGAAGAAGATCGGCATCGCGAACGCTTCTGCAAACCTGCGGCAGTAGTCCGGGGTGATGTTCCAATCCATCAATCGGCTGCCCTCGTGCCCGTCGATCTCGTTGTGCCAGAGCTCGATCCGCTCGCGCGGCGCTCCGGCTTCCAGCAGGGTCAGCAGTGCGGCCACGCTGTCTTTGCCGCCGCTGAAGCTGATGATGATGTATGCGCGGGCTGGTGGTAATGTCGCGCATCAGCGCGTCGTAGTCGGCCATCGACCGTTCAGCGTCGCCAATGTGGTCATAGGCGATGGCGTAGTCGAGGCCACGGAAGGAGCTGTCGCTGCGCTGCCAGGCCAGAATGTCCTGGTGATACGCTTCGCGGCTGGGCCGGTTGGGGTCGCCCGGTGGCCAGGCGCGGCTATCGAGCACGGCATGCAGATCGTCTCGGGTTCGCGCCAGGGCACGCAGGCGAAACTCCATCGGGGTAGCGAAGGGCACCAGAAAATGCCGCTGGCCACAGAGAATGGCAATGTCGAGATCGGCGGCGGAAGGGTTCCCGCCGATGGCAAAGGAGTAATGCAGCATGGCGGGAACCGTGCCCCACCGCTGCGACACCGCGCCCGCCTGCGGCGGGGAGCTGCCGCAGGGGACGGGGGATGTGTGACGACCCGGCCTCTGGTCGGGTCGTTTCGGAAGACGTTCAGTTCGGTACGCGTGGCCGCGCTATGCGACGGCGAACTCCGTATAGGGGCGTTTCTGCGGATGATGGAAGGCCAGCACGATGTCCTCTTTGGGAACACCACGCTCAACCAGCGCCATCGCGAAGCCGGGCGGCGGTGTGCCGTCGTGCTCAATCCAGATCTTCTCGTCGCTGATGTGGACGTGCAGGATCAGGCTGTGGACACGCCGGGTATCATTCCAGCCGACGTTGAGCAACAGGTAGCGATGGTGCTGCCGGTCGTAGCTGACCATCGGCGTAATACTCCCGTGACTGGGAGCAAATTGGGCGTACTCATCAATAAGCTGGACGATGAGTGCGCTGTAGTGTGCTACTTTGTCCATCGCACGATCTCCTCCGCGATAACATCAACGACTATCACTCGGATGTTGTACCGTTCAATCAGCATACTGATGCCCTTGCGGGCAAAGACACTATCGGCGGTGTCAGCAGTGACCGCCAGATACAAGAGGCGTTCTGGTTCAGTCTGTTCGAGCCAACCCTGGTAGAGCATATATTGCCCAAGCGCCTGTTGCATATCCGCAATAACCGATGGGCCGGTAAAGGTTTTAATCTCGACGGCAATTTTTCGATCCGCCTGTTCAGCGGCAATCAGTCGTTCCGCGTCCAGATCAACGTAGACCAGCTCATCTTCAAAATCGATGGTGAACGGATCATGGGTGATGATCCAGCCATCAGCAATCAATGCCGCTCGGACGGCCTGATGGTAGATGTCTCGTGCCGGCATGATGGTTCCTTTCTGATTGACATTATAGCAAAGAGGCTCGCGTAACGTTTGTGCAATCATCGGTCATGTCGTTTCGGCATGCCCCCAATCGGATTGTTTGAACAGGGGGAGGACTTCTTGAATCGCAACCTGGCCCGACAGGACAATGGTTGCCCCAGCAAACGGACT
>DAOTUJ010000197.1:0-3082 GCA_034437175.1 Chloroflexaceae bacterium | reverse complement strand
TTCGTTCGAAAGACGCTCTCGTTTTCGAAAAAGTTGGTCAATCACATCGGTGCGCTCTGGTACTTTATTCATCACTATAACGCAGAGCAACGCGCAAAACGCGGCATCACTACTGCTGCATGACTACCGAATTTTGAGTACGACCAGCGTCATCGAGCGTGGGATCACGATTGACCAGGTTGCCGACTATCCGATGGATGACGGCAACCGCTATGAATTGATTGACGGCGACCTGCATATGACAATCCAGCTGCGCCTGGAGCATCAGGTGATTGTCGGAAAGGCGCTCTTTCATCTGAAAAGGTGGGGCAAACAGACGAGCGCCGGCCAGGTCATTTCGGCGCCTGGCGTCGTCTTTGTCAGATCGGGATGTCGTCGCTCCCGATCTGGTGTGGTTGAGCAACGAGCGTGCGACAACAGTCATCAAGCCGGACGATGGCAAGCTGCATGGTGCTCCCAATCTGGTTGTCGAAGTGCTTGCGCAGGGCAGCGCGAATGAACGCCGCGACCGGGAAATAAAGCTCGCGCTTTATGACCGCTACGGTGTCGAGGAATACTGGGTTGTCGACCACTTCACGCGCCAGGTCGAGGTGTACCGACAGCAGGAAGGCGCCCTGGCGCTAGTGGCGCAGCCGGGCGCCGAAGCTGAGCTGAACTCGCCGCTGCTGCCGGGCTTTGCTTGCCCGGTCGCAATGCTCTTCAGGGCAGAAAGCACATGATCATACGTTGAAGAGCATGTCACCGATCAGCCCTGCAAGAGCTGCACATGCTCAATCGGGCCGATGAACCGCATCTGGTGCATTGAATGCACCATCTGCACGAAAGAAGCAACGCAATGGAACCGATACCGGTCACGATACCACTGGACTCTGTGACGGCGGCGGCGTACACGGCGGCGGCGCCGGATGATCAGCGCCGCATGCAGCAACTCTTTCGCCGGATCATCGAGCAAACCACGGCCACGCCCGATGTCGAGCGCCTGTTCCAGCTCCTGGATGTGATAGGTGCCAATGCCGAACAACGCGGGTTGACCCCGGCGATCCTGGAACAGCTCTTGCGCGACGATGCATCCCAGGACGCCAACGGCGTGCGCTACCAGGGGGTGCCGCCGGCGCAACAGCCGGACGATGTGCGGGCGCGCCATGCCGCCAATCGTGCGAGCTGGAACGAAGGCGCTGCTCACTACACTGCGAGCGTCGATGCGACCATCGCGTTTTTGCGGGACGGCGGCAGCAACCTGCATCCCATCGAGCGCGCCAATCTCGGCGATCTGCGCGTCTGGTGTACGAGCGCCATTCATCTGCAATGCGCCTCGGGCCGTGACACGCTCTCGCTCTGGAACGAGGGTGTCGCCCAGGTCGTCGGCGTCGACATTTCCGATGTGCAGATCGCCAATGCGTGCCGCATCAGTGCTGCGCTTGCTGCGCCGGCCAGCTGGTATTGCTGCGATGTTCTCGATACACCGCATGAACTCGACGGCAGCGCTGACCTGGTCTACACCGGGCGCGGCGCGCTCTGCTGGCTGCACGATCTCGATGCCTGGGCGGCGGTCGTGTACCGGCTGCTCAAACCGGGTGGGGTGTTCCACATCCTCGACGATCACCCGGTTTCCTGGCTGTTTGACCCGAATGCGGCGACGCTGGTCGCCAGCGGCATCGACTATTTCCAGCACAGCGAAGTCAATCACGGCTGGCCGACAAGCTACATCGGCGATCTGGGGCGTCCGGTCGACGAACTGGCGCCGAAGTATGAACGGCTCTGGTCGATTGCCGACGTATTCCAGGCGCTCTGCGGGGCAGGCCTGCTGATTGAGCATTTCGGTGAGCATCCCGAACCGTACTGGGATGCCTTTCCACACCTTCCCCCCGAACTGGCTCGTCGCATCCCGATGAGCTTCTCATTGCGCGCCCGACGGTCATAGGCGCCCGGCGGGCTGCCGCCAGGGTGCCGATGGTAGGAGTGCTGTTGCTGGCATGTCTGACAAACCATCGTCGTTCAAGCCGCCGCGCCAGGAGCCACTACTATGAGCACGACTGATACCCGAACCTATGACCGCGAGGTCGGCCGGCGGCTGCGCGAACTGCGCCGGCGCTACCGGGTGAAGCAAGAGCAACTCGCCGCGCGGCTGGGCGTCGATGTGGCCACCATCTCGCGCTACGAGCGCGGTGAACGTGCCATGACCGTTGGCATGCTCGTGATGATCGCCAAGCAATTCGATGTGCCGGCGGCAACGCTGCTCCCCGACGCCCACCAGTCAGCACCTGAAGCTACGGCGCCTGTGTCACTCGTCCCGCCCTGCCGCCGCTGGAGGCCGGTGCGCTGAAGAGCATTGTGGCCGCACTGGTCGCCCGGCCTGGGCTGCTTGTGCCGGTGATGGATGTGATTGAGCGGTTTGGGGAGGAGGAGCCGGCGGCGACTGTGTCGATCAATGCAGGAAATGGCCCAGGGCAACCCTGATCATACGCTGTTCGATGCCCTCGATGCTGCCGAGCAAGAGCTGCGTGCGATCAATCGGGCCGATGATCGTGTAGCAGGACGGGCATGACAACTCCCATACGCAAAGAACCTGCTGGTAATGCCGGCTTGCTACACTCGATACGAGTGATGCCGCGATGACGCTCGTTATGGGTACTGTCGCTATCACTATCGACAACTAACACGTGACAGGGAGTTTGTATGAGCATCGCCACCATCCTGAGTATGACCGTCGTCCGAGCGATTCCGGCACAGACTATCATCGGCCTGCTGACTGGGCAGTACACGCTGCACGGCGGTGTCATTCGCTGGGCTGCCGGTACCACCAACGCCGGGCAGATCGTCGCGCATCTGCTGCCGAATTCGCCCTTGACCTCTCCGCTGATGATGGGCGCCGGTCTGCTGCGCCCGATGCCGTTGCCGCCGGTCGGTACCCTGGCCAGCCTCGCGTCTGCCGGACTCGGCCTGGCATCGATAAGCGTCGGGTTCGCCAATCTGTGGATGACCAGCAAAGCCCTGCAGGCAGCGCGCCAGGCAATGCACCTGGCGGCGCTCAACCTCGCGGTCACCCAGTCCGGGTTTGCGACCCTGGAACAGCGCATTGACT
>DAOTUJ010000196.1:0-10606 GCA_034437175.1 Chloroflexaceae bacterium | reverse complement strand
GCTCCTGCCAGGCAAGTGCGCCATGGGAACCCGGTTTCGCGAACGCAACTCACCGCGCTGGCCTGAGCGGGAGCGGGGCCGGGGGTGAGGGCCGTCCGGCAGAGTAAAAAACGCTATCGTTGAAAGGATGACCAGGCTGACTGATGCATTCCGTCATCCCGAGCGTCGCGCGGGATCCCGGACTGGTAGGCGCGCCGGCACCACGTTTCTTGCGGTATCACTGGCCCGCCGGGTCATCAGGTACGCGGGAGGCCATGCGTGCAGTGACGTTGCCGTGTGGCCCTTTCGGATGGGGGGTTCGCCTGCATCAGTGCGCTACCTGTGGTAAACTGAAGTCATTCGAAGCGTACCCGAAACAATGTGAGCGATTCATATGAAACCACTGCTGCTTTTACCGGCCCGGCGCTCGGCAACTGCTCCTGGTAGCCTGTTGCTGATAGTGCTGTTGCTCGGTATTTCTTTCTTCGCAGTTCCGCCGGCTGCCGCTCAGAGCGGTGATTGGGAAGAACTGGCGACGACGCATTTTTCGATCCTGTTCACCCCTGCTGATCGCGATGAGGCGCAGAACTATGCCGGTTTTGTCGACGGCATCTACGAGGAGTTGACGACGATCTTCAGTCATCGTCCGCGTACGCCCATCACTCTGCGCCTGTATCCGACGCTCGAGAGCTACCACGAAGTCAATCCGCTGGCCCGCAATGTGCCCGGTGTTGTCGCCCACGCCGATTTCCGCAAACGCGAGGTCGTGGTGGTGATCGAGCAAACCCGGTTGCAGATCGAACCGGGCGAAATCTCGAACAATATTCGCCACGAACTGGTTCATATCATTGCAGCCGAGTTGAGCGACAATCGGCTGAATACGGGGTTCCAGGAAGGCCTGGCTCAGTATGTGGAGCAGAGTTCGCCGAATATTCTCTACCAGAAAGCCCGCCTGGTCGAGCAGGCCGTGCAGCAGAACCAGTTGCTCGCCTGGAGTGATTTCACTGAGCGCGATGTCATTTATGGCAATCCGCAACTGAGTTATCCGCAGACGCTTTCGGTGGTGGCTTTTCTCGTTGAACGTTATGGTTTCGGCAGCTTCCGTGATTTTCTGACGACCAGTGCCGTCAGCAGCGGCTATCGCTCGGCGCTCGAACGGAGCTACGGCCTGGCGCCGGCTGAACTCGAGGCCGAGTGGCGCGAATGGCTGCCTGGTTATATTGCCGGCGGCTACCAGAATAATGCGCTCAGTACATACGATATCGCCGTGCCGCGCCGGATGCTGGAGCAGGGCCGCTATGCCGATGCCCAGGCCGAGTTGGAACAGGCGCTCGAGTTGCTGCGCCGCAACGCCGAAATGCAGTCGCCCGATGTGATTGCTGAGGCTGAGCTGCTGCTGACCCGCAGCCGGGACGGTCAGCGCGCCGAACAGATGCTGACCGCCGCTCGTACGGCGATCGAACAACTCGAATACGAAAGGGCCGGCCAGTTGATCGCTCAGTCGCGCCAGATCTATGCCGATCTGGGCGATGCTCGTCAGCATGAGGTGCTGGCGGCCTACAGCGAGCACGTCAGCCGCGGGCTGGGCGCGAATTCCGAACTGGTGCAGGCCTACGAGCTTGCCCAGAATATGCGCTTTCCGCAAGCCCGCGCCGCTGCTGACCGCGCCGCCGCCGAGTTTGCGCGCCTCGGCGACCAGATGCGCTTCGAGAATGCGCTGGCCCTGCGCGAGTCGATGGATCTGCGCCAGCGGATGGCCGGAATTGTCTTGATTACTGTCGGCCTCTTCGGGGTTGTACTAAGCCTGGTGGCTCGCTGGGACAACCGCGAGCCTGATTTGTGGTGAGGTATGGCTGACAATGAATCGGTCGGCGGCGTGCCGGCCCATCACATAGCGCTACGGGCCGAGGCTCAGCAGATCATCGAACAGGGTACCGCAGCGTTGCTCGCCGGCGATCAGCAAAGTGCCGACGAGTTGCTCGCTGCGGCGATCCGGCGCTATCAGCAGATCGGCGATCAGTATGCGATTGCCGCGCATACCGGCAACTATGGCTGGGCGCTGCGCCGCGCCGGGCGTCGCGCCGAGGCCGGTGACTACCTGGCCCGCGCCGCTGAACTGTTTGCCGCGCTCGGCCTTGCCGATTTTGCTGAACGCCATCAGAGTGCCGCCGCCGAGAGTATGCTGCTCGACGCGGATTTCCTGGCCGGCCTGCCGCCTATGTTGCGCCGGGCGCTCGAACAGGGCGATGCTATCGACCTGCAACTGGCGCTTGATGCGCTGCCCCTCGCTGAACGCCAGTTGATGCTCGAACGCCTGGCTGAAGCCGGCATCATTCGGATTGCCGACGACGAAGTGCCCGATGATGAAGAAGTGCTGCGCCAGTTCGAGCCGCTGCTACAGGGCATCGCTGCCGCTGCCCGCGGTGATGCCGGCGAGCGCCGCGAAGTCGAAGCCGCGTTGCCGCAGCTTGAACAGCGCGGCTGGCAGATCAGTGCCGTCGTGTATGCCATCTGGCAGGGCGAACGCAGTGCCGAGCGGCTCACCGCCGGCCTTGATGCCGCCGATGCCAGCCTTGTCCGGCGCGTGCTCACGATTCTTTCCGAGCAAGTGCGGTGAGCACGATTTATATCCAATCCAATCCGGATGACCAGGTATCGATTGCTTGGCGATAGTGGCGAGCAATGCTCGCCACTATCGCCAAGCAATCGATACCTGTTTACCCGATTATTGCTCTGGTTTTGGCAGCGAAGCTGCCAAAACCAGAGCAATAAAACGGTTCTTCTACGCTGCCGCAGGCGAAAAAGCTCCGATGCAGCGAGAATCAACGCCGACTGCGCAAGTCATAAAGAGGTATACCTATGCACGAAATCATTGCCGACATTGAACGCTGGCACGCTCGCGGCGAACAGGTCGCGATTGCCACCGTTGTCAAAACCATGGGCTCGTCGCCGCGCCAGGTGGGCGCCAAAATGGCAGTATCCTCGGGCGGCAGCATGGCCGGCTCGGTCAGTGGCGGTTGCATCGAAGGTGCCGTATTCGAGGAATGTCGGCAGGCTATCGCCAGTGCTCGGGCGCGTTTGCTGCACTTCGGCGTCGCCGACGAAACTGCCTGGGAGGTGGGACTGGCCTGCGGCGGCAGCATTGATGTGTTTGTCGAACCGCTAAACTGGTAGGAGCCGGCCATGGAGACGATCTACGCGGCCTTGCGTCAGGCCATCGCTGCCGAAGAGCCGGTGGCAACGGCGACGCTGCTGGCGCTGCCCGTTGCGCAAACCGACCTGAAGATCGGCGCCAAATTGCTGATCCGCCCCGATGGACAGATTCAGGGTGATCTGGGAATGGCCGAACTCAATGCCGTCGCCCGCGCAACGGCGCTGACTCTGCTGGCCCAGGGCGGCAATCGCAGTTTTGAGACCGAGCTTCCCTCCGGTGGCCGGGCCACCCTGTTCGTCGAGACCTTTGAGCCCGCTCCGACCCTGTATATCGTCGGCGCCGTGCATATTGCCGTCAGCCTGGTGGCGCTGGCGAAAGTCATGGGCTTCCGCACGGTCGTCATCGATGCGCGGGCCGCCTTTGCTACCGAAGAACGCTTTGCCCATGCCGACGAACTGCTTGTCGCCTGGCCCGATGAAGCCCTGCGTGGGCGCCTCCATGCCGGCAGTTACGTCGCTGTACTTACCCACGATCCCAAACTGGACGATCCGGCCATTCTGACGGCGCTGCCCTCGCCGGCGCGCTATGTCGGCGCACTGGGCAGCCCGAGTACCGCAGCGAAACGCGCCGAGCGCCTGCGTGCTGCGGGCCTTGGCGACGACGCGCTGGCCCGGTTGCACGCGCCGATTGGCCTGAAGATCGGCGGCAAGCAACCGGAAGAGATCGCTCTGAGCATTATGGCCGAGATCATCAAAGTGCGTGCCGATCTGGTGGCCGGCAAAGGAGTATGGACATGAATGAACAACTGACTGAATGGCTTTACGACGGTGCCCTGGCCTTGCAGCAAGGCCGGCGTGAAGAGGCCCGTGACCTGCTGCTGCAGGTCGTCGAAGCCGACGAGAGCATCGAGGAAGCCTGGCTCTGGCTGAGCGGCGCCGTCGATGACCCCGACGACATGCGGACAGCCCTGGAGAACGTGCTTGCGCTCAATCCGCATAATGAGCACGCTCGCAAGGGGATAGCCTATCTCGACCGCCAGGCCGGGCGCTAGCAAGGCCAGGGGGCGGGCTTGCAAGATGCCGCTGATGTGTCTTTCCATTGACGCCGCTGCGTGCCACAGGTATACTCCCCATACCGGAATTTTGCGAACAAATATAATCATATGGGAATAGGGAGGGCGATGATGGCGCGTACGGTGCCGACACGCGATGAGATACCCCAGGCCTATACCTGGGATGCAGCCAGTGTTTTTGTTTCCGACGCGGCCTGGGAAGGTGCGATCCTGGCCATCCAGGAGCGCCTGCCGCAGATCGAGGCCTTTCGCGGCAAACTGGCTCAAAGCCCCGCAATTCTCGCCGATTACCTGGCGACGGCCGAGCAAATCCAGCAATCCGCTGGCAAGGTCAATGTCTATGCGACGCTCTGCTATTCGGTGAATACGGCTGATGCAACGGCGCTGGCGAAGCGCGACCGGGCGCAGGCTCTGGCGGCGCAAGTGGCGGCGGCGATGGCTTTTGCCGAACCGGAGTTGCTGATGGTCGGTGCGGAAACATTGCAAAACTGGACGCAGCAAGAGCCGCGACTGGCACTTTATCGCCATGCCTTCGAGCAACTCGAACGGCGCCGCGCGCACATTTGCTCGGCGGAAGTTGAGACCCTGTTGCGCCAGCTCGCCGAGCCTTTCGGCGCCGCCGCGATGACCCACGGCATTCTGGCCAATGCCGATCTGCGCTACACGCCGGCCCGCGATAGCGCCGGCGAAGAATACCAGATCAGCCAGGGAACCATCGGCGCGCTGCTCACTAATCCCGACCGCGAGGTGCGCCGGACGGCCTGGCATAGCTTTGCCGATGCGCACCTCGCGCACCGCAATACTATGGCCAACTGCATCGCCAGTGGGGTCAAACAGAATGTGTTTGCCGCCCGCGCCCGTGGTTATGCCTCGGCTCTGGCGGCTTCGCTTGAACCCAATCATATTCCGCTGGAAGTGTTCTCCAACCTGATCGAGATCTTCAAAAAGCAGCTGCCGGTCTGGCAGCGCTACTGGCGGGTACGCCGCAAGATGCTGGGCTACGATCAACTGCACGAGTACGACATCAAGGCGCCGCTCAGCAAGCCGCTGCACCTGGAATATGATCAGGCCATCGATTGGATCTGCGAGGGCATGCAGCCGCTGGGCGAGGAGTATGTCGATATCATGCGGCGTGGTCTGCGCGAGCAGCGCTGGGTCGATGTCTACCCGAATGTCGGCAAGCGCGCCGGAGCCTTTTCGACGGGGGTGCAGGGCACGCACCCGTTCATTATGATGAGCTACAACGACGATATTTTCGGCCTGAGCACGCTGGCCCACGAACTCGGCCATTCGATGCATTCCTATTTCACTCGCCGCAATCAGCCCTTCGTTTATGCCAACTATGGCCTGTTTGTGGCCGAAGTGGCCTCGAATTTCAACCAGGCGCTGGTGCGGGCGCACCTCTTGCAGCGCGACAGCGACCGCGATTACCAGATCAGCATCATCGAAGAGGCCATGTCTAATTTCCACCGCTATTTCTACATTATGCCGACGCTGGCCCGTTTCGAGCTGGAAATCCACGAGCGGGTCGAGCGCGGTGAGGCATTGAATGCCGACAGCCTGAATAATCTGATGGCCGACCTGATCGGCGATGTCTACGGGGACGAAGTCGTGCTGGATCGCGAGCGGGCCGGTAGCACCTGGGCTCAGTTCTCGACGCATATGTACGCCAATTTCTACGTCTACCAGTATGCCACCGGCATCTCGGGGGCGCACGCGCTGGCGAAGGGCATCCTGGAGGGGCGGCCCGGCGCCGTCGATAACTATCTGAGCTTCCTCAAAGCCGGCAGTTCGCTCTACCCGCTCGAGGCGCTCAAGCTGGCCGGCGTCGATATGCGCTCGCCCGAGCCGGTCGAAGAAACCTTTGCCGTGCTGGCGGGGCTGGTCGATCGGTTGGAAGCGTTGGTCTAATAAAGATAAAGATGGAATACGTTGTGACGAGCCGCCAGGCGGCTCGTCACAACGTATTCCATCTTTTCTCTTTTCTGCGACAGCATTTGGCGCGCTCATGTGCTACACTACGGGCGAGTAGAATCGCCGGATCGTAGGATGTACACGTATGACGACGACTCTCTCCCAGGAACAGGTTCTCGCGCTGGCGCCTGATGCAGCGGCGGCAAAGGCCGGGCGCGGCCAGGCGAAAGCGCGGATCTGGCAAAATCTCGGCGGTGACGGGCGGGCGCTCTGGGGTGATTGCCAGGGCAGCGCAAAAGAGCCCTACCGGGTGCAGGTCGATCTCCAGGATCTGGCGAGCCGCTGTTCCTGCCCCAGCCGCAAATTCCCCTGCAAACATAGCCTTGGCCTGCTGCTGCTCTTCGCCGAAGAACCCGAATTGTTTCAGGCGGCCGCGCCGCCGGCACGGGTGAGCGAGTGGATCGCCGGACGCGACCAGCGCGCCGCCCGCCAGGCTGCGCCGCCGCCTACTGCGACTGATGCGACTACTGAAGAGCGCCGGGCCAGCTCACGGGCAAAACGCGCCGCCAGCCGCGAGAATAAGGTTGCCGCCGGCGTCGAAACCTGTACCGTCTGGCTGCGTGATATGCTGCGCGAAGGGTTGGCTACGGCGCCGAATTTGCCGCGTAGCCACTGGGAAACCGCCGCTGCCCGCATGGTCGATGCCCAGGCGCCCGGCCTGGCGCGCATGATCCGCGAGATGGGCGGCATTCCCTTCAGTGGCGCCGGCTGGCAGGATCGCCTGCTGGCGGCGATGGGCCGCTTGCACCTGCTGCTCGAAGCCTACCGGCGTATCGAATCCCTCAGCGCGGCACAGCAGGCCGATGTGCGCACTGCCATTGGTTTTACTGTGAACCGCGAAGATGTGCTGGCGCTGCCCGGTCAGGCTGACCACTGGCTGATCCTGGGGCGCACCCTTGGAAAAGAGGGCAACTTGCATGTCCAGCGCAGCTGGCTCTGGGGCGCCCGCAGCAACCGGCCCGCGCTGCTGCTCGATTTTAGCGCCGCCAATCAACCGCTCGACCGGAGCCTGGCACCAGGAACTGTGCTCGAAGGCCAGCTGCATTTCTACCCTGGCACGGCACCGCTGCGTGCGCTACCCGGCGAGTACCGTCTGATCAACTGGCCGGCAGCGTTGACGCCTGGCCAGTCCATCGCGGCGGCGCTGGCTGCTGCTGCGGCACTGCTGGCCGGCAATCCCTGGTTGGAACGCTTGCTCTGCTGGCTCGATGAGGTGACGCTGGTGCCGGGCGACTCGCATTGGCAACTGTGTGATGCCGCCGGCCATAGTTTGCCGCTGGTTGCCGGTTTCCAGTCTGGCTGGCAGGTGCTGGCGCTCAGCGGTGGGCAGCCGGTGCGCCTCGCTGCCGAGTGGGATGGCCGGGCGCTGCGCTTGCTGAGCATAGACTGTGCCGAAGGATTTTTTCTCTTATGACAAGCTCGCCCTGGGATGAATTGTTGAGTGCGGCACTGCTCGGGACGGCCCGGCGGCCCTTTGAGTTGCCGCAGACCGGCGGGCCGCTCGGCGAACTGCTGGCCGGCATTGATCGGCAGGATCCCGCAGCGGCGCTGCTTAGTGCGGCGGCAGCGACCGCGCTATTCCAGGCCGCCGGGCGACTGCCGGTCATCGCTGATGCTGCGCCACCGGCGCCGGCGCCGGCCGATGCGCATTTGGCGGTCGCAGCGCCGGCCGGGCATTCCTTGCCGATGATTGCGGAATTCCCGCCGGAAATGCGCCGGCCCTTGCTGCAAGAATGGCTGGATACCCTGGCCGCGCTCGGCCGGCTGGTGCCGCCGGTCCATCTGCCGTTGCTGCTCAACTATGCAATCGTCGAGCCCGCTGCGCGGCCGCAACTCCTTTCAATCATCGGCGAGCGCGGGCGCTGGCTGGCTCAACTCAACCCGGATTGGCACTGTGTGCTGTCTGCGGAACCGCCGGCCGACCCGGCCGAACTCGAAGCGCGCTGGCCGGAGGGCAGCCGTGCCGAGCGCCTGGCCTGGCTGCGGCAACTGCGTGCGCTCGATCCGCCGCGTGGCCTGGCGCTGCTAACCAGCACCTGGAAACAGGAGCGCGCCGCCGAGCGCGCCGCCCTGCTGGCTGAACTGGCAACCGGCCTGAGTATGGCCGACGAGCCCTTCCTGGAGCAGACGCTCGACGACCGCAGCAAAGAGGTGTGCGCCACCGCGACCGATTTGTTGTTGCAACTGCCGGATTCGCAATTGCGCCGGCGCTCACGCGAACGCACGGCGGCTCTGCTCGAATGGCAGCCGGCCCGTCTGCTGGGCAAAGCCCGACTCGTGGTAACGCCGCCGCTGGAACTCGATGCTATCGCCATCCGTGATGGCATTGCAGTCGAGCCTCAGCAGGGCTACGCCCGGCGTGCCTGGTGGTTGCTGCAAATGATCGAGCGGGTGCCGCCCACCGAATGGTGCCGGCGCTGGCATGTGACGCCGCACGAACTCTTGTCCGCCGAGATTACTCAGGAATGGCACAATGTGCTGATCGAAGGCTGGGAGCGGGCGACGGTGCGTTTTGACGTGCAGGAATGGGTGCAGCCGCTGCTGAAACGCTGGCTGGCCCAGGGCAGCGAGCACAAGCATAATGCACCGGCGGCACTGCTGGAACTGCTGCCGCCGGCTGAGCGCGAAGCCTTCATTCTGGAGGTGCTTAACAGAAAGCGCGAACCGCTGCATCATGATCATCCGGCCCTGCCGCTGTTCGCGAGTTGCCGGCACCGCTGGAGCCGCGACTTTAGTCTGGCGGTGCTGGAAAATCTGGCGCGCCGCTTTGCCATGAAAGGCGCATACAAACAGGTCTGGGGTCTGCAAAATATGGTAACCGAGGCCGGCCTGCGCATGGCGCCCGAAATCAGCTGTGAGGCGCTGGAATTTGCCGAGCGAACCGCGCAGCGGGCGGAGGGAAACACGTACTACCTGGTCAAACTGCTGCGCCAACTGACCGATGTGCTCAGTTTTCGCCGCGAGATGCTGGAGGAACTTCATCGATGAGCGAGATCCTACGTGCCCACGCTGAACAGCAATACGCTAGCGAACTGGCCGCGCTGGCCGCCCAGGATGGCCGCCCGCGTCCGCCCAACTGGCAACTCTCGCCCTGGGCCGTCACCACCTACCTGCTCGGTGGGCGCCTCGCCGACGGCACTGAGATTACGCCCAAATACATCGGCAACCGGCGCCTGATGGAAATTGCCGTCGCCACGCTGGCTACCGACCGTGCGCTGCTGTTGCTGGGTGTGCCCGGCACCGCCAAAAGCTGGGTTTCCGAGCATATCGCCGCCGCCGTCTCCGGCGACTCGACGCTGCTCATTCAGGGGACGGCGGGCACCAGTGAGGAGGCAATCCGCTACGGCTGGAACTATGCCCGCCTGCTTGCCGACGGCCCCTCGCGCGAGGCGCTGGTCGACAGCCCGCTGATGCGGGCGATGCAGTCCGGCAAGATCGCCCGCCTCGAAGAACTGACCCGCATCCCGGCCGATGTGCAGGACACGCTGATCACGGTGCTCTCGGAAAAAACTATGCCGGTGCCCGAGTTGAATACCGAGGTGCAGGCGGTCAAAGGTTTCAACCTGATCGCCACCGCCAACGACCGTGACCGCGGCGTGAACGAGCTCTCGAGTGCGTTGCGTCGGCGCTTCAACACGGTGGTACTGCCGCTACCCGATAATCTTGAGCAGGAAGTCGAAATCGTGCAGCAGCGGGTGGCCGGCCTCAGCCGGATGCTCGAACTGCCCGTCGAGGCACCGGCGCTGGCCGAGATCCGCCGTATCGTGACAATCTTCCGCGAACTGCGTAGCGGTGTCAGCACCGACGGCAAAACGAAACTCAAATCGCCGGGCGGCACACTGAGCACCGCCGAGGCTATCTCGGTCGTCAACAACGGCCTGGCGCTGGCGGCTCATTTCGGCGACGGCGTGCTGCGGGCGGGCGACGTGGCCTCGGGACTGGTCGGCGCCATTATCAAAGACCCGGTGCAAGACCGGGTGGCCTGGCTGGAGTACCTGGAGACGGTGGTCAAAGAGCGCGAGGAATGGAAGGATCTATACCGGGCATGTCGCGAAGTTCTTTGAAGATTTTCGGCATTCGCCACCACGGCCCCGGCTCGGCACATAGTCTGCGGCGGGCGCTTGAGGTGCTGCAACCGGATATTGTGCTGGTCGAGGGGCCGCCTGATGCGGCCGAGGTGCTGCCGCTGCTGATCCATCCCGCGATGCAGCCGCCGGTGGCGCTGCTGGTCTATAACCCGGATGTCCTGCGCCAGGCAGTGTATTATCCTTTCGCACGCTTTTCGCCGGAATGGCAGGCGCTGGATTGTGCGCTGCGTCGCGAGATTCCGGCTCGCTTCATCGATCTGCCGATTGCCCGCCAGTTGCCGCTGGCCGAAGCCGAGGAGCCGGTGGTGGAGGCGAGCGATACAGTTGCTGAGGACGAAG
>DAOTUJ010000195.1:0-37969 GCA_034437175.1 Chloroflexaceae bacterium | reverse complement strand
CGGGCCGGAGAGCAACAGCGCCCCGCCGCTGACAACCGTTTCGTTGAACGTCAAGGTCTGCCCACTCTCATCGGTCGGGCCGGCCACAATACCGGTCGCCCAGGGCTGATCGTAGGCGCCCGAGTCTTCATCAACCGCCACGTTACCACCGCTGGTGAAGCTCGGCGGATTATTGACCGAGGTAATCTCAATCTCGAAACCAACCGGGTCACTGATATTGTCATTCGGCGCCACATTCGAGCCACTGTCTTGCAGCTCTACCGTAACACTGACCGTGCCGTTGGCATCAAGAGCCGGGGTAAAGTTCAGCGTTCCGTCGGCGGAAATCACCGGAGTGCCGGTCAACAGAGCAGCGCCACTATTCACGGTAACAATGAAATTCAGGCTCTGGGTTACTTCATCAACAGCCGTCGTCGGCCCTGGCCGCACAGCCGTAGCCCAGGGCTGGCTATAGAGCCCCGAGTTCTCAGTCACCGTAATCGTGGCAGCACCAGGCGTAAACTCCGGCGCATCATTGATCGGGGTGACGCTGATCGTTGCCGTTTCGGTGACAATCTGAGGGATACCCAGCAAGGCACTGCTGTCGACATCCTGGCCGACCGCGACGCCACCGTCATTCAGCGTGACTGTGAATGGAATTGTGCCATTGACATCGGGATCCGGGGTAAAGGTGACATTATCGAAGAGCGACAGCGTCAGATCTGCATCCGAAATCGCCGCAGAAATCGACAACACATTCGATCCCGCTCCCTGAACATTAGCCGACGGACCACCATCGGCATTTTGCGGGGTAGCCGAGAGCGTACCCGTACCGGCAGGAATGGAGAGCGTCACCGTAAGCGTACCTCGGCTTGCCGGCGCATCCGGGTCGCTCATGCTCATGCCATTCAGCGGGTTCGCGGTACTATCTTCGTCGAAGGCTCCAAAGACAGGTGGTACCGTGAGCGAGGGCGCATCGTTGACCGGCTGGAAGTTAACGGTGGCATAGGCAAAGGGACGATTGGTATTCAGGCCGTCATCGACAGAGAAGCGCAGGAAGCGATCGCCGGCGGTCGGCCGGTCACCCGAGGTATTCTCATAGGTGACGGTTTGCAGCACCTGCTCGAATTCAGCCAGCGCTGCCGGCCCCTCCAGCGTCAACAGGCCGGTCGTCTCGCTATAGCTGACAGTGATGCCGAGCGTCCCGGCCAGGGCATCGTTCCAGTTCAGCCGTTCCACCGTGCCATCGGGCGGCGCAGTCGTTGCGGCCGCATCATCGGCGCTTACGACAAACTGCACCGTCGCCCGTTCCAGAGTTGTATTATCGGTATCGGAGATCGTCAGCGTCGACGCAACAGCAGCGGCAACCGGTGTCTGCTGTTCCGTATAGGTCAGCGAGGTATCGATGCCGGCATCGGCGCCGTTGAGGTCGATGACCGGGTTCTCGTTGGCGATGATGGTCAGGAAACCATCGGTAGGTCCATCAAAACCAGGCTGGAACGCATCGGCAGTAGTCGGCAAATCAGATGAACCGGTTGCGCCGGCGAGGATGACGCGGGTACTATCGCTGGAAGTCGCCAGGGCAACACCATAGGCGGTATCGGCAGTACTGCCGCCAAAGCGCGAGCTATACGTGATTTCGTACGCCGGCGTGCCGCCGGTTGCGCCGAAGCGGGTCACAAAAGCATCGGTATTGCCGCCGCCGGCACCCACTTCAAAACCGGGCAGCGGGTTCACCACCGGGAACTGGGCGGAAGTCGTTTCGCCGACTAGATAGGCATTGCCGGCATTGTCCACCGCAATCGCCAGGCTACGGTCTTCACCGGGGCTGCTGAGCAGAGTGGTGAAATCAATAGCGAGGGCAGTCAGATCGATAGCGGCAAAGAAGGCATTGTCGTTGGCCGGTGCAACATAGCCGTCGAAATCCGTTGAGGTTGAATCACCGCCGATGAAGGCACGGATCGTACCGCCATCGTCATAAACAGCAATGGCATTGCCGCTATCGCTGCCGTTGCCGCCCAGAAACGAACTGGAAACCGGCGTCACAACACCGGCTGAGGTAACAGTAATCACCGAAACGAAAGCTTCAACTGCGCTGGCAGGCGTTGGATTGAAGCTCCCGGCACCGGCGCCAAAGTCTGTACCGACCGGGTACTGCGTCCCCGCACTGACACCAGAGTTGGTTCGACCGGTAAAATAAAACGTGTCGTCGATGGCATCGATACCAAAGCCTGCTTCTTCCAGCGAACCACCATACAGTGCGCCAAAATCAATTGCCGGTGTGCCCGTCAGGTCAACCCTGGCAAAGAGCACATCGGTACCACCGACCGGGCTGCCAGTGAAATTCGGCAGGCTGAACGTACTCTGGCTGGTACCGACAATACCGACACCACCGGTAACCGCCACAATGTCGTTGATCTCGTCGGTATTGGTACCACCGAAGTAAGTCGAGAACGTCAGCGCATTGCCGGCAGGATTGAGCGCCATAATCAGGCCGTCGGGATCGCTCTGCAAGGCGCCCACAATCGGATTGACCGTCGGCAAATCGCCGGAGTTCGTCCGTCCGCCGATGTAGGCCGCGCCGGTGGGATCGACATCGATGGCCAGACCAACATCAGCCGCACCGCCACCGATGATGGCGACATAGTCGACAATCAGGTTCGTTCCATTGACTTTCGAGACAAAAATATTCGTCCCGGCAGGCGTTGCCGGGCCGGGAACAACGGTACCGGTACCGCCGGGAAAGGTGCCGGTACCGGAGTTGGTTGCACCAACAACGTAAATATCGCCATTGGCATCAACGGCAACATCATAGATCAGGTCGCCGCCGGTACCGCCGAGGTAGCTACTGAACTCCAGGGTCGGGTCAATCGTCAGCGGAAAAGCGGGGTTGTAGGCGCCGACCTGAAAGCCGATGCTGCCGTCGGGGCGCGGCGCGAAAGCCACGTTCACCGGCAGCTGTTCGCCGCCGATGGTCTGCCAGGCGATCGGCGCAGTTTCAACCATTTCGCCACCGGGCATACTGATCAGCAGATTGCCGCTGACCGGATCGACGCGGGTGCGGGTGGCACCAGCATAGCTCCAGCCGATCAGCGCCGGATCGGCGCCGGCAGCGAGCAGGAAAGTGCTCTTGAGCTGGCCCTGGCTACCGGTGTAATGCAGATCGATGCCGGGGTAAATCCCGCGATAGATCAGGTCGCCGTAATGCGGCAGACCAGTCTGCCAGGCCCCCGGATCATTGCCGATCATATAGCTGGTCTGGCCGGAGATACGGGTCAACCCTTCGACAGTCGCCTGGTTTGCGCCGAGGAACTGCACGCGCAGGACATCATTCACTGCGCCGGCCCCTTCGAGGCTCAGCACCACTTCGCCGGGCGTGAAGAAGATATGCCCATTGCTCACATCGGCTTCAAAAGCAACCTGTGCATCAGTCTGGCCCTGGTTGGGCACAAACGCAAGGGGCATGTCGGAAGGCTGATAGGCCGGCGGGAGTGCCGGCGCCGCATCGACGATCGGCGGTGCAATGCCGGGATTACCGGCGAGTCCGACGATCCAGGCTGCTAACAAACTGAGCAGCAGGGCGGTCTTCAGACAGGGCACGACGGGGCGAAAAAAGGGCGATCGTTGGAAGCGCGGATACGCTGCGTGCATAACCATCTCCTGAACTGAGACTCTCTCGTTGAGCAGACGCACGAACTATTCGTATACCAGAGCATTACGGTCTAATGACCAACCGCAGGGCCGGCGACTCCCGTTAACAATAACCAGTTTGTAATGTTTTTACAATAGGACTCTAATACGTTTAGCGTCTTGGTACCCCTGCGCCATTAGTACTATAGCGAACTGTGACCTGGGCCTGGAAAGCGTTGGAGCGTTGAAGCGTTGGAGCGTTGGAGATGGGGATGTGTAGCAAGTTGGGAGGGTGATGTTAAGCGATAATTCTTTTCAATACTACATTGTGTCGTATGTTTTCCAGATCGGCCGGGTCGACGCTGCCGCCGCCGAATTGCCGGGCGTTGGCGCTGCCACAGGCCACGGCCAGTTGCAGGATTTGCGGCAGGGCGAGCTGTTGCTGCAGGCCGGCGACCAGACCGGCCAGCATGGCGTCGCCGCTGCCGATACTGCTCACTACCTCAATGGCCGGTGGACGGGCGTGGTAACAGGTCACGCCGTCGCCGGCAATCGCCCCGCCGGCACCCATTGTCACTGCGGCCAGCGCAATACCGCGCCGATGCAACTCGGCCAGCGCGGCAGCCGCAGCGGCGCTACCGGCAATCGGCCGATCCAGGGCCGCAGCCAGTTCGGCGGCATTGACTTTGACGGCATAGGGGCCGGCGGTCAGCGCGGCTCGCAGCGCCGGCCCGCTGGTATCGACGATCACGCGGCGCCCACAGGCGGCAATCGCCCGCAGCAGTTCCGCCAGAGCAGCGGGCGGCACACCGGGCGGCAAGCTACCGCAGACGGCCACAAAATCGGCAGTAGCGGCGCGATCGACGGCGCGCGCGGCGAAACCCTGCCAGTCGGCGGGGCTCAGGCTCGGGCCGTTTTCGTTCAAGGCAGTCGCATCGCCATTCTGCGGATCGACAACCAGGATACAGGTACGAGTTTCGCCGCCGTCATGTTGCACCCAGTCGCCGGCCAGACCCTCGGCGGCGGCCAGCGCGCCGAGCATCTGCCCACTGAAGCCACCAAGCGGTGCACAGACCAGCGCCGGCAAGCCAAGTACCCGCGCCACCCGTGCAACGTTCAGACCCTTGCCGCCGGCGGCCACCAGCGTGCGCTCGGCGCGCAGCACAGCACCAGGCCGCAGCCCCGACACGAGCATCGTGCGATCGATGGCAGGATTGGGTGTGAGGATCAGGAACATAAAAGAAACCGTCATTTGTTTTCGCAGCTATGCCGCGAAAACAAACCTGTCAATACCGATAACCGGTGCTGGTGGTTGCGGCTTCGCCGCAACCACCAGCACCGGTTATCGATAGGCCGAAACGAATACACGATAGTTCAGGTTCGCAAACGGGCCGTCGAATTCTTCGAGACGTTCGAGCAGCACCAGCGCATCGGCATCGATATGCGCACGCTCGGCCAGGCCACAGAGCTGATGGCAGCGCTGGATGTAGGCTCGCCAGCGAGTGACCTGGCGTGGCGCCGCGCCGGATGTCAGGCGCAGCGGCCATTCGCTGTCCTGAGCCAGCAACAATTCGCGAGCAGCCTGGTTTAGCAGGCGTTCACGATCACCGCGAACAGCCGGGTCACGCCGGGCGAGGCGCACCAGGCGCTCCTCGGCCTGGTGCAGCGCCTCCCAGTATGGTCGCGCCGCCGGCCCCTGCCAGGCGGCATGGCCACCGTCGGCGGCCCAGGACTCGGCCGGCGGCTGGAGCGGGCCACTTGCTTGCCGGCGCCGCAGCAACTCGGAGGGCACCTGCAATCCAGGGCCGGGCAGCGTGGCAATCCGGGTAAGCACGGCCTGCAACCAGTTCGGCCCCTCGAACCAGTGCCGCCCGAGCAAGGCCGCATCGAGCGGCAACAGCACAAACTCGCGGCGCGGCAAGGCGGCAGCCCGAGCAACCAGGGTGGTAACAAAATGATTGGCATGCTCCTGAGCCCGGCGAAAAGCATGGTAAGGATCGTATGGCGTATCCACGGCCCCGGCACTGATCGTTCGATAAACTGGATCGCCGCGATAACCGAGCTGCGCCGACCAGACGTACGACGCCAGTTCGTCGTCACAGAACAGGCCATTCAAGCGGCCGCTGCCCAACCGCGCCCGGCAAACAAAAGCGGCCTCAGCAGGGTCGGGGTGGCTCAGCACCACATAGCGCAGGCCGATTTCCTCGATGCTCGCCTCCAGGCCGGGACGCCAGCCGCAACCCGGCAACCACAGGCCCTGCGGCCGGCCGAGCGTGCGCGTAGTATGCAGCACTCCATGTTCGATCTGGGCCGCGACCGACTCGCGGCGCTGAAGCAAGGGCAGATAGGCATTGCTCGCGGTGCAGGCCAGCGGTTCCAGGATGCCGTCGGCGCAGAGCGAACGGAGCACCGCCGGTAGATCGCGGTCGAAGCGTACATCGAAACGGTGCAAAACTCCTTCGGCCCATTCGAGATCAAAACGTGCGAGATAGGCGCCATGCGCATCGCCGGATTGCTCACAATGTATGAGCAATTCGCGCCGCCTGGCGACCCATGCGTCCATCCAGAGCATAAAATGCTTCTGCACAATCGGATCGTCAAGTTGCTCCAGCAACAGCGGTGAGCAAGCCAGCGCCATGCGCACCGGCAAACGCAGATCGCGCAGTTCCTCCAGCAAGCTGACGAAGGGCAGTAGCGAGAAGGCAATCAACTCGTGCAACTCATCTTCGCCGGTAGGCAGACGCCCGGCCCGCCGCAGATATGGGACGTGAGCTGTGTAAAGAAAGGCAACGTTCATGATTTTCGCTTCGCCTCCGGCAAGGTCGGCGTTAATGCTAGCCGCACCAGGGATTCTTCGCCCCATTCGACTGCCCTGAGCACAATCGCAGAAGGGCGAAAAAAGGCGCTCGCAGTCGCCACCATGACAAGTCGTGTAAGCCAGACTGGATCACGCGCTGCCGGGTTCGGGCGTGAGCGGGATAGGAGTACCCAGGACGGCGGTAGGTGTCGGCGAGTCCGGCGTGTCCGTCGGCAGCGCCGGTTCCTCCTCCACTGTCGGCGTGCTCGTCGCCGGTTCCTCCTCCACTGTCGGCGTGCTTGTTGGCGGCTCGCCCTCCGCCGTCGGTGTGCTTGTTGGCAACTCTTCCGCCGGTGTGCTCGTTGGCAACTCTTCCGCCGGCGTGCTCGTCGGCGGCTCTTCCGCCGGCGTGCTCGTCGGTGTCGGCGGCAGCGGCGTCGGTGGCAGCGGCGTCGGTGGCAGCGGCGTCGGCGGCACCGGCAACGGGCTGGCCGGCGCAGTCGTCGGGTCAGGCTGGACAGGGGCCGGGCCGGGCGGCACCGGAGTTGGCAATACCGGCGTAGCCGATGCCTCAGTCACCACCACCGGCACGGTCGGTTCGAATGGCGGAACAGCCGCATTGCCACGCACAAACACCAGCAGGAATGTGAAGCCGAGCGTCGCCAGCAGCAAAAAGCCGATCAACATTGCAGCCGGCCGGCGGCGCCAGGGTCGGGGCAATTCGCCGGGCAACGGACGCCGATAGCCGGTCGGCGGCGGCTGCAAGGCGGGCGGCGGCGCATTGCTGACCGGGGTACGCCCGGCAAGCACTCTGGTCGCCACCTGGCTCGGCAACACTTCTTCGGCCAGCAGCGCAATTTGCTCGGATTCGGCAAGCATCACCCCGGCGTGATCGGCGACGATGCGCAGCGCGGATACCATTGCCGTCGCGCTGCCGAAGCGCGAACGCGGATGTTTGGCCAGCGCCTTGATCAGCACCCGGTCGAGTTCGGCAGGAACATGGCCGGCCAGGCTACTGGGTGCGGGCGGCGGAACCTGGGCATGAGCCACAATCAACTGGGGGGTGGCGCCGGTGAAGGGCACGCGACCGGTAATCAACTCATAAGCCACAATGCCAAGCGAATACAGATCGCTACGCCCATCGACCCGGCGCGCCTCGGCCTGTTCCGGCGACATATACTCGGGCGTGCCCATAAAAATGCCGGTGCGCGTCAACCGTTCGCCTTCCGGCTCCTGAGCCTGCACGATGCCGAAATCCGCCAGCAGCACCCGCCCGTCGATATCGACCATGATATTGTGCGGTTTGACATCGCGGTGAACTGCGCCCTGACTGTGGGCATAATCCAGCGCTTCGGCGATGGGGTCAAGCAGCGGCACGGCATATGCCAGGCCGAGCGCCCCGTATTGCTCCAGAATGGCATGCAGCGTGCGGCCCTGAATATACTCCATCGCGATGTAGCGCAGATGGTCTTCTTCGCCAACATCATAGATGGTAACAATCGCATTATGGCGCAGGTTGGCCGCCGTCACCGCCTCGCGTTCAAAACGCCGCGCAAATTCCGGGTCGACACTCAACTGGGGCGCCAGGATCTTGAGGGCGACCTGGCGCTGCAAGGAAGCATCAGTCGCCCGATACACCCGCGCCATCCCGCCACGGCCGATTTCCTGCTCGATTAAATAGCGGCCCAGTTGCCGCCCGATGAGGTGGCTCACGCCCGCCCTCCTGGATCGGCCATGTCGTCAAGACTTTTCAGGTATGGCACGAATGATATGCAACCGATAGTGAAAGATAGGCCATCCGGCGTAGTGGTATTTTTGCTTCCCTGATGGTATAATCGGGAAGGCTCTTGAGATTGTAGCATATTCCAGAGATCTCCCACAAGCAGATCTGCTTTACAGCTTTGCCATAGCAACGACGCGGAGGATTGTCGTCATGCAAACCATGCCGACACCAAAATTAACCATCAAACGTCAGGACGGCCAGTTTCGCGAGCTCGATTGGGATTGCGAGGCACTGAGTGTCGGGCGAGATAGTTCCAACGACATTGTCATCGATCATCCCCTCGCTTCGCGGCGGCACGCCCGCTTTGAACGCGAAGACGAAAGTTTCCTGATCCGTGATCTCGATAGCACCAATGGCACCTATGTCAACGGTGACCGCATCAGTGGCAGTCTGGCACTCCATAATCAGGATCAAATTATTGTCGCCGATGCGGTTATTACTTTCCAGGATCCTGAAGCAACCATCAAAGGCGCTCTGCCGCCCGAGGTTTTGCAAGCCGTTCGCGAGGAATTGCGCGTCGATAGCCGCACCAAAGAAGTGTATGTGCGCGGCAATTTGCTGCAACCTTCACTGACGGTCAAGGAGTTTCAGTTGCTGGAGTTGCTTTATCATCATAAAGGGCAGGTTGTCAGCAAAGATGATATTGCCGGCAAGATCTGGGACTATGAAGTCTTTGATTATAATGCTATCGATGCGCTCGTCTACCGCCTGCGCCAGCGGATTGAGCCGGAACCGACCAGCCCGCGCTACCTGGTAACCCAGCGCGGCTTTGGCTATAAATTGATTACAGCTCCCGAATAAGCGGCAACAGGCGCTGTTGCAACGATAAATTATGGTACAGCGAAGTCTGACCTCCGCCCGCCGTCTGCGTGGCATCATCAATGTCCCCGGCGACAAATCTATTTCCCATCGGGCGATCCTGTTCAATGCGCTGGCTTGCGGCCAGGCCCGGATCAGCAATTTCCTCAGCGGCGCCGATTGCCTCAGCAGCATCGCCTGTATGCAGGCACTCGGTGCCGATATTCGCCGTCAGGGCGATGAGGTGCAGATTAGCTCTGCCGGGCGCCACCAGCTGCAGGAGCCGGCTGATGTGCTCGATTGCGGCAATAGCGGCACGACCTTGCGCCTGCTCAGCGGCATCCTGGCCGCCCGGCCGTTCTTTAGCATCCTTAGCGGCGATGCCTCGTTGCGCTCGCGCCCGCAGCGCCGCGTTGTCGAACCATTACGCGCACTCGGCGCGCACCTCGACGGGCGACAGGACGGTGACCGTGCGCCGCTGGCGATCCGCGGCGGTACTCTTAGCAGCGGCAGCTATGATCTCGCCGTCGCCAGCGCCCAGGTCAAGTCGGCGCTGCTGCTCGCCGCCCTCGATGCCCACCAGCCGCTGACTCTTGGTGGGCGCATCGACTCACGCGACCATACCGAGCGTATGCTCAGCGCGATGGGCGCCGATTTGCAACTGGTAGACGGGCGCCTGCAATTGCTGCCGCTCGAAGGTGATCTCACACCGCTCAGTCTGCGGGTGCCCGGCGATCCTTCGTCGGCACCTTTCTGGTGGGTCGCGGCGGCGATTCATCCCGATGCCGAGTTGACGACCGTCGGCGTCTGTGTGAACCCCAGCCGTAGCGGCGCCGTCGATGTGCTGCAAGCCATGGGCGCCGACCTGCACATCGAGAATCGGCGCGAAGAAGGCGGTGAGCCGGTGGCCGATATCACGGTGCGCTCCTCGTCGTTGCGCGCTACGCACATCGCCGGCAACATCATTCCGCGCCTGATCGATGAGTTGCCCATCCTGGCCCTTGCTGCCGCCTGCGCCGAAGGCCGAACCAGGGTTCGCGATGCCCAGGAATTGCGCACCAAAGAAAGCGACCGCATCGCTAGTGTCGCTGCCGGGCTTACTGCAATGGGCGTGCCGGTGCAGACCTATGCCGACGGGTTCGATATCCTGGGCCAGCCTGGTGCCTTGCGCGGCGCGCGCCTCGAAAGCCATCACGACCATCGCCTGGCGATGACCTGGGCGGTCGCCGGGCTCCTGGCCGGCGGCGAAACCATCGTCACTGATGCCGATGCGGTGGGCGTCAGTTATCCGATGTTCTGGGAAGTGCTGGAGCAGATAGCCGAGCGAGTTTGATGAACGATCAGTCACAGTTCACCTTTAAAGTTGAAGTGTATACCACCGGATTATTGATTACCGGCAGCTATGATTTGCCGATGTATCGCCGGGTCAGCGATACCCTGAACAGCGGGATGTATCGGTATGTCACGCTGCGTGACGCGACGATTGCGCCACTCCATCGGCCGCAGCAGGGGCAACATGTCGAGTCGTTGCTTGTGGATTGGGCTACTGCCTTGCTGGTAGCAACGCTGGACGAACCGGCACCGCCGCCCGGGTTCACCGATGATGCCGCGCCACGCGATCTGCAGCCGATGATGTTTTTTACCTCGCATTTCGCCCTGCGCGGCAACTTTTTTTACCGCCCCGATATGGATCTTGCCGAGGCTATGCAACGCCTGACCGATGATTTCATTCCACTCAGTGCGGTGCAGATTTTCCCGATCCAGGGTGGATCGAGCCTGACCCGCTCTTTTGCCTGCCTGCGCCGCGACCGCTGCGAAGCTCTGTATCCGATTGGCATGACGGTCAAGCCGGTAGTTCCGGCAGCACAGATGCCGGCCGAGGCCACTCCGCGCGGCGAGCCCCGCCCGCCCGCACCGCTCGCGCCTGGTGACGAACCCTCACCTGATGGCGCTGAACCGCCTGAACTGTCCGACTAGCCAGAAACAACCAAGCGAGAGGAGACGCCGTGAAAATCCTGGTTACTGGAGGAGCCGGCTACATCGGTAGCACGACGGCAGCGGAATTGCTGGCCGCCGGCCACAAAGTGATCGTCTTTGATAATTTGTATCAGGGCCATACCGCAGCAGTTCCGCCGGGAGCCGTGTTCATCCACGGCGACCTGGCTGATCGGGCTGCGGTCGCCGGCCTGTTCGAGACGCATCCCGGCATCGATGGGATTATGCATTTCGCTTCCTACACGCTGGTTGGCGAAAGTATGCAAAAACCCCTGCTCTATTTGCGCGACAATATTGCTAATGCGGCCAATCTACTCGAGGCGGCGATTCCGGCCGGTGTGCGGCGCTTTATTCTGTCTTCGACGGCCAATCTCTTCGATGAGCCCGAGCAACTCCCCATCAATGAGAATGAACGCATTGTGCCGGGATCGCCCTACGGCGAGTCAAAGTTTTTTATCGAGCGTATGTTGCACTGGTTCGAACGGATCTATGGGCTACAATATGCCTGTCTGCGCTATTTCAATGCGGCCGGCGATACACCCGAGCGCGGCGAGGATCACGATCCTGAAACCCATCTCATTCCACTCGTGCTTCAGGTGGCTCTCGAACAGCGTGAGTATATTACGGTCTTTGGCGACGATTATCCGACGCCCGACGGCACCTGTGTCCGCGATTATGTGCATGTGGTCGATCTGGCTCAGGCCCACATTCTGGCGATGGAGGCGCTCGACCGCATCGGCAGCCGGCGCTACAATCTCGGCAACGGCAATGGCTTCAGCGTGCTCGAGGTGATCGAGACGGCCCGCAAGATCACCGGGCATCCCATTCCGCATCGCATCGGGCCACGCCGCGCCGGCGACCCGGCCGAACTAGTCGCGTCTTCGGCAACGATCCGTCGCGAACTGGGCTGGCAACCACGCTACCCGGATCTGGAATCGATTATTCGCAGTGCCTGGGAATGGCACAACAGCCATCCGCATGGCTATCGACAGCAGTAGGCGCCGGCAGGGGCAATGAGCAACATTCCGCAGCAGATTGGCAATTATCTGCTTGAACGCGAAATCGGGCGCGGCGGCTCAGGCGTTGTCTGGCTGGCGCGCCATGCCAGCCTCGAAGAACGCCGGGTGGCCGTCAAAATTCTTACCGATTATAATCGGGAGGCTATTCTGCGCTTCCAGCGCGAGGCGGCAATTGCCTGCCGCCTCCAACATCCCCATATCGTCCAGGTCTACGACCACGGCCAGGATACCACCGTCTATTATACCGTGATGGAATATATTCACGGCGGATCGCTACGCCTGCTGATCGAAAAACAGGGGCGCCTGGCTGCCACCGAGGCGATGCCCATCCTCAAACAGATCGCCACAGCCCTCGATTATGCCCATGCCCGCCAGGTCATTCACCGCGATGTCTCGCCCGGCAATATTTTGATCGAGCAGGCCAGTGGGCGCGCCTTGCTCACCGATTTCGGCATCGCCCGCCAGCCCGATAAATCTATCACGGTCACTCACCACATTATGGGCACCCCCGGCTTCGCCTCGCCCGAACACGTGCATTCGGCCACTTCGGTTACGCATCTCTCGGATGTGTTCGGCCTTGGGGCAGTGTTTTATTTTATGTTAAGTGGAGAATTGCCCTGGCAAGACGAGCGCCTGCCGCTGGAGCGCGTCTTCCCGGCACCGGTGCCGCTCCGCGAGCGCGGTGTGACGAATTTGCCCAGCGATATCGACCGGGTGCTGCAAACGATGCTCGCCAACGATCCGGCCAAACGTTTTCCTAGCGCCGGCGCTGCCGTGGCCGAACTCGAACGCATCTTCGTGCGCCACGAAAGCGTCACCCAGATCAGTACCCCGGCTGCCGCCGACGCGGGCAACGGCAAGCATCCGGCAATTACGGTCGTTTCTGCCGGCATCGAGCAAAACGCAGTCGAAACGGCTCTCGGGCCGGATCTTGTGCGAGCGCCGGTAGCCAGAGCTCACCAGCGCGCCGACGATCTACGTCGGCCCGAATTCATCGCCGGCTTGCTTAACACCTGGGCAGCCCAGAGTCGCCTTAAGATGCGCCGCCAGCTCCTGGGCCGAATGGCGCGCCTGCACAAAGTCAGTAGCCGCAATGTGTATTACTATCGTCTGCGGGTGCTCTACGAACGGCGCGAAAAGCCGGTGCCCATTGAACAGCCCGATCTGAACGCTGAAGTTTTCCCGCTTGAACCGGAAGTCGATCGCTGGCAGGTTCCGCTGCCGCCGATCAAGGATTTTAGCCCGGCGCAGGGCAAACCAGTAGTACTGCCCGGCTCGACCAGGGTGGTCACCTGCGCAAATTGCAGCGGCAAGGGCAAAATTGTCTGCCCGCGCTGCAAGGGCCGCCAGCGCATCCGCGTACCACGCGAACTGGTTTTGCCGGACGCTGCCCGCCGTAATCGGCCCGAAGCCCGTTCCATCGCCGCCGAAGTCACCACCCAGGCTCCGGGCAATCCCGCCGCCGGCCGGCGCGGCGCAGCCGGCGGTGCGCCGGCGCCAACCGCCGGTGATGAACCAACGCTGGTACCCTGCCCAAATTGCGACGGACAGGGCGGTATCCGCTGTGATCGCTGTAACGGCGTCGGGCGCTTGATTCAACGCAACGTTTTTCGCTGGGAACGCCGCCAACAGGAATTTGCCAGACAGGACGATCTGCCGGATATCGACGAAAACTGGCTGCACCAGAACTTCGAGGCCAATGCCATCTACTGCGAACAGGCCGGCGCCGGCTTTCGCCCGGAATGGAGCAATGTGCCGGCCCTGCGCAATTTGATCACCGCAGCCCAGGCGCAGGCCGATGATCAGAACCGCGTCGTCCTCAGCGAAGTCACCATCCATTTCATTCCAGTCTCCGATATTGTCTTCGACCTGGGTCACTACGACCCGAACAATCCCGACGACCGCGGGCTCTACAAACTCTCGATCTACGGCTTCGAGAACTATATCCCGCCCGACTGGCGATTCTTGAACTGGGAGCGCGTCATCTACCTCTGCGCCATCAGCTTCATCAGCATCATCGCCGTCATTTTCGGCATCTTCGCCATCATATAAAAATCTTCCACGCTGCCGCTGGCGAAAAAGCCATTCAGCAGGGCGAAATCAGAGGGTGAAAGGGAGGCCAGCCTCCCTTTTTATTCGTAGCGCAGCGCTTCGATCGGCAACAGCATCGCCGCCCGCCGCGCCGGGTAAAATCCGAAACCCAGCCCGATGACCGAAGCAAACACCAGCGCCAACGTCACGGCCGTCCACGATACTGTCGCGCCAATCCCGGTCGCGAAGCCAATCAGCAGCACGATGCCGATCGCACCGCTAACGCCGATCAGGCTGCCGACCAGGCTGATCGCCAGAGCCTCCATCACGAACTGGCCCAGCACGTCGCCGTCGGTAGCACCAAGTGCCTTACGCACGCCGATCTCGCGGGTGCGCTCGGTCACTGCGACCAGCATAATGTTCATAATCCCGATGCCGCCGACAATCAGGCTGATACCGGCCACCAGCGCAATGAAGCCGGTAATCGCACTGTTGATTCCCGAGAGTACGCCCAGCGCCTGGGTCGGCAGATCCAGCCGAAAATCGTTGATGGCCTCCGGCGGCACATCACGCGCCGCCCGCAGGGTTGCCGTAATTGCCGCGTCAGCCGGTTCGATCACTTGCTCGCTGGTAATGCCGATCAGGATGCCGCTCATTTGCAGGCCACGCCCCGGCAGATCCAGGCCGCCGACCAGCCGCAGCCGCACGGTGCTCATCGGTGCAAATACTCGCCCATCAGTCGAAAATGGACCGCCGTTCTCATCGATGATGCCGATGATCGTCAACGGCTGCCCATTGATCTCGACGGTTCGGCCGACTGCAGCCGCCAGCGCCGCCGGGTCGTCACCAAAGAGATCTTCGGCCACCAGGTAGCCCAGCACACCCACCCGCGCCGAAGTCTGCTCGTCGAACTCGGTCAGAAAACGCCCGGCCAGCAACGGCACCGTCTGCACATCCTGGTAGGCCTCGGTCGTACCGACCAGTAGCGCATCGACAGCAGTCGTGCCGGCACGCACCTCGGTGTTGACTGCAATCTCCGGCGCGATGGTGCGAAACAGATCGGGCCGTTCGGCAATCAGCTCTTGCAGCACCGCGTAATCCTGGATCGAGAGCAACCCGTAGCCCGGCACGTCACGGGCACCATTCGCATTTGGGTCACCGGGGCTGACTGCGATCCGGCGCGTGCCCAGGTCGATGAATTGCTCGAACACCGAGCTTTGCAGCGCATTGCCCAGCGAGAGCACCGCCACCAGGGTTCCGGCACCAATAATAATACCGAGCATTGTCAGCAATGACCGAAATGCATTGGCCCGCAAACTGTCCAGGGCCATCATCACCTGTTCTTTGAACATTTCTTTTTCTCCGCGAGAGGCGTCTGTTCTCTACAATGCGACTTGCGCAATCGACGTGTTTGCCCAAGCCGCAATGGCATTTTCGCCTGCGGCAGCAAGGAAGGAACCTTCTTTTTCATTCGTTTTGGCGGCAAAGCCACCGAAACGAATGAAATAAATGCCTTCTTCCACCCTGCCGCAGGCGAAAAAAGGCGATCGCGGTCGCCACCGCGCCGGGTTAAGAATGCGGCTGGCGCACAGCACCCGTCGAGCTTCCCCGCTCGGTGGGAACGTAGGCGTACTCCGAGGTACGTCGCTCAATGGACAGATCTTCGACGTTGTAGTGGTCGCGCAAAATGTTGTCGACGAGCTGGCCGTCGCGCAGGCCGATCACCCGATCCATCTGGCGCCCGATCTCCGGGTCGTGAGTTACGATGACGATGGTCAGACCCTGTTCCCGGTTGAGCTTGCGGAAGAGTTGCAGCACTTCAGTGCCGGTGCGCGTGTCGAGCGCGCCGGTCGGCTCGTCGGCCAGGATCATGCTCGGCTGGTGAACGATGGCGCGGGCAATCGCGACACGCTGCTTCTGGCCGCCCGAGAGCACGTTCGGCAGGCTGTCGACTTTGCTCTCCAGGCCCATCGCCGCGAGGGCCTCGCGCGATCGGCGCGCCCGCTCGGCCGGCGGGACTCGCCCGTATACCAGCGGCAGCTCGACGTTGCGCTGGGCGCTCAGACGCGGCAAAAGATTGAAGTTCTGAAAGACAAAGCCCAGCTTCTGGTTGCGTACATGCGCCTGCTGCTGGCGACTCAGCCGGCTGACATCCTGGCCGGCCAGCCGGTAATTGCCGCTGCTCGGCACATCCAGCAAGCCCAGAATCGTCATCAGCGTACTCTTGCCGCTGCCCGAGGGCCCCATGATCGCAACCATTTCACCAGGATATATTTCAATCGACACATCATTCAAGGCTACCAGCATATCGTCGCCGGTTTGAAAAATCTTGTTGACGTTTTCTATTTTGACCACCGGCTCGACGGAGTTTGCCACCGGGTCGGTGCTGTGGGCTACAGTCTGTATCATAAGTGCTCCTCGGGTATCGGACTTACGCAGTCGGCGGCAGGCGGAAGTGTGCCGTCCGCCTGCTACGAACCGTTCGCAATAAAGACTTCGTCACCGACGCTCAGACCCGTCACGATTTCAATGCGGTCGCCGGAGCGCAACCCGGTTTCGACGTCGCGATCCACCAGGGTGACGTTCCCCGCGCCGTCGCGCTCGACCACCGTCACCAGGCTGCGCCCGTCTTCGTTGCGCACTGCGCGCAGCGGCAGGGTCAGCGCCTCCTCGCGGCTGTCGGCGATGATGGTGGCACTGGCAGTCATGCCCGAGCGCAACGACTGGTCGACCGGCGCGATTTCAACTGTCACCAGGTATGAGGTCACCGCGTTGTCCGGCTGCGACTGCGGCTCGATCCGCTTGACTTCACCTTCCAGTGCGGGTGTCCCCAGCGCGTCGATCAACACCTCGACCGGCTGGCCGACAGCGACCCGTGTTACATCCACTTCGTCAACGGTAACCTTGACCAGAAAGCGGGACTCGTCGATCAGGGTGATGGGCGAGGCGCCACTGATGGCCTCGCCGGGCGCAACATTCACGGCGGCAATGGTGCCGGCGAAGGGCGCACGCAGGGTGGCACTATCGAAGCTCAACTGGACGCGGGACAGTTCGGCCTCGGCCTGAGCAACGCGGGCCTCGGCGCGGGCCAGGTCGCTGGCGCGCGGATCGGCCAGCAATTGCTCGCGACGCGACTCGGCGGCGGCCAGGTTGGCGGCCTGCGCCTCAATAGCGCCCTGGCGCTCAGCGCTGCTCAGCCGGGCCAGGTCGGCGCGGGCACGGGCGAGCTGGGACTGGGCGGCGGCCAGTTCATCGCTGGCCGGGCCGGAAAGGAGTTCGTCCAGGTCGGCCTGGGCCCGCGCAATCTGGGCATCGGCCTGCTCGATGCCGCTAATCTCATCCTGCATAGCGCGCTCATAATCGATCTGAGCCTGCGCCAGCGCTTTTTCGGCATTGGCCAGCCGCAGTTCGGCATTTTCAAAGGCAACGACAAAGTCCCGCACTTCGAAGTCGGAAAGGCCGCGACCGGTGCGCGGGTCGGTTTCGTTGTCGCGCACGTGCTGCAAATCCCAGTAAGCGGTGCTGTAGGCGCTCTGGGTCTCGCGAACTTCGTTGGCCGCCGTCTGAACATTGCGACTGGCCTGTTCCTTGGCCGCGCTGAGTGTGGCCCGCTGCTGGCGGGCACTGGACTGCGCATCGGCCAGCACTGTCTGTGCCCTGATCAATGCATCGTTGCGCGGGCCGGCCTGGAGCTCGGCCAGGCGCGCCTCGGCCTCAGTCACTGCGGCACGCGCCGAGGCAATGTCGGCACTGGTAACGCTACCCTGCACCTGGGTCAGCGCGCCGCGAGCAGCCGCGATCTGCGCCTCGGCCTCGGCGAGTTCCTCAGCGGTCGCCCCCTCACGCAGCGCCGACAGATCGGCCTGGGCAATCGCCAGCGACGCCTCGGCCTGGGCGAGCTGGGTTTGCAACTCACGCGTATCAAGCTGCACCAGCAGATCGCCGGCCAACACTGTGTCGCCCTCAAAGACGGTGACTTCGCGCACAAGGCCGCCAATGCCCTCGAAGGCCAGTTCGGCACTCAACTGCGGCTCAACCGCACCGGTCGCCGTGACGCCGGCAATGAGCTCGCCGCTGGCGACCGGCACCACCGTGCCCGCGGCCAGCGGATCGGGGCTGACAAACATCCCCCGCAACAGGAGCGTAGTCACTACCGCAGCCACCAGCAAAACCGCTAGAATGACCGGTACCGTCGGGCGCAAGAACCGGCGCCGGGGTTCAGATTGCGAAACACTGGTCATAGGAAGCAATACTCCATTTCTCAGATCGTTTTTGACTTACGCAGTCGGCGTTTGATTCATTATCACGACTTCCACGATTGAAGCGCGCATAGCTTTTTGCGCCTGCGGCAGCAGTGTGGCAAGTCAGCGCCCCGCGGGGCGCTGCGTGGCCACACCATAGAGAAACATATTGACGATCCGTTCGACCGGGATGGGCCGCATAAATGGAGCATCGTCATAGGCCGGAATCGGTCGATCCAGGTCGGGCGCAGGCCGGTGAAAGGCCTCCATCTGGCCGAGAAACAGTGAAGCCAGTTCTTCAGCGGACGTACCTGCCAGGCAATCGGCGGCCTGGTACCGGCGCATCTCATTGCACAATGGCCCGAAGAGATATTCCTGAAAGGCTATGCCAACACGCGCCTGTTGCTCATGATTCAGGTGCTGGCTCATTTCGTGCCGCATCATCTTCATATCGCCGTCCCGCTCGTAAATCAGCACATCGGCAATCGCCAGCAAGCGATCGCGGCACTCACTCCGCCCCTCCAGCGCCGCCTGCATCCGCTCGTAAAGGGTGTGCAATAAACAGATGCCCATCTCGACAAACAGTTCGGATTTGTCCGCAAAATGGTAGTACAGCGTCGGTTTGGTAATTTCGGCAGCCCGTACGATATCATTGATCGACACAGCATGGTAGCCGCGCTGCATAAACAGGTGCGCAGCCGTTTCGATAATTTTATGGGCCGTCCGGCTCATGGTTGCCGGACTCAATCCCTCAGGCATTACATCACCTTGCTTTCTTACCGGTCAGTAAGAATATAGCATACACCGCTGATCATGTCAATATTTTGCACACTTTACTTGCACAGGAATATTTACCTGGCGGTAAGAGATGACAACTACCCACCATGGGCAGCAAATGTCAACTATTTGCACATTGATTGCATCATCGCTATGGTGCCTGGAGCTATTGCAGCACTCTGTAATTTATGCAATAATCAGAGCCATACAAAGCCCTTTTTCTTGCCGCAACTAGCGTCGCGGTTTATCCTCAGAAGCGCATCGGTACCGCGTTTACACCGGCTTATGGCCCTGTAACCCGGTTCGATCTGCGGTATTTGCCTGGGCAACTCAAACAATGCGGCAGCAACCTTATTCATATGTTCAATTCAATTGACACTCCAGGACATTCGTGATAGTATTGGAACTGCATTCTAAAGGCGAAATCAATCAACAGGCACCTGAAACTTTTTTATAACAAGCAAAAACTTGCAGTGCTGTGGTAGTTAATACTGGCTCTCTGAGGCTACCGCAAACCGCAGGACGAACCGGCAAGCAATCTGCTCCCCATCCGTTGCGGTTCGAAGTAGAGAGGTCTGGAAAGGTCACGATGCGAACACTGATTTTCACCGGCAAGGGCGGCGTGGGCAAAACCAGTGTGGCCGCGGCAACTGCGGTACGCGCTGCTGAACAGGGTCTGCGCACCCTGGTAATGAGTACCGACCCGGCTCACAGTCTTGCCGATTCGCTTGACCTCGATGGTCCGCTTGGCCCCAATCCCGTCCGTATCGCCAACAATCTCGATGCCCTCGAAGTCAGCATTTATCACGATATCGAGGAAAATTGGGGGATTGTACGCGAGCATTTCGCGCATTTGATGGCTGAACAGGGCGTCGAGGGCATTCTGGCCGATGAGATGAGCATCCTCCCCGGTATGGAAGAGGCCTTTCCGCTCATCCGCATAAAAAAACATCGCGACGATAACGATTATGATTTGCTGGTGATCGATTGTGCGCCAACCGGTGAAACGCTGCGCTTGCTCTCGGCCCCCGAAACTTTCAAGTGGGCCATTGCAATGCTGCGCGGCGCCGAGCGCTACCTCGTCAAACCGCTGCTTCGCCCGATGAGCAAAATCACGCCCGGCCTCAGCAAGGTCGTCGCGCCCGCTGAAGTCTACGATGCCATCGATAGCATGTTTGCCCAGATGGAAGGCGTTGCCAGTTTGCTCACCGACCCGAGTGAGACGTCGGTGCGCCTGGTGATGAACCCCGAGAAGATGGTCATCAAGGAAAGTCAGCGGGCGCTGACGTACCTTTCGATGTATGGTATGACCGTCGATACGGTGATTGTCAATAAGATCCTGCCGCTTGAGCAGGATAGCGGCTATCTCAATCACTGGAAAGATATTCAGCAGCGCTATCTGCAGGATGTCGAACAGTCCTTTACGCCCCTGCCCATTCATCGGGTGCCTTACTACCCGGAAGAAGTTGTCGGGCTGAACAGCCTGCACCAGATGGGGCTCGATATTTATGGCAGCAGCGATCCGACTGCGGTGCTCTACCGCGAGGCGCCTATGGATATTGCCAAACTGGATAACGGCACTTATAGCGTCAAACTGCGGCTGCCCTTCGCCGATGTCGATCAACTCGATCTGTTCCAGAACGGCGATGAACTCGTCATTCAGATCGGTGACTTCCGGCGAATTATGACTTTGCCAACTAGTCTGGCCGGGCTCGAAGCCGGTCAGGCTGAGATGGACGGCGACTGGCTGATGGTGCCCTTCGGGGCCGCCGAACCGGTAGCCGGATATTAGTGGGGTCACACGGGGCATTCGACCCCGTTAACCTGAATGTGGCCATCAAGGGTAACCAAGGAGGTAGACACGATGGCAGTAACACGTGGATGGTTTGCTGAGTCTTCGGCACAGGTGGCGTCGATTGGCGACATTATGTTCCAGGGCCACTGGCAGTGGGTTAGCAATGCGCTCGAGGCAACCTCGGCTGCAGTGCTGAACATCAACCGTAATGCTTACCCCGGTATCGCTCGCAGCGGTAGCGGTGAAGGCACCTACGGCACGACCGAACTGGGCGGCTTTCGCCCGAAACGGGTACGCTCGCGGTTCAACCGCTAGTACCGCCCGACCGTAGTCCGTAGTCCGCAGTTCGTACCGCTGTAGATCAAACTACGGGCTACGGACTACGATCTTCACAGATAGTTCGCACGCCGCCCGGCGGCCTGCGGCACACAGTACGGATGATCAATCTCCTCTACCATAGTCATACAGCCGTTCCAGGTCACCTGGAAGAGATCCTCAAGCTGGGGGTGCTCGATCGCGGTGAGCAGGTGCTGATTGCGCTGGACGGTGTGCTGCAAGATCAGCACGGCCAGCGGTTGAGCGGCCCGACCCTGCACGATTACTGCCTGCTGACCAGTCTGCGGGTGTTGCTCTGGGCGCGTGATTATGGTCAGCATAAGTGTTTTGCGTTTCCGCTCAATGAACTCAGCCTGGTTGAAGGTGCCGGCATTGATCCGCTGCATGCCTATTTGCGGCTGGAGTTCAGCGCTCCCGGCCAGGAAGATCAGAGCTTCATTCTGACACTTTTGCCCCAATGTGACTTGCCGGCAGCGCTGACGCTGCTGCAACTCGCCAGTGGTGCCGCCCGCGACTTGATCGACCAGGGTTATCATCCCTACGAGGCCGGTCAGGAGGTTGCAACGCTGCTTGCCGAGCAGATTTATGGTACGGTCGAGGGTCAGTCGCAGGATGGGCGCCCCTACCGCTGGCCGGATCAGGGCACCGACCATCCCGGTGTGACGATGCCCGGCGATCCGCTGTTCCAGAACGACCCGGCCAATCTGCCACCCGAGCAGATTTACACCGCCGGCCGGCTGGCTCGCTCAGCCTGGGATACCGTCCGGCGCGGCCTGCGCGAAACTGAGCGGCCCTTCGAGAGCGCCAATCTGCGCGAAATCGCCGATACGGTTCGGGCAATCAACGAACTGGTGAATACGGTAGTCGGCAATCCGGCCGCCCGCGAACTGGCGATGAATTTCATCAATAGCCAGCGCGGCGGGGGGAACGGGAACCCGGCGGCTGCGCGGAATCCCAATCCCGTCCAGGAGCCGGCAGAGCCGCAGGAGCATACTCCGAACGCACAGCCCGATACGGCGCCCGAGCCTCCCAGCTATCGCGAGATCCCGCTTCGTCGCCGCGATGATGACAATTCGGCCCATGTAAAACCTGTGCCACCGGTAGCGAAACCCGGCAATATGACAATCGGCGACCGTTACGAAATCCCGCTCCGCCGCCGAGTCGCCGCTAGCGGTTCGGGGGATGCCAATGGCGGCAATCGGACAAGCTATCAGGAGGGGCCGGCGAGCGCCTCCTCAGAGGGAAGAACGTCATGAGCATGAGTCTGCAGCCGTATCTGGGAGCCAACGTAAACCCGTTGAGCGTGGAAGAAATGCAACAACGTGGTCTGTTGCAAGAAGGCGAGACGCTTCTGGCGCTCTTCGATGGGATTCTGCTCGACGAGAACGGTCAGCGCGTCGGTGGGATGGCGCTCTCTGATTTTGTGGCGCTGACCAACCAGCGTTTGATTACCTGGGCTCGCGGTTTCTTCAATGATACGGTCGATGGCCTGCCCTGGCAGGATGTTGATGTCGGTGAGGCGATGGCCTGGGATCCTTTCCACGGCCGGGTACGCATTGTGGTACGCCTGCCGCCGGTTGAACCGCGCAAGCGCCGTATCAGTGTCAAGGGAACTGCGCCAACCTATGGCGGTGAACCGGAACGAGTTTTCGTCAATACGCTCGATTTTATGCCGGCTGAAGATGTGCCGGTGCTCGCCAAAATGATCGGCTGGGTCGGCGAATTGATCGACGCCGGGGTCACGCCCGAAGAACTGGTGCAACACTTCGCCGAGGAGTTTCCGGCGCCCGAGCAATCCCCTGGTATAACGCGCAACTTCGCTGCTTTGAGCGAGCCTGAGAATCCGCCTGCCCCCGCAAGCGACCAGAAGAAACCCTGGTGGCAGCGCATCAAAGGTCAGGCGAGCACAAACCCGAACCTGGGCGAAACGGCTGTCGGCACGCCCGAAGATCTGATTACGGCTTACGAGCGCAACCGCGGCGGCGATATTATCGGCCCCGCACGCTCGATGTCGCTGACTCGCAGCAACAGCCAGGTGATGCCTGAGCAACCGGCAATGTACGACATCAGTCGCGGCTTGCGCTTGATGCTCGAAGTGCCGCGCCGCCTGCAACATTCGTTGCGCCGGGCCAGTGAAGTGATGAGCGGCACCAACGAACTGATCGGCAATGTTCAGGACTCGCAGACTCGCCGGCGAGCCTATGCCGGCCTGCGCCATGCCATGAACCAGCAGGAAGAGCAGCGCGGTCCGTTCGCGCCGGTGGCACCCGTAGTGCGCGCCGTGCTGACGCTGACGGAACCCGACGAAACTGCGCCCGAAAATGAACCGGAAGCCCCCTCGGCCCGCCGGATCTCGGTGCGCTCGGCGATCCGTGAACGCACTGCATCGGCAGCCGATAACGCGACACCGACCGAAGCGGCAGCCGAAGCGCAACCCGCAGTTCATAGTAGCGCCAGCGTGCGCCGCCCGATCGGGGTACGCCGCGAGCCGGCCCCGGAAGCGGCTGCACCCGCCGAAATGGAAGGCCATCCGGAAGCGGCTCCGCAGATCCGCAGCAATGCCAGTGTGCGCCGCCCGATTGCGGTACGCCGCGAGCCGGCCGAACAGCCAACCGCCGCTGAAGCTGCGCCCGCACCCGAGGTGGCACCCGCCGCAGAACGTTCGTGCGTACCGGTACGCCGAATCGTGGTCAACCACGAACAGGACAGGTCGGCCATCGGACAGCAACCAGTTGTTGCTGAATCGCTCAATGGGAAGACACCGCATTAACGTCAGGTTCTCTCGCTATATGCGTTTAGCTGATGGCTGCCTATGACACGAGTAATTATTTATTCCGGCAAAGGTGGAACCGGTAAAACGACGATTTCGGCGGCAACCGCCACGTTGCTGGCGCAGCGTGGATTGCGTACGCTGGTCGTTTCCAGCGACCCGGCTCACTCGCTCGCTGATGCGATTGGCGCCGAAATCAGCCGTGACCGGCCTACTCCGCTGATGCCCAATCTTTACGGCCTGGAAATCGATACCGTCTACGAATGGCGCCGCAATCTTAGCGGTTTCCAACAGTTCGTGGCCGGCACCTACAACAATCGTGGTATCGAACGTTCCACCGCTGCCGAGCTCGCCAATCAACCCGGTCTCGACGAGATTCTGTCGCTGCAACGGGTGATGAACGAGGCGCAGAGTAGTCGCTGGGATGCCATCATTCTTGATACCGCACCGACCGGCAATACGCTACGCCTGCTGGCTTACCCCGAGTTGATTATCGGCGGCACCACCGGCAAGCGATTCTTCCGCATGTACCGCGGGTTGGCCGGCATGGCTCGTACCTTCCGCCAGGATATGCCTGAAGATCGCTTCTTTCAGGAAATCAATGTGCTGCTGGAACAGATGGAAAAACTGGCCGGCTTCCTGCTAAGCCCCGAGGTTTCGATCCGCCTGGTGCTCAACCCGGAGAAATTGCCGCTACTGGAAACTCGCCGCGCCTATACCTTTCTCAATCTCTATGGCTTGCTGCTCGACGGAATCGTCATCAACAAGATTTTGCCGCGCCGCGATGACCTGGGGCCTTATTTCGATTACTGGATCAAACTCCAGCAAGGCTATATCGAGGAAATCGAAAATAGCTTTGCGCCGACGCCACTCTTCAAAGCGGTCTTGCAGGCCGAAGAACCAATCGGCACAGACCGGCTGGCTGCCGTCGGCAGAGCAACCTTCGGCGCATGCAATCCCGGCGAAGTGCTCTACGACGAACAGCCAATCTGGATGGAACAGTGGAACGAAGAAGGCCAACCCGGTCACTATGAGCTCTGCCTACGCCTGCCGTTCCTTGAGAACGAGTCGATTGATATCACGCGCAACGGTACCGATCTGAGTGTCAGCATCGGGCGCCTGCACCGCTGTATTGCCCTGCCGCGCATCCTTTACGATTGCACACTGGGCAATCATCGCTACGACCAGGAAGGGGTTCTGCGGCTGGAGTTCCGCGAGAGTATGCTGGAGTACGCTGAACAATCCGGTGAAGTACAGGTCGAAGCGGCCTGATTTTATGGGTAGGGAGGAAATGCTCGGCAAAGACGCCCGCCGGCGTGCGCCGCTTGCACCTGCCTACAATTGACAACCATGCGCCTTGTTATCATCTCTGGTCACGGTGATGCGCTCCAGACCGCCGCCGCAGCAGCGACTGCGGCTTTTGCTGCGAGTTCGGGGAAGCGTGTATTGCTCGCCAGTGTTGGCCCGTTGCATCGACTGGGTGCGCTCCTTAAGCGCCAGCTCGGCTCGCAACCGCAAGAACTTGATCAGCGTCTGGCAGCGGTGGAAATCGCGGCACGCGATGAGATCGGTGTGCGCTGGGATCAGATCCGACCCCAGTTTCAAACGGGCCTGGCCAGTCGCCTGCGTGAGATCGGTGGCGGCGAGTTGCCGGCATTTCCCGGCATGGACGCGGTCGGCACCTTGATGATCGCCGGTCAGATGGCGGAACAACAATCGTACGATCTGTTGATCTGCGATGGGCCGAGTATGGAAAGCCTGTTACGGGCAATTGCGCTACCCGACACCCTGCGCTGGTTTGTACGCCTGGTATTCGGTCTCGACCGGGGGCCGGGCAAGTCGCGTATTTCGCAAGAAAACGCACTGCTGCCGGTCACGCTCCTGCCGCCGGCCAGTGCCGCGCCGCTGCAAGATCTGCGGGTGGCGCTGGAATCACAGCGCACGCTGCTCGCGCCGGAGAGCGGTGCCCGCGTGCGAGTGGCTCTGCCGATCAGCGAATTGTCGCTCCCGCCGGCACGTCAGGCACTCGGTGGATTCGGCCTGTACAGCCTGGAAGTCGATAGCTTGCTGGTACATGGTGATGCCGCCGACCTCGATAGCGGCACGCGCAATGCGCTGAGTTCGGGCGATGGGCAACGTCGGCCACGCCTGCTGATCGAGCAATTGCCGCTGGACGCAACCGACATCGCCGGCTGGGCCGAACGCGGCAAGATGCTGTACCGCGATGTCGGCCCGGATCTGGGGCTGCCGCTGGAGAGCCAGGTGCAACGACCGGAACTCAGGCCGGAAACGATGAACGAAGTCAATTTGCATATCCCCTTCCTGGAAGCCAGGGCACTGGAAATCGCCGTTGCTTCCGAAGAAGTTATTGTCAAATTTGGCCCTTACCGCCGCCATATTTTGCTGCCGGCGTTGATCTCGGGCGGGCGCCTGCGCGCCCGTGTCGATGGCGAGACCCTGCGTCTCTGGGTGGAAAAACAAGCCTGAGGGGGAGTGTCATGCGCAGTCAGCCAGCCAGGAGCTTGAGCAGCAACGGGGTAAGTGCCGGTGCCAGCAGTGAGCCGATGCCCCGCGTAAGCGACAAATACCGCGAGTACCTGGCCGAAACCCGCGAGGCACTGGCCGGCAATTTGTCGCAGGGCGAACGCAAACGGCGTAACTTCGAGTACGATCTACTGCGGCGAGCGCATTTCGTCGAAGTGAATGGCCTGTTGCATCATTATTACGAAGCCGGCCCGGCCAGTGGCGAACCACTGATCCTGGTGCATGGCTGGGATTGCTCCTCGTACTGGTGGAACCATATTGTCGACCCGCTCGGTGCCGCCGGCTACCGTGTGATCTGTTACGATCTCAAAGGCCACGGCTTCTCCGCGGACGACCCGCAGCGCAACTATACGGTTGCCGGCTTCAGCGATGATCTGCGGGCGCTGGCTGAGGCGCTCGAACTTGGCCCACACCACGTTGCCGCATTCTCACTCGGAGCCTTCGTGACACTGCATTACGCTGCGAACCACCCCGAGCGAGTGCTCAGCCTGACCTTGTTCAACTTCAGTCTGCTGGAGTACAATCGGGTTGCGGCAGCGGCAATCCCACACGTGTTGAGTTTTGTATTCAACACGGTGCTGCGGCCCATCGAACGACGCAACCTCTGGGTGCTGCCTTTCTTATATGCCCGGCTGGTGCTGGCCAAAAATACGCCGCCGGTGCGCGATGTGCGCCTCGGTACCCTGAGCTTGCGTTGCTGCGACCCGGAAGCCATCAAAGTGAGCACACGCGAACTGGTGCGCCGCGAAACCCTGGAAGCAGTACCGCAGCAAATGGCAGCCATCAAGCAGCCGACCCTGCTGGTCGCCGGGGCCAACGACCCGATTATGCAACCGGCCGGCGGGCGCAAATTGATCGACTGTGCCGAACAGGGTATTTTTCTTGAAATCCCACGCTGCGGTCACTTGATCCTGTTTGAATTACCGGAGCAAGTGATCCAGATTATGCGGTTATTCTTAAGAGGTAATAGGTGACAGGTCATAGCGCATGGGTCATTGGTGATTAGATTGTCAATCAGACAATGATCGCCCATGACCTCGACCTCCCAAAGGTAAGCCTATGCAACTGATATTGCGTGCAAACGGACAAAACGCAGTAATAGATATGCTGCGGGCCGGCGACCAGGAAGTGCGAGTCGGTGACCAGAGTTACCGGCCGTCGCGCCTGGCTCACCGGGTGCAAAAGCTGGCTGGCCGGATGTGGGGCGATGCAATAACACCGGCCTTGCTCCACGAGCGGCTGATGTTTGAGGCCTTCGACAGCAACCGGGCCACCGCACGCTGGAGCGACAGCGGCAATTTCACGCCGGCCAACGGCGCGACCGTGTCCCTGGGGCGCTGGAATGAAGATGCCACTGTCGGCATTGCCCTGCACGAACTGGCCCACGAGATGCATTTGCGTGAGGGTGGCTACGACCAGAGCGAGAATCTTATTCGCGAGGCACTGGCAATCCTGGCCGAACGTGAAGCCGGCCTGATCCGCGGCTTCGAGCGCGAGCCCTACTACACTGCCAGCAACCTGGTGGCGCAACTCTGCGATCTGCGGGCTTTCAGCAGAATGTCGTTCAGCAAGCGATGGCAGGAGATCTCGATGCTGACCAATGATACGGGTCTGGCCGACCTGGTCAATTATTATCTGGATAAAGATGAACGAATTGGCCTGCGACGCTGGCTAAACCAGTTCAGCGACAATCCTGAACGGCGCGATATGCTCTTGAACGCGCTGGCAGCTTGTTCGCTGCGCTACAGCCTTGAATACCGGCGTACGCTGATCCAGCACCTGGTCAGAAGTGATCCGGCAACACCGCTTGAAAAGCTGGGCGATGTGATCGACGCGGTGATGACGCTTGATCGCCGTTACCCCGAAGATGATCTCAGCACGATTATTGCGCACTGTTTTGCACCGATTGCCCGGCCCAAACGGGGGTTGCTGGCCTTCGGCTCATAGGGGAAATTAGACATGAGTTACAACCGTTATGATGAAGACAAAAACTCCACGGTCAGCTGGATACCGTCATTCTTCCGTGAGTTCCTGGGCCTGACCGGCGAGTATCGCCGCCCGGAATACGGCAACTACGGTAGTTCCAAACGGGAAATTGCCGACAGCACTACCAGCTGGATGCCTGGCTTCTTCCGGCGCTGGGTGGGGATCGAGTATAGCGAGCCGAAACGCTATGGCCCGTCGTCGCCGGCGCCGGAGCGCCGAAGCGAGCGTCGGCCGGCGGCACCGCCACCGCAGCGTAGCTATACCCCGCCACCGAGCAGCGCCCGCAGCGATTATGGCAGCAACCGTAACAGCTACGGCAGCGGCCAGAATGATTATGCCGCACCGCGACCGGAAGGCGCCGAACGCATGCGTTTCGGCAGTGGATCCGAGAACTATTCCAGCGAGAGTGGCCCGGTCATGCAAGGCGGCGGCGAACAACCGGCACGCTTTGAAGGTTATGTCAAACCAATTACGTATGGCGTGCGTGGCTACCTGCGCGGGGCACTGCCGCCGCAGGGTCTGGAAGCCTTCCTGCGCCAGTTCCGCACCACAGTGCAGGATGTGACCGGGATGTATCAGAAGGTCTTTGAGTTGCAGACCCGCGAACTCACTGATGCCGTCGACAGCTGGCGCCGCCAGCGACCGGCGGGCCGCGATACCCAGATGACGCAGGTTGCCGTAGAAACCGGCGATGCCCCGGCTGCCAGCAACCCGAACCCATCGCCGGCTCCGGCTGCCAACAAAGCGACTCCGCCACCGGCTCCGGCTGCCAGCAAACCGACTCTGCCATCGGAGTCGGCTGCCGACAAGCCGACCTCGTCGTCGGAACCGACTGCTGGCCAATCAACCTCGGCCAGACCCTGGGTAGATAGCCAGTCAACCCTGCCGCCGACACCGCCCACTTCGACCGAAGTCAAAGTCGAAAATGCAGAACCGAAATCGGACGAGGGCGGCGAAGACAAAGAAGGCAACACAGAAAAGAACTAGTCAGGCTTGTGCATCCGGCGTCGATGGTATCCTGAACCGAGGCTTTTTGCCTCTGGCGGCCTGAAAAGAACCGTCTTTTTCGTCTGGTGTGGCCGCATGCGTCTACATCAGACGAAAGAAAATGGAAACTTCTACGCTGCCGCAGGCGAAAGATCACTGTTGCCATCAACGGGCACAAACGCCGATTGCGCGAGTCAAAAAAGCTTATGCAAAGACCAGTAGTAATTATTGGCGGCTGGCTCTCGGCAGCAAACGACTACCGGGGCATGGCCAGTATTCTGGCTCAACCGCCCTACAACCGGATCGTCTATATTGTTGATATTGGTCGGCGCCAGTGGGCCGGCCTGCGCGACCCGAATTTCACACCGGTGATGAATATCCTGGCGCGCACGGTAGAACTGGCCTTGCGCGAAACCGGCGCCGACCAGATCGACCTGATCGGTCATAGTGCCGGTGGCCGCATTGCCCGCGCCTATCTGGGCGATGTACCTTACAACGGCGTTGTTTACGACGGGAAGCGGTTCGTCGACCGCCTGACAACACTGGGGACGGCCCATGCGACTGTCGAGATCTACGTGGCCAAATTCGGCGCATTTGTAAACGAGGCCTATCCGGGCGCCTACTACCCGAATGTACATTATCGCACGGTGGCCGGCAAGAGTGTGATGGGCCGCCGGTTCGGGCGCGGCGAGGAAATGCTGGCCTTCCGTTCTTATGAATTGACCTGCGGCGACGGCAATGTGATCGGCGATGGGATCATACCGACCCACAGTTGCTATCTCGCGGGCGCCGAGAATATGGTGCTCCAGGGCGTGCGCCACGCCCCCTATAATGCGCCGCGACGCTGGTACGGCGCCCGCGGCATTATCGAAGAATGGTTTAACGATAGAGATTATGCGCGCACTGGTGCTGATCGGGGGCTATCTCACGAGTCCGAATGACTTTGCGTCACTCGCGACCCGCCTGGAACAGCCGCCCTACAATTTTCAGGTCTATCGGGTGCCGATCGGTCGCCTGCGCTGGGCACTGACCCGCGACTACGACTTCCGGCCGGTACTGCGGCGTATCAGGGCCAGTGTGGAGCAGGCCCGCCGGGAAACCGGTCAGGAACGAGTGCTGCTGCTGGCACATAGTGTGGCCGGGGTGGCTGCCCGGCTCTACCTGGGTGACGAACCTTACCACGGTGAGCAATTCGCCGGGAAGCGTTATGTCGAGCGCCTGGTCACGCTGGGGACACCACATTTTAGCGCCGAACGCTGGACGCTCAAGTTGTACAATTATGTTAATGGCACCTATCCCGGCGCCTACTATGATGATGTGCAGTATGTGTCGGTGATTGGCTGCACGCTGGCGGGGCGGCAGCGCGGGACGGCGGCCGAGCGCATGGCCTTCAACAGCTACAGGCTGGTGGGCGGCGCCGACAAGGGACAGGAATGGGGTGACGGGGTAGCCTCCATGAAAAGCGCGGTGCTACCCGGCGCAGAATACCTGGGGGTTGCCGGCCTCTATCACTCGCCCTTCCACGGCCATCCCTGGTACGCCGATCCCGAGGGTTTGCCAATCTGGGAACGGGCATTGCGGCTGCACAGCACTATCATTGCTTGAAGTATTGCTTATTTGTATTATAATACATGAAACAGCGCACACAACATGAAGCACCACAAACTCCGGCGACGCTTGCTGAGACGGCAGTCTTCAGCAACCGTGGATTGGCCCGGTGATGAACGACTCGGAATTACTACGTGCAACTGAAAAACCGCAAACATCGCTGACGGGCAAGATCTGGGCGCATGTCGAACTGGCCGATCCGGTCACCTGGATCTCAGCGACGCTACTGACAGTCTGTGGGGCGATTGCATCGGGAGCCTGCGACTTTACCAATCCGCGCGACCTGGGGCTGGTGGCACTGGGGGCACTGATGACCGGCCCGTTTTGCACCGGTTTCAGCCAGAGCATCAACGACTATTACGACCGTGAACTGGATGCCATCAACGACCCGGTACGACCGATCCCCTCGGGGCGCTTGAGCCTGCGTGAGGCGCGGATCAACTGGCTGGTACTGGCGCTGGCGACGGTCGGCATCTCGCTGATCTTCGGCAGTATCTGGATCGTCATGCTGGCTATCTTCGGGGTGCTGCTTTCAGCGGCCTACAGTGTACCGCCTTTTCAGCTGAAAGCGCGCTTCTGGCTAGGGCCACCGGCGGTCGGCATTGGCTATGTGACGATGAGTTGGGTCGCCGGGCACCTGATTTTTGCACCGCTGACCTGGGAGAGTGCGGTGGCGGCGCTGATCAATGCCGGACTGGCGATTGGGCTGCTTTTTCTCAACGACATCAAAAGCGTTGAGGGTGATCGCCAGCACGGGCTGCGATCGATGACGGTGGCGCTGGGCGTCAAGCAAACCTTGCTGGTGGCCTATGGCGTAATCAATATTTCGCAGTTGCTCTTGTTCGGGCTGGCATTGATATGGGGCCATCCCTGGGTGGCCGGGCTGGCAATGCTGGCGATTGTGGTGCCGATTCATGCGCAGGTAGCGCTGTATCGCGAACCATCGCACGAGAATTTCAAACGCTATTTGCTGGCCAGTAACCCGTTTATTTTGCTCATTCAGTTCATATCGGCCTTTGTGGTCGGTGGGTTCTTTGGGTGATGGGTGATGGGTGATGGGTCACAGATTATAAGGGATAGGAACCTGGACAGTGAACTTTGCGCGCCCGGCACGATTGGCCTCGCAAACGCAAAGCTCTGCAAAGGAGGAAGCTATGTCGGAGCCTCAAGGTGAAGTACGCGTGCGCAATGTGTCGACGCAGAAGCGCAACGAGAGCATTCTGGAGTCGGCGGTGGAGTTCGGCGGCGGGCTAGTGCGAACAAGTGTCTCGCTGCTGATGTTGCCGATTGCCGTGCTGCCGCCGGAGTCGCGCCAGCATATGCGCAACGCGACGAAAGAGTTGATGTACGCTTTTGCGACCTTGCCGCGCGATTTCGCGGACATCGCCGGTACCACGATTGAGGAATGGGCCAGCGAGGCCGAGAAGAAGGACGCGGCTCATTCAAAGAAGGCGCCACACGATGAAGTAAGCAAAGCCGAGCCGGCGAAAGCATAAGGAGCTAATCATGAGCGAAAAAGTCGAAGTTCAGCGCCGCGAAAGCTACGATGGTCTATTTGAGTTGGCCGCAGCCTTTGTCGGCGGTGCAACCCGACTCAGCCTGGCGCTGGCATCGGTGCCGCTGGTGCTATTGCCGCGCAATGCGCGCCGACGCGTACGCCGGGCAATGGGCGAAGTGGCCCGGGCAATTGTGGCGCTGCCCAAAGAACTGGCCGATGTTTCGGTGAAGGTAGTTGACGATTTTTATGCCGGCGGCGGTGATGCCAGCACCAGTGCGCGCATGCCGGACATGCCGAGCGCCGAAGAACTGGGTGATCGGGCACGTCGCTTCACCGACCGGCTGGCCCGCGCCGCCGAGGAATTCGGTGCGGGGATGCGCAACGCGGCCAATCGCCAGGTCGAAAACGCCGAACAGGCGGCCGCCCGGGTTGATGAGTGGGTCGAAAAAGCCTGATCGATCAAACAGAGCAAAACGCGCGCCCGAGTATTCGGGCGCGCGTTTTGCTCTTTCTGGAATAGAAATAAGGGAGTGCCGATGATTCTGGTGGCGAGTGGAACGGGGATGCTGGGACAGGAACTGGTGCGAACGCTCGTTTGCGCCTGGTCAGACCAGTAGTTAGTGGCGGCAGTCTGGCTGCCGCGATCTCTGATAGGCACGAACTGAACAGCATCAGACCGGCGACCGGGTCGCCGGTTTTGCTGTGTGCCGCTTGCAAAAAGATTTGTGGTATTCTGAAATGGTGGACTACCTGAACGAACCAGATATGCGGGAGTACTATGAATATTGTAATTCTGGGCGCCGGTTATGTCGGGGTGCGGCTGGCACTGGATCTGGAAGAACTGGTACGCTCGAAACACCCTCGTGCCAATATTATCCTGGTTGATCGGCATCCGTACCATCAGATTGTGCAGGTACTGCACCAGACGGCGGCGGATGCGATCGGGCGCGAAGACTCGGTGGTTGACCTGGAGCCGCTGTTTCGGCAGCGCAACGTGCAGCTGCAGCAGAGCGAGGTCAGCCGGATTGAACCGCTCCAGCGCAAGGTGCTACTGGGCGACGGCGGGAGCATCGAGTACGATAAACTGGTGATTGCGCTGGGCAATATGCCGAATTACTGGGGCATCCCCGGCGCTGCCGAGCATACTATGCCGCTGCGCTTCTATGACGATGCGCTCCACCTGCGCGACCATGTTATTGCACGGGTCAGTGAAACAGCCGGTGTCAGTGACGCGACGCGCAAGCGCATCTTGATGACGTTTGCCATCGTGGGTGGCGGTTACACCGGTTGCCAACTGGCGGGCGAACTGGCCGACTGGCTGCCGCGCCTGGCGGACGAGAAGGGGGTGCCGCGCCGGGAGGTTCGCATCGCGCTCCTGGATCGCAATGATGTATTGCTGCGCCAGTTCGGCAAATGGGCCAGCACCGAGGCCGAGCGAGTGCTGGATCGGCGCGGGGTCAGTGTCTATCTGAACACGAGTGTAGAACGAGTAGAACCGCAGGCACTGTATCTGAACGGCAACCGGGTGTTGCGAGCTGGCACGCTGGTCTGGGCGGCGGGGTTCAAGGCGCCGCCGCTGCTGGCTGATTCGGGGTTGCCGACGGATCGCTTCGGACGAGTGGAAGTTGATTGTTACTTGCGGGTGAAAGACCAGGCGCATATTTTTGCTGCCGGCGACTGCGCAGCCATTCCGGGGCCAGAGGGCAAGCAGGTACCGGCGACTGCCAGTTACGCAATGCGCCAGGGCGAGCACCTGGCCGATACGCTGCTGGCCGAAATCGAGGGGCGGGCGCCGCGCAGCTACGAACCGCTGCAACTGGGCGAACTGGTTTCGCTGGGACCGGGCGAAGCGATCGGCAATCCACTGGGCCTGCCAGTGTTCGGCGGGCCGGCCATGCTGCTGAAGAAGGGGGTTGAAGCCTGGTATCGGAGCACCTTGCAATAAATGCGCGCATTGATTACCGGTGGGGCCGGATACATCGGGCGGCACCTGGCGCGGGCACTGCTCGCCGCAGGCCGGCAGGTCACTGTGCTGGATCGCGACCCGGAGCGGCTGGCGAACCTGGCGGACACCGGCGCACAGACGATTGCCGGCGATGCAACTGATTGGCAGACGCTGCGCGAAGCAGTACAGGGCGCCGACGTAGTCTACCACCTGGCAGGTTCGGCGCTGGGCAGCCGCAGCGAGATTCTGCGCAGCAACCAGGCCGGCGCCGCAGCGGTTGCAGCGGTGTGCGGCAAAGGCAGCGGCGTGCGAGCACTGGTGTACGCCAGCAGCGGTGCGCTGTACCCCAGCGGCAGCGACTGGCTTGATGAAGACACTGAGCCGGCGCCGGCTTTTCGTTATGCACAGGCCAAGCACGCGGCGGAACAGATTCTGCTCCGCGCTTTTCACGAAAACGGTGTGCCGGCAATCAGCGCACGCATTGCCGGCGTCTACGGGCTGGGCAGCCCGAACCTGATGTTGCCGCTGTTGCGGCGTGGCTGGTTTTTGCTGATCGGTGGCGGAAAAGGCTACGTTAGCTCAATCCACATTGATGATGTGACGCCGGCGTTGATGGCAACGGCTGAACATGGGCGAGCCGGCAACGTGTATAATCTGGCAGACGATGAGCCGACGACGGTACGTGCGTTTTATTTCTACCTGGCCGGGTTGCTGGGTGCGGCACCACCACCGGTACTGGCGCCAATCATCGCCGGGATGCTGGTAGACGGAGTCAACCGGGTGGCGCAACTACAGGGCAAACCTGTCATGCTGCCGCCCGACCTGGTAGCGATGGCGACTGCCTCGCACCGTATGGGCAACCGGCGCATGCGCGAGGAACTCGGGGTGCAACTGCGATACCCGAGTTATCGCGAGGGGCTGGTGGGGTGTATAGGGTTGAAGAAACTAATGAACTAATGAACTAATGAACTAATGAACTAATGAACTAATGAACTAATGAACTAATGAACTAATGAACTAATGAACCAATGAACCAATGAACCAATGAACCAGGGAGCACATGAGTTGAAGGATCGGAAGCTGCACAATACGATCACCAGACTGGTTCCTTAGTTCCCTGGTTCATTGGTTCATTCACTGCACAATACGATCACCAGACTGGTTCCTTAGTTCCCTGGTTCATTGGTTCATTCACCGCACAATACGATCACCAGACTGGTTCCTTATACCAAGTGACGAGTGACAAGTGACAAGTGACGAGCCGCGATGTGCCGTTCGTATCGGCTAGAACGGTTGTCGATATGCGGAATCCACAATTCGAATTGGTATTAGTTCCCTGGTTCATTGGTTCATTCACTGCACAATACGATCACCAGACTGGTTCCTTAGTTCCCTGGTTCATTGGTTCATTCACAAACTTAAAGGAAAGAAACAACCATGGCAGTGCAGGAAGAATTCATTTCAATCAATACGGCGCCGGACGTTGTGGAGCGCTATTTGACGAAGCCGGAGTTGCTGGCACGCTGGCGATCGCCGCTGATCACCCTGGAGCCGGTGGAAGGCGAGCTGTTTGCCCTGAACAGTGTGCATCGCATGCGGCTGAAAACGCTGTTTCTGGCCGGTGCTACCTACAAAGTGGTTGAGCGTGACAACCAGCATATCCTGATGACGATTGAAGGCTTCTGGGAAGGTACTGATCTGTGGCGCTGGTTTGCCGACGGATCGCGCACCGTGGTGCAAAACCGGGTCGATTTCACAATGAGCAACCAGGCTCTGCGCGTGTTCGCGGTCAACTTGGGCACCCTGTTCTCGCGGCTGGATATGCAGATCCAGATGCAGAAGTTGCAGCAGGTGATTGAGCAGGATGAGCCGCAGGCGAAAGCGACGGTGTGAGCGTTGGAGCGTTTGAACGCTTCAACGCTTGAATGGGTTTATACATGAGGTGCGTATGGCGCGCTATGAGCGAATGCTGGAGCTGTATGAGGCGGGCACGGTGCCCTGGGATCACGAGGATCCGCCGCCGGAGGTGCTGGCGTTCGTGCCGACGCTGCCGGCCGGCCGGGCGCTGGATCTGGGCTGCGGGCTGGGGCGGGCGGCGATCTTTATGGCCCGGCTGGGCTGGCAGGTCGACGGCGTCGATTTCATTCCACAGGCAATCGACGAAGCGCGCCGTCGGGCCGAGCAGACTGGTGTCGCTGCGCAGGCACAGTTTCACGTCGGTTCGACAACGCAGCTCGATTTTCTGAGCGACCCCTACGATTTTGCGCTCGATGTCGGTGCGATGCACAGCTTTAGCAGCGAAGAACTGCGAGCCTACCACGGCGAATTGCTGCGCCTGCTGCGGCCGGGAGCATCCTACCTGCTGTTTGCGCATTTGCACGAAGAGAAGCCGGAGCAGGAGCAGCGGCGCTGGCTGGACGAAGCCGAGTTGCGGGAGGTGCTGGCACAGGGCTTTGCGCTGGAACGCGTCGAGTACGGCGAAACACAGGTCGGCGACCAGGCACCCTGGCGTTCGGGCTGGTTCTGGTGGCGGCGGGAATAAAGCAGCACAAACAGGGCCGAGAGCATGTACCAGTGAATGACGAATGAACGCGATTGACGTTTGCTCACGACAGCTACGGCATAGAGTAAGCAGGCAGCAATGAGCAAAATACCTACCGAAAAGTAATGTGGGGATATTTGCTTCACTATTGACATCGAACAGCCGCAGCAGTCGATTTGGCGTAGGATCGCCAATGAGATAGCGTATCAGATGGGCCATCAGATTGGCACCGATGAGCGCAACTGCCGTGAACATAAGAAGCTGGAAAACTTTCCGCGGGCTGATCGTGATCTGGTATTGCTCAGACCGGAACCAGGAGCGCGCACTCCCAGGTATCCCCTGCTCAAGCCGCTCGCCGCATGTTCCTGCCGACAAGCAACATACGCACGACGTTTTCGGTTGAAGCTGCGATCCAGTCGGCGGCATTGGCGATGGCAGTATCGAGATCGCAGGGCTGCGGCAAAATGCTGGTGAAGGCGGCAATGCCGTGGGCGTAGTTGATGCGGGCGCCGCGGCCGACGGTGCCGGCCAGGGTGATCACAGGCAGGCCATAGGGTTGGGCACGCCGGGCGACTTCCGCCGGGATCTTGCCGAAAGGCGTCTGCTCATCGATACCACCCTCAGCAGCAATCACCAGGTCGACTTCGGCCAGTCGCTGCTCGAATTCCAGGTAGCGCATAATGATGTCGTAAGTTCAATACCTTCGCCAATTATTCAGTGTGTATCTCAGCGGGGAGCGGATGGATACGCCCAAGCCCCGTAACCTGCGCCAGAAGTCAGCGCAATAAACCCGGCTCTGGTTTTTCCGGAAGGAGTTTTATCAGTTCCTCCGCATAGGTCAGGCCACGGTAGTGGGTTTTGAGATCGAGCACGCTGGCGTGCGGGTCGATCGGTCGGCGATCCCGCAG
>DAOTUJ010000194.1:0-2345 GCA_034437175.1 Chloroflexaceae bacterium | reverse complement strand
CACCTGCGCGGCCAGGATCGCAGCCTGCCGGGGGTGCCGCTGTTCCGCTCGCTGCGCGGCACGCGGGTGAGCTACGATGCGTTGCACTACCAGTGGGCGAAGATCTGTGAACGGGCCGGCCTGCTCGACGCGGGCCAGCCGCGCTATACGATGCACCAGCTCCGCCACAGTCTGGCCGGCGACCTGATTGCCGAACTGCCCGAGCAGGTGGTCAGCCGCATGCTCGGCCACCGCGACCCGCGCAGCACCCGCCGCTACGCCGAGGGGAGTGATGAGTGACCAGTGACGAGTGACGAGCCGGGCACTGGCGAAGCGCCGCTGAATGGAGTGATATGAGCGACATCCAAACTCTTCTGGCTCAGCTTCGTGCGCTGGTTGCAGCAACCAGCGATCCGGAGCATCGTGCGCAACTCGAAGCCCAGATTGCGCAGCTTGAAGCTGGTTTGCGTAGCAATCGCAACCTTGATGCCGGCGACACCGCGCAGATTGGCCTGGCAAATCTGGGTGATGTCGGCGGTGATATTAATGCGCCAATCATTCCACCCGGTGCGAGTGGAATTGGCGTGGGCACGGTTCATCAGCACTTTTACCCTGCACTGCCACCCGATGCGCCCAATGCATCACCCATGCTGCGGATCTTCGATGTGCGGCTTGAAAAACAGGGAGAAGTCTACGTGGTACGGGCAGCGGCGCCCTGGGCGTTCGGCGAGACCGCTGCGCAATCATTCAGTTTGCCGTTCGATCCGGGCGACCGGGCGGCGCGACGCAGCGATGTTGCAAGCTGGGTCGCGCAGGCTCGCGTGGTTCGTCGCCGCCGCCCCGAAGAGCTGCGCAAGGCCCGCGAACTGGGACAGTTGCTGTTCCGGCACCTGTTCAGTGATGCTACCCTTGCCGGGTTTGCCGAGAGCCGCGGCAAGTTGCGATCCGGCGAACATCTACGCATCAGGTTGTCCCTGCCTCCAGAACTGGCCACCTTGCCCTGGGAGTTGCTCAATGACCCGCGCAGCAACAACTATCTGGCGCTGGAGCCGAACCTTAGCCTGGTGCGCTATGTTGAATTGCCGCAACCTGCCGGTCCGCTCCTTGTCCAGGGGCCGTTGCAGGTGCTGATCGTCGCTGCGAGCCCGCAGGCCGGCGATTATCCGGTCTTGAATGTTGATCGCGAGCTGCGCCGGATTGAGCGTGCGCTCCAGAATTCGGTCAGCGAAGGGCTGATCAAGCTGGATGTGGTGCGCGGCGCCGGCACCCGCGACCAGCTGCGCAACTGGCTGCGTGACGGGACGCAGCGCCCGGTGCATATGCTGCATCTGATCTGTCATGGTGATTTCGATGAACAGGGCGAACATGGCGTTTTCATCTTTGAAGATGTCGACCGCCGGCCTCAGCCAACCCCGGTGTCCTACCTGGAGCGACTGCTGAGCCGGCAGCGCGGCCAGACCCGCCTGGTACTGATCAATGCCTGCCAGGGAGCCCTGCCGGCCGGCGACGACCCTGCGAGCAGCCTGGCCGGTGCCCTGTTGCGCGCCGGTGTGCCGGCAGTGCTGGCGATGCAGTTCGATATTCCGGACGAAGCCGCCGCCGAACTGGCCCGCGTCTTCTACGGCGAACTGGCTGCCGGGGTAGCCGTTGACCAGGCACTGAGTGAAGCTCGCGCCGAATTAATGCACAACCAGCCCAATCGCCTGGACTGGCTGGTACCGGTATTGTTTTTACGCGCTAACGACGAGCGCCTGTTTGTACGTGCGCCGGCAAGCCGGCCGGTCGGCGAACCGGAAGCCGGAACGCCGGCTGCGGCATCCGCAGAACCGGAACAGAAACCGGCACCTCCACCCGCAAACCCGGTATCGGCGCTCTCACAGGCGGAACGTGAGCAGTTGCGGCTACAGGCGTTGACTGCCTACTACACCCGCGACTGGTCCCAGGCAGCAGCCTTGCTGCAGCGACTAATGGAGGCGGACAGTAGTGACAATGAAGTGCGAGGCTTGCTGGAAGAAGCCCGCCGTGCAGTGCGCTTGCAGGATCAGTACGCGCTTGCCCGCCAATTGCGCACCCAAAACGACTGGCGGGCCGTGTTGAAGCTCCTGGAAGCCATTGTTGCTGAGCACGCAGATTTTCCGGACGACGACCACTTGCGGACCTGGGCCGAAACAGAGCAGCGGCGCCACGAACGCTACAGCGCTGCCCTGACTGCCGCCGGTCGGCGTGACTGGAGTGAAGTTGCTCGTCTGCTGAAAGAACTGCTTGCCGAATACCCGGACGACGAAGCCGCCCGCAAGTTGCTGGAACGGGCGCGTGCGGAACAGTTCGGGGCAGTACACAGCATGCTCGTGGCCGGGCGCTTCGAC
>DAOTUJ010000193.1:0-50513 GCA_034437175.1 Chloroflexaceae bacterium | reverse complement strand
CCCGCTCCTGCCAGGCAAGTGCGCCATGGGAACCCGGTTTCGCGAACGCAACTCACCGCGCTGGCCTGAGCGGGAGCGGGGCCGGGGGTGAGGGCCGGCCGGCAGAGTAAAAAACGCTATAGTTGAAAGAGCGCGGGGTCCAGGGGGCGCGCTCAGCCCCCTGGTCGCGCGAAGCGCGATCGCGGCCGAAATTTTGGCGCCGCCGGCGACTACCGAAAAGTATGCTATACTATGCTCTGTCAAATCATGCACGGAATTGCATATCATGCCAAAAACCTTTCGCCGGATCTGGCCCGATCTGGTCAGTTTTGAAAATTTGCTGGCAGCCTACCGAACAGCGCGGCGTGGCAAACGTAGTACCCGCCAGGTCGCCCGTTTCGAATTGCGCTGCGAAGATCATTTGCTGCGCCTGCAAGATGAGCTGGAGAGCGGGCGCTACCGGCCCGGCCCCTATCACAATTTTGTGGTCTACGAACCCAAGCGGCGCTTGATCAGCGCAGCGCCCTTCCGTGACCGGGTGGTGCACCATGCGCTCTGCCGCCGGATCGAGCCGGTCTGGGAGGCGCGTTTCATCCACAATTCCTATGCCTGTCGCAAACACAAGGGCACCCATGCGGCAGTCGATCGCTTTCAGCACTATGCGCGCGGCCACCGCTACGTTTTGCGTTGCGACGTGCAGCAATTCTTTCCCAGCATTGATCACGCCGTCTTGCGTGGCCAGCTGGCCCGGCATATCGCCGACGTGCGCGTGCTCGACTTGATCGACCGCATCCTGGCCGGCGGGCGCGATGTGCTCAGCGACGAGTACCGCATGCGCTATTTTCCGGGCGACGACCTGTTTGCAGCGGCGCGCCCGCGCGGCTTGCCTATCGGCAACCTGACCAGCCAGTTCTGGGCCAACGTCGTTTTGCACGACCTGGACATGTTCGTGGCGCACGAGTTGCGCTGCACAGCCTATGTGCGCTACTGCGACGATTTTGCGCTTTTCGCCGACGATGCCGGCGCACTCCTGGAATGGCGTAGCGCCATCATCGAGCGGCTTGCCGATTTGCGGCTCAATTTGCACGAGCGCCAGGCCCAGGTTGCCGCTACCGGAGCCGGTTCACCCTTTCTGGGCTGGACGATCTTTCCGTTCCAGCGCCGCCTGCGCAAGCGCAATGTGCTGCATTTCCGGCAACGCTGGAAGGGCCTCTGTCGAGCCTACGTCGCCGGGCGCCTATCCGCCGACCGGCTCAGCGCCAGCGCCCGCGGCTGGGCAGCACACGCAGCCTGCGGCGACACAACGGCATTGCGGCGGGCGATTCTGGGCCGGCCGGTGCAAAGCTGGTGAATGATGACGACTTCACGCCAATCGCCGATTTTTGTGCGTTGCTACGAATTGCTGCTCTGGCTGATCCCGGCCATCGAGCGGTTTCCGCGCAGCCAGCGCCCGGTGCTTGGGCGGGCAGTGCAGGAAAGTGCGCTGGCATTGCAGCAACATCTCACAGCCGCCAGCCTCGGCAATGATACGCTGGTGAGCCTGCGGGCGGCCGATGTCGAACTGGCCTTGCTGCGGAGCCGCCTGCGCCTATGTTACGATTTGCATTTTCTGTCGCCAGGCCAGTACGAACACGTCGCACGCATGAACGCCGAAATCGGGCGCTTGCTGGGCGGCTGGCAGCGACGCCTTCAATAGAAACGCCGCTGCGGCAGGGCGTTGCGGGTCGCGCCGGAGGAATGCGGCCAGCCGCAAAACGGCTGGGGCGCGCGCAACAGGAACAACCCGAACAACCAGAACGACAACAGGGGCTTTCGGGTGTTGGTGTGAGCGAGCTGGTGTGCGTGGTCGCGCAGGCACGGCATCGTCAGGGCGATGCCGTCGCGGCCCGTGCGGAGCGCGAGCGCGGCGCGATCCGGGCCTGGCCGATAGCCAGGCCGACAGTAAAGCCCGGCTTCAGGCTGGTAGCAGCGATCTGGTTTGCCCATGCTGTGACGGCCGGGAGCCGGGCTGTTTTTGCCTGTTGAAGCACCGTGTCACGGCGCGGCGCTGCCGCGCATGTCACCCTTCGGCTGCGCTCAGGGTATGCTCCGTGAGAGGTCTTCCGTGCGCGGCGCGGCCTCGCATGGCGCGGCGCAGCGTGACGAGGCAGATCCCTCACGTTCGTATAGTTTGCCCCTAATATTGCTGTCGATGAAGATGCGTGTGCCTTTGGGCAGCGTGAGTATGCGCGGCATGGCCTGATCCCGGTCAAGATTCCCCTCGGCGATCTCTTCCGACATTGCCAGTTCGATAGCTTCTTCCTCGTTCATTGGCTTGCCGCGCCATTTCGCCAGGATGGCCTGAACCTCGGCTCGCGCTGCTTCCCGCGAGGGCGGCGGTCGGTGCTGGAGTTCTTCCATCTCTGCAAGATGCTGCTGCCATTCTGCTTCGAACGCAGCCTCTGCCGCGGCAAATTGCGCCTCTTCTTCGGCAGTCCACAGGCTTTGATCCGTGTCGTTGTCCGCTATGTGCATGGTGGCAGACAGCAGCGCAGGTAGCTGATCCAGCAGCCATCTGTCGGGAGACTGGGCGTCGGGCCGGGCGGCCTGCTCTACGGCAGCATAGAGTTTGTCTGGTAGTTCCAGAATCAGTCGCCGACCCATCAAATCCTCCTCTCACCTATACATCGTTCGCTGATCAGATTGTACCCGATCAAGGCGTTCCATCATCCGCAAAGATAGTGTGTGTTTCGTGTGAATGTTGGAGTGTAGCCGCCAAAGGTTACGTGAACCACCCACTATCTTTCGTCATTTGTTATGACTTCCACCGCATCCAGCAGTACTCCCAGGTCGCGACCATCCGGCGCGTGGAAGGTCGGGCTGTGCAGGATGACCGGCGCACGCTCGGTAACTGGCAGTGCCAGCCGGATCGTGCGCCAGTCCGCGCCGAGCTCGACGATCCGGCATACGCCGGCACTGCAAACTCGCAGCGGCACCGGCGCAGCATCGGGGCGCGGCGCGGTGACGCGCAGCAGCAGGCCTGCGCCGGCGGGCAGCCGCAGCATGGCCCGCCGCCCCGTCCAGCGCACGCTGCGCCCGCCGATGTCTTCCGCCGGGTAGACGCCGCCGACGTAGCCGAAATCCAGGCCGGCGCCGATGTCGATGCGCGTCTGCGGCGGCGGATCGAGGTTGTTCCAGCTCCAGTCGACGATGCGTTGCTCATCGAGGTAGCGCCCGATGAAGGCGGCGCGAGCTTCCGCTTCGCGGCCCTGGTTGCGCAGGAAGTCGCCCAGGTGGGCCGGGCCACCGGCGTAGGGCACTTGCTGTTCGTGGGCCAGCCGGTAGTATTCCTCAGCTTGCGCCAGGTCGCCCTGCGCTTCATACAGCCGGCCCAGCGCCAGCCAGCCATCGACGGTGGCATCGGCGGAGACGGCCCGCCAGTAGGCGTTTTCGGCGGCGGCGAAGTTGCCCACGCTCAGTTGCAGGTTGCCGTAGGCCGTGTGAACGCTGCGCGCCGCCCCGCGTTCGGCCCAGTTCCAGGGGTAGAAGATCAGGATTGTCGCCGCCAGCGCCGCCGCCGGCAGCCCACCCAGCCCCTGAGCCAGCCGGCGTGCCCGGCGTTCAGCCGGCCAGGTTGTGCCGCTCAGCGCCAGCGCGGCAAAGGGCACCATCACCATAAAAAAGAAATGCCGGTAGCGGCCTTCACCGTGTGTCACCAGCGTCAACCCGACGACGCTCAGACCCCAGAGGATGGGCAGTACCGCAGCGGGTCGCCGGCTGAGCAGCGCCCCGACTGCGCCGAACACCGCTGCAATCGCAATTCCCAGGTAGAGCATGTCGTCGAACAGCAGGCCCGCGAGGAACAGCAGCGGTGGCGGATCGGCGTAGTAACTTTCTTGCAAAAAGCGATCCTGGATCGGCTTGATCGACCAGACCGATACCCATTCGGGCAAGAGTTTGCGCAGCAGAATCGCCGGGTCTTCGCGCAGTCGCTCCAGACCACGGCGGGTCGCTTCGTCGGCCCGGATGGCTGGATCGGGGATATTTTCCAGCACCCGAGAGATCGTCTGCTGGTCTTCACGCGGCTCGCTGAAGGCCCAGAGGTTGTAGGATAATCCGGTCTCCACCAGGATGCAGCTCGCGTAGGCCCGGCAGTTGCGGATCGTCCAGGGCGCCACCGTGGCCACGACGATGGCCAGGAAAAGCAGCGCCGGCAGCAGGCGCTGCGGCTGCCGCAGCCAGGCCCGCAGCACCGCCGGCGGACGCAGACCAGTCACGCCGCTACTGTGCCAGGCGATCCAGAGCAGCACCAGCGGCGTGAAGGCCAGCGGCAGCGAGCGCGTCAACATGGCCAGCCCGTAGAGCAGCCCGGCCAGCACCAGGGAACGCGGCAGCCACGCTTCCGCCCGCAGCCGCTGCCAGCGCAACAACAACAGCAGCGCAGCAGCGAACAGAAAGGCGAACAGCGTTTCGGCCATGTACAGGCTGGCGAAGGTGGCATTCGTCTGCAACCCGGCGAAGATCATTGCGGCGAGCAACCCGGCTCGCCGCGAGCGATCCGGCTCATTCGGGCGCGGCCGGGCCAGTTCGCGGGCGATGCCGTAGACCAGGCCGACCAGTCCGACGCTCAGCAGGATATTCGGCAGCGCGGCGCGGTGCAGGTCGCCGCCGGCCAGGAACAGCGAGCCGGCCAGGAACAGCGGGTAGAGCGGCGCCCGCAGCCAGTGGTAGCTCTCGTAGAACTGCCAGCCGCGCCCGCCCAGCAGGTCGCGCGCGACCTGCACGTACTCGACTTCGTCGTTGGCGGGCTGGTGCAAGGGCTGCGACCAGAGCGCCAGGCGCCAGGCCAGCGCCAGCAGCAAAATCCCGGCCAGCAGCAAGCGATGACCGGCAACCGGGCGCATTCGAGTTCGGGGCATACTGCGGCTGGTCATGGTCACGGGAGATCTGTGACCGACACCAACTCCGCGCCGGCAACAAATACGCCCAGCCGCCGCCCGTCAGGGCTGGTCGGGTCAAAGTCACGCGGGCGGAAAGTCGGGCTGCGCAGCTCAACAACGAATTCGTCGGCGGTGAGCATTTGCCATACTGGTACCTGTATCTCGTAGCCGGCCGGGCCGGGCGCAACTTCCAGCGTTTCAACCAGTTCGCCGTTGATCAATACCTCGACCAGCGGCCTATCGGCGCCGCTGGGCCGCCCCGAGTCGAGCTGGAGGCGCAGGCTGCGTGGTCTGTTCAGGCCGGAGTTGTAGAGGCGCAGCTGCGCAGTTGCGCTTGTCCAGCGCCCGCCTTCAGCTTCCGCCGGGTGGAATCCTTTGACAAAACCGAGATCGAGACCATTGCCGATTTCAATTTTCAAGTAAGGGCCACTAACGAAGCGATCCCAGCTCCATTGTTGCAAATCCTGTAAAGAGTTTGTTTCGTAGGCCAGTTCTTCGCGCGCTGCTTCGAGCTCACCCTGTTTGCGCAGCAAGTCGCCACGCAGCAGGTGCGCGTGCGGATGTGCCGGCAAAATCGCGATCGCCCGGTTCAGATGTTCAAAGGCAGTTGGCAGATCATCTTCGGCGATGGCGATGCGCGCCAGAATCACCTGGCCCAGCGCCGAATCCGGATCGCCCAGCAAAATCGAATCGGCGGATTGGCGCGCTGATGCCAGGTCGCCCCTGGCGAGCGCGATATCGGCGCGGGCCAGTTCGATCTGTTTGGCGCCCAGGTGCAGCGCGAGCAGCGGGTAGGGCTGGTGCAGCAGGGTCAGGCTGAGCCAGAGCAGCGGCACCAGCAGCGCGGCGAAGTGGGCCAGGCGTGCCCGTGGAAACAGGGTCTCGTCGGCATGCGCCCAGTCGCTCAGTACCAGCGCGGCATAGGGCAGCAGCACCGGGTAGAGCGGCAGTCGATAGCGCAGTTCAACATGGAAAATCAGGATGGTCAGCAGAGTATAGGCTGCCCAGGCGCCCAGCAATAACGCCGGGTTGCCAGGGAAGCGCAGCCAGCCCGGTCGGCGCGAGGCATCGGCGAACAGGTGGCGTAGCAGGCCGTAGCTGCCGGCCAGCAGCAGCAGCAGCCAGAGTGCATCGCCGAGCAGTAGCCGCAGCCAGATTTCGAGCGGCGGCACCCAGATCGCGGGCCGGTTCTGCAAATCGTCGGCATATTCGAGCGCAAAAAACTTCAGCAACTCGCCGCGCGCCTTCTCGAAGAAGGCATCCGGGTCGGCGGCAATCACCGCAGCGCCGCGCTCGGCAGCCAGTTCCTGGCGTGCGGCCATGTCGTCGCCCAGTGCATAGAGCTGTGCCTTGACCGCTTCGCGCCCGGCGGGATCGTTGTCGAGCCAGAGATTCTCGGCGCCGGTGGTGTCGATGATAATCAGGTCGCCATATGTCAGGTAGTTGCGCAGTGTCCAGGGCGCAATCAGCAGCACCGCGCTCAGCGCGAAGATGATTGCCGGCAACAGCAGTCGATCGATGCGTGGCATGGCTTTGCCGGCGGCACGCAGGCGGGCCAGCGGCAACCAGAGCATGCCCAGCGGCAACAGCGGCAGCGCCGCCGCCCTGCTCAGGCAGAGCGCACCCAGGCAGAGGCCGGCGGCCAGCGCCCAGCGCCAGAACCGTTCGGCGCGCGCCGTACGCAGCAGCAGCCAGAAGCAGGTCGCCAGCCCGAAGAGAAACAGCGTCTCGCTGAGCAATTCGGTGGCGGTGGCTGCCAGCGTATAGCAGAGTGCCCAGAGCCAGGCCGCGATCCAGGGCGCCGGACGCGCCGTCGCGGGCGGCAATTCACGGACAAGCTCACGGGTCAGCAGCCAGATCGGAATGATCGTCAGCGTACTGACGACGGCCTGCACCAGCCGCAAATTCTGTAGCAGCGAATCGAAGAGCACAATGTTGCCGGCCAGAAACAGCGGGTAGAGCGGCGGACGCATAATCCGCAGTTCTTCATAGCGCCACTCGCGCAACAGCGTCAGCGCCTGGTTAAAATATTCCTGTTCGTCGCCACCCAGCGGATAAAACTCGCGCCAGTCCCAAACTAGCAACCGCAACAACATCGCCACGGAGAGAACCAGAACCATGCCGAGCACAGTAAAAAAGAACGGACGCGATTGCATCGAAGTCCATAAGGAAGAATTTACAAAGAACTGAAAACCCCTTTTTTTCTGTCGGTCGAGCGGCTTCGCCGCTCGACCGACAGAAAAAAACGTGTTCTTCCACACTGCCGCAGGCGAAATAGTGTTGTGGCGCCCAAGAACCGGCGCCGACTGCGTAAGTCCTTTCAAACTGTCCTCAGTTTCCACGGATTTCCACCCAGTCCAATCGAATTCCCAGCAAACGCAACTGGCCGACTTGCGAACCCTGCTGAGCCAGGAGATCGGCGGCGTCGGGCACGAAAACTTCGGTTTGCATTTCAATCAACAGATCGGCGCTGTCGGCCGTCGGCGGCAGCGCGGCGCAGTATTCATCGACGTTGGGCGTGAGTTCAAAGCGCGCAAAGCTTTTGCCTGCCAGCGCAAAGCTGAAGCTCGGCAGCGCCAGGTCATCGTACCAGCCGCGCCCGTCGGCGCGTAAGCAGAATTGCTGCCCGCCGCCGCCGGCGGGAAAACGAAACCAGGCCTGCGGCCCCGACCAGCGAAAGGTGCCGTTCGCCGAGGGGTCGCCTTCGCCCAGGTAGAATCCCAAAATATAGCCCAGGTCGAGGTTGCCGGCCAGGTCGATGCGCCCATCGGCGGGCGGCGGCGGCGCCAGCCAGCCCCAGGCCCATTCTACCGGATTGGCATCGTCGACGTAGGTTGGCGTAAACGCGGCCTTCGCGCCGGCCTCGTCGCCCAGCCGCCGCAGCAGGTCGCCGCGCACCACGGCGCGCTGCCAGCGTTCCAGTGGCTGGATGGGTTGCTGAGCCAGTAGTTCCAGGCCGGCGGCGGCTTCGCCTTGCAGGCCGAGCAGCAGCGGTTCGGCCACCGCCCGGTTGTAGCCGGGTACCGTGTCGCCGGCCAGGATGCGTTCGGCCGCCGCAATGTCGCCGCGAGAGGTTGCCTGCATCAGGGCCATGCTCTGCTGATGGCCGGGGCGGGTCTGCCAGGCCAGCAGCGTATTCACCAGGCTGGAAGGATACGGCCCCAGGTAGGAAGCCAGGCCGGCCGGGGCAGCCTGCACATAGGCATGCGGCGCGGCGGCAATCAGCCAGAGCAGCGCGGCAATGGCGATGGCCGGACGCAGCCGGCGGCGCTGCTTGCGCTGGTTTGCCGGCAGAGCTTGCAGGGCCAGTGGCGCACAGATGAAGGCAAAGGGCAGCAGCGGCAACCGGAAGCGATTGATGGCGAAGAGCAAGGGCGCGGCCAGCAAATTGTAGGCCCACCAGAGCAGAATCAGGCCGGCCAGCATCGCCAGCACCGGGCGTTGCTCCTGCGGCAGCATGTGCAGCAGCCGGGCCATGCCCAGCACCGCTGCCGGCAGCACCAGCATATAAATTGTATCGTCGAGCAACAGCAGTGCCGCGCTCCACCAGTAGGGCAGCCAGCCCAGCGCAAAGCCGCTGCTCAGCCGTTCGGCGCCGGTATAGTTGATGCGAAAGAAATCGTAGAGTTCGGCGAGACTTTTGCTCACGAAGGCGCCCGGTGCGGCCCGGATCAGGCAGAAGCCCTCGGCGATCATCAGTTGCTGGCGCCCGGCCTGGCTCAGCGCGCTCACCGGAGCCGCCAGCGCCGCTGCCAGCCGCGGTTCGCTGCGCTGATACAGGCAGGCGTCTTCGATCAGCCCGCGCCGCTCGGCATCGCTCAGCCGTGGGTCGAGCAGCGCCTGCACGAATTCGCGGGTCGGCGCATCATCGCGTTTGCCGTCGTAGGCGGTGCGCGCCCCCAGCAACAGGTTGAAGCCGCCGGTCGTATCGACGATGATCGGTCCGCCGTAGGCCCGGCTGGCATAGATCGACCAGGGCGTGATGACGATGCCGGCGGTCAGCAGGAGCACCGCCGCTGCCGGCAACCCTGTGAGCAGTTGCTGCTGCCCGCTATGTCGCCCTTCCCACCACCAGATCCCCAGGCCCAGCAACGGCAGAAATCCCAGCGTCAGCCCACGCGTCAGCGTGGCCAGGCCCAGCAGCCCGCCGGCCAGCCCGTACCACAGCAGCCGGCGCTGCCAGGTCGGGGCACGTGCTGCCGGCAGCAGCACATTCGCTACCACCAGCAGCAGGCTCACAAACAGCGTCTCACTCAGCAACATTTGTGGGTAGACTGCAAAGGGCAGGTAGACGGCCATGAGCAATGCGGCCGGCACTGAGGGCCGGCGCAGGCCCGCTGCTGCCGGGAACATCCCGTCGAGCGGGCGCGCCAGGCGGTAGACCAGCACCACATTCAGCAGGCTGAGCAGCGTCTGGCTGATGTAGATCGGCTCGACCTGTAGACCGAAGAGCCGGATATGCGCCGCCAGGAACAACGGATAGAGCGGCGCCCGTGTCCACAGCCAGCCCTGGTGCCAGGCGAAACCGCGGCCCTGGGCCAGCCACTCGGCAGCCGCCAGGTACTCGGCCTCGTCGCTGATCATGCCCTGGCGCGGCAACTGGCCCCAGAGCAGCAGGCGTAGCAGCAGCGCCAGCCCCAGTACAAGCAGCAGCGCCAGGTGCGGGCTGCGCAGGAATGACTTCTCGTCACGCATCACTCGTCATCGCTCCCCGGCCCAATGATTTCTACGTGACCGAGTACCAGTCGATCATCTGGCAGCAGTTGCCCGCCGCGAACCGGCAGGCGCGCCGCCGGATCGGCGTTGCCAGGCGAATACACACCGAGCAGCAGCGTATACTCGCCCGGCGGCAGATCGGCGGGCAAGGGGATCGTGCGGTCGTCGCGGGCCGGTTTGCCGGGCAACCAGATGCCGGTCGGCAGGTAACCGGCCAGCGGCGGCCCATCATCGGCGGCGAGCGGCGGTTGTTCGCAGTTGCGGCAGAGATGCAGGAACATGCTATAGTCTTCCGGCGGCGTCGCAGTCACATCCCAAAACAATGTGATCGGTAGCGTGCCGCCGGCCCGGTAGACGCCCGGCCCCTGGCCGGTTGTGGCCTTCAGCGTGAAGCCCTGCAACCGCAGATGCTCGCCGAAAGCGGCCGGATACGGCATAGCCGGCGCCGGAATCGCGCCGGTGTAGTAGGCTTCCGGCGCGGCCTGGCAGAGCAGGTCGACGCCGACGTAGCCCCAGAGTCCGCAGGGCCAGGCCCGTTGTTCCCAGCTGTACTGAAAATACAGGCCGACCAGTCCGTACTTGTCGCCCTCCAGCGGCACATCGACGGTGCGGGCGTGTTCGGACGCAATCAGCAGCCAGCTGCGGATGTAGCCGCTGAAGGCCGCGCGGCGCTGTTCGTCCCATTCGCGCTGGCCGAATTGCATCTGGCCGCGCTGGAAATTGCCGAAGCTCACCGGCTGGGGCGGCGGGTCGGCGCTCATGCGCGGCAGGTAATAATCGTAGAGCGGCTGCAAATAGCTCGGGTGCAGCACCACCAGGTCGTCCGGATGCAGGTGCTGCGCCAGATCGCGCATCGCGGCGCGGTACTGCTCCTTGATCGGGTCACCCGAAAAGATACCGAGCTGCGGTTGAACCAGTGCCAGCCCGCCGGCACTCAGGGCGGCCAGCAGCAGCAGCCTGTAGGCCGCCGGCAGGCCGCGGCGCGGCAAACTGCGGCTCAGTTCCAGCAGTGGGTAGGCCAGCAGGAGCAACCAGGCCGGGTAGATCACAATCAGGTAACGCGCCTCGTAGAGCCGGGTGAAATTCAGTTGCAGCAGGAACAGCAGCAGCGGCAGCAGCAAAAAGGCCAGCAACACCCGCGCTGCCGCCCGGCCCTGTCGGGCCGCCCGCAGCGCTGTTGTCAGCCCCCAGCATGCCAGCAGCAACCAGGGCAGCAGCCACCACCAGGGCGCCTCGCCCGGCCCGCGATCCAGGCTGAAGCGCAGAAACGTCAGGTACAGCGCGGTCAGCGGATCGGCCGGAATATAGGCGCCGGTGCTGGCCTGGTCGCTGCCGAGGCCGAAGGCCATTGCCAGCACTACCAGCCCACCCAGTAGCCCGCTGCCCAGCCCGATCTTGCGGCGCAACCGACGATCAAGGTCTGCCCAGTGCCGGCTCAGCCCGGCCGCAGCAACTGCCGGCCACAGCAGCACCGCCAGCCGGTGGACAAACAGGCCGAGCAGCAGCCAGCCGCCGACGAGCAGCCAGTCGCGCCGGATTGCCGGCCCTGTTCGTGCCTCATTCGTTTGCAGTGCCCGTGCTACACCCCAGAGCAGCAGCGCCGCCCAGAGCAGCAACAGGCTGTAGACTTTGGCTTCCTGGGCGTACCAGATGGCGAAGGGCGATCCCAGTGCCAGCAGCGCTGCCGCGAGCGGAAACAGTTCGCCGCGCCACCCCGTCACTGTGTCGCCGTCGAGTCGCCGGAGAGCCAGGCCGGCTGCCAGCATAGCCGGCACGGCCATGGCGCCGGCCAGCGCCGAGGGTAGCCGCAGCATGGCCTCGCTGTCGCCGGCCAGCGCAACCCAGCCCTTCAACAGCAAGTGGTAGAGCGGGTAGGCCGCAAAAGGCTGGAACAGTTCGAGCAGCAAATAGCCCCAGCCCTGCCGGATCATCTGCCAGCTGCTGCCTTCGTCCAGCCAGAGGCTCTGACTGCCGATCTGGTAGAGGCGCAGGCCGAGCGCCGCCCCACCGAGGAGCAGTCCGCTCAGGAGCCACCAGCGCCGGTCGTTCCGGCTCAGGGCGCGCATTTCGCTGCGCTTCTTCTGTTCGCCGCTGTGAGATTGTGCAATCAAAGCAGAAAAATCTTCTCGCGATCATGCTGAATATGGCGGGTGGCGTTGCGCGTGTCGACAATTAATTGGGACATATCAACGATCTGCTGGTAATCGAAAGCGCTGTGATCAGTCAGAATGACGGCGCAATCGGCGATCGCAATCGTTTCGGCGCTCAGCGGCGTAGTTTGATACACCGTGCCGTCGTGAGTCTCGAAGCGTTCGATATGCGGATCGCAGGGCCAGACTTCGGCGCCGTCGGCGGCCAGCAGTTCCATCACTTTGATCGCCGGCGACTCGCGGTAGTCGTTGACATCGGGTTTGTAGGCCACCCCCAGCAACAGGATGCGGGCGCCGTTTAGCGCCTTGCGCCGCGAGTTCAGCGCCCGGATCACCAGGTCGTGCACGTGGCGCGGCATCTGCGTATTGATTTCGCCGGCTAACTCGATAAAGCGCGTGGTCAGATCAAACTCGCGGGCTTTCCAGGTCAGGTAAAACGGGTCGATCGGAATGCAGTGCCCGCCCAGGCCCGGCCCCGGTGTGAAGCGCATAAAGCCGAAGGGCTTGGTCGCCGCCGCGTCGATCACCTCCCAGACATTCAAGCCCATGCGGTCGCAGAGTAGTGCCAGTTCATTCACCAGCGCGATATTTACCGCCCGGAAAATATTCTCGAACAGCTTGGTCAATTCGGCTGCATCCGGCGAAGACACCGGCACGACCTGGCTGGTGATCTGGCGATAGAAAGCGCTCGCCATCTCGGTGCAACCCGGCGTCACCCCACCGACCACCCTGGGCGTGTTGGCGACCGACCAACCCTTGCTGCTGGTCTGACCGGGATCGATCCGTTCGGGTGAAAAGGCCAGGAAGAAATCTTCACCGGCTTTCAGGCCGGTCGCTTCCAACCGCGGCTGAATGATGCCGCCGGTTGTTCCTGGGTAGGTCGTGCTCTCCAGGATGATCATCTGGCCGAGCCGCAGGCTGCGCGCAATCGCGTCGGCGGCGTCTTCGACGTAGTGCAGATCCGGGTCACGGGTGGTGTTCAGCGGCGTCGGCACACAGATCACGATGACATCGCAAGAACGCAAGCGGCGTGTATCGCTGGTGGCCTCCAGTTTTGCCTCGGCCCGTAGCGCCCGCAACTGCTCGCCGTCTACATCGCTGATGTAGCTTTCGCCACGGTTCAGTCGGGCCACTTTCTCCTGACTGACATCGAAGCCGAGCACCGAAAAGCCGATGCTCGCCGCATGCACGGCCAGCGGCAGCCCGACATAACCCATCCCAACGACCCCGATTTGCGCCCGGCGCTCCGCGATCTTTATTTGTAGCTCTTGCTCAAGGCCCACGAATAGTTCCTCCGGCGGGGATAGGTCATGGGGTTGGAGGTCATCACCCATCACCCATCACCCATCATCCATCACCCATCATCCATCACCCATCATCCATCACCAACTCATACACTTCCTCAAACCGCATCACCGTGCGTTCCCAGGTCAGATCCTGCTCGATGCGCCGGCGTGCGTTGAAGCCAAGGCGGCGGCCCAGTTCCGGGTCGGCCAGCAGCCGCCCGATGGCTGCCGCCAGTGCCGCCGGATGGCGGTCAGGCACCAGCAAGCCCTCGCGCTCGTCGCCGATCACATCAGGTACGCCGGCCACCCGCGAGGCGACGATGGGCCGGCCGGCGGCCATAGCTTCCAGCAGCGCATTCGGCAACCCGTCGACACCCTGGTTGCTGACGATGGGCAGGGCGAAGACATCGGCGCCGGCCAGGTAATCGGCGGCGGCCGGGCGTTCGAGCTGGCCGGTGAAATGCACCCGGCCGGCTACGCCCAGCTCGCGGGCCTGGCGCTCCAGGTGTTCGCGCAGGTCGCCGTAGCCGGCCAGCACCAGCAGCGCCTCGGGCTGCCGGGCCAGTACCTGCGGCCAGGCCGCAATCAGCACATCGAAGCCCTTCTTGCTCACCAGCCGGCCCAGCCCCAGCACGATCGGCGTACCCGGTGCCGGCTCCTGCCCGCACCGCTGCCCGATTTCGGCCAGGATCCGCCGGCGTGCGCTTGCATCGGGCCGGAAGGCCTGAACATCGACGCCGTATGGCACTACCCGGCTGATCGCCGGCCGGGCGCCCAGTTGTATGCCGCGCCGGAACAGATCGCGACTACAGGCTGTGATCGCGCCGGCCCGCCGAAAAGTCAGCCCGGCGGCGGTGGCGAGTGCCCAGTGTTGTTCTGCCAGATAGATGTCGCTGCCATGCAGACTCACCACCAGCGGCAGTCGGGCCGCCGCCGCTACGACGGCCGCCGGAATGCCGTTCGGCAAAATCCAGTGGGCGTGTACCAGGTCGTAGCGCCGGCCGCTCCTGTGAGCGATCTGTTCCTGGAGTGCCCGGATCGAGCCTGATAGCGCGAAGGGTAACGTCAGCAGTGCCCGCTGCTTGAGTCGGGTGTCGCTAAGCAGCGACTGGGCGTAGCCCCAGATATTCAGGGCCGGGTGGGGGGCATAGCGAAAAAAATGCAGATTGACGCCGCGTTCCTGCGGTGCCCGCCGAACCTCCGGATGCCAGGGTGCCACCAGATCGATCCAGTGGCCGCGGGCCGCCAGGCCGCCGGCAATCGCTTCGATAAATGGCGCCGTACTTTCCCCCGCATACTTCGGGTACGACGATGTCAACATCAAAATACGCATAATTTCTTACGACTTCCGCAGCCGGCGTTTGTCTCCGGCGATACCCGGCGTTTTTCGCCTGCGGCAGCATGGAAGTTACTTTCTTTTTCCACGGGTTGTGCGGCATCGCCGCACAACCCGTGGAAATTTGTGAGCGTTTGCGTCCGGCTCTGCCGCAGCCTGGGAATGGCAATAGAGTGTCACTTCCTTCGCCATACTACCGGTTTTCCGCCGGCAGGCGGTAAATGAACACCCGCTGATCCTCGGTCGGGCTGGCATACACCAGTTCGAAGTCGGCGACTGTGTCGCCGACGCGGGTCGCCTCGGCCGCGATGAGCGGCGCCAGATTTTCGGCAGCGTCGCTCTTGATGCGCAGGAGATTTTCCAGAATCAAGTACTCTGCATCATAATGGTCGGCCAGTTCCAACAACAACTCGCGGTCGGCTGTGTTCGGAATCATCAGCGCCGGGCGCCGGCTGTGCCAGTTCAGTTGCCAGGGATTGCGCGCCATAATCACTGTGCCGGGTTCGGTGTTTTCGGCCAGCCACGCGTAGGCTATCAGATCGGCTTGCCAGAGCGGCGGCTCAGTCTGGAGCTTGCGGTCGATTTCGGCCCAGGAAGGCTGCACGATGCTCACCACCGCCACACCGACCAGGATCAGGCCCAGTGGGCTCCAGCGCCCATCGCCGATACGGGCCAGCCGGTCGAAGCCGGCCCAGATCATCCAGGCCGCCAGCAAGGCCAGCCAGGGAATCAGCATCACCCAGTAGCGTTCTTCGTTCGTTCGCCAGTACGTCGACATAAACAGCATGTAGGGCAAAAAGGCAAAACAGAGCAACGCCAGCAACCGCCTGCGCGCCCGCAGCGCGGCAATCAGGCCAATCAGCGCCAGCCAGTTCCCCAGTGGCGTCAGCAAACTGCGACTGTGACTGTCGCTCAAGCGGCTCGATAGCATTTCCAGACTATCCGGCAGACCGGCCCAGGGCGGCACCAGGTAGTCGCGCAGTGCGACAATCTGCGTCTGGAATTTGGCGAAAGTATAATCAAAGCCCCAGCGCAGAATCCAGCTGCGGTCGGGCACACCCGGCCCACCCAGCTCCGGCGCGAACACCCGGTAGATGTCTTCCCAGGCCTCCGAGCTGGTGCCGCGATAGCCCAGTACCCAGGCATCGTGGCTCTCGGTCGAATACACCGGTTTGCCGAACAATACCATATTGCGCACCAGGTAGGGCGATAGCACGACGAGCGCCGGCAGCGACCAGACCAGCCCGGCCAGGATTACTGCCGTCAGCCGGTAGAAGGGCCGCCGCCAGAAACCCTCGGCCACGCTCTGCCACCAGACCTGGACGACCAGCCAGAGGCCCATACCTACGGCGATGATGGCGCCGCTGGGTTTTTGTAACATCATCAGGCCGGTTAGTACCCCTGAAGTGATCAGCCAGCCATGCGCCCGTAGCCAACCCGGCCGGCGCGACCGGCGCTCGGCACGGCCACTGTCCCACTGGTAGAGCAAGAAAATCGCCGCCATTGAGAATACCACGAAGGCCAGGTCACTGGTGACAAAAATCGTCAGATTGAAGAACCAGATCGTCGTCAATGTCAGCACGGCTGCCGTCAAACCGACCCGCCGATCCCAGATCCGGGCGCCGACCTGGTAGATCAACAAGATCAGCAGCAGATTGAACAACAAATTCGGCAGCTTGGCCGCCCAGGATTCCGGCCCGAACAGCAGGAAAAACGGCGCAATCCAGACTGGCTGCAACAGCGGCCATGTCTCTTGCGGGCGCGTCACTCCATCATAGAGCCGGTAAAACTGCGTAACGTAGTCGACTGTCCAGCCGCGTCCGGCCACCAGGTTGCGGGCGACGACGGCGTTGTCGGAATAATCGGCGTGGCCGGCATAGGGCAGGGCGGCAATGATGCTGGCCTGGTAGCCCAGCCAGATCCCGGATAGCAGCAACAGCATGATCGGCGCAGCGCGTGGCCCACCGAGCAGCCGCGAAATGCCGTTGCTGACCTGCGGCAGGCCTTCGCGGCCCAGTACCAGCGCCAGCGCCAGTAGCCCCACACTGAGCATGCCATAGAGCAGCGAGTCGGGAAAACCCTCGCGAAACATGCCCAGCCCCGGCCAGCGATATGTCTGGCTGGCGCGGGCCAGCACATAGCTCAGCCAGGCCAACGCTGCCGCCACCAGCCCGTAGCTCAGCGCATAGCCCTGGCTGTAACGCCGGAGCAACTCGCGGCACAGTTGCAGCAGCGGGCGCCACCAGGCCAGCAGCAGCGCCAGTACCAGCAGCAGCAGCACCACGTTCAGCGCCGCTCCCATCCAGATCCGCAGCATCGTCAACCCGACGGCAGCTATGCCCGCGCCCAGCGCCGCAAACACGAAGGCCAGCACCGTTGAGCCGAAGAGCCGTGCCAGTAGCGCGTACATCAGCAAGGTTGCCAACGCCATTTTGACGACGGCATCCCAGGCCGGCGGCAGCAGCATCGTATCACTCGCCGACAGCGCACGTACCGCTACTTCGGCCAGGCGAATGCCCTTGGGTCGTGCGTCGGGGCCGCGTTCAGTATCGGTAAAAGTGTGCGAAGCGAACACATCGAACTGGAAATCAGCGCTCTGGCGAACCGTAGCCGGCACCAGAAAGCGATAGGTCTCCCAGGTCGGTTCCGGCGTGAACGTACCGACTTCGCTGCCATCGATGAGGACGCGCACCATGGGCTGTGGCACCGCCGGATCGACAACGTCGGTAGGCCAGCCCTGGGCGCGCAGGCTCAGTTCATAATCGGCGCCACTGCCGATATTCGGCAGGATAATCCGGGCGTGCTGGCGCGTCCAGCGGCTACGCCCGGTCGGCGAATCGGGCGTGAGATCATCGATATAGAAATCGCCGTTCGCTTCGGCAGCGGCACCCAGGCCGCCGCTCGAGTCAAGGAACAGTTGATCGCCCAGCCAGCCGACACGCACCTGGCCTGTGGCGGGCGCCTGGTAGGCCAGTGCCGCCGCCGCCAGGCTCAATAGAATAATCAATACCAGGCGCAGCAACCAGTCCGATGGGCGGGTCGCGATAATCGTGCCGGTCGAGCGGCGCCTGGATCCCGCCGCACGTCCTGATTGGGCTGGATTGTCTATCCCGGTTCGTATACGCATAGCGCCCATTATACCGCCACTTGTCTAGCAAAGTTGCTCGCACTGCCGCCACCGGCGCTTTCCCCGCTGCCACGCGCGGTTTCACCCACCGCAGCGAAGGGCGGGCAAAAGCGTTTGCGGTCGCTACCGCGTACTTCCCGCTCCGCAGTGGCCGGCGGCCGCTTTTTTCTATTGCACTTCAGAGTTGGCCGTAGTACAATGGAAAGAAGCTCATAATGAAGTGAGCGCTGAGTGAGAGAAGGGGGAGCGTATGAAGAAAGGCGCCATGAACCTTCGGATTACTCTGTTTCGCTAGGTCAAACTCCCGTGTGCGCGTATGCGCCTGCACCGGGAGTTTTTCTATTTCGGCGAGTGTTCCAGGGGCCGTGGCGTCGTCGGAGCCCGTGTTAAATTGGGAGGGCACCTATGGATCTGACAATCAAGAGCCGTAACGGCAAAATTTCAGAACGCCAGCGCCAGCATATCGACGAAAAAATCGGTCGCTTGCAGCGCTACCTCGGCGACAATGTCTCCAGCGCTGTCGCGGTTGTCGAAGTCACGACTGAACAGCGGCGCAACGAAGGTGAGGTACACCGGGTACAGGTGACGCTCACCGGCGACCACGGCGTGATCCTGCGCGCCGAGGAACGCGCCGGCGATCTCTATGCTGCGGTGGACGAAGTTCAGGATATTCTCCAGCGCCAGATCAAACGTCACAAAGATAAGCACTGGCAGCGCAATCGCCAGCGCCGCCAGAGCGAAAAACTGCTCGATGCCGACGCCCTCGCTACGGTCGAGCCGACGGTTTCCGGTGACGAAGAGCCCGAGATGCCCGGTCAGCTGGTACGCACCAAAGAGTTTCGCCTGCGGCCCATGCTCACCGATGAAGCTATCGAGCAAATGGAACTGCTCGGCCACAGTTTCTTCGTTTTCCGCGACGCCGATACTTCTCGCGTCGGAGTCGTCTATCGCCGCAAAGACGGTGACTACGGCCTGATCGTTCCCGAGTGATGGCTTTTTGCATAGCCGGGGATGAAGAGCGGCGAGCCACTCTGTGGCTCGCCGCTCTTCATCCCCGGCTGGTGTTGTTATCGGCGCAGTCCGGCCCGGCGTTCGGCTGCGAGGTAAACCTGGCCGGTCACCAGGTGGCCGTACAACAGGCTACAGCACCATAGCCAGAGCAGGAAGCCGGCGGCCCAGAGCTGGCCGGGAAAGGTCTGGTTGATCAGAGCCAGCAATATGCCGCTCACTACCAGCAGCGGCAGGTAGCCGACCAGTGAGGCCAGTCGGGCCTGCCAATACAGGCTGCGCCGCCCGCGCTGCCATGCCTCGCGCAAGGGCCGCCGGCTTAATGCCTCCTCAATCGATCCTTCTATCACATAGATCAGCCGGCCAATGGGCGAAACGCTGCTCAGAAAAAAGAACAGGCAGCTCAGCCCGGCCAGCAACTGCGCTGCCAGCGCCACCAGCGCCGCCTCAGACGAAGTTTCGCCCACCGCCACCGGGCCACCGCCGATTACTACGAAAAGCAGAATGCAGCCGGTCAGCATAGCAATCAGCATCAGCGGCAACACGAAGAAAACCATGTCGATCAGTATGGCAAACAGGCCGAGCAAATAGCGTGTGTCCCAATCGAACCAGGGCGGCAGCGGGATCGGAAAGCCCTTGTGGCTGTTGTCGATATGCTCGACCACCAGGCCGGCCGCGAAGGGGTAGCCGAAAACCGTCAACATCAATGCGCCGCCGATGCCGATTTTGCGCCACCAGCGTGCATCGGCATGAATATTGGCCAGCGCGACACGCGCCAGTGTGACGATTTCAACCATCAGTCGTTTGCTTCATCCATCAGGAAGCGACGCAGGGTCTCGAGCGCCAGCGTGCCGAGCATTTCCCAGCTATCGGCCTGGCGTAAATCGTAGCGCAGCGTGCGCGAATGATGGCCGGTCGGTGTCACCAGGGCAATGCTCACGGCGCGGAATCCATCGGCGCCGGGATTGCTGGCCGCCTGTAACCCAAGCGCCAGGCTGCTGCGCCAGCGCTCCTGCACCCCGATGGCGCCGGCCAGCGCCAGCGCTTCGGCGGCAATCTCGTCGGTGGGCCGGTCGAGCGGGTGGATCATAATGCCGCGCAGCAAGTCCAGCAACGGCGGATTGCCGGCTAGCGCCCGGTACACTGGAGCTTGCACCAGGCCTTCGTAGAGCGCCAGACTTCGGCTCTGCTCTTGCATCAACGTGGCCACCCGCTCATCGAGGCCTTGCTCGCCGAACAGTTTGTTGCCCAGCCGCGCCTGCATCGTGGCTACTACCGGCGCGATCAGCGCCTCGGCTTCGGCCCGGCTACCGGCCTTTGCGCCGATCCGTAGTTCGTAGCGCCCACGTTTCGCCGAGACGCCAACCGTTGGATTGCCGGCTTCCATCAGGTCGGCAATCTGCTCGCCAAGTTGACTCTCGGTCATGCCGCCGGCGTGCAAAGTGCGCACCAGGATCACATCGCGTACGCCGCGTTCGTCGCGCAGGTAGGGCAGCACAACCGTCTCGAAGAGAAAGCGCATCTCGCTAGGCACACCCGGCAGCGCAATCATCGTGCCGCGGCTATCTTCAATGATGAAGCCGGGCGCGGTACCACGAGGGTTCTCGATCGCGCGGGCGCCCTGCGGCAGGTAGGCCTGGCGCCGATTGCTCTCACTCATCTTGCGCCCGAAGGAGGCAAAGCGCGCTTCGATCTGCGCCATAAGCTCCGGGCGAAACTCGAGTGGCCGCCCGAAGGCCGAGGTCGCACTGTCACGCGTCACATCATCGACCGTCGGCCCCAGGCCGCCGGTACAGATCACGAGATCAGCCCGCGCCAGCGCCTCATTGATCGCTCTGGCAATCCGTTCGGTATTGTCGCCGATGGTATGCTTGCGAAACACATTGACCCCGGCTGCGGCAAGCTGGCCGGCCAGATATGTACTGTTGGTGTCGACCGTCGCCCCGAGCAAAAGCTCACTGCCGACGGCCATGATTTCGGCGTCCATAGTTTAAATCAGTGGTTCATTCAGATCGTCGGTATCCGGGTTCACGGTGGGCGGCTGCGCTTCGCCGTTGATCTGGGCGCGGAACTTCTGCCAGAGTTCTTGCTCGTGCGCGGCGGCGGCCTGGCGCCCGATTTCCAGTGCCTGGTTGAATTGCTCGCTCAGATCTTCGCGATTCTGCGCCCCCGAACGTGGCGACAGCAGCACCACCGCCGTTGCCCCGATGGCTGCCCCGACCACAAAGCCAATCAAAAAGCGCCCCATCATTCTCTCCTTACGGCGGGAACCCGAGGTTCCCCTAACCTTAAACGACCGGCGCGGTCGGCGTTGATGCTAGCCGCATCAGGGCTTTTTCGCCTGCGGCAGCACGGAAGATACCTTCTTTTGCTCCGGGTTTGGCAGCTTTGCTGCCAAACCCGGAGCAGAGTTTCCTGTATTTATGGCACGACGTACGCAATTGGTGTGTTTGCGCAAACCGCAATGGCTGGTTTGGCCTGCGCCAGCATGGTTACTTCCGCCCTGCCGGAAGCCAAAAAAGGCGATCGCAGTCGCCCCCGCGTACGTCGTGTTTTTGAAGATTGCATAAATCTATCGCCGAATGCGGCATTTGCCGCATCTGGTGATAGGCTTAGATTCTTTGTTCGATTTCGTGCCGGGCACGCTCGATGAATTGTTCGAGTGGTTGTGGGCCAAGATCCGCGCCGGAGCGGGTGCGCACGGCAACCGCACCGGCAGCCTGTTCTGTGTCGCCGATTATAAGCATGTATGGTATCTTTTGCAACTGGGCGCGCCGGATTTTGGCTTGCATGCGGTCGCGGCTGCTGTCGATCTCGATGCGCATGCCCTGTGCTTTGAGTTGCTGTTGCACCTCGGCGGCGTATTCCATGTGTCGGTCGGTGATGGGCACGATGGTCGCCTGGAGCGGCGCAAGCCAGAGCGGGAACGCACCGGCATAGTGCTCGATCAGCACGCCGAAGAAGCGCTCCATGCTGCCCAGCAGCGCACGATGTACCATAAACGGGCGGTGCGGCTGGCCATCCTCGCCGATGAATTCCAGCTCGAAGCGCTCCGGCAGGTTGAAATCAAACTGGATCGTGCTCAATTGCCATTCGCGCCCCAGGGCATCATTGACCTTCAGATCGATCTTGGGGCCGTAGAACGCGCCGCCGCCCTCATCGAGCTCGTAGGGCAGTTTGGCTTCCTCGATGGCCAGCTTGAGCGCCGCCTGCGCCCGCTCCCAGTTCGCCGGATCGCCGACATGCTTTTCGGGCATGGTCGAGAGATAGGCCTGGAAATCAGTCAGGCCGAAAGAGCGCAGCACGTACAGTGAGAAATCCAGTGCCCGGCTGATCTCTGCTTCGATCTGATCGGGGCGACAGAAGATGTGTGCGTCATCCTGCGTGAAGCCGCGCACGCGGGTCAGGCCATGTAGCGTGCCGCTGCGCTCGAAGCGATAGACCGTGCCGTTTTCGGCATAACGGATCGGCAGGTTGCGGTAGGAGCGCAGATCGGATTTGTAGATCTCGATGTGGAAGGGACAGTTCATCGGCTTGGCATAGTAGGCCTCGCCCTCGATCTCCATAGCCGCATACATATTTTCTTTGTAGAAATCGAGGTGCCCCGAGGTCTCCCAGAGATGCGCCCGCCCGATGTGCGGCGTGTACACCCAGTCGTAGCCGTGCTCCAGGTGCGCTTTGCGCGAAAAGTCCTCGACGATGCCGCGGATCATGGCGCCCTTCGGGTGCCAGAGGATCAGCCCGCCGCCGACTTCGTCGGAGACGCTGAACAGGTCGAGTTCCTTGCCGAGTTTGCGATGGTCGCGGCGACGCGCCTCTTCCAGTCGCCAGAGATACTGCTCGAGTTCCTCGGTGCTCTGCCAGGCCGTGCCGTAGATGCGCTGCAGCATCGGGCGCTTCTCATCGCCGCGCCAGTAAGCTCCGGCGATGCTCATTAGCTTGAAGGCATCGGCCGGGATCTCGCCGGTATTGGCGAGATGCGGCCCGCGACAGAGATCCTCGAAGCTATCCTGTCTGTAGGTCGAAATCACTGTATCGCCGCCGGCTGCGTCGCCGTACTCGTCCTGGCCCTGCGCCAGCCCATCGATCAATTCCAGCTTGTAGGGCTGATCACTGAAGAACTCGCGGGCCTCTTCCGCTGAAAGCACCCGGTAAACAAAAGGATGCTTTTCGGAAATGATCCGGCGCATGCGCTGCTCGATCACCTCGAGATCGTCGGGCGTCAGCGCACGCGGCAGGTCGAAATCGTAGTAGAAGCCATGTTCAACCGGCGGGCCGATGGCGAATCTGGCCTCGGGAAACATTTCCTGCACCGCCTGGGCCATCACGTGGGCCGCCGAGTGGCGCAGGCGGTAATACGGGTCGTTCTGAGCGTCAACCGGCATATCCCTATCCTCCTGATTATCATCCAACAAAAAAACCTTCACCCCAGACTCAGGGGCGAAGGCAAGCTCCGCGGTTCCACCCGGATTCACGGGCCGGATCGCAGCACGATGTCGGCTCGTCTCATTCGCGCAATAACGGGCGCAACCGGGTTTCCATACTGGCTAATCGAGCGTTGAGGAAACCGCTCCGAGGTGGTTTTCGCCTGGCGCCGTACCGGCCGCGCTTCCAGTCGCCGACGCAGCCTCCCTGGGGCGGCCACCGGGCTACTCGTCCTCGTCATCGCATTGTACTATGCTCTTACCTGATCGAAATCTTAGCATAGGGCTGCAATGCGGTCAACTCGGACTTTTGCAGTATAATTCGACAAGTATTCCCTGGTAACAGGTGTCGCCTATGGTCATCGAAGCACAATTGAGCACAGAGCAGTTCAGCCGGTTGGTGCTGCTGCGCCATTTTCAACGGGGTTCATTCTATTTCTATGCCCTTACTGCCGCCGGTCTGACCTCGTATGTCTTGCTGTTCGGCGGCCCGGTTCTGCTATTGATGCTCGCCTGGCTCCCCTTTGGCCTGTACATCATTCTCGGCTTGTTGAATGCCTACCTCGGCACCCGCGGTGGCGATCAGCCGTATCTCCTGCCGACGCGCTACGAGTTTGTCGCCGAAGGCATCTCCATCAAACACGAGCAGGGCGAGGGTCACCTGAACTGGGAGCACCTGCGCGGCTGGCGCAAACAACTCGACTGCTACGTCATCGAGCTCAAAGCCGGCCAGATCGTCGCCTTCCCCGCCGAAGCCGTGCCCAAACATCGCGCCGAGGATCTTGAACGTCTGCTGGATCGGCATATTAAGGCTGAAGTACCAGAAAACCAATAAACTGAACAACCAGGGGATTTGAAGAGCTGGAGAACCAATGAGCAAAACCCTCTCCCTTCACCGACGAAACCAGTAGCCTGATCGGTGCTGCCGAGCTGGCGCTGCTGCCCGACAACGCCGTGCTGGTCAACGTCGGGCGCGGCGCGATTGTCGAGCAGCAGGCGCTCTACGCGGCCCTGCGCGAGCGGCGCATCCTGGCGGCGGGCATCGATGTCTGGTACAACTACCCGCGCGACGAAACCAGCCGTACTGCTACCCCTCCCGCCGATTTGCCCTTCCACGAGCTTGATAACGTCGTGATGAGCCCGCATCGCGCCGGCGCGCTCTATGCCAACGAAAATGATGTGTTGCGCATGGAACACCTTGCCGCCTCGCTCAACGCTGCCCAACGTGGCGAGTCCATCCCCAATCGCGCCGACCTCGACCGCGGTTATTAAGTTAAATGACTTACGCAGCCGGCGTTTGCGACTGGCGACTTCACAGCTTTTTCGCCTGCGGCAGCATGGAAAATACTGTCTTTTTTCGTTCGTTTTCGCGGCCTCGCCGCGAAAACGAATGAAAGAAACGTCAACTTCCATGCTGCCGCAGGCGAACAGCGCCCGTTGCGCGAGCAACCCCATACCGCCTGGGCAGCGGATGCACACGCCCTGTATACGCAACCCAAATTGCAAGCAAAGAACCGTTGTGCTATAATACACCTGTTCTACCGGGCCTGTTGCGTTGACAGCGCCTCTACCGTATACTAGAGTATCTTAAGGGGAGCCAGAGTGAGTACAGCAAACGGAGGAGCGCCCGCGATGGCTATTTCGCCTGAAAAAGAAAAGGCGCTGTCAGCCGCCATGAGCCAGATCGACCGGAAGTTCGGCAAGGGGTCGATTATGAAGCTCGGCGAAGCCAACACCCGCCTGGCAATTGAAGTGATTCCTACCGGTGCGATTGCGCTCGATATTGCGCTGGGGCTGGGCGGCCTGCCGCGTGGTCGCGTCATCGAGATCTTCGGCCCCGAGAGCAGCGGCAAAACCACGCTGGCCCAGCATATTATCGCCGAGGCGCAGAAGATGGGCGGTGTGGCGGCGTTCATCGATGCCGAGCACGCCCTCGATCCGCTCTATGCCGCACGCTGCGGCGTCAAGGTCGATGAGTTGCTGGTCTCGCAGCCCGATACCGGCGAGCAGGCGCTCGAAATCTGTGAGACGCTGGTGCGCTCGAATGCCATCGATGTGATTGTGATCGACTCGGTGGCTGCGCTGGTGCCGCGCGCCGAGATCGAAGGCGATATGGGCGACTCGCTGCCCGGTTTGCAGGCTCGCCTGATGAGCCAGGCGCTGCGCAAGCTCAGCGGCGCTATCAGCAAAAGTCACACGGTGGTGATCTTCCTCAACCAGTTGCGACTCAAAATCGGTGTTATGTTTGGCTGCTTCCATTATGATGCGCGGGTGATCCTGGCTGATGGCAGCAGCGAGAAGATTGGCAAAATTGTCAATCAGCAGATGCCGGTCGAGGTGATGTCCTACAATCATACGACCGGCCAGTTTGAGCCGCGACCGATTGTAAACTGGTTCAACAATGGCCCGACCGACATTTTTCTCCAATTTACTGTTGCTGCGAATGAGGGCAATGGTTGCCACGCCTTTGCCTGTACGCCGAATCACCTGCTGCTGTCTGAGTATGGTTACCGGCCTGCCGAGGAACTTCAGGTGGGTGATCGCCTGATGACAATGGTGCAACACTACCTGTCGCCGGTTCAGGAGCAGGTTGCTATCGGTTCGCTTCTCGGTGACGGCAGCTTTCGCAAGGCCAGTGATTTCAATACCAGCTTGCGGATCGGCCACGGCGCAAAACAGGAAGCCTATTGCCGCTGGAAACAGGCGCTCTTCGAGGGTCTGATCGGTTCACAGAGCACGAATTCACATGGCGGTCACAGTTTCGACACGATTCCGATGGATGAACTGACGGTGCTGTTTGAGGAAAACTACGACCAGCGCGGCAAACATCCCAGCCAGTCTCTGATTGACCGCCTGACACCGCTGTCTGTAGCGATCTGGTATATGGACGACGGTACATTCGATAGTGAGCGCCAGAATCGCGGCTCGATCTCCTGCCCGGCTTTCCCGCTCGATAAACAGCAGGCACTGGTCGCCTGGTTCCAGCAGCAGGGTATCGCCGCAACCCTCGATGGACGCGGCCGGATCAATTTCGATGTTCCAGCAACACCGAAGTTCCACGCGTTGATTGCGCCCTTTGTCCATCCTTCGATGGAATACAAGTTACTGCCCGAGTTTCGCGGTCGCTTTGTGCCGCTGGAAACCGGGCCGCAACGCAGCCAGAAGGCGGTGCCGCTGCCTATTACCAATATTCACGTCAAGCCCGAAACGCGTGGTATGAACCGCTTCGATATCGAGGTTGAAGGCAATCATAGCTACCTCGTTGACGGGGTTGTCGTACATAACTCGCCCGAAACCACGACCGGCGGTCAGGCGCTCAAGTTCTACTCTTCGGTGCGTCTCGATATTCGCCGCATCGAAACGCTCAAGCAGGGCCAGGAGGCCATTGGTGCCCGCGCCCGCGTCAAGGTGATCAAGAATAAGGTTGCGCCGCCCTTTCGCCAGGCCGAGTTCGATATTATGGCTAACGAGGGCATTTCGCGCGAAGGCAATATCCTCGATGTCGGCACCGATATGGGCATTATTCGCAAGAGTGGAGCCTGGTTCTACCTTGGCGAAGACCGCCTCGGCCAGGGCCGCGAGAATGTCAAGCAGTTCCTGCGCGAAAACGCGGCGCTCGCTGATGAAATCGAGCAACTCATCCGTGCTCAGTCAATCAGCAATGCGACCGGTCTGCCGCTCGCCGGCAATGAGACGGATGCAGCCGAAGGCGATGGCCTCTTTGAGGAAGAATAGATGCTGTGCCTCCCGGCGAGCAGGATTGCCGGGAGCGGATGTTGGAAACCTGTGCTGATGCCTGCTGGAACGATTACGGCGCTGCGTGTTCAGGCCCGCGATAATCAGCGCGTCAATGTGTTTATCGATGATGCTTTTGCTATCGGCGTCGGCCTGAATACGCTTGCTCGCGAGCAACTCTATGTCGGCAAAGTGCTCGACCAGGCTGCCTGGTCGCGTCTTGAGGCTGCTGAGAGCGCCGACAAGGCTTTTCAGGCGGCGCTGCCCCTGCTGAATGCTCGCCCGCGCTCCGTTGCCGAGGTTCGCCGGCGCCTGGCTCGCAAACAGTTTCCGCCGCCGGCTGTCGATGCTGCCATCGAAAAGCTCTGCCGGCTCGATCTGCTCGATGATGCGGCTTTTGCTCGCTACTGGATCGATAATCGCAATGCCTATCGACCTCGTGGTGCCCGTGCCCTGCGCGCTGAACTCGCCGCCCGCGGCGTTAGCCGCGAAGTCATCGCAACTGAACTGGCTCGCAGTCAATCCGATGATACTGAACACGAACAGGTGGCTCAGCTCGCCCGCCAGGTGCTGCCGCGTTATGCCGCTACCGCCGACCGGATTACCTTCCAACGGCGGCTCGCCGGCTACCTTCAGCGCCGCGGTTTCGGGTACAATATTGTTGCGCCAATCGTTGAACAGCTCTGGCTCGAATTGCATCCCGACCAGGCTTGAAGAGGGAAAGAGGGAGTCTTTCTGTGCCTGATATTGTCTATCTCGGTCATTCCTGTTTCCGCCTGCGTGGCCGTGACGGGATTTTGATCTTCGATCCCTTTGATCGCTCCATTGGCCTCGATATCGGTCGACCGACGGCGCATATTGTCACTATGAGCCACGATCACTCTGACCATGCCAATGTGGCGGCCGTCAAGCCGCAGCGTGAACAGGTGTTTCTGATCGACGGCCCCGGCGAATATGAAATCAGCGGTATCTTGATTACCGGGGTGCGCACCTATCACGATAAGGCTAAAGGCAAAGAACGGGGATACAATACAGTCTATGTGGTGCATCTCGACGACGTGGTCTTCTGCCATCTCGGCGATCTCGGCCACGAACTGAGTCAGTCGCAGATCGAGGAAATCGGCAATGTCGATGTGCTCTTCGTGCCGGTGGGCGGTGCCGAAACAATTGGCCCCGCTGAGGCCTCGAATGTGATCAGCCAGATTGAGCCGCGGGTGGTCATTCCGATGCACTACGCCCTGCCGCAACTTTCCTTCGAGTACCAGCTCGCGCCGATCGAGAAGTTTACCCAGGGAATGGGCCTCAAAGATCCGCCGCTCGAAGACAAAGTTTCGTTTTCCGCTGCCAGCCTGCCTGCCGAAGGCGCGCAGATGCGAGTGATCATTATGCAGCCCCAGGCTGCTTGATATCAGTTTGCCGGCTCTTCCAGTTGCTGTACCTTGCTGCGTCGCTTCCGCTGGCGCGGGTTGCTGCCCGTCGGGGCCAGTATGTGATCCAGGGTCGTGTTGATGCTGCTGTTTTCGGCAGTGACCTGTGAGGCAAATGACTCGATAGTGCTGCTGCGGCGTTGACGCAGCGCCAGTGGTGCGATGCGCCGAATATCTTCGGCAATCACGACGCTACGGAAGTCGGCTGCTGCTCGGGCGCGGGCGCCTTCGAATAGCGCGATTTCGGCCCGGTGCGAGGGTATCCGCAATGCCTGCACCAGTTGCATTGCCTGAGCTTCTAGTTCCGCCGGGATGCTGACGTGCGGCAGGATTTCACGCGCCGCACTGACTTCTGCGGCCAGTTCGGCGGTCGGCGCACTGTAGGTGCGCCGAAACACCTCGGGATCGATGCGGAATGCCCGCGTGCGCCGGTAAACTTCGAGGCGCTCTTCCGCAGAGTCCAGCGATTCAACCCAGACCCGCAAGCCGAAGCGGTCGAGGATCTGTGGTCGCAACAGACCCTCTTCCGGGTTCATCGAGCCGACCAGCACGAATTGCGAGGGATAGAGCCGCGTCATCGGCCCGCGGCGAACCATGGTGCGCCCCTGCGCTGCCGCATCCAGAATGACATCGACGACGTGCGGCTCCAGCAGGTTGATTTCATCGACGTAGAGCAGGTTCTGGTGCGCCCGCGCCAGAATGCCCTCCTCCAACAGCACGCGCTGTTGCTCCAGCGCCACCCGCTCGTTGATGCCGCCGACCACGTCTTCGATCCGTGCGTTTAGCGGCAACTCGATCAGGCGCATCAGTTCGGTAACCCGGTTTTCTCGCCCCTGTTCGTCACTGACAATGTGTTCGACCGGCGGCATAATGTCGAGCAGCGAGCGCACCGCCGTCGTTTTGCCGACACCGTACGGCCCGCTCAGCAAGACACCGCCGATCTGTGGATTGATCAAACCGAGGATTAGCGCGGTCTTCAGTTCCGGCTGACCAACGATGGCCAGCAGTGGAAAGGGAAGCATATGCTAAAACATCTCGATCTCGTAGCCACCCAGCGGCAGATCCGGGCGCTGGCGCTCGATGAAGCTAACGACCGCCTCAAGCTGGCCGTGCGCATAACGCTGCGAAGTTGAGACACAGGCAACGCCCAGGACGGCTTCTTGCCGGCTGTCCTGGGCATCGACTTCAGCAATCGACACGTTGAATTCATTCCGCACTTTGGCCAGAATGGATTTAATTGCCTGCCGTTTTTCTTTGAGCGAATGCGCCGCCGGAATATAGATCAGAATCGTACAGGTTCCAATAATCACAGATCGTACAAGAACAGTTCTCAGATGAGCTTATACCATCCACCAGAACCAACCATCCAATGAACAAAAACCGTTCCCCAGTTCCCCATCAGTTCAGCGAGCCGGACCATGCCCAGCCTTCGGGTTGCGCACCACGTTGCGAACGCGGCAGCATCGCCAGTTCCGCCTTCAGCATCAGATTCATCTCGCGCAATCGCGCGCTCAGGTCGGCTTCCAGCCAGCGCTGTTTGACGACCCGCGGCACCTGCAAGCGATCCGCCAGTTGATAGGACATAGCCGCCACGTCGTCCGGCAGCGTGTCCGGTTGAACCTGCACCCCGGTGGCATCAACGACGGCGCGCCAGTAGCGATCACATGTCTGGCGTAGTTCACTGGCCAGTTCGATAACCATTGGCGGACGATCTTCTGAGAGCAAAGCGACGGAGCCGATCAAATATGGTTCGTGATGGAGCAAATACTGAATCCGAAAGCGGCGTTGCCCGATCGCCGTGATAATATAGCGCCCATCATCGAGTTTGACATTGGCGCTGATCTGGGCGATCGTACCAATTTCACAGGGTTGGGCAGCCTGGTTACCGAGGTTGCCCTCGACGACCTCGTCGCCTTCGCGGATCAGCACCACCCCGAAGGGGCTTTGCTGTTCAAGACAGCGTGCAATCATTGTGCGATAGCGTTCCTCAAAAATATGCAAAGTTAGCGGCGTACCGGGAAACAGCACCGTATTGAGCGGAAAGAGTGGCAGAGTTTGCTGGGTCATAATTCACCATGCCAGGTACAGGTCCACACCGTGGCTGCCCCCGGCCCCATGTGGAGATCAACCAGAAATTCGATTTCAGTACTCGAAAACAATTGCAGAGCGGTTGCCTCATTGAAAGAAACCGGCACACCTTCCTGCATTAACACCATGCCACCAATTCGCAATTCTAGCAACTCCGGCAACAGTTCGACGCCACTGGCACCGACCGCCGCCACCAGCACTCCCCAGTCCGGCTTGCCCTGGACAACCGCCCGCCGCAGCGAATTAGAGCGCGCCACCGTCTGTGCCACCTGGCGGGCGACTGCTTCGTTGGCGGCGCCACGCACATTGACGGTGATCAGCTTGCCGCTGCCGGCGGCATCGCGCACAATCTGCTGGGCGAGATCGGCGGTCAATGCATCGAGTGCCTCCTGCCAGGCGCCGAACTCCCAGGAACTGGCATCGATAATGGGTTGTTCGGTATCGGCGGCACCGTTGGCCAGCAGCAGCACCGTATCGTTCGGCGCCGTGTCGCCGTCAACCGAGAGGCGCCCGAAGGAGCGCGCGACACTCTGCTGCAATGAGCGGTTCAGCAGGCGCACATCAATCGCCAGGTCGGTTGTGATCAGGCAGAGCATTGTCGCCAGTTGCGGATGGATCATGCGCGTGCCCTTGGCCATGCCGGAGAGGGTGATTCGCCGGCCTTCGCGCAACTGCACGCGAAACGTGCGCTCTTTGGGCCGGCTATCGGTGGTCAGGATCGCAATCGCCGCCCGCCGCCCGCCGCCGCTGTCGAGCTCCGATACCGCTCGCCGAATGCCGTCGCGTATATTATTCATCAGCAGCGGCACTCCGATGACGCCGCTCGACATCAGCAGAATGCTGTCGCGGGGGACTTCCAGTTCATCGGCCAACAGCTTGGCACATTCTACTGCGTCAGCCAGCCCTGGTTGCCCGGTGCCGGCATTAGCCTGGCCGGCGTTGATCATTACCGCTTGAATGCCTTCGCGATTGCGCGACAGAATTGCCTGGTTGAAAAAGACCGGTGCGGCTTTCAAAACACTGTTGGTAAACATTGCCGCCGCCTTGCAGGGCGGTTGCGACACCACCAGGGCCAGGTCGCGCGCCTTGCTGCCCTCTTTCAATCCACAGGAAACTCCGGTAGAGCGAAACCCTTGCGGACTTGAGATGTGTCCTTCTTCCAGGATGCTATAGCTCATTGCTGTGCCAGAAAACGGAGGCGCAGCGCCTTCCGCGATAATGGGCGCCGATTGGCCGGCCGCATTTACCAGACCCGGCCAATCAGCCCCTTAAGATACTCCCCCTCCGGAAACGACACGAGCACCGGATGATCCGGCGCCTGGCTCAACCGCTCGACAATCTGCATATCGCGCCTGGCATCGATGGCGGCACTGAACAACACTTTCTGAAACAAATCACGCGAGATCAGCCCCGAGCAACTGAATGTTGCCAGCATACCACCCGGCCTGAGCAACTGCATCGCCAGCATATTGATGTCTTTGTAGCCCCGTGTCGCCCGTTCTACCTGCGACTGTTTATAGGCAAACTTGGGCGGATCCAGTATCACCATATCAAAGCGGCGACCGTATTCGCGCAGGCGCCGCAATTCACGTGCCACATCGGCAACCACAACTTCGGCGGGAATGCTGACTGCATTCAAGGCCAGGTGCCGGTGCAGCATCTCGGCGGCAGCCGGGCTACTCTCGATCATCATCAGGGTTTCGGCACCGGCACGGGCCGCACTCAGGCTGAATCCGCCGGAGTAGGCAAAACAATCGAGTATCTCGGCGCCGGCACTGTAAGTCGCTACGCGCCCCCAGTTTTGCACCTGATCGAGATACAGGCCGGTTTTGTGCCCACTGCGCAGGTCGACTTCCAGCCGCAATATATGGCCGGCGCCGTTTCGCAAGTCGAGCGGCAGTCGTTCCGCCGGATCAAGCCCCCAGAGCAAGCCACTGGTGCGATCCAACCCCTCTTTTTCGCGTACATCTGCATCGCTGCGCTCGACAATCCCGTGCGGCGCGAATTGCTCGACCAGTGCTGCGACGATGCCCGTGCTCCGGGCCGCCATGCCCTGCGTCAGCAACTGAACCACTAGAAAATCGGCATAGCGATCCACAATCAGGCCCGGCAAGCCGTCGGACTCGGCAAAAACCAGCCGCGAGGCGGCCTGATCCGCCAGGCCGCAACGTTCACGCAATGCCAGCGCCTGTGCCAGCCGCCGCCGCAGCAGATCGGCATCCAGCGCTTCGTCCTGCTCCCAGCTGAACAGCCGCACCTTGATCTGCGAACTGCTGCTCCAGGTGCCGCGCGCCAGCCACTGCTCATCGGCTGCATAAACGTCGATGTCGGCACCCGGCTGCGGCCGGCCGGCGACGTCGGCAATTGCACCGGAGAAAATCCAGGGATGGCGCTGGCGCACCGGACGTTCGCGACCACGGTGAAGTGTAAGTTTAGCCATGGAAAAGTCCCGAGTTTATAGCTACCTACTGTAACACAGGGCCGGATTGCGGTCAAGCATTCTAATGCAGTTTGTGCCGAGTTGGTTATGAGCGGCGGGCTAGTACGCTCCACTGAATTTGACATATCATGGCATAATCGGCTGCCATCCGGCGACATAATCCTTTACGCAGTCGCGTGCAAGGTCGGTTTCCACCTTAAGGTAACGATATATCATCATCCCTACGCGCAATCAGGCCGTCGCGCAATAGCCCGGCCAGCAACGCTTCAAGCCAGGGGCGCTCCTGCGCACTGTACTCAGCCTTGATTCGGCTGCCGAGCGCATCGACTGCCAGGCTTTCGCCGGTTGGCAGATCGCGCAGTGCCGCTACAATTCGCCCGCGGTAGTAGCGCCGTGAGCCGACGAAGGCCTCGCTGCGGGCACCGGTTTCCGCTACTCGTCGCAGAGGCTGCCGGCTCTGCTGCTCTGCGAAGATCATTTCATCTGCCTGACGAAGTTCGGCATAGGCCCGGCATTCATCGCGCAACGGGCAACGCCAGCATTGCGGCCTGGTACTGTTGCAAATCAGTGCTCCCAACTCCATAAGCGCCTGGTTCCAGGCCCAGCCCTGCCCCGCCGGTACCAGTTGTTCACCAAGTTTCTGGAGCTCACCGTCACTGACCCGGCGAGTATTGCCAACCTGCCAGCGTTGCACCACCCGCCGGATGTTCGTGTCCATAAAAAACACATCCTGCTCAAAAGCAAAACAGGCCAGTGCCCCGGCGGTGTAGGCTCCTACGCCCGGTAGCCGCCGTAGGCCGGCGACATCGCGCGGAAATACGCCGCCGTACTCGCTCAACACCGCCTGCGCCGCTCGCTGCAAATTGACCGCCCGCCGATTGTAGCCCAGGCCCGACCAGCGCTTGATCACGTCGGCCACCGGTGCCGCCGCCAGTGCCGCCAGGTTGGGAAAGGCCGCCAGGAACTCCTCGTACTTCGGAATGACCCGGTCGACCTGGGTTTGCTGGAGCATCACCTCAGAAACCAGAATGCGGTAGGGATCACGCGTTCGTCGCCAGGGCAGGTCGCGTGCCGCCGTCGCAAACCAATCCAACACCAATTGCCGCCCATTTGTCGAAACGGACGGTTCATCTTCAGGAAACGGCAAATCGTGGCCCGTCATATCATCTTGCAAGCATCAAATCTTCGTACATTGCGGAGGGCTGGCGCAGCGGCACCAATATACAGCACATCAATCAAGCGTTGCGCATCATACCATCGCACCTGGCACATGCGAGGTCACCGGGGGGCCGATGCTCAGCCGATCCGCCGCTGTAGCGACAGGCACGGCTGGGATGCACCGTGCAACATCGTGGTCAATTCTGGCGCCCATTGACCCGCGCATTAGTGACCCGTCGGGCCTCGATCACGTCCGGGATGCGATTGAGTTTATCAATAATTCGGGTGAACTGGTCGGCACTCTGGATCGTCAGCGTAACGTGCAGTACCGCCCGGCCTGAGCGTCGGGTTTTGCCCTGTTCAACTTTCTCAATATTGATACCGGCATCGGCAATCGTATACGAAATATCCGCCCAGAGCCCGAGCCGATCCCAGGTTTCGATCCGAATCGGTACCGGGTAGCCCTTGGTACTGGTGCCGCCCCAGGAGACATCAATCAACCGCTCCTTGTCGCGCTCGTTCAACACCGTGCGGCAATCGGTTCGATGGACGGTAACTCCCTTGCCGCCGCGAGTCACAAAGCCCACAATCGGGTCACCGATGACCGGACTGCAACAACGCGCCAGCCGGGTCAGGATACCGCTTTCGCCGCGTACCTGGATTTCCGTCGGAGTGCGGCGCGGCACCCCACCGGCGGGCAGCGGGGGCGCTGGCGGTTCTTCTTCAGTCGTTCCGGTTTGCACCGAAAATAGCTTTTGTGCCACCGTACGTGCGGTAATGTCCCCGCTGCCGATCATCACAAACAGGTGCTCGATATTAGGGACGTTCATCGTCTGGGCAATCTCATCGTACGCGACAATCAGCCCCAGCCGTTTCAGTTCTTTTTCCAGCAGCACCCGGCCGGCAGAGAGATTTTCACCGCGCTCTTGCCGCCGAAAATAACGCCGGATGTGGCTACGGGCGCTATCGCTGCGCACAAAGTTCAGCCAGTCGCGGCTCGGGCCACGATTTGCCGAGCGGCTGGTCATAATCTCGACAATCTCACTGTTCTTCAGCTTATAGTCGAGCGGCACAATCCGCCCATTGATCTTGGCGCCTGAGCAGCGATGGCCGACCTCGCTGTGAATCCGGTAGGCAAAATCGACCGGCGTGCTGCCTTCCGGCAATTCAATCACCCGCCCCTTCGGCGTCAGCACATAGATTTGTTCATCGAGAAAATCATCTTTGAGGCTGCGCATAAACGCGCTGTTCGAGAGCCCGCGCGACCAGTTCAACAATTCGCGCAACCAGGCCAGTTTGACATCGACGCTCTTGTCGGGTTCCGCCTTGTTGAAGCCTTCTTTGTAGCGCCAGTGTGCCGCGATGCCGAACTCGGCCTTGTCGTGCATCGAGCGCGTGCGGATCTGCACTTCACAGGGCGAACCGCCCGGCCCGATGACTGCCGTATGCAAAGACTGATAATGACTGTCCTTGGGCATCGCGATATAGTCATCGAACTGCTCCATAATCGGAATGTACAGCCCGTGAACCAGGCCCAGCACCCGGTAACAATCGCCGACATCTTCGCGGTCGAGAATAATGCGCAGGGCCAGTTGATCATAGATCCGGTCGACACTGACCCCTTTGCGTTCCATTTTGCGATAGATCGAATAAATATGCTTGGGCCGGCCATAAATCTGGGCACTGATCCCTTCACGACTCAGCGTGCTACGGATCTTCGTCAGCATGCGCTGGATCGTGCGTTCACGCTGGTCATTCCGGTTGTTGACCTGGCGTTCGATTTCGTGGAATCGCTGCGGATCGAGGATCTGGAACGCCAGATCCTCCAGTTCCGATTTCATCTGCCACATGCCGACCCGGTGTGCCAGCGGCGCATAGATCTCCATCGTTTCGCGGGCAACCCGCTGCTGCTGCTCGGGCGACGTGCCCTGCAAGGTGCGCATATTGTGCAGTCGATCCGACAGCTTGATCAGCACCACGCGCGGATCATTCGCAATAGCGAGAAATAGCTTGCGATAGGTGCCGGCACGTGCCTCTTCCTTGTCTTTGGCTTCGAGTTCCGACAGCTTGGTGACCCCGTCGACCAGCACGGCAACCTCGCCGCCGAACATTTGTTCAACCTGTTCCAGGCTGATGCCGGTATCTTCAACCACATCGTGCATCAGCGCTGCCGCAATCGAAGCTGAGTCCAGTTGCAGATCGAGCAGAAAGCTGGCAACTGCGACCGGGTGATCGATATACGGATCACCGGTTTTGCGTCGTTGATGCCGGTGTGCCCAGTGCGCGACGGCATAGGCGGTGCGTACCATATTGCCGTCGGCTCCCGGATAATAGCCATGCATCCGGCTGACCAGGGCTTCTACCGTCGGGCTGTGCAGGTAACTGCGGTCATAGAGAATGGCTTCGCTCGGGTCGGAAGGTTCGGCGGGGTAATCGGCAGGCAGATCGGGCGTAGAGTTGGCGATGGCAGCGGGTGAGCTTATATGACTGGTCGGTGGTGTTGCACTGGCCGGCTCAGAGCGCAACTGGCCCTGTTCGTGCTCCGCTAGAAGACGTTTCTGCTCGGTCGCACTGTCCGTCCTGGTCTCAGCGAATTGTTCGCCTGGTAGATACGCGCTGTCCATAATAATACCCCATTTCACCGCCGCATAGGTTGCTTTTTGCCCTTTCCCTCATAGTACCTGTGGCAGTTCCATCCATACATCCGGCTACCTGCCGAGCATCAGGTTCGGCCGGTGTCGGATGCAATTATTTCAGTAGAGACTGGAAATCGAGAGGGAAGCACTACCGCTGGCCCGGGTTTCCTGACCTCGATTGCAAAGCGACTTGTGATTGTTCTGTTGCTGCAATCGACACTGATTGCGGAGCAGTGCTTATGATAAATTAGTGAAAAGCATAACATGGCCTGCTACTGATTGTCAAGAAATGCACATATGTGTGCTTCTTGCGCGACGCTGCCTGTGCCGGCCTGCGTGAGAATCAGCTGATCATGCTATAATAACTGCAAATCTATGCCGATCCTCAATATACAGTTCCAGCATGAATAATGCAGCCGCCTACCAGTGTTGCGGTTAGCGAATATGCCGGCAACGATGCATCCAGGCTCCCTGGGTATCAAGGCGATAATTTCGGATCCGCCCGGCATTCAGCATCGACTGTGTCAGTTATAGTACCCAAAAATTACACCCGGATGACAGTAGACTTCCACCATGAAAAACTATCAATGAATGTCGTTTTGTTACTACGAGTAGCAAACTGTGTTGTGTCGCAGACGGAGATAGATCCATGACAAAGTACATTTTCGTGACCGGTGGCGTCGTCTCCTCGGTCGGCAAGGGGATTAGCGTCGCGTCGATCGGGCGCTTGTTGAAGAGCCGTGGATTGCATATTTCAATCTTGAAGCTCGACCCCTACTTGAATGTAGATCCCGGTACGATGTCACCGTATCAGCACGGAGAAGTCTTTGTCACTGAAGACGGGGCCGAAACCGATCTGGATCTGGGGCATTATGAACGCTTCATCGATGAAGATCTTTCCCGGTTGTGCAATATTACCACCGGCCAGATTTATTCTGCGGTGATCCAGAAAGAACGCCGCGGCGATTATCTTGGCGGCACCATCCAGGTCATTCCACATATCACCAACGAGATCAAGTCGCGGATCTATGCCCTCGCCGAGCAGAGCCGGGCCGATGTGGTTATCGTCGAAATCGGCGGTACCGTCGGCGATATCGAGAGCCTGCCCTTCCTCGAAGCCATTCGCCAGATGCGCAAAGAAGTCGGGCGCGACAATGTGCTCTATATTCACGTTACTCTGTTGCCGCATATCGGCTCCACCGATGAATTGAAAACCAAGCCGACCCAGCATTCCGTGATGGCGCTGCGCGGTGTCGGCATCAATGCCGATGTGATTCTCTGTCGCGCCGATTATCCCATCTCCGGCGATATCCGCGATAAGGTCGCCTTTTTTTCCGATGTTGATGCCCGTGCAGTCATTCCGGTGCAAACGGTCGATTCGATCTATGAGGTTCCGCTGGTGCTCGAAGATGCCGGCCTCGGTGCCTATCTTGCAGATCGGCTCGGCCTCAAAGCCGGCCAACCCGATCTGCATGAATGGCGCGCCCTTGTTCAGCAAATCAAGCAACCGCGCCGTGTCCTGCCCATCGCACTGGTCGGCAAGTACGTCGAGTTGCGCGATGCCTACATCAGTGTCGTCGAGGCGCTGCGCCATGCCGGCCTGCAACAGGAACTTGATGTCGATATCCGCTGGATTTCGGCGGAACTGCTCGAGCAGCAAGGCCCCGCGTCGTTGCTGTCCGATGTCTATGGCATCGTGGTACCTGGTGGCTTCGGCGACCGTGGGATCGAAGGCAAAATTATGGCCGCCGATTATGCGCGGGCCTACAATGTGCCCTACCTCGGCCTTTGCCTGGGGATGCAGTGCGCCACCATCGGCTTTGCCCGCGAGGTGCTCGGCGACTATGGGGCCAACAGTACCGAGTTCGACCAGGCTACCACCCACCCGGTGATCGATATTATGCCCGACCAGCGCGATATCACCGACAAGGGCGGCACGATGCGGCTGGGTGTTTATCCCTGTGTGCTCAAGCCGGGCAGTCGGGCCGCCGCCGCCTATGGCAGTGAGGAAGTGTTTGAGCGTCACCGCCACCGCTTCGAATTCAACAATGCCTACCGCGAGGCTCTCGAGGCCGCCGGTATGGTTATCAGCGGCCTCTCACCCGATGGGCGCTTGGTCGAGATCATCGAGTTGCGCGACCATCCCTGGTTCGTGGCCAGCCAGTTCCACCCCGAATTCCTGTCGCGCCCGAACCGGCCGCATCCGCTCTTTCGCGGCTTCCTGGTTGCCGCTGCGCATACCCTGCGCGAAGGCGACCAGCATCCGTTGCCCTTGCCCGAAAACAGCGAAAACCACACCGTCCGCGCCTGGGTCGCCGTTGGGTAAATAAAGAAGCGCCCGCATTGCGCAAACGTGCGCAATGCGGGCGCTTCTTGTTGCCCACCAACCGCCGCCGTGCTTACTCCAGATAGTCGCGCAGATGCTGGCCGACTTCAGGCTGGCGCAGGCGACGCAGCGCCTCGGCCTCGATCTGGCGTGCCCGTTCACGGGTCATGCCCAGTGCGCGCCCGACTTCCTCCAGCGTCCGCCGCTGGCCATCGGCCAGGCCATAGCGCAAATCGATGATCCGCCGCTCGCGCTCGTTGAGATGATTCAGCGCCTCGACCAGATCCCGGCGCAGCAACTGCTGCGAGGCAAAATCCGTCGGCGTCGGCAAATCGTCGTCCTGCAAAAAATCGCCCAGCGTATGTTCGCCTTCGTCGCCCACCGGTGTCTCCAGCGAGACCGGTCGGCGGGCAGCTTCCAGTACCCGCTGGATGCGCTCGATGGGCTGGCCCAGTGCAATCGCGATTTCTTCAGCTGTCGGCTGGCGTTCCAGCGATTGCGAGAGTTTTTCGGCTGTCCGTTTCACCTGGCCAACCGACTCGCTCATATGCACCGGCAACCGGATGGTGCGGCCCTGCTCGGCAATCGCCCGCGTGACGGCCTGGCGGATCCACCAGGTCGCATAAGTCGAGAAGCGATTGCCTTTGCGGTAATCGAATTTCTCCACCGCACGCATCAGCCCGATATTGCCTTCCTGGATGAGATCGAGCAAGGAAAGACCGCGGCCGACATATTTCTTGGCGATACTCACCACCAGGCGCAGATTGGCCTGAATCAGATGTCGACGTGCTTCGTGGCCGTTGCGCAAATCGGCTTCCAGCGCCCGCCGCAGGTGTACCGGTACCGGTACTGCTTCCGTGTCGTTCAAACGATCCCGTGCCGCGTCACCACGTTCCATGCGCTCGGCAAGTTCGATCTCTTCACTCGCCGTGAGCAACGATACCCGCCCGATCTCCTGCAGATAATGTTGCACTGCATCGAGAGCCGGTTCGGCGCTGTTTCGCGATTCTTCCAGGATTTCGTTGGGGTTTTCGTCAGCCAGGTTTGGTTGATCCTGATCATCGATCGTGATCTGCGTCCCGTTCAGCTCCCAGAAATTTTTCATGCGATCGAGCATGCTTATGCTCCTGGCTACAAAGCCTATGACATAGCACGGCCTCCCCATGACGAAGAGACCGAGCCCTCGGTAAAGTCACACATATGAGTTGCACTCAACAGTTCGGGGTTAAGCGCGAGACGGGAAATATATAGAGGGTGCGACGTATGCAGGGTTAGGTTAGGATTCCCTGCCAGCGTAAGTATAAAACTCGTGAAATGTTTTGTCAAGTGTCAATTTCAAAAACTTATGAATCTCATACTTTTCAAGACTTATGCAGTCGGCAAAGTGGAAGCAACCCTTTTGTGCGCTGGTTTTGGCAGCGAAGCTGCCAAAACCAGCGCACAAGAAAGAACCTTTCTGGCTGCCGCAGGCGAAAAAGCGCTTGTGGCGCGAGCAAATCCGCCGACCGCGCAGGTCGTGTCACATACGGAAGATGCCGAAGCGGGTCGGTTCCACCGGAGCATTCGTACTTGCAGCCAGGCCGAGCGCCAGGCTCATACGCGTGTCGACCGGGTCGATGATGCCGTCGTCCCAGAGTCGAGCGCTGCTGTAATAAGGATGGCCTTCGTGCTCGTATTTCTCCAGGATCGGCGCCTTGAATTGCTCCTGTTCTTCGGGGCTCATGTCGCGGCCCTGGGCCTGAAGATTGTCGCGGCGCACCGTCAGCAAGACATTGGCGGCCTGGCTGCCGCCCATCACGCTGATCCGGGCATTCGGCCACATCCAGAGCTGGCGTGGCCCATAAGCCCGGCCACCCATACCGTAGTTGCCCGCCCCGAATGATCCGCCAATAATAACGGTAAATTTAGCAACATTTGCACAGGAAACTGCCGTCACCAGCTTGGCGCCGTCTTTGGCAATGCCGCCGTTCTCGTACTGTTTGCCGACCATAAAGCCGGTAATATTTTGCAAAAACAGCAGCGGAATGCTGCGGGCACAGCAGAGCTCGATGAAATGGGCGCCCTTCAAGGCGCTCTCGCTGAACAAAATGCCGTTGTTTGCCAGAATGCCCACCGGCATCCCCATAATCCGCGCAAAACCGCAGACCAGGGTCGTGCCGTAGCGCGGCTTGAACTCGTGCATCCGGCTGCCGTCGACCAGCCGCGCAATGATCTCGCGCACATCGAAGTTCTTGCGGCTGTCGCGCGGCAGCACGCCGTAGATCTCTTCAGCGGCGTAGCGCGGCGGCTCAGGTTCGGCAAGATCCCAGGGCGGCGCTCGGCGCGGCCCCAGGTTGCCGACGATGTCGCGTACCATCGCCAGTGCCTGCCGATCGTCTTCGGCAAAATGGTCGGCAACGCCGCTCAGCCGGGTGTGTACATCGGCGCCGCCCAGTTCTTCGGCCGTCACTTCTTCGCCGGTTGCCGCTTTGACCAGCGGTGGCCCGCCCAGAAAGATCGTGCCGTTGCCTTTGACGATCACCACCTCGTCGCTCATGGCCGGCACATAGGCGCCACCGGCGGTACAACTGCCCATCACCGCAGCGATCTGCGGTATCCCCAGCGCCGACATGCGCGCCTGGTTGAAAAAAATGCGCCCAAAATGCTCGCGATCCGGGAACACATCGGCCTGGAGCGGCAAAAATGCACCGCCGCTATCGACCAGGTAGATGCAGGGCAAATGGTTTTCTTGTGCGATCTCCTGGGCTCGCAAATGCTTCTTGACTGTCAGGGGGTAATACGTGCCGCCCTTCACGGTGGCATCATTGGCAACGATAACCACCTCGCGCCCACTGACTCGCCCGATGCCGGTGACCATGCCTGCGCCGGGGACGTCGTCTGCATAGACTTCGTGGGCGGCCAGCGGGCTCAATTCCAGAAACGCACTGCCGTCGTCGACCAGCGTGTTGATGCGGTCGCGCACCAGGAGTTTGCCGCGATCCAGATGGCGCCGGCGGGCTTCATCGCTGCCGCCGCGGGCATTGTAGGCCAGGAGTTCACGCAATTCAGCGGCGATCCGGCGATGATACTCGGCATTGGCCTGAAACTCCGTCGAACGCGAATCAATATGCGAATGAATAGTCGTCATTGTTACAGCAGTCCTTTGAGTTCTTCCGCAGCTTTGCGGTTCATGCCGGGAACGGCGGCGAGTTCCTCTACACTGGCATTGCGAATAGCATCGAGCGAGCCGAATGTCTTGAGCAGCGCCTTTTTGCGGCGCGGCCCGATGCCGGGAATATCTTCGAGCGGCGAACGAAACCCTTCTTTGCTGCGCAACTTGCGATGGTAGTTGATCGCGAAGCGGTGGGCTTCCTCATCGATGCGGCGCACCAGTTGCAACGCCCGGCTGTCGCGTGCCAGCACGATCAACTCCGCGCGACCGGGCAGCACCAGGTCGAAGCGGTCGCGGTCGACTCCTTTGGCGACCCCGGCCACCGGAATATGCTCGAAGCCCAGCCGTTGCAGCACTTCGTGCGCGGCATTGAGCTGGCCGCGCCCACCGTCGATCAGCACCAGATCCGGCAGATCGGCCCATTTTGCCGGCGCAGCGAAGGGCACCCGGTTTTCGCCGGCGATCGTTTCCTCTGTGGCACTGCCTGCTGCGCTGTGCTCCGTCTCCTCCTGGTTCTCGTGGTCGCCAAGTTCAGCTGCGGCACGCTGAAAGCGGCGCTCGATCACCTCGCGGATCGAAGCCACATCGTTGGTGCCGGCGACATGTTTGATTTTGAAGCGGCGATAGGCACTGGCTCTGGCTTCACCCCGCTCGAATACGACCATACTGGCGACCGATTGAGCGCCCTGGGTATTGGAAACATCGTAGCACTCGATGCGCATCGGCAGTTCGGCCAGATCCAGCAGGTCACGCAGTTCACTCAGGCCGGCAATGGCACGTTGCTCGCTGTTGAGCCATTGCCGGCGCAGTTCTTCCAGTTTCTGGCGAGCGTTCTGCGCAGCCAGTTCGATCAACTGGCGCTTGTCGCCGCGCCGCGGTACTCTCAATTCGACGCGCTGGCCGCTCTTTTGCGAGAGCCAGCGTTCGATAATGATCGGCTCCTCGACGTGATCGGCCAGCAACAGGTTGGGCGGAATATTCGGTGCCTGGTCGTAAAATTGCGTAATGAACGATGCCATCAACTCGGCATCGCTGGCGTCTTCGGTACCCTGGAGCGTAAAAGGCTCGGCATTGATCAGCTTGCCGCCGCGAATGAACAGCACCTGGGCCACCGCACTGCCGTCTTCGCGGGCAAAGGCAATCACATCCTGATCGGTATCGACCGTGCGCAACACCTGCTGTTTCTCACTGACCTTCTCGATTGCCTTGAGCCGATCGCGCAGATAGGCGGCACGCTCGAAGTTCAAGGCTTCGGCGGCCTGCTCCATTTCCTGCTTGATCTCGTGCACAATCTGATCGCTCTTGCCCTCCAGAAATCGGCAGACGGCATCTATCGCCTGGCGATATTCTGGCTGGCTGACCAGGCCGGGCACACAGGGGCCGAGGCAGCGTTTCATATCGTGGTATAGACAGGGCCGGCCCATGCGGCGATGCCGGTTGAACTTGGCGGCTTTGCATTCGAAGGCCGGGCGAAAAGCAAACAGCCGGTTCAGCAGATCGAGTGTCCGATAGACCGAGCCGGCGCTGGCGTAGGGGCCGAAATAGCGGGCGCCGTCATCTTCGACTTTGCGGGTATGGATGACTCGCGGCCAGTCGTCTTGAAGCGTAACCTTAATATAAGGATAGGTTTTATCGTCCTTGAGTAAAATGTTATAGCGCGGGCGATGCTGCTTGATCAGGTTCATCTCGAGCAGCAGTGCCTCGAGTTCGCTCTGCGTGATAATGATCTCGAAGTCGGCAATCTGGGCGACGAGCCGGCGCATGCGCGCATTCAGGCCGCGTGGCGCACCGAAATACGAGCGCATACGGTCGCGCAGCGACTTGCTCTTGCCGACATAGAGCAGGCGGCCCTGGTTGTCTTTCCAGAGATAGACGCCCGGCGCCTGAGGAATATGCTTCAAGCGTTCCGCAAAAGCTGCCGGATCAGCAACTGCGGTGTACGACAGATCTGGCATGAAAATATGCTGGCTTTCAAAATAGTGCTTTGCACATATTGTACTCCTGCCCACTGAGAGCGTCAATTTCACAGATTTGTAACGCCGGTGCGGTATACTGGCAGCGATCTTCTGCATTGCCGCAGGCAAACCCCCGGGTATAACCAGATACCAATAGCATAAGTTATAAGGAATAGCAACAATGAACACAACGACCGCCGGCATTTCAGCAAAACCCCTTGATGGTCGCCCATTTGATATGCGCAAAGTGCATTATTCGCCACGCTGGCTGAGTGCCGGCGCGCTTCTGGCTTCCCTGCTGTTGACGGGAGCGCAGCAGTACCGCGGTCGCAGTCGTGCCACCTGGATGGCTGCCGTCGGCATGGTCGGATTGGCCGGTCTGGCCTATTCGACTATGGTGGAACCGGCGCACCCACGACTGGAACGCCTGACGTTGAAACTGCCGCAGTTGCCGGTAGAACTGGCCGGCCTGCGGATCGGCCAGCTCAGCGACTTGCATCTGGGTCATGCGCACACGGCGCGCAATGCGCGCTGGGCCGTGGCCGAGTTGCTGCGCGAACGTCCGGAATTGATCGTCATCACCGGCGACCTGGTGAGTTCTGCCGATGCTATTGCCGATTTGCCGGATGTGCTGCGCCCCTTGCAGGCACCACTCGGGATTTTTGCCGTACCCGGCAATCACGATCACTGGGAAGGCCTGCCGGCCATTGAGCAACTCCTCCAACCGCTGGGCATCGAGTTTCTCGTCAATAAGCAGCGCCTGCTGGAATGGCGCGGCAGCCACTTCTGCCTTGCCGGACTGGACGATCTTTGGAACGGCAGCCCCGACTATACGGCGGCGCTGGCGGAGGTCGCCGACATATTTACCATTCTGCTTTCGCATGCGCCTGACAGCGCCGCCGAAGCTGCTCACTACGGCGTCGATGTGCAGCTTTCCGGTCATACCCATGGCGGCCATATTTGCTTGCCGTTGCTCGGCCCGTTCTCCCTGCCGAAGTATGGCATCAAGCACGCCGCCGGTCACGAATACGTCGATGCTATGCAACTCTACGTCTCGCGGGGGCTTGGTGGCATGCCGTTGCGCTTTGGTTGCCCGCCGGAATTGACGATTCTCACGCTTGCTCATTGACACGAACAAGTGTTTCGATCTATAATGCAAGTACCTCAATGTTCGGTTTTTTGCATCTAGTTGGGCAATCTGAGAACCTGACAGAGATTTCTGTCCATGGGGACTTTGGGAGCGTGACTCAGGCGATGGGGGTACTTGTCATGGCCGTTACCGGCAAAGATCTGCACAGTCATTCCGGCATTCGTTCGCGTCTGCCCTGGTCGCGGCCGTTCTGGCTGGCCGCCTATCTGCTGACTTTTGTGCTGGCTGTGGCAGCACTCTACGTCCTGATCAGTGTCGCGCTTGGCTGGGTGCAGCTGCGGATGGACGATTGGCGCTACGGGCGACCGCGCACGACCCACCTGTCGGGGAGCATTGGTTTTGGCGAGGGGCCGGGCCAGCTCAGCCATATTATGGCGATGAATCTGGATCGGCAGGTTGTGGTGATTGTATTGCCGGGAGGCAACGCGGCCGAGGCGCACTATTTGCCCGGGCCTTACCTGTTCGGTGCCGGCGAAGATCTGACGCCGGTCGAGTTGCATTTGCACGATGTTGACAGGGATGGTTATAATGATTTAACGGTCAGCGTGCGTCAAGAGTATATTGTGTATCTCAATAAAAACGGCGCTTTTCGTCTGCCGACTGCAGCAGAGCAGCAGCAGTTGCACGGAGGGTTCGCACGATGAATCCGCAGCGCAATCGGCGCCAGCAGCGAGAGCCGCAGCGGCAGAGCCCACAGGCCGCCCCGTCGGCGGCTGATAACCTGCCCCGTCCATTCACCGGTCGCCCGCTGCCGCCGCGCCCGATGCGCGAGATCCTGGGTGACGATGAGGATCTGCCGACCCTTTCAGACACGCGTATTGACTATGCTCGCCGGACGCCCCGCGTCGAGCCGGCCGGCTCTTTCAGGTCGCCGGCAACCGGAATGGGCAATCGGTCACCGGCGCGCAATTCTCAAGCACAGCCGCTAAAAGCGGCGGCTGTGCACCGGGCAAAATCCGGGGCGCCGCGCTCCAATCCGCGATCTGGCCTTGATCCACGTGAGTTCGACAATCATCTGTTCGGGTCGGCATTCGAACGCCCTATGCTGCGCCCGCAGCCGAATCCATTGCCGGCGCGTACCCCGCTGATAATGCTGGTCATTTCGCTGGTCAGTATCATGATTTTGCTCAGTGCTTTCATTGGCAATGGGCAAAGTGTGTGGACACGCTGGTTTGCCGGTGGTGGCGCGGTAGCCAACACTATTACGTCCACCGAAGGTAGTGGCACTCTGGCCGGTGCGCGCCCGCCTGGCAACTATGAACTGAAAGCGCCACCCAGCATCGGGCCACAGCAAATCGATCACATTCTGGCGGAATATGGCTCACCGGCTACCGGCACCGGTCGGATCTGGTATGAACTCGGGCGCCGCTATGGTATCGACCCGGTCTTCGCGGTGGCGTTTTTTATTCATGAGAGCGGCGCCGGTACCAGTCCGGCCTGGGCCGGCCTCAAGCCGGACGGCAGTACGACCCACAATGTCGGCAATATCATTTGCGCCGGCTATCCACGTTGTTATGGCCGCTTTCGCGATTATGCTTCCTGGCAGGAAGGCATCGAAGACTGGTATCGCCTGATCGATGTTGAGTATCTCCAGGGGCGCGGTCATCGCACCGTTGCCGACATCATTCCGGTCTATGCGCCTTCTATCGAGAATGATGTGCAAAACTATGTTACTGTTGTGCATCGGCTGGTCGATACGTGGCGTAGCCACGAGGTGCGCTGATGCTGGCCATGGGGCGCGGGCATATCGTTTTATTGATGCTGGCATTGATTGCTTTGATCTGGCTGGTCGGATCGTCTCGTTCGGCCAACCAGTCGGCAATTCTCAGCGCCTGGCGCGGGCCGGTTTCGCCCGCTGAAGCAAGCAGTAGCCTTGCAAATGCCTCGGTCAATAATCCGCTGACTGGCTTCACGACACAGCAGATCGGGCGTGGCAATAGCGAACAGCCCTGGGGTAATCCGCTTGGTGCTGCCAACACGGTGATGACGCAGGGCTATGGTGTCGGCTCTCACGCGCCGGCAGCCGTCTGGGGCGCCATCGACCTGGCGCTCGATGGCAATGGCGACGGGGCGGCTGATCCGGCAGGTTCCTGGGGCCAGCCCATCTACGCAACCCACGCTGGTACGGTCAGGGTTACCGCCAATAGCTGGCCGGCCGGCAATCATGTCTGGGTTCGCAATCAGAGCTATCGCACCGGCTATGCGCATCTGCAAGAATTTGCCGTCAGCAGCGGCGACTATGTTGAACGCGGCGATCTGCTGGGCTATATAGGTTCTACCGGCATGTCCAGTGGTCCCCATCTTGATTACCAGGTCTGGGAACGTCGGGGTGATAGCTGGGTCAATGTCAATCCGCTTGATTATGCCGCTCTGGATCGCTAATATAAAATTGTGAACGTATCAGGCACCCGTGATGCTTATGAGCGAGCCGCCCGCCAGGCTGCGGCGGCGTGGCGACCATGCGGATCGAGCCGTTCGCTGGCCTGGAAATAATTGCGCGCCTCGTCGATCTCACCAAAGGCTCGCTGGATTTCCCCCAGGTGGTAGTACAGCCTGGCGCGTTGCGATAACGGACAATCCCGCACGAGTTCGGCACTCCCCTGAAGCACCAGCCGCGCCTCCGGGCAACGATCATGCTCCAGCAGGACGTAGGCCAGCGCACACCGTAATGAGATGCTATCGACGGCTGATTCGGCCAGCGCTATTCCCTTGCGCAATACGGTTTCCACAGTTGCCGGATCGGTCTCCGTAACCAGCAGCGCATTTGCCAGGTGCAAGTGGGCTGCTGCGTCGTTGCGGTCGAACTGTAGAGCCTGTTCGGCGGCGGCAAGGGCTTCATCCGCACGATCCGTTTCAAGCAAAACACTGCTTAGTGAAGCATACACCGCAGCCCGTTCAGAATCAAGGGTCAGAGCTTTGCGCCAGGCGGCTTCAGCTTGCGCAAGCCGGCTGCGGGCCATTGCAATATTGCCCTGTAGGATTGCACTATCGGCGGAAAACGGGTATAGCCGGCCGGCGTAACCGACGTAGCGTGCTGCCCGTTCATAGCAGGCCGTATCCAGTGCGTGCTGCGCCATGCCCAGCAGGACACTGCGGCTCAAAAACCAGCCGGCGACCAGTATGCCCAGCAGCGCAATGAACAGTGGAGCACCCAGCACCAGATGGAGCACCAGGAGCACAATCAGCAGACCGGCTTCCGGGACGAGCCCTAGTTGCCGGCGAATTCCGGTCAGCAACTTGCGAAATCTGCTTACGGGCTGTTCGAATGCGCTCGAGTTGGCCATTGCTGCCTCCCTGTCTTGTGATAACGTGGATTTTCTGGGTGTTCTTATTGTACGATACGCCTGTGACAGAGACTGTCACAAGTTTTGCTACAAAACGGCGGCCAGGCATCATTTTCGCGTATCCACATGCAACAACCCTGGAGACACTATCGTCATATGCACAGTTACGATGGCGGAGATTGGTACGAAGGAGAAGCAAATGCAACCACGACTTACCCGCAGCAGTACCGAGTCGATGATCGCAGGTGTCTGTGGTGGGCTGGGTGAATATTTTAGCATCGATCCGGTGATTGTGCGGGCCATTTTTGTGCTGGTAACGTTTACCAGTGGCCTGGGAATCCCGGTGTATATCATTCTGTTGCTTTTGATGCCCAGAGGCAACCCGGCGGGATCGGCCCGGCAACCGTATTCGCAACAGCTTCCACAGTTCGGCCAGCAGATGCACCATGACGCCTGGTACCAGCAGGCATCGCAAGAAGTTATGGTGCCGCAGCAGCAACAGCAGGCGAGCAGGCGGCAATCCTCGGTCGGCTCGCCGAACGCAGTGCCGGCACCGAGCCAGTATCGCTTTGATCCGCTGACGGGCGAACCTTTGAGCCCGGACGCGCCGGCAACCGGGCAGACGGTTAATCTGCGGGTGGACGCACCCGAATTGCCGAGCCGGTATGCTGCCTCCGATGCCGCGAACCCTGGGCAGCCGGCAGCAAAGCCGAAGCGCAACTGGCAAACCCTGGGGATTATCCTGGTCGGCATTGGTGGCCTGATTTTGCTTGAGCAAGTTGTCGGTAGCCTGAGCTTCGTCTTTCCGGCCTTGCTGATCATTGCCGGTATTATTTTGCTGGCCAGGCGTCGCTAGGCGTCATCGTTTTGCAGACAAAACAGGGGAACCTTCGGCATTGCCGAAGGTTCCCCTGTTTTGTCTGCGCGCCGGAATGGCGTGTGACGTTGCCGGCAATGAAACCCGGCTTCAGGACTATGCGCTACTGTGCAATCTGGTCGACGACCGATTGTACCCAGAAGTTTGAGTCAAGCTGACCGGTGGCAACCAGCGTATAGATCCAGCCCGCCTCAAAGCGCAGATCGGGTGTGGTGAACAGAACCGTAGACGAACCGGCAGGCGTAATATCGAAAGCATAGGTACCGGCAGGAACTTCAATCACGCCCGACTGCTTGAAGGATACATTGCTGAACACGACATTATCAGTGCCGGCGACTCGAATGTCGACAGCAGGCGCATCCGGAACAGCATGAATGACATTGACGCGGGCCAGGCCGCCCTCGGGAGTTGCCAGGTTGTCTTCATACAACACCGCTTCGATATTGTCGAGCGTATTGACTGCGGCAACCGTACCGGCAGCACCACCCTGGACAGTCAGCGGACCGGAGAGCACTGCGTTATCGGTCGAGGCTCCGGCGGGGGTTACGGCAATGTTGTAGGTGCCGTCGGGCAGTTCCAGGTAGGGGCTGGTAGCAAAAAACGGGACATCTGCCAGCACCAGATTGCCGTCAACATAGACATCAACTGCAGGTGCATTCGGCGAGGCGTGCATTACGCGGATTTTGTTGGCCGTCTGAGCGTAACCAATGTTGCTGAAAGCGACCATCAGGGCGAGCAGAGTCAATCCGAGAGTCAGAATCCGTTTCACAAATCCTCCTTTTTCGTTCGCATATCCCGAGGCGGGCCACATCATTTCGTACACTGGTGGATACGTAGTTTGATTGCCAGCGGATGTATCATGGGTAGAGCCGCCAAAACAGAAACGCGCCGGAACAATGCCAGGCGCGTTCTCTGAAAGCGTACATTGGTTTTGGCTGGGGAACAGGGATTCGAACCCCAACTACCTGATCCAGAGTCAGGCGTTCTACCATTAAACTATTCCCCAACATTTATGATGTGCCGGATTCAGGTGCACAAAACATAAAGTTGGTGCCGAAGGTGGGATTTGAACCCACACGAGGTCACCCTCACTACGCCCTGAACGTAGCGCGTCTGCCAGTTCCGCCACTTCGGCATACTCATCCGGGGCTACCACCCCACAACGTGTGCTATCATACTATGGCTATCCGCCTTTGTCAAATAAAAGGCTTTTTCGGGGTGCAAGCATGAATTGACAGAGCGTTGTGCGCTCCGCCCAAAGCGGGTACGATTCGTTTACCACACCAACCCGTACTCACAAGGAGGAGCGCATGACGAATCGTACCACATTGACGAACCGGA
>DAOTUJ010000192.1:0-23711 GCA_034437175.1 Chloroflexaceae bacterium | reverse complement strand
CCCCCCGCCAATGGTCGCGGCGGTCGTTGAAGGTGTGGCGGCGGCCTGCCGCGACAATGGCTGTGCCCTGCTGGGCGGCGAAACCGCCGAGATGCCCCAGGTCTACCTGGAAGCTGCCTTCGACCTGGCCGGCACTATTGTCGGGGTGGTCGATCACCCGGCGATGCTGCCGCGCCCCGATGTGGCTCCCGGCGATGCGATCCTGGCGCTACCGTCCAGCGGCCTGCACACCAATGGCTATTCGCTGGCCCGCCGGATTGCCGCCGGTCTGCCCGAAGGCTACGCCGCTCGCCCGACTACACTTGGCGGTACCAGTCTCGGCGAGGCGCTGCTGGCGGTGCACCGCTCCTACCTGCGCGATGTCGAAACTCTACGTGCCGTCGCGCCGCTCAAGGCGCTGGCTCATATCACCGGCGGCGGCCTGTTCGATAATCTGCCGCGGGTTTTGCCGGCGGGTTGCGGTGCTCGCATTGAACGCGGTAGCTGGGAAATCCCGCCGATCTTTCGCTTCCTCTGCGAACAGGGCCAGGTTGCCGAAACGGAAGCTTTCCATGTCTTCAATATGGGCCTGGGTATGCTCGCTCTGCTGCCTGCCTCCGCCGTCGATGCCGCCCTGTCCGCCTTGCCGGAAGCCCGACTGGTCGGCATCGTCACTAGCGCACCCGGCGTGCAGCTCGCTTGATCTTTCGGGCCGCTTGCGCCGATGCCGCCGGCGCAAGCGGCCCGGGGCTGTTCCGCCCGTGGCAGTGCGCAAGGTTGCTCTAAAAGTTATCTGGTTGTGCGGCATTGCCGCACAACCAGATGAAAAAACGTCAAGTATCGCCCGGCCGGAGGCAAAAAAGAAAATGGCAAGCTTCTTTCATTATAGTCGCGCCGCGACTACCAGGAACGAAAGGGAGAAAACCTATGGAACCTGGTTCTAGACTCGCCGAAGGCAAAACCAAAATTGTCTATGCGCATCCGACTGACGCCGAACTGGCGGTGCTGGTGCATAAAGACGGCATTACGGCCGGCGACGGCGCCCGCCGCAATGTCATTCCCGGCAAAGGCGCCCTGGCCGGGCGCACCACCGCCAATGTCTTTGCCCTGCTTAATGCTGCCGGCATCGCTACCCATTTTGTTGCAGCACCTCAGCCCGACCAGACCGTCGTGCGCCGCTGCGCGATGCTGCCGCTCGAAGTCGTCACTCGCCGCCTGGCCACCGGCTCCTATCTGCGCCGGCACGCCGACGTGGCTGAAGGCATGCGCTTCGATCCGCCGCTGATCGAATATTTCCTCAAAGACGACGCTCGCCATGATCCGCAGGTCAACCCGGATGAGATCGCCGCGCTGGGCCTGGCCGACGAAGCCGAAATCGCTACAATGGCCGACACCGCACGCCAGGTCTTCCTGCTGCTCGAACAGGCCTGGGCCGCTCAGGATGTGACCCTGGTCGATCTGAAAATCGAGTTCGGCCGCCTGAGCAACCAGCCGGCCACCCTGCTCGTCGCCGATGTGATCGACAACGACTCCTGGCGGATCTGGCCGGGCGGCGACAAAACCCGGATGCTCGACAAGCAAGTTTACCGCAACGCCCGCGAAGTCACCGCCGATGTCCTCGAGACCATCCGCGAACGCTATGCCCGCGTCGCCGCTATGACCGAGCAGTTTCGTTAGACATATGCGTGCTGACTCCTTTGAATTCTGGCGACGCTATTTGCTGGTCGTTTCGGCCCTGTTTGCAGTGCAGGGCGCTTCCTGGGTGCTGATGGGCAGCTTCGATCCCTTCGGCTTCTACACCGGCTTGCTGGCCCGCTCCTTCTGGGGAACCGCAAGGCTTACGCCAGAAGCGCAGAAAGTGTTTTCCTTCACCGTCGGCCCACTCGGTGCCACCGTCGCCGGCTACTTCTTGATGGTGCATATGCTGGCTCGTTTCGCCCTGCCACGCCGCGAGGCCTGGGCCTACTGGACCATCGTCGGCGCCTTGCTGCTCTGGTTTATCCTGGATAGCGCCGCAAGCCTGTTTCACGGCATGCTCGCCAATGTACTGATCGTCAACATTCCCTGCCTGATCATCATGGGCCTGCCGCTGCTTGCGCTGCGCCGGGCCTTTCCGCTCAAACGAACATTGCCCCACACGCATAGTTACAGCAACGAGCCGCAATGAGCGCGCTGGTTGAAATCTGGCCTATGGTACAATGCCGGAATAGATCGCCGCAGCAATAACTGCCAGTGTCGACAAAGAGTGCTTGCCATGACTACGATTGAAATCCTGACAACGCCGGGAGTTCCAGATACCCGTGGATCCGATCCCTTTCGTTATGGCTGGCGCTATGTCCGCCGGGACTCGCCCGACGGTTCCTTCGAGATCATCCAGGAACCACTGACGCTGGAAGACGTCTTGCACCCGCAGGAAGGCGACCAGATGACCCATAGTGATGCGCATCAACGCCGGCGCCGCTACCTGTGCAATGTGTTTGAAGCCCAACTGTCCACCAACCCGGCTGCTGTGGTGCTGGATGATGTACGCATCGCCTGGGATTTGCCGGAGCTCAAACCGCATGGCCCGGACATCATGGTTATTCTGGGGGTGCGTGAACGCCGGAACTGGAGTACCTTCGATGTGGCCGCCGAGGGAGTACGCCCGGAACTCATTATTGAAATCACCTCCCCAGAAACCGCAGCAATCGACCGCTCCAACAAGTTGGAAGAGTATGACCTGGCCGGCGTGCCGCTGTATGTGATCGTCGACAGCGTACTGCCGCGCAATCAACCCGCCCTGCGGTTGCTGGGCTACACCCGGACGGAGCAGGGCTACCAGGTGCTCGCCCCCGATGCGCAGGGCCGGCTCTGGCTGGAACCAGTCCGCACCTGGCTGGGCGTGGTCGACAACGAACTGGTCTGTTTCAATGAACCCGGCCAGCCACTCGGCAATTACCAGGCTCTGGCGACAGCACTGGCTGACGAAGTCGCCGCTCGCACTGCCGCCGAGCAACGCGCCGCCGCCGCCGAGGCACGCCTGCAGGCGCTCGAAGCAGAACTGCGCCGCCTGCGTGGTGATATGCCCTCGGGGCAGTAGCATGGCTGCCGCGATCCGGTTTCCGCGCCCTCGTTCCCGCCGGAATCCCGGATCGCGGTAGCCATGCTACCGCCTACCACCACGCCACCACCTCACACCGTGCACCGTGCGAAACGTTTGACAGCATCAGGCTGCTGTGCTAGTATGCCCTGGTGACAAAATTCGGTTGCCGGGGTAGCTCAGAGGTAGAGCAAACGGCTCATAATCGTTAGGTCGAGGGTTCAATTCCCTCCCCCGGCACCACATCTCCTGAACTTCTTTGTTTCCACAGAATCACCGGTGAGGCTGCATGGACGGTTCCCTGTCTGGTCGGCTGCGTGCGGCGCTGGCTGCGCACGGTCTGCTGGATCGGAGCCAGTGCTGCCTGGTCGCCGTCTCAGGCGGGCCGGACTCGCTGGCTTTGCTGCATGCGCTCTGGTACCTGCGTGACGCCGGCGGGCCACGGCTCCACGTCGCTCACCTCGATCATGGCCTGCGCGGCGCCGAGTCGGCTGCCGAAGCCGAATTTGTGGCCGCCAGTGCCGCCGCCTGGCACATCCCGGCAACCGTAACCCGCCGGACGGTGACGCGCCGCGACGGGCCGAATCGCCAGGCGGCCGCCCGCCGGGTGCGCTACGCCTTCCTGGCCGAAACCGCCCTGGCCACAGTCGCTAATGCACTGCTGGTCGCCCATCACGCCGATGACCAGGCCGAAACGGTATTGCTGCATTTGCTGCGCGGTGCCGGCCCGGCTGGTCTACGCGGTATGCGCGAACAGGTGCCCTGGTCCGAATGGGCGCCGTCCGGCCTGGCTGCGAGTGGGCCGCCGCTGCTGCGCCCGCTGCTCGGGGTGAGCCGCGCCGCCATCGAAGCCTACTGCGCTGCCCAGCAACTGGCACCGCAGGATGACCCATCCAACCGCTCGCCGAAATATCTGCGTAGCCGGCTGCGCGCCGAACTGCTGCCGCAGTTACGTCGCTACAATCCGCAGATCGTCGATGCTCTAGCCCGTACCGCAGCTATCTGTGGTGACGATTATGCCTATCTGCAAACACAAATCGACCAGCACTGGCCCGATCTGGCTTCCACGACGGACACCTATGTGCTACTGCATCGCAATGCCTGGGAAACCCTCGCGCCCGCGCTCCAGCGCTATGCTCTGCGCCGGGCCGCACTGCTGCTGGCCGGCGATGCCGAATTGCGCTTCGAGCGCATCGAAGATGCCCGCGCCATAGCTGCCAACCCCGGCGCCGGTGCCGACCTGGGCCTGGGCCTGCGCCTGATAGTAACTGCGGACGGGCTTGAGATCCGGCGGGCCGGCATGGCTACGCCGATCCGCAACGTGCCGCAACTCGCGGAAACGGCCCTTCCGCTGGTGGTGCCTGGCATCACCCCGCTTAACGCTGGCTGGCGCATTGTCGCAGCGTACGAGCCCCGGCGCGTCATCGATCCGCGTTATCGGGTTGCGCTCGATCCGGTCAGTTTCCAGCTACCCCTGCGGTTGCGCTGTCGACAGCCCGGCGATCGCTTTCGCCCCACCGGCGCTCCGGGCAGCCGCCGGATCCAGGATTTTTTTGTCGATCAGCGAGTGCCGCGCGAGCAACGCGCAGCCTGGCCGCTGCTGGTCGATGCCGACGACCACATTGTCTGGGTGGTAGGTCTGCGCAGCGACGCGCGTTTTCCGGCGCCGCCGGATCCGGTGACGCCGCTCTGGATTAGCCTTGAACAGGAGCAAGAGCATGAGCAGACTTGACGACCGCCACCCCGATATCGCCCGGGTGCTGTTGAGTAGTCAGCACATTCAGGCTCGTGTCGCTGAACTGGGCCGGCAAATTACCAGCGATTATGCCGATGTCGACGAGCTCTTGCTGGTCGGCGTGCTCAAAGGCAGCGTTGTTTTCATCGTCGACCTGGCGCGCCAGATCGATCTGCCGCTGGCGATGGATTTCATTGCGATTTCGAGCTATGGCCAGAGCACCGAGTCCAGCGGGGTGGTACGCTTGCTCAAAGACCTCGATAGCGACATTCAGGATCGCCATGTCTTGATTATCGAAGATATTATCGACAGTGGTCTGACTCTGGCGTATCTGCTCGATCAACTCGAACGCCGCAATCCGGCCAGCCTGCGGATTTGCTCGCTGCTGAACAAGCCTGAACGTCGCACCACCAATGTGCGCGTCGACTACCTGGGATTCGACATTCCCAACGAATTTGTCGTTGGCTACGGTCTCGATTATGCCGAACATTATCGTAATCTGCCTTTTATCGGTATCCTCAAACCCGAGGTGTACACTCAGCCCGGCTGAGCATACACCGGCATTGCCACAACTTATGCGCTAGCGGGCTTGCTCACGCCGCAACGGGCGTGTTACGCCTGCGGCAGCCAGCAGGAAGAACCCTTACTTTTGCACTGGTTCTGGTAGCAAAGCTACCAGAACCAGCGCAATGAAACGGTTTTTCGGCCCTGCCCGAGGCGAAACCGGCTCTTGCCCGGGGCAAAGGCATCTGGTATAATTCAAAAGAATTTGCAGCAATCTCTGGCTACCGGCATCTGATGCTAGATTACCACCTGTTGTATCGTATGGTTGCATCTCCTCTGCACGGATTTCCGTACCTCTGCCATCTACGGTTGGGTAGGCTGCTGTCCGCGCATGGGCACTGGCTCGCCTGACAGGTATTACTCAGGTTTTTGTTTGTTCTGCAGTTCACATCATTTTGCCGGTATGGTCGCAAGGAGTGTCGCTCCTGGGAGGGAAGAATATTAACGATGGGCGATAATCGATGGCTTAAAAATAGCTTTGTCTACCTGATTATTCTGGTCGCTGCGCTCGCTCTGTTTTTTCAGTATTTTGGCCAGAATTCGGCGCAAAGCAATGAATTGGGGATCGCCGAAGTTATTGCACGTGCGCAAGACGGCGAGATTCAGGAGATTGAAGCGCAGGTCGGCGACGAGCAAATTGTCGTTACCGATGTCAACAATAATAAGTTTCGTTCGCGCCTCGAACGCAACGATAGCGTGATGTCGCTGCTGGCTCGCTACAATGTGCCGCTGCGTGGCGAAAACGGCGGCCAGATCACGGTCAATGTCAAACCGGCTCCGGCCTGGGGTGGCTTGCTCAGCATGGTTACGATTTTGTTGCCTACCCTGTTGATCATCGGGTTCTTCGTCTTCTTTATGCGCCAGGCACAGGGCAGCAATAATCAGGCGCTTTCCTTTGGCAAGAGCCGTGCCCGCATGTTCGCCGGCGACAAGCCGACAATTACTTTTGCCGATGTGGCCGGCCAGGAGGAGGCCAAGCAGGATCTCACCGAGGTGGTCGAGTTCCTCAAGTTCCCCGATAAGTTCGCCGCTCTCGGCGCACGTATTCCGCGGGGTGTGCTTATGGTCGGCCCTCCCGGTACCGGTAAAACCCTGCTTTCCCGTGCGGTCGCCGGTGAGGCCGGTGTGCCCTTCTTCTCCATCAGTGGCTCCGAGTTCGTCGAGATGTTTGTCGGGGTCGGCGCTAGCCGCGTGCGCGATCTCTTCGACCAGGCCAAGCGCAATGCGCCCTGTATTGTTTTCATTGATGAAATCGATGCCGTCGGTCGCCAGCGTGGCGCCGGTCTCGGTGGTTCCCACGATGAACGTGAGCAGACCCTCAACCAGATCCTGGTTGAAATGGATGGCTTCGATACCAATACCAACGTCATCATCATTGCTGCTACCAACCGCCCTGATGTGCTCGACCCGGCACTCATTCGGCCCGGTCGCTTCGACCGCCAGGTGGTGCTTGATGCGCCTGATGTGCGCGGACGTGTCGAGGTGCTCAAGGTTCATGTCAAGGGCAAGCCGCTGGCCGAAGATGTCAATCTCGAAATCATCGCTCGCCAGACGCCCGGGTTCTCCGGCGCCGACCTGATGAATGTGGTCAATGAGGCCGCTATTCTATCGGCGCGTCGCTCGAAGAAGAAGATCAGCCATTCTGAATTGCAGGACGCGGTCGAACGGGTTGCCATCGGTGGCCCTGAACGCCGTAGCCGTGTGATGACCGACCGCCAGAAACTGGTGGTTGCCTATCACGAGGCTGGTCACGCAATTGCCGGTGCGGCGATGCCCAAGGCCCACACGGTGCAAAAGGTGACCATTATTCCCCGTGGGCGCGCCGGTGGCTATACGCTCTTCTTGCCCGACGAGGATAGCTTGAATCTGCGTACGGTTGCTCAGTTCAAGACGGATCTGGTTGTTTCGCTCGGGGGGCGCATCGCCGAGGAAATTACCTTCGGCAGCAGTGAAGTCACCACCGGTGCCTCCGGCGACCTGGTTTCGGTCACTCGCACGGCCCGCGCTATGGTGACGCGCTATGGCATGAGCGAGGTGCTGGGGCCTATCGTCTTCGGTGAAAAGGAAGAGATGATCTTCCTCGGGCGCGAGATCAGTGAACAGCGCAACTATAGCGATGAAGTCGCCCGCGTGATCGATGAGGAAGTGCATCGCCTGGTTTCCGAGGCCTACGACCGGGCTCGCCAGATTTTGACGACCAACCGCGATGTGCTTGATGATATGGCCAATGCGCTGCTCGAAATCGAGACCCTCGAAGGCGCGCAGCTGAAGGAACTGCTCGACCGCGTCAAGCAGTTGACTATTCAGATCGATTCCGGCGATAAGGACAAGGATAAGGACAAGCCTGAAGAAGATAAGGGCGACGATGGTGGTGAAAATGTGCCCTCCGTCGGCGGTGGTATGATGAACAAACCTTTGCCGGCGTAGAGCTTGAAAAAGGCCGCAGTACCACTGGTACTGCGGCCTTTTTTGATCTTCCACGCTGCCGCAGGCGCAACACGCCGGTTGCGGCGCGAGCAACCACGCGACTGCGTAATCCCGTCATTGATTGTCGATCTGGGCGCGCTGCAAGCTGCCGCTATAGTCGATGTAGATGCTCTTCCACTCACTGAATACATCCAGCGCCTGGACACCCGAGTCGCGATGACCGTTGCCGGTAGCCCGCGTGCCGCCGAAAGGCAGGTGAATCTCGGCGCCGATGGTCGGCGCATTGACATACACAATGCCGGTGTAAAGTTCGCGCATGGCCACAAAAGCCCGGTTGACATCCTGGGTGTAAATCGCCGATGACAGCCCGTACTCCACGTCGTTGGCCACGTCGATAGCCTCCTCGAAGCTGTCAACCGTGATAATGCTGAGCACCGGGCCAAAGATTTCTTCGCGCGCAATTCGCATAGTGCGCGTCACCCCGCCAAAAATGGTCGGGCTAAAGAAGCAGCCATGCTCGTAGCCGCCACCGCTTAGCCGTTCGCCGCCGCAGAGCAATTGCGCACCTTCTTCGCGCCCGATCCGCACGTACTCGGCCACACTCGTGAGCTGGCGCTCATTGATGGTCGGGCCGACTTCCATCCCCGGTTCCAGGCCATTGCCCACGTTGAGCTGCCGTGCCCGTGCCACCAGCCGTTCGGTCAACTCCGCTGCGACGGCGCGTTGCACAATCACCCGGCTGGCTGCGGTGCAGCGCTGGCCGGTGGTACCAAATGCCCCCCAGATAATTCCGTCGACCGCCAGATCCAGCCGGGCGTCGTCCATCACAATGATAGGATTCTTGCCGCCCATTTCCAGTGAAACATGCTTCATGCCCTCGGCGGCCGTGCGCATTACCCGGCTGCCGATCTCGGTGCTGCCGGTGAAGGAGATTACCTTGACCGCCGGGTGGCGGATGAGCGGCTCGCCAACCCGGCTGCCGCTGCCGGTGACGATGTTGACCACGCCCGGTGGCAAACCGGCGTCGATGAGCGCCTGCACCAGGTTGAAGGCGCTGGCCGGCGTATCGCTGGCCGGTTTGAGCACAATCGTATTGCCCAGGATCAGGGCAGGGAAAATTTTCCAGGAGGCAATCGCCATCGGAAAGTTCCAGGGTGTAATCAAACCACAAACTCCGAGCGGCATGCGCACACTCATCTGAAACTTGTCAAACATTTCACTGGGCGTCGTCTGGCCGAACTGGCGCCGGCCCTCGCCGGCCATATAAAAGGCCATATCGATGGCTTCCTGCACATCGCCGCGAGTTTCGTTGAGCACTTTGCCCATCTCGCGGGTCATCGTGCGCGCTACTTCTTCTTTGCGCTCCAGCAGCAGCCGGCCGGCGAGATACAGGATTTCGCCGCGTTTCGGCGCCGGCATCAACCGCCAGGAGGCATAGGCCGCCTCGGCTGCCGCTACCGCCGCTTCAACATCGCGCGCATCGCTGTCCTGGAATATGCCGACCAGTTCCCGCGCATCCGCCGGGTTGCGGTTCTCAAAAGTTTGCCCAGTCTGGCTGGCCACCCATTCGCCGCCAATCAGGTTCGTGTACAGAGGAGTTTCCACCATGATTCGCTCCTTATGCTGTGGATTTATGGGGAATATTTGCCAGTATAGCATAGAGCGGGGCAGAATCAGGGAGGGGAAAAACCAATGAACCAGAGAACGAAAGAACCAGTGTAGCAGTTCTTTCGTTCTCTGGTTCATTGGTTCTCTGCCTCTCTTTCCCCCTTCCTCGTGCTAAAAATCACAACTTTGCTACCGGCGGCGAAAACTTTTACAATGAACCAGTCTGAGCAAAAAATTGGTAAACTATCAGTGGCCCGGCGCGTTTCGATTGGCTGGTGTGGCCGGCACTGCAGGAATAAATCTACTATGCTGGAAATTCACGTTGCGGCGGCAAAAATCGCCAGCCATAGCGGCGGCGAAAGCGGTGATACCCTGGAGACCATTGAGCGGCCTGGGGGCGGGATCTCCTTTGTGCTCGTCGATGGTCAGGGGAGCGGGCGGGGTGCCAAGACGCTCAGCAACCTGGTGGCGACGCGGGCGATTTCGCTGCTCAAAGACGGCGCCCGCGACAGTGCGGTGGCCCGTGCCGTCCACGATTACCTCTATACCTACCGTATGGGCCAGGTTTCGGCAACCTTGAACATTCTTTCGGTCGATTTTGTGAGCGGCAGCATTGTTATGTCACGGAACAATCCGGCCCCGTTTATTGTGCTTGATCGGCAGGGTCTGCACACTCACAATGAGCTCTCGATGCCGATTGGCCTGCAAGCCATGAGCAAACCGCTGGTGACCGAACTGCCGGTTCAACCCTATACCTATATTGTGATGTTTACCGATGGCCTGCTGAAGGCCGGCGAGCGCTACGGCGAAGACCTGGCGCTGGGCAATTACCTGGCCGGCTGGCCGGCTGAGCACGGCTACCCGCCTTCGGAATTGACCGACTCGCTGTTGCAGCGGGTCTATGAACTGGAGCGCGGCGCGCCCATCGATGATGTGAGCATCCTGACCCTGGCCGTCCTGCCGGTGAATCCGGCCGACCAGTCAGTCGGCAGCACGCCGATCCGTCGTATGCAGGTGAGTATGCCCTTCGAGCCGCATGAGTCCGGCAATGCCGGCCTGGATGCCGAGCTATGAGATCGCGCCGGGCGCCCCGCCCTGACTATCGTACGGCCCGCGAGCGGGTAGCCGGCCGGCGGGGGACGCAAGCGCGCCGGCGGCGCGGCTGCGTTGTGCCGGGGCCGCTGGCCGTGTTTTTGATTGGCCTGGTGCTGCTGCTGGCCGGCTTCACCTTCTGGCGCACCTCGCAGATACTGGGTCGCCTGGAGCAGCATGACCCGCGCCGAGCAACGGCCACCCGCGCCGAGGCAGTGGCGGCCACTGCGGTCGCCGAACTGCCCGACACCCTGCGCGAGCCCTTCACTGTTCTGCTGATTGGCGTCGACCAGCGCGACAATCCTGATGAGATCCCGCGCGGCGACACGCTGATTGTCGTGCATGTCAATCCGTTGGAACGCTGGGCCTCGATGCTCTCGATTCCGCGCGATACCCTGGTGACCATTCCGAACATCGGCGAAGACAAGATCAACGCGGCGTATTTTCACGGTTATATTTACGCCGGCGATCTGTATGGCGCAGGTACCGCACCGGCCGAAGCCGGCGGCGCGCTCGCCGCCGAAACCGTCGCAGCTTTTCTCGGCCTTCCCATCGATTATATCGCCCAGGTCGATTTTCGGGGCTTCCAGCGCATCGTCGATACCATCGGCGGTATCACGATCGATGTGCCGCAGCCGCTGCTCGATGCTGAGTTCCCCACTGAAAATTATGGCTATGAGCGAATCTATATCCCCGCCGGCCTACAAGTGCTCGATGGTCGGCATGCGTTGATTTATGTGCGCTCACGGCACGCCGGCAGCGACTTCGACCGTAGCCGGCGCCAGCAGCAGGTGCTTCAGGCGCTGCTCAACAGTATGCGCCGGCGCGCCCTGTTCGACCAGCTGGGCTTGCTGCCCGATCTGGTCGCCGATGTGCAGCAGAGCGTTGCCACTACGTTGCCGGTCAGTGACCTGAACACGCTGCGCGGACTGGCGACCCTCGCCGGCGAACTCTCCAGCGACCGCATCCTGCGGCTCAGCCTGAACCCCAACGAAGTCGGCATGAACGAAATTGGTACCAGCATCATCTGGAACCCCGCCGATGTACAACTCCAGGTCAACCGGCTTCTGGAAGGACCGTAGGGAGCGTTGGAGCGCTCCAACGCTTAAATAATGAGGCCTTGCGCTTCGAGCCAGAAGCGGGCGGCGGAGAAGAGCGCGAGCAAGATCAGGGTGGGGAAGAGCGCGAACAAAGCCGGCAGCGCCAGTTGCCGCAGATCGGTGACCTGCCCGTCGAAGCCCATCACCAGGCTGGTCAGCAGCAAACAGATCAGGTAGAGCACGCCGATGATGCCGAAGAAGGCCAGGAACGCCAGTGGCCAGAAGGTGATCGCCAGGTTGCCGTAGATCGCTGCCAGCACCAGCAGATTGACCAGCAGAATACCGCCCAGTTCCAGCCAGTTGCGTAACACCGGCTGTGTATCTTCGACATCTTTGCGTAGCGAGAGGTTCAAGATCAGGTGCAGCAGCACCGCGATCGATACTCCCATGCCCATACCGGTCAACGTACGCAACCAGTTAGCCGGGGTGTAGAAGTGCGGCGCGCCCAGGTCGACAAACAGCGAATTGAAGCCGTCGACGCCCATAATCGCGACGAAGCCGATCAGGGTTATCGTGATGGGCCAGGGCGGAATGCGCCCGGCACGTTTGCGCCCGATCAGCCAGATATAAGCCATTGTCAGCAGGAAACTGAGATAGATGCCGCTATTGCGGGCGCAGAGCGGAAACTGCAGATTGCCGAGGAAAATATTATTCTGCTGAGCACAGATGCCGTGGACAACGGCATACATTTTGTATTCCAGCGGGAAGCCGGGCGTAAACAGCAAGGCCGCCAGCAACAGGCTGAACACAGCCGGCAGCAGGTAGCGCCAGTAGCGCCCGCCGCCAATCCAGGGCGTCCGACGATGGGGTGGATTGACGGTTACGGCTGATTGATTCGTCTGCTCAGTCATGGAATGCTCGCCAGGATCTCATCGATCTCGGCGCGATCCAGCGCGCCCAGGTGTCGATTCGCCACAACGCCCTCGCGATCAATGAAAAAGGTGGTCGGCAAACCGGAAACCCCATAGTACTGCGAAATATCGCCGGCCTGGTTGGAGACCAGTGGAAAACTGAGGCCAAATTCACGCCCGAACTCATTGATCAGGCGGGACTCTTCAATGCTGACTGCTACAATCGCGAATTCATCGTCGCCGTAGAGTGCCAGCGTCTCTTCGAGCGCGGGCATCTCTTCGCGGCAGGGAAAGCACCAGGTCGCCCAGAAATTCAACAGCACCTTGCGCCCACGTAGATCGCTCAAGGCAACCGTGCTGCCATCGGCCAGTTCAAACGAAAAGTCCGGCGCCGAATCGCCGCGCTGTGGTGCCCGCTCACCGCTGCCCGCGACCAGGCGACTGACCGACGCTACATTCGGCGCACTGCCGCTCACCGGCGTCGAGCGCACTGCCGGCTCACGCGCACTACATGCTGCCAGAACCAGGGTTGTGATGAGCAGAAAAAAAAGTGTTCGCATACCATTTCCAGACATTGTCGAACGCACTTCGAGTGCATTATATCACTATCTGCAGAGTTTTCGGCGGTTATAAAACTAACGCGGTGGCGCCCGCAAACGCTTTTTTCACCAGCAGCATAAACACACAATTCGTTTGATTTTGCGGCTTTGCCGCAAAATCAAACGAAAAAGAAGGAATCTTCCTTGCTGCCGCAAGCCAACCGGCCCAGGATGCGGCCAGCATCAAATCAGTAATGAATCGATACGGTCGTTCCAATATCCGCCCATTTGTACAGCCACTGGGCGTCGTCCATACTTAAATTGATACAGCCGTGCGACATGCGGGCGCCGCTGCCGAAGGCGTTGTGCCAGTAGGTACCGTGCAGTGCCACCCCACCGACGACGTACTGTACCCAGGGCACATTCGGCACATTCCAGCTTTCGCCGCCGGCATTGCCGATCATGGTTTGCATCGGCAGCCTGGTGTAAATCGCATATTCGCCGGTCGGCGTATTGAAGCCGTCGCGGCCGGTGGCGATGGGCGCTTTGAAGACGACCAGGTCGCCTTCGTAGGCCGTCAGCCACTGCGTGGAGAGATTGACGTCGATATGGCGTGGCCAGAGTGCCGGTGTCCACTCGGCAGTGCCGGGCAACTGCGCGATTGGCGCCGTATTGATGCCGCGAGCGAGGGCCAGTTGCCGCCCTACATCACCGAGCACAACTTCATAGAGCGTACGCAGGTTCAGACCGTTGTACTGTTCCTGGCTGCGATAGAAGCCGGGCATATCGGCCGGATTGTAGGTAAAATGGGCGCGCTCGAAGTACTGCACGATCTGCCCGTTTTCATCAAACTGGCTGCTAATCGGGAAGCCGAAAATAGCCAGTCCGCCACGGCGTTGCCAGAAATCGAGGAATTCGCCATGCAGGGTATGCCCGGTTTCGGAAAAATAGCCCTGGCCATTGACCGGATCGGCCTGGGGCGCGAAGGGGCCTTCGTGGTCATCGGCCACCAGTTCGCGCCCGATCAGGCCGAGTTGCACCGCTGCCGGCGTGCCCAGGGCGGCGGCATTCAATTCAAAGCGGGCGCGCTCGAAGTACTGCACAATCCGGCCATGTTCGATAAATTCCTCAGTGATCGGGTAACCAAAGATATGCACCTGGCCATGGGCGCGCCAGAAATCTAGAAACCCGGAGCGATTGCTGAGATGATGGCCCGTCTGCGGGAAATAGACCGTCAGCGCTGTCGGCAACTGGTTGGGATCGACATTCAGCAGTTGCGCTTGCTGCCGGCGCAACTGTGCCTGCTGCTGTTGTGCGGCGGCAACTTGCAAGCGGGCCGCAGCGGGATCCATCGGCACGGCAAAATCAGCTGTTACCGGCTGCGCCGTCACCGAGTGCAAAGAAAACCCGGCCAGGCCGGCGACAAACACGAAAACGAGCAATCCCCCGAACAGCCGGATCCGCGACTTCTGCATGTGCGCTCCTTCTAGTTTTGCCGTCTCCTGAAAACATTTGTGCGAAAATTATTGACACTTGCATGCTTTCTTTTTCTACTTTTGACCCTAATTATAGGCTGAAAAAGCCTCATTGACTACCCTTTATCGCAGCCGGAGATGTCATGAATATGACTGACTTGTGCAACCGGGTGCTGCTTGTCCAACCTGGGAAAACGCCGGCAACAGTCATGCCAGAAGGCCCGCCCTGCTCTCGCTGCTACGGCAGGCGAAATATGCTATAGTTGCTCTGAATATGCAGCCCCGCAGCATCGTGCTGGGGGGCGGGAGAGTATGACTGTGACGATGACGCTGGTTCTGCATCGCGCACCGGATTTTCTGCTGGCCGTCATTGCTTGCTGGCTGGGGTTGGGGTTGCTGGTTCGGGCACCGCATGATCGCATTGCCCAGGCGTTTGCCTGGTTTTGTGTGTGCCTCTCGCTCTATGGGTTGACCGGCCTGCTGCCGCAGTTGACGTCTGCGGCCGGTATTTCGTATGGCATCGGGCGCTGGCACTTGCTGGCGACGGTGATGGCGCCGGCCGCGTTTCTGCATTTCATTATGGTGTTGACCAGGCCCGATCAACTGGCGCTACGCCACTGGGTACCCCTGGGTCTGTGTTATGCAGTTGCGCTCGGCATGGGCGGGTATGCACTGTCTGGTGCGTTGCCCGATCCGCTCATGCTGCCCTGGTCGCGCTGGGGCGAACTACGCTTTCCGGCCGGCCCACTCAGCTGGGCATGGGCCGCGCAGCGCGTGTTGCCGCTGCTGCTCTGCGTCGCGTTGATCTGGCGATCCTTGCGCAGCGAAGCCGGCATGGTGCAGAGCCGTACCGTGCGGCAGATTTTCGTGTTCACCACCGTCATCGGCGTGATCGGGGCGCTGCTGGCTACCGGCGCCCGTACCTTCGCCAGCATCTTCGAGGTTAGCGGTGCCACAACATTGCTGGCCTCGCCGGCTGTGTCACGTACCATCATTCTGGTGGCTATGCTGGTGCTGGCCTTCGCCGTGGTGGCGTACCGCGCCCTGCTGCCGGCGCGAACCGCTCAGCGGACGTTCGTCTATTCACTGGTCGGTAGCCTGATGACAACCTTCTATGTGGCGCTGCTGATTGTGCTGGAATGGGCGGTCGGTGACTGGTTGCAGATTGATGCGCCGTTGGTGACGATTTTCGCACTGGTGATCATGGTGGCCATTCTGGGACCGATGCGCGAATGGATGCGCGACCTGCTCGATCAGCGTTTCTATCGCCGCGAATTCGATTATGGGCGCCTGCTGCGCGCCCTGAGCGACGATTTGCTTGAGGCCGGTTCGCTCGAAGAACAGCTCGAAGCGGCGCTGGCGGCCATCTGCCGGGTACTGCGAGTGGAACAGGGGCTGGTGGCAACCTGTGAAGCGGCGGGCTTGCAGTTGCGCGCCGGCACCGGGCTGGCGGCGGAACCTGCCGAGTTACGCCGGGCCACGATACCCGGCGAAGCCCGGTTGCTCGTCGACGGCTGGGCTTCCTGGCCGGCTGCTGAGTTGCTGCTGCCCATTCGGCGCAGCGAAGAAACGCTGGGCTTGCTCATGCTGGGGCGCCGTCGTTCCAACCTGCCCTATGGCCCGACCGAACAGGCCTTGCTCGACCACCTGACGAGTTACCTGTCACTGGCGATTTTTCATGCCCGCACCCGTGACAACGAGCAGATCCGCATCGGCGAACTGGCGGCGCAGAGTGCGGCTCTGAAAGTTCAGCAAAATGAACTGGCCCGCCAGGCGGCCGTAACTGCGCGCCAGGTCGACATAACACCGGTTGAGGCTGCCGAGCAGAATCGGCTGCGGGTCTGGGCGCTGGGATCGTTGCGGGTGGAGCGCGACGGCGAGCCAATCAGCCGCTGGGGCGGCAACAAGGCCGGTACCTACCAGGCCGAGGCTTTGTTTGCGTTCCTGTTTGATCGGCGTGGCAAAGGCGTCAGCAAAGATGAGGTCGAAGAACTGATCTGGCCCGACCTGGATCTGAGCAAAGCCGACGCGGCCTTTCATCGCACCATCGGGGCGCTGCGCCGCACGCTGGAACCGGGGTTGCGGCGCGGCAACGATAGCCGCACGATCCTCTATCATCACGAGCGCTACTGGCTGGAACCGGTGACGATTAGCTGGAGCGATGTCGAAGTTTTTCGCAGCGCCGTCGAGCAGGGCGCCAATGCTTATCACCAGGCCGACACCGTGGCAGCGCAGAGCGCCCTGGAGCGCGCCGTCGCCCTGTATCGCGGCGATTACCTTGACGACTGCCCCTTCTTCGGCGACTCGAGCTATGTCGAGGAGCAGCGAGCCTTTTTGCGTAATCGCTACATTGATGCGCAACTGATGCTGGCGGCGCTCTACGAAGAGCAAAACCGGGTCGGCGACGCAGTGTCGGCCTACCGACGGGCGTTGGATGCTAGCCCCGAGGGGTGCCCGCCGGCCACGGCCGGCCTCAACCGGTTACAGGTTGGCACCACGTAGGGGTGACAGCAGCGAACCCGCCTGCATTGCGCGCCGCGCAATGCAGGCGGGTTCGCTGCTGTCACCCCTACGTGGTGGGATGTTTATGGAACGAAAGGCTCCGGTTCCGGAATCGTGGCCGCATCGATTTCGCCGCTGGCCGGATCGACGCCGGTGGTCAACGAGCCGTCGGCCAGTTTCGTCAGGATCTCTTGCATGCGCTGCTTCACACTATCCGGGATGGCATCGGCGGCCTCATGGAAATCGGCGTAGCCGACACCGTCGTTGGCGGCTTCGTAAAGCACGATGCCGTCGCCCTCGAAGGTACCCTCGAGCACCTGGCGGATCTGGTCGTAGACTGCCACATCGACTCGCTTGACGGCGCTGGTCAACAGATTCTCCACGCCGGGCGTTGCGCCGCGCTCAAAAGTCGTATTGTACTCGTCCTGGTCGACGCCGATCACATAGGCGCCTTCCTGGGCGGCATAGGCAATCGCGGCACTGCCCATCTGTCCACCGGCGCCGAAGATTACATCGGCGCCCTCACCGAGCATCTGCTGGGCTGTCGTGATACCCTGGGCACTATCGGTAAAGCTGGGAACGTACGTGCCGAGCAGATTGATATCGGGGAAGACGTAGCGAGCACCATTGTCGAATCCGTTGCGGAAACGCACCACCGGTGGAATCTCGAGGCCGGCAACCACACCGACAGTGCCGGTCTCAGTCATCATGCCGGCCATGGCGCCGGCCAGGAACCCGGCCTGGTCTTCGCGGAACTGGATGCCGACCAGGTTCGGCGCGGCATTTTCGTCCGCAAAGAACTGGTCGACGCCGATAAACGTAATGTCGGGGTTGGCCTGGGCGGCGGCCAGGTTCGCATCTTCAAGCAAAAAGCCGACCGTGATGATGACCTCGTACTCTTCATTGATGAAGGTTTGCAGGTTGGCTTCATAATCAGCCTGCGCCACCGTCTCGATGTAGCGATAATCGAGGCCGAATTCCTCGGCGGCGCGGGTAGCGCCGGCGTGCGCGAACTCGTTGAAGGTACCGTCGTTGACCTTGCCGATGTCGGTGACGAGGCCGACCTGAACCGGCTCCATATCCGGCGCTTCCGTTTCGGGGGCAGGTTCGGCTTCTGCCGGGGCGGCGGTGGCTGCCGGGGTGGCGGTGGCTGCCGGGGCGGCGGTGGGGGCCGATTCCTCGGCCGCCGGTGCTCCACCGCAGGCAGCAATCAAGGGCAGCAGGAGACCGAACACCAGCAGCAGAACAATTGACTTGCGCATCTTTTCTCCCTGAACTCGTACAGCTTGTCGGAGATTCGCAAAGAGTTGCGACCGGGAACATGGGCGGCTCGCCCACTGAGAGCCGAATGCGGGTAACCGCCTGTGCTCCCGGCAAGTCGGTACGAACTTCCGGCAGGCTGTACCAGGTGCATCTGTGCGGCGCGGGGGCCTGCGTGGGGGGCAGACGGAGTTGCTGCCCATAACACAGCGCAGCACCGTTGCCGCTTTCCATAATTAGGAGATTATAGCATAGCTTTGTGGAGCCACTCGCAGTGGCTCCACAAAGCACAGTAAATGACAGGAGTTACGCGGTCGCGTGGTTGCTCAAGCGGTTGCTCAAGCCGCAATGGCTTTTTTCGCCTGCGGCAGCAAGGAATTGCCCATCTTTTTCGGTTGTTCTGGCGGCTTTGCCGCCAGAACAACCGAAATAAACGGTTCTTTCCGCCCTGCCGGAGGCCAGAAAAGGCGGTCGCAGTCGCCACCGCGTAAGGCGTACCGGCAGCGGGAGAGCCTAGTCGATGAGCTGGATCAGGTGATAATTTTTGCGCCCTTTGCGCAGCACGATGTAGCGGCCATCGATGCTTTCGCCGGCCAGCACCGGGCGGGCCTGGTCGTTGACCTGCTGATTATTGAGATAGATGCCGCCGCCCTGGATCGCCCGCCGAGCGTCGCCGCGTGACGAAGCCAGCCCGCTGCTGATCAGCAGATCGACCAGAGGCTTGCCTTCGCCGGCCAGTTCGCCGCGTGGCACCCTGCTGGAGGGTACATCAGCAAAAATATCGGCGATATCGGCAGCGCCCAACCCGGCCAGTTCGCCGCCGAAGAGCACCTGGGCGGCCTGTTCGGCGCGAGCGAGCGCCGTCGTGCCATGCAGCAGCGTGGTGAGTTCGCGGGCCAGCCGGCGTTGCGCCTCGCGCCGCTCGGGATGCTCGGCCAGGCCGGCCGCCAGGTCGTTGATCTCAGCTTCGCCCAGCCAGGTAAAGTACTTCAGGTAAGTGATGGCATCGGCGTCATCCGTATTCAGCCAGAACTGGTAGAAACGGTAGGGCGAGGTGCGCTGCGCGTCCAGCCAGATCGTGCCGCTCGCAGTTTTGCCAAATTTGCTGCCGTCGGCTTTCGTCACCAGCGGATACACCAGGCCGTGGGCGTCTTTGCCGCTAACCTTGCGGGTCAGCTCGACACCGGCCACAATATTGCCCCACTGGTCGCTGCCGCCGGTTTGCAACACACAGTTGTGATACTCGCGCAGATGCATAAAATCGTAGGCCTGGAGCAGCATGTAGCTAAATTCGGTGTAAGAGATGCCACCTTCGCCCTCGAGCCGCGAACGCACCGAGTCTTTAGCCAGCATATAATTCACCGTAATATGCTTGCCGACATCGCGCAAGAAGTTCATCATCGACATGGGCGCGAGCCAGTCGGCATTATTGAGCAAGAGCGCCGGGTTCGATGGCGCCTCAAAATCGAGAAAGCGCGCCATTTGCTGCTTGATGGCCTCGACGTTGGCTTCAACCTGTGCGGCGGAGAGCAACTGGCGTTCGCTGCTGCGCCCGCTGGGATCGCCGATCATACCGGTGCCGCCGCCGGCCAGCGCGATGGGGCGGTGGCCGAAGCGTTGGAAGCGGGCCAGGTTCATCAGCGGCACCAGGTGCCCGATATGCAGACTGTCGGCAGTCGGGTCGAAGCCATTGTACAGTATCACCGGCTCGCGGCTGAGCAGCGCCCGAGCCTCACCGGTGCAATCGTAGAGCAAGCCGCGCCATGTCAGTTCATCAATAATCGAATTCATAGCTTTTTGCCTTGCAATCACACAGGCAACCGGATGGTTGGGAGGGTGATGATTGCGCATCACCTTCCCAACCATCTGTTGCGCATCTGGCTAGTCGAACTGTTCAATGAAGCGCAGATCGCCGCTATAGAAGAAGCGAATATCTTCAATGCCATACTTGAGCATGGCGATGCGTTCGGGGCCAAAGCCGCCGGCAAAACCGCTGAAAACCGTGGGATCGTAGCCACCATTGCGCAGCACATTCGGATGCACCATACCGCAGCCGCCAATTTCGAGCCAGCCGGCATATTTGCAGATCCGGCAGCCCTGGCCGCTACAGAGAAAGCATGTTACATCCATTTCGGCACTGGGCTCAGTGAAGGGAAAATAGCTGGCACGCAGACGCACCCTGGTACCTTCGCCAAACATGCGCTCGGCAAAAAAGCCCAGCGTGCCCTTGAGATCGCCGAGCGTGATATTGCGTCCCACCGCGAGGAACTCGAACTGGTGGAACATCATTTCGCTGCGCACCGTCACCTGTTCATTGCGATAGACCTTGCCGGGCAGCAGAACGCGTACCGGCTGCGGAGCATAGCGCCGCATCGCGTGGATCTGGCCCGGCGAGGTATGGGTGCGCAGCACCGTTTTCGGTGCGCCGTCCGGCATATCCACAAAGAAGGTATCTTGCATATCGCGGGCCGGGTGATCGGGCGGGAAGTTGAGCAAACCGAAGTTATACTCGTCGGTATCGATCTCGCGGCTTTCCCAGACTTGAAACCCCATTTCGGCAAAAATATCCTGCACCTGGCGCAGCACCTGGTTGACGATATGCACGTGACCGGCGGGCGGCTGACGTCCGGGCATGGTCACATCGAGGCCTTCGGCGGCCAGTTCAGCGGCCAGCGCAGCTCGTTTCAGGCGTTCTTCGGCTTCGGCAAAGGCGGCATCCAGGCCCAGGCGCACCTGATTGACGTGCTGGCCGGCGGCGGGGCGTTCTTCCGGCGGTAATTTGCCCAGACCCCGACTGAGCCGGGTTACCACACCGCTCTTACCGAGAAAAGCACTCTTCCATTCCGCCAGCGCGGCCAGATCCTGTACGGCATCCAACGCTTGCCGGGCGCGCTGCCGGATCTCATCCAGCTCATCGACAACGCTCATAAAATCTCCCTGATCGGCTTGTTGTGTCACGGTAAGTATAACCCATGATTAGGGGATGGATGATGGGACGGAGGTTGTAGGTCATGGGTTGCGCTCACCCCTGACCCATCACCCATGACCGCTCACGTTCTACCGCGGCTGCGCTGACGCAGCGCCTCAAAAAGAATGATACTACCGGCAACGGCGGCATTCAGCGATTCGGCGCGGCCTTCCATCGGAATGCTGATCCGGTGGGTAGCGAGAGCAGCCGCTTCGGTGCCGATGCCCTGGGCCTCATTGCCGATAATCAGCGCACAGGTTTGGCGCCAATCGGCGGCGAAATAGGGCATACTCGCATCGGCGGCGCCGGCATAAATATGCGGCGTAGTGCTCAGAGTTTTCGCGATGGCGGGCCAGGTGCAGGTACGAAGCGGCAGGTAAAAATGGGCACCACTGGCAGCACGCACGACTTTCGGGTTAAACACATCGGCGGTACCGGGGGCACAGAGCAGCAAACCGGCGCCGGCCGCCTCAGCCGAGCGCAGCAGCGTCCCGACGTTGCCGGGATCTTGCACCGCGTCAAGCACCACAATCGGGCCGCAGCGAGTTGCCAATTCGGGCCAGGGCGCGACCGCGACAACGCCCTGGGGATGCATGGTATCGGCAGCAGCAGCGACGCTTTCGGGGCTGGCGGGGTAAGCAGCGGGGTGGGTCGCCAGTTGCCGCACCAGTTCACGGCCGGCGGGCGAAGTCGCGAGCTGGTCGGCGGCATAAAGCAGCAGCCGCAGATCGGCGCCGGCGCGCAGTGCATCAGCGACCAGGCGCGGCCCCTCGATCACAAATACCTGTTCACGCCGGCGTTCTTTCGCCAGCGACACCAGGCTGCGAATATATTTGACGTAGCGGTTGGACGTGCTGGTAATGAGGGGGTGGGAAGTCATCGCAAAAAACGAAACTGATTGCGGCTGCGCCGGTGCAGCCGCAATCGAGACAGCCTTTTTGGGGCAAGGCGGCTACAGAGCCGCCTTGGCCTGGGCCGCAACCTGGCTGAAGGCAGCCGGGTCGCGCACGGCCATATCGGCAAGCACCTTGCGATCAAGCTCAATACCGGCACGCTTGAGGCCATTGATCAGGCGGCTATAGGTAATATCATTCAGGCGAGCAGCCGCATTGATGCGCTGGATCCAGAGCCGGCGAAAATCGCGCTTGCGGGTGCGACGGTCGCGGTAGGCATAGGCCAGCGAGCGCATCACTGCTTCGTGGGCCACTTTGTAGTGGCGGCTGCGGCTCCCACGGAAACCGCGAGCCTGCTTCAGCAACTTATGGTGACGTTTGCGCACCATCGTGCCACGTTTGACACGAGCCATGACAATTCCTCCAACAGCTAATGAATCAGCAAAAAGCAGCAGGCAGAACATAGAAATTGGCTACGTTCAGCCTGCCACTCAACACAGACCGCTGACGTTTTACTTCAAGCCATAGGGCAGGGCAACCTGCAAATGGCTACGATTGGTTTCAGACGTGGGAAACATTTTACCATAGGCACGTCGAACCCGTTTGGCGCGATTGCGCTTGAGGCCGCGCCCTTCTTTGGCCTGCAAAATCTTGCCGGTGGCCGTTACTTTGAAGCGCCGTTTTGCGCCCTTATGCGTTTTCATTTTCGGCATCATGCAATCCTATTCGGTATCGTCGTCGACAACATCATTATCGTCGTTGCCGGCAGTTTCAGCGGCTGAGTGAGCCCGTTCATCGTCTCGCGCATCCTGAGCGCGGGCGGGTTGTTCTTTTTTCGGCGCCGACTGAGCCTGAGCAGCCTTCTGCGCCTCTTTCTGCGCCTTCTGATTGGGCGCGAGCACCATAGAACAAGCGCGACCTTCCATCATCGGCTTTTGCTCCATCGTTGCCACATCGCGCAAATTTTCGGCAATCTGGTCAAGCATCGAGCGCCCGATGTCGGTATGCGCCATTTCACGCCCACGAAAGCGCACCGTAAATTTGACTTTGTCACCGGCAAGCAGGAAACGACGCGCATGGTTAGCTTTGACATCGAGGTCGTGATCATCTGTTTTCGGTTTGAGGCGCAATTCTTTCAGTTCAGCCTGACGCTGATTCTTGCGTGCCTCGCGCTCTTTCTTGCTTTGCTCATAGCGAAATTTGCCGTAGTCCAGCAGGCGGCACACCGGCGGAGTTGCGTTGGGCGCCACTTCAACCAGATCCAGACCACGCTCTTCAGCAATTTGCAATGCCTCACGAGTTGCCACAATGCCTACCTGCGTGCCCTCGTCATCGATGAGCCGCACTTCGCGCGCGCGAATGCGATTGTTGATCCGAAACCGATCCCTAATCGTTATTCTCCTTACTTTGCCTTTTCCGGTAGGTATATCTGGCCGGCTATTCGCCCGCTCATACCATATCGAATATGCATTATAGCATCGACGCCTTGCAGCGTCAACAAATGCGTACGTTCGGGGTGCAAGCATGAATTGACAGAGCGTTGTGCGCTCCGCCCAAAGCGGGTACGATTCGTTTACCACACCAACCCGTACTCACAAGGAGGAGCGCATGACGAATCGTACCACATTGACGAACCGGA
>DAOTUJ010000191.1:0-8502 GCA_034437175.1 Chloroflexaceae bacterium | reverse complement strand
TGTCCTTCCACCGTCTCGGCCAGCACTGCCGCCATACGCTGCCAGAGCGTCGGCAGAGCGATCTTTGTCACCCCGTAGAGCGCGGCGCGGTCGCCGATGTCGGCGAGACAGTCGGCGGCAAACAGGACTGCCGGCTGGAGTTCGTCGGCAGGCCGCTCCCGCTCGCCGTGATGCGAGTCGCCGAGGAAGCGCAGCCAGCCGGCGGCGCTCTCGCGCTTGTCGCTGCGGATCATGCGCCCGAGCGCCAGCAGAATCACCTCCCGCCAGCGCCCGGCATCGGCCTGCCAGTGCTGATAGGCCAGCGTCTCGAAATCCTGTTCCTGCTTGACCAGATAACAGGCCGCCAGGTATTCTTCGTAGGTCAGGTGCGGCAGGGCGTAACGGTCGCCACCTTCGTAGAGCAGCAAGCCGCTTTCCTCGTCAAGGTAGCGCAGCACCTGCATTGCCTTTTCATTCGCCGGCCCATCGCCCAGATCAAACTGCTGGAAGAGCGCAATCAGCGCCTCGCGCACGGTGGCGCGTTCCAGCACGCCGCGCTGACCGGCGCCCGATGCGGCCTGATGCGCCCGGTAGGCCAGAGCTTCAATCGTGCCACGTAGATGAAAGTCGCGCAGCCCCGGCACGGCGAGTTGCTCCAGCAAGCTCGGTGGCGCGCCGGCCTCGCGCCGGCTCTGCGTCCAGCGCGTCAGCAACAGTTCCACCAGATCTTCGTAGAGTTCGGCGCGATCTTCAGGGAGTTTGCCCTCGTAGTAGTGCAGGATCGTGATGATCGTCAAGAGCAGCGGGGTCTGGCCGAGGTCGCGCAGGGTCGGCAGGGCGGCAATGCGTTTGAGCAACTCCTCAGCGCGGGCCTGGGCCGTCGCCAAATCGAAGACGCCATCGGCAGTGCTGCGCTGGTACCAGCCGCGCACAAAATGCCGGATCTGGCCCAGCGTAAATGGGGCAAGTTCGACGGGTTCGCCCTGGGTTGCGAACGGTTCGGCGATAGCGCCGGTGAACGATTTCACCCGGCATGTCACGACGATCCGGCTCGCGCCCTGTTCCCCCAGCGCGACGATAGCACGGGCCACCGCCGCTCGCAGCGCCGGCTCAGCCACCTCGTCGAGGCCATCGAGGAGCAGCAGCAGGGTGCCGCGCTGAAAGGCGGTCTGCACTTGCGGTTTCAGATCGTCGATCATCACGCCGGCACTCATCGCGATCAGGTAGTCCCAGAGGCTGGCGGCATCGATCCGGCGCTGCTGCTCCTGCGTCCAGGTCGCATAGTCACCCAGCGAGATCATGATCGGCAGCAGCGTTCCCGCGCTCCAGCCGGGCAGCAGCGCGGCCAACTGTTGTGGATCGCCGTTGCTGCGGGCCAGGCCCACCGCCAGGTGGCGCACAAAGCTGCTTTTGCCGCTGCCGGGGCCGCCCAGCACGACCAGATGCCGGCCTTCGCTGACCGCTTCGGTCAACAGCCGGGGCCGCTGGAGTTGCACCTGTGGTTGGGCTGCTTCACCACGGCGCCGTGGTTCACCCGCCAGGCCGTCATCACGCAGCGCCTGATGGATGCGCCGGGCATCCTGCGGCAGCACATCATCGGGATTGCCTTGCTGTACCGCGTCGGCAAAGGCATCCTCGCGCTCTGCTGCGTCAACCGTGACCCAGGACGTTGCCGCCAGCGTCACATAGACCTGACTGAGCGTGAAATCCGGCGCCTTGCCGCGCTTGCGCTCCCAGTCGACGACCCCGTGCAGGCGGAGTTTGTCACAGCGGCGGGCCAGGCTCGCCAGGTAGCTTGCCAGTGCTTCACGCTGCGCTTCCTGCGCGAGCACAATACCGCTCTGCGCAACGAACACCTGGATGAAGGCCTCGTAGCGCGGGCCGGTATTCACGTCGCCGTGAACATCACCAGCCACAGCCGCGCCGACATCGGCATCATCGGCGACCGTCATCGTGTGGCTGCGGCTCTGCTGTTCCAGGGCCGCGATTGCGGCATCGAACGCCGCCTGCTGCTGCGGGTCAGTGGCGGCATCCCGCAGGGCGCGCAAGGTAGCGAGTTGGGTTGCAATATCAGTCATCGTCTGTCTTGTTCTATCAGGAGGCGCTTTCGCTACGTGTCACGCCGCTTCCGTCGCTGTTCGTGGCTGTCGCGGTTGATGATCTTATCCCCGGCAACCTTGTCGCCATGCACCTCATCGCCCTGTACGATCTTGTCGATACTGTCGATGCTCGCACCGCGAAAATCGTTGCCCTTCGTATTCACCGTAATACCGCCATGGACATCGCCGGCCACGGCAGTGCCCACCTGCGCATTGTCGCTGATATGCATGGTGTGACTGCGCGACGGTGTGGCGGCATCCTGGCCGGCAGCGATGCGCTGCAACTCCTCGCGCAGCATATCAAGTTGGCGCGCAAGCTGGTCGGTGGCTGCGTCCAGTTGGGCCTGGAGCACATCCTCGTCCTCGGTCTGGATGGTCGGTATGCGTGCCACTGCGTCCTGCAAGGCCGCATTCTGCTGCATCATCCGCTGGAGCAGCCAGCCGGAGAACAGGTTCCAGGCCTGCTGATTGTTGGCCAGTTGCTGCTGAAAGAGCTGCGCCATCCGCTCCAGCAGGCGCGCTTTGAGGAAGCGTACCTGCCGCTCGGGGTGGCCGTGCAGCAGATCAGCGAGGCTCGTCACCAGCACGCGCTGCACATCGAGGATGTCGCCGGCCTGCGGCGGATACTCGGCCTGCGCCAGGCTGGCCGCCGATTGCCGGAGCAGTTCAAAGGCGGTGAGCGACTCGCCTGTACCATAGGCGGCCTGATACTCACGCTGAAGCTGATCGACACTGCGCTTGAACGCCTTCGTGTAGGCCTGGTGCAACTCCGGGAGGCTGCCGAGCGGCGGGCCGACGGGCAGCGCCGCGCTGACGCCATCCGAGACCAGGTTGACACCGACATCACCGGCCAGATTGCTGAGATAGCTGCCGATGGGCAAGGCACTCGCCCCGAGCAGCAAGGAACCCACCACCAATTTCTGCGCATCCGGCGCCATCGTTGACCTCCTGACTATGCGTAATGCTCATCGTCGATAGGATGTATGCTACGCATAGCATAGCGTTTCGCGCTGAAATGCGCAACTGGTACGCCGGCTCTCACCCGCATTGCCTTGCCCCGATGCCAGCATGCTACAATGTCTGAACGATGTAAGCACAGAAGCGGGTCGTTGCGGCATCCCGGCCCGCAATCACTGCGGATGGTGCCCGATGAAATCAGCCAGATGCCGTCTGCGGCTCGTTCCTGAATATGATGATGTGAGGTTTGTATGAGCCAGGTGTTGACTCTCACGCTCTCTGATGATCTCTATGCCGCTATTGTACGGGCCGCGCAGGAAGCAGCGCAAGCGCCGGATGAATGGGTGCTGGAGCACCTGCCGGAACTGCTGCCGGCTGAACCCGAAATGGCTGCCGAGGATATACCGTTTGAGCTGGAATGGCAGCAGTATCTCCGCGAAACCGCGCTCCTGCGCGCCAGCCCACCACCATCGCTGGAAGAAGCCTCCCGGTTAAACCAGGCCGTGTTCCGCCGGCTCTGCCCGCAGCCGCTCTCCGATGAAGATGCGCTCGAACTGGCGATGGCCGAAGACCTGGCCGAGTGGAATCTGGAGGGCGACGAAGAATCGTGAGCGCGCGCAATCTGGCACAGCTTCCGTCCGGTGTGGCGGTTTTTGTGGATGCGAATATTCTCACGCTGGCCATCACCGGCACCGGCGCGTTGAGCCAGTGGTGCCAGCAGTTTCTGGATCGCACCCGCTCGCGGGAGTTGACTGGCTATACAGCCACGATTGTCGTTGCGGAAGTTATTCATCGGGTCATGGTCGCCGAGGCCCGCCAGCACCTGGGCCTCTCGTCACGCGATACTGTGCAGTATCTCCAGCGTGATCCGAGCCTGGTTCAACAGCTCCGCGGCCATCTCCGTGTGGCCAGCGATGTACGCAACCTTGGACTCGACATTCTGCCACTGACCGTCAAAGACCTCCACGCCAGCAAGGCGGCCCGCGCCAATCACGGCTTGCTGGCCAATGACTCGCTGATCGTCGGCGTGATGCACAATCGTAAACTGCGCAACCTGGCAACCCACGATAGTGGTTTCGCGCAGGTTCCCCAACTCCAGGTCTGGATGCCAAATGCGTAGGTCTGGACTCAGGCTGGTGCCTATCTCCTGCTACACTCGATACCAACACATCGCATTCCTGCGCCGTTCGCTGCCTGCGGTGCGCACTGCATCGAAGCAGGAGCAGCCAGCTTTGCAGCAAAGGCCTGAAGTATGGTTGTTCGTCGCACACTGTCCGGCAGCCCGGATCTCACCACTGTAAGTGCCGCTCGCCGCGCATTTGAGGCAGCCCATGGGATGACAGAGTTACGCTATCATGGCACGCTATACGACCGAGAGACGCGCCAGTGTTACCCGATCTCCCGCTCATTGACGGTGGAAAGTCTGCAACCCCGCGCCGGCACGATAGTGGTGCAGGTGTTCGATGGCTTTGTGCGCTGGCAGGCTGAGCCGGTTGAGTCCTACTGCTTTGAACTGGTCGCGGGGATCAGCCGACCGCAACGCCGCCCGATCCCGGAGCATGAACTGCCTGGCTGGGTGACGCAGTTCCAACCTTATGCGAACGCTGCGCACCTGCCCGATCTCGATACGATGCTGGCACACCTGGGCTTCCGCATACCAATTGCCGCGCCGGCGACAGGGTCCATCGCCGGTAGCTTTCGCTCACTGAAGCGGCGCTGCGGAATCTATGTGTTGCACTTTGCCAATGACGAATGCTACGTTGGCCAGACGGTTGACATCGTTCGGCGCTTTGCCGAGCATCGCCGAATACATGGCGACATTGCCTGGGTGAGCTTCCGCCCCATGGGATCGCGTTCCCTCGATGCACACGAAGTCCAGATGATCAGGCTGCTGGAGCATGGCGATTTTCCCCTGCGTAATATCAGTCTTGCCAGCCTGCTTGCCGGCGAGGTTGGCGACTTCAATGACCTGATGAACCCTGTGCAGCAGCGGCGCTGGCTTGATGATATGGGCTACAACTCGCGTGGCGGTTCACGCACGATCAGGCAACCGCATCCTGGCTTTTATCAGCGCTATCAAAAGTTGCTCTCGCTGGAGCGTGCCCCCGAGGTTCTGGAAGTCGTGCGAGCGTATGTGCGGACTGCGTTGCCGGTCTGCCGGCGTACTGAGGCCAGCTACTGGCAGGCCTCCGTGCTGCCGGAAAAGAACCCTGTTCTGGTACGCATCAACATCAACTGGCAGGAAGTCTTTTTCATCGGCATCGACGATGACGATCTGATCTTCTACATGGTTCTGGCTCGCCGCGAACTTCAGCGCCATTTTGACGACGATATGAACCAGTTCCGTGCAGCCTATCCCGATGCCGAATGGGAAGAGGGTTACTATCACGCCGGCGGCAGTGATCAGGTCATCGTTCGGCTCTGGGATACGGAGCAGGTCTTGACATTCCTGGCCGATCCTCGAGTGCTACCGGCCCTGCGCCAGTACAATCTGCGCCTGATGAAGAAAGGGCGATGTCGCTGGGCAAACAGCCATAACTTCGACCTGATTACCCACGCGCTGAGCGGAAAAGCCGTGCAATACGAGCCAGGCAATCTGATAGTACAGCAATAGCCTGCCGCTCTGTGCCGGCTATTGAGCACCGTTACCTCGCATGACGGCATGACGGGCAATACCTTGCCCCGCGCCGGAATATATGCCACAATAGCCCCGATAGGGTTGTCCTTTTGTTGCACGCCGATTATCTGCACGAGTACATGCGATGGCTGACGAGCTTGCCGAAAACATCCGGAAACTCGCCGATCTCCACAAAGCGGGTATTTTGAACGCCGACGCCTATCATCAAGCCCTTGCCAATCTGCGGCACGAACACGGCGACGCAGCCGTTGATGACCGGCTGCGAGCCCTCGGCGTCGTCGACGCACGCACCGCGCATCAGCAGGACATCGGCGGCCAGGCCCAGGTCGGCGTGGCAGTCGCCGGCACCATCAACGGCAATGTCACGGTGTATTTCACGGCTGCCGGTGTGCGCGATCCCTCCGACGAACAACGCGAACTGCTGGCGAGCTATCTGCGCCGGCTGGCCGAACGCTGCGACCGGCTGCGCCTTTCCGGGGCGGTGCGCCGCGAACGGCGTGATGCCGCGCCCGCCCTGACCCTCAGCCAGGTCTATGTGACCCTGGCGGCGCAGCGCCGGGTGCTGCTGGCGGAAGCCGACTCCGAAGACGCCTTTGCCGAGCACCTGGCTGCCGGCGATCCCGATGTGGTCACGCCCGATGCGGCGCGCTATGTGGTGCCGGGCCATCCCGATCTGCGCGCCGGGCGGATGGCCGAACCGGAGCAGACACGGTATCGCCTCGAACGCCCGCTGCTGCTCACCGAAGCGCTCAGCCAGCGGCGCCGGCTAGTATTGCTGGGCGGTCCCGGCAGCGGCAAGAGTAGTTTTTTGCGGCACCTGGCCGTCAGTCTGGCCCATGCGCCGGACCAGGGCGATCCGGCGCTGCCGGGTTGGAGCGTCGGGCGCCTGCTGCCGCTGTATGTGTCGCTGGGCGGCTTTGCCGGCTGGTGCCGGGAAGGGAAGCGATCCATTGATGGGCTGCAGCTCTGGCAGTACCTGTTCGCGACGGCGCAGGAATATGGGCTGGACGAACTGGAAAGCCAGTTGCGCCGGGCCTTCCGCAATGGCGGCATGCTCGTGCTGCTCGATGGCCTCGACGAGGTGGCCGAGCCGGATGTGCGCGGCCAGGTGGCCCGTGCCGTCGCTGCGCTCGCCGACGCCACGACCTACGTTGTCGTCACCTGCCGGGTGCGCTCCTTTGACGAGACGCTGACCGAGGTCTTTGCCGGCTGGGGTGCGCCGGTCGACCTGGCGCCCTTCACGCTGGGCCAGATGCGCCGGTTCGTCGCCGGCTGGTATGGCCGTAGCGCCGAGAGCGGCGCGATTGATGCTGCCGAAGCCGCCGAGCGTAGCGACGAACTCATCGAGCGCCTGGTCGCCGTGCCGGCGCTGCGTGATTTGAGCCAGACGCCGCTGCTGCTGACGATTATGACCATCCTGCACTACTACGAGGGCAAGCTGCCCGAAGACCGGGCCGAACTTTATGAAGACCTGGTGCAGTTGTTCCTCAACCGCTGGACGCAGTACCGCCGCGAGGCCGGCGCGCCGCTGCCCCTGCTGCAACAACTCAAGGCGAAGGGGCAATTGGTCGGCGCTGATCAATGTGACAACCGTGCCACTGGCGGATCTCTGGGCGCAACTGGCGCAGGGACTGGTGCAGGTGCTTGGCAGCCGCACGATTGCCGCTGCCGACCGGGTGCAGGCGGGCGTCTGGCTGGGCGAGTTGGGCGACCCGCGTCCGGGTGTTTGTGATCTGCCACCGACGATGGTTGACCTGCCCGGCGGTTCGTTCACGATTGGCGATGGCAACAATGCTGCCAGGCTGGAGCTTGCGCCGTTTGCTATCGGGCAGTACCCGGTGACGAATGCCCAATATGCACGGTTCATCGAGGCCGGCGGCTACGACCCGGCTGCCGAGTGGTGGGACGAGGCCGGGCGAGCATGGTTGACTAGCCGGCGTAGCACGGAACCGCCATTATGGAACTCACCCCGATTTGGCATCAGTCGTCCAAACCATCCGGTGGTTGGCGTAACATGGTATGAGGCGATGGCCTTTTGCCGCTGGCTGAGCCGGCATCCAACGTACAACCTGGAAGGCTACACCTATACCCTACCGAGCGAAGCCGAATCGGAGTATGTGGCGCGAGGTGCAGAACGCCGGCGGTATCCCTGGGGATCGGCGGAGCCGGATGCGGAACGGGCGAACCACGCCAACATCTACAACGGCACGACCGCTGCCGGCTGTTTTCCGACCGGGGTTACGCCGGAAGGTATCCAGCATCTGGCCGGCAATGTCTGGGAATGGACGCGAAGTGTGTTTGCTCCCTATCCCTACGATCCCGCCGACGGACGCGAGGATACGGCTGATCCGGCAGAGAAACGCTTGACAACTCGCGGGGGCGGCTGGTACTCTCCTCCGCTCACCCTCCGGGCGGCGTTCCGCCTCCATCACGAGCCGGAATACCATGACGATGATCTGGGCTTTCGGCTTGCCCGGCACGTTCCTGCCAACCAGGTGTAAAGAGTTTCCTGTGTCCTGTGTCCTGTGTTTTTTTCGTGAGGAACGCATTGTCGATATGGCAGCTTCGGATAGCGGAGACTCCGTAAAGGGGTTGCAAGGGGGAAGCATTTCCTTTCAACTATAGCGTTTTTGTCAGATGGGTGATTTCCCGATCCGGCCCTCACCCCCCAGCCCCCGCCTTTCAACGAGAGCGTTTTTGTCATACCGAATCAAGTTAATCCTTCCGCAATGTCAGTAGCGTGAGGCCAGCATCCGACCTCATCAATCACCTGACGCAGGTAGGGGTAACTGGTCAACGACTGCACGACCGCAGGGGTATAGTGAGCAA
>DAOTUJ010000190.1:0-16857 GCA_034437175.1 Chloroflexaceae bacterium | reverse complement strand
GCTGCGTTCAACCACGGTGCTGATTTCGCATCGGCGACGGCACCACTGAACATCGGCTGGTTAAACCTCTGGCCGGGCTATCATTATGAAGGCATTCTGGATGATCTCGTAATTTACGACCGGGCGCTCGATCCGGCGGAGGTTCAGCAGCAGTATCAGAACGGTTTGCAGGGGCAGGGATAATCGCCCGCTCACCACATGAACACAAGCCGGAGCCGCTGCCAGACATTCTGGTAGCGGCTCCGGCTTTTATTGCCACGAGTTACATAGTGGCGTTGATGCTGGCTACACCAGGAGCTCTTTCGCCCCATTCGACCGGATCAGGACAGACTGCGGCAGCATGGAAATCTATCTGCTTTGTTTGATTTTGCGGCAAAGCCGCAAAATCAAACAAAGTGGTTACGGTCGCCACCGTGTAGGTCGTGTTACTGTTTCAGATTTGCTATCAGAAGCTATTCTGGGGATTGCGATCGCTAAGGGACGAACGATCAGGTGATGCCGGGGGTTGGCGTGAGCGCAGCCAGAGATGCGCAGCAAAAACAGCCAGCGCCGACACCAGCAACTCGTTGCCGAAGGTAAGAATATGAAGCGGGCTCCAGATCCCTTCAGACCAGTGCAAGCCAAAAAAGATGGGCACTGGTGAGGCGAAGCGTTCCATGGTGAATGGCCAGAACATCATCACGCCACGACTAGGAATAAGGCTATCGAGGATGACATGAGCCGTATAACAGGACAGCGCGATACCAAACATACGCCAGGCATTGCTGTAGCAACGGAGCAAAAAAAAGGCAGCAAACAGCAAGGAGACAAACAAACCCATAAACAGGCTATGTGATTCCTGATTATGGAAATTCCCCATATCGCGGTGCCAGAAACCCAGCACAATATCAACATCGGGCAGAGTCGAAAAAAACAGCGTGGTAGCCAGCAACGGCACATCCGGACGACTAACCGGTAGATCGTTTCGGCGACGAAACAGGCAATAGGCAACATAACCGGCGGTAACATGAACAAGTGGTGATGGCATACGTTTTTGTGCTTCTCCTCCGAAATCTAGTTTAAGACAGTCTGAAAGGAGCGACCATGGCCGCTCCTTTCACCGATAGGCACACTATTTATTTTATACCAGATTCGCATAAATGATTCTAGCTGCTCTGGCGATTGTGGCGGACTACGCCCGCGCCCGCCACAATTGCCAGATACTATAGAGCAGTTCATCTGCACCTGGTTAATTCTCAAATTCCGCCGCATAATCCGACTGGCCGACCTGAGCAGGCTGGCTCAATACCTCTTCGTTGTAGGCATAGATCTTCAGGTGCTCAGGCGCCGCCGGAATATCGACATCGACAACATCGATCAGGCGGGCGTTTGCATCAAGCCAGGCTAGCAATTCCGGCGGCGTCGGTCCAACCACCGGCTCAACCACAAACCAGATTGGCTCACTACGGTCGGAGAGCGCGGCGACATCGATGTCGTAAGCATTCAGTGAGGGCTGACCGAGATAATATTCGACGATCAGTTGCTGGTGATGGGTCGTGACAATGTCGGCCTCGGGCGAGCGATGGCTCTCGACGATTTCGTAGGCGGTACGATAATCAGGGCGATTGCCATTCTGGTAGAAATAGTAGAGCATATTTTGCGACATACCGTCGGCAAAGAGGAAGACCAGCAGGCCTGCTGCAACCAGGCGGGTATAGCGTTCGGGCTGAAAGAACATATGGTTGATGGCCAGACCGGCGAGCAATGCCCAGAACGGCAGGCCGGCAAACACATAGTAGCGTTCACGTGCCAGGCTAAACGTTGCCATGACCGTCAGCAGGATCAGTGGGACAAAGACCGCCAGGATTAGAAACAGAGAACGCGAGTTGCGCCCAAAAAAGAACACATACAGCATGCCGATGCCGGCCAGGCAGACTAGCGGCACACCTAAGCGGAAAACGATAGCCACTCCCAGGCCCAGCGCCCCAAAGGTCGCGGTGTTGGACTTGCCGAAGAAATTCTCGTAAAATTGAAATACGATAGAATCGCGACCGGCGAAGAACACATTGGCAAGATCATAAATCGCAAACAGCGCCACGGGCAAAACAGCAAACAAAACCATCTGGCGGAACGAGATGCGATATTTATCCTTTTGAAAGAACAGAAGCATCATTGCCAGATAGCTCACGAGCACCGGTACGGCCAGCAAGGCGGTTGCCCGTTCGAGAAATGCCAGAATCAGGAATAGGCCGGAGAGAATGAAATAGCCTGGTTTGCGTTCTTCAAAACTGATGACGAAGTAGAGCAGGCTCAAGCCGTAAAACAGCATCAACGCGGTATAGAAGCGCGAATTCTGCGACCAGGTGATGTGCCACTGCGAGAGCGCAATGATGAATATTGCAATCAAAGCCGGGCCGTTGCCATACAGTCGACGCATCGGGAAGAAGAGCAATGGCAGCGTTACGATGCCGATCAGAGCGGGCGCCAGACGCGCACTCCACTCGGACGTCGGCAAAACCGCCAGAACCCCGCCAACCATCACGGTTGACGGCTGACTCTGGATCATCACCGCAAAACCCCCATCGAGGATCGCTCGGGCACGGTAGATCGTAATCACTTCGTCAATCCAGAAGCTGTAGGAGCCAAGCAAGAACAGGCGTAGTGCGGCGGCGAGCAAGACAATAAAAGCGAGCATCGCATAAATGAAAGCCGGTGAGTGCCTGAAATTGGCAATATCCAGAGCCTTCTGCTTGAGCATGATGTTCCTTCTCTACTGAAATAGTCTGGTTCCGAGCATCATTGTGCAGTCATTTCCGACTGTTACAACTACCAGATGCGTAGATAAGCATTCAGGGCCGAACCCTGAGGCTTTCCGATCGTTTGCGGCGACATAACTTGCGTGAATATGCAAAGTCCAGTGTATGTGATCTGTTTGAATGCATAGTGACACCCGGATATACACTTGATGACAAACTAATAACGTATAAAACCCGATCGCTTGCTACTCCGGCACAAGCTGCAACAGCGTAGTACTCACCGGCTCAAACGCGAAACGAAACTGCGATGAAGCCGAACCGATCGCATACGATGGTGCATCGGAGAAATCTACAGCCGGCTGCGCCTGGCCGTTAAAATGTACTCTTTTCGATGCGAAGGAATCAGCCTGAATCACATCGGCAGTAACCACATAATCGTCGACGGAGCCAGCAAGTTCAATGACGGACTTGACCGGAGCGCCTGTCTTGTTGATAGCCATAATGCTGATCGTGCCGTCAGCGTGGCGACCGGCATAGACACTGAATTGATCGGCGGCAGAGAATTTCGTTTGCACCGGCATCATTTCGCTGCCGAAACGGCTCCAGAGCACGAAGGCATAGTACTGCGGGTTGCGCTCGAAGGTATCGGCATTGATCAGGCCGTAGTCGGTGCCGTTTTCAGCCAGGCCGTTGGCAAAATTCCATTGATTTGCCATCGCCACGCCGCTTTCGGCCATGGCTCCGAGCGAGTCGGCCAGGAAGAAGACATTGGCGGCGCGCAGCATATATTGCTGCTCGTCGAGATCCTGAAAGGCAACCAGGTTGTATTCAGTGACGGCAACCGGCCGCATCGCCGATGCATTACTGGCGCCCGTGAGTGCCGGCCTCAGCGTGCGCATCATCGGTTCCCAGATGCGCTGGGGCTGGGCAAGCACGTCTGCGGCAGCAGTGGGTGGGTTGTCGTAGGCATAATCATGGACAATGTAGAAATCCATGGCCGCGCCGGCAGCAGCAATCACTTCGTTACCCCAATCCGACCAGCTACCCGGATCGGCAACGCCGACGGCGCCGACTTCAATCTCAGGATCGACCGCACGCATCGCTTCGCGAAACGCAAGAAATCCCTCTCGACGCTCGGCGCCATCGCCAATGCCCTCGACGTACTCACGTCCATCGCAGGTCCAGCCATCTTCCCAGCCCCAGGGCAGGCAGTCTTTGCCGCTCCCTTCTTTGCCGCCATATATTTCATTGCCGATTTCCCAGTAGCGGATCGGGTAGGGCTCAGGATTGCCGTGTTCAGCTCGCAGACGCGCCCAGTGACCCACGGTTTTCCAATCGCGTCCCCGCAGATCGGTACCGATTGGTCGCTCATCATCAATGCTGCCATTGAAAAATGCGACCAGGGCCGCAGCCTCCTGGGCTGTACCGTTGATCGAAACCGTCCACATCCCCTCGCGCCCTGTCTCACGCAGCAGGTTAAGAAAATCAGTCGGGCGAGCCGCCCATGTCCAATGACAGGTTTCCGCATCAACCAGTTCGCAGCCGAGCCAATCGTAGCTGTTGCTCCAGCTTCCACCAGGCATGCGCAAAACCGTTGTGCCAGAGTTCAGGAGACGACGTAGGAACGCTTTATCAGCAAGCCGTTCGGGCCCCAGCCAGGCCGGCACATTGGTACCGAGAAGGCGTGGATCGAAGGGTACAGTTTCGGCAGTTGTATCGATGGACACAAGTGGCAGAGCGTCAGGCGATGATGGACTGGTTGCCGGATCAGCAGTTGGCATGGCAAACAAGTCGTCGGTTGGCAGCTCAGATTGGGGAGCAATGGTTGGTTGCAGCGCAACATTGCTGCCGGCTGACTGATTGCAGCCAGAAATAAGCAGGAGAGCAACGATGAGCATAAGAAAGAACGATCGGCGCTTGCACATTCTTTTCTCCGATGTACGCGTATTCCCGGCCAAATTATACACGTGAGTTATTACAAGAGGGTGAAGCGTTCCACTGTGGGGCAAGAGGTAGCAACCGGGTAAGAAAATGGTTGGACTATTGCGTAGAATGGTAAATATAGCAATCCTACGGAAACCGAAGAACCAGAGCACCGAAGAACCAGGGAATGCTACACAGGTGCAGTCAAACTAAAACATTTCTCATCTCGTGCTGCCATTCCATCACTGCATCTTCATACGTCGTTTTTAGACTGAAGGGTACAGAAAAGAGCTCAACTTATACGCCTGGTACGACATAGAATTCGGAATGAGGATTGTACTCATTGGAAGTTACGAGGTATGCTGCGATGCCCAAACGAATAGTATTGCTGGCGCTGCTCATCTTGCTCGGTGCAACCGGATGTGCATTCGGCGGTGACGAACCCGCCCCGATGCCGACGCCCCCGGCCAACCCAAACCCGACAACCGATGCACTGGGGGGGCAGGATCAGGGTGGTGGTTTTTTAGGGCTGCCGACGACTGAGTCAATGGGCTTGCCGACGCCGGTTCCGACGGAAACCCCGGTGCCCAAAGAAACTCGCACGGTTCAGCGCGGCACGGTTGAGCGGACGATCAGTCTGCCGGGCAAACTCGAACCGGTTGTGCAGACGCTGGCCTTCGCCGAGGCTGGCGTAATGGGTCGGGTATACGTTGAGCGCGGCCAGCAGGTAGAAGCCGGACAATTGCTGGCAGAGTTGAGTATGGGCGACTTGCCGGCGCAGATGCAGGCGGCGCAGGAGTTCAATGCGCAGGATCGGGTCGCCCTTGATCAAGCGAATCAAATTGCGCAAGCCGATGTCCGCCGGGCGGAAGTTGCCTTGCAGGAGGCAATCGCAAACCTGGACGAAGTCAAATCGCCGCCGAAGCCGGAAGAATTTGCCGCCGCCGAAGCGGCCCTGGCCGCCGCTGAGTCCAACCTGATGACGGTGAAGAACGAATTCTCGGCAATTAAGAACAATGCCGAACAGGAAATGAATATGGCGGTCGAGCAACTGCGGCTGGCGCAGAGCCTGTATGCAGAAGCCAGACGTGAATACGAGCGCATTCAGGGCAAAGAGTTTGGCGAAGATGAAGACAAGGGCGCCGCAGTTGCCGAAGCACGGCGGGCAATGGTCGAGGCTGAAGGCGCAATGCGCCAGGCCGAGGTCGCGGTACAGCAGGCCGTCATTGCCTTCGACACGGCGCGAAATAACGAAGTTGCCGCCGTAAAACTGGCCGAATCGGAAGTTTACAATGTGCAAGCTGAGATCGCTCGTTTGCGCCGCGGTACCGATCCGATTGAGATTTCCCGCGCCACAGCCGAAGTCCGGCGGGCGGAGATCGCACTGGAAGAAGCCCGCCAGCGCGCCCGTCCGTCGCCGGCACTGGCGCGTGCGGTTGCTGCCAGCCGGCTGGAAGTGCAGCGGATCGCCGAATTGATGGATCGCCGACGCCTGTTTGCACCCTTCTCCGGCACAGTTTCGGAAATCGAGGTGGAAGCCGGGATGTCGGTGCAAGCCTATGTGCCGGTCATGGCTGTTTCCGATCCGGGCGAGAGTCAGTTAATTGTTTCATCGATTCCGAATGATCCGACAATTTCAATTCGGATGGGTATGGAGACCGAAGTGACATTCCGGAGCTTCCCCGATCAGACGGTACCGGGAACAGTAGCGAGCGTTCCGGATGCAGCGGCTGCCACCAGTGGCCTGTCACGGGGCTACACGATCCTCTATAATGCCGGCGATCTTGAAATCGGCGCCGGCGAACTTGCCGAGGTAACCATCATTCTCGACCGCAGGGAAGCAGTGTTATGGCTACCGCCTTCAGCCGTGCAATTCAGTGGTGATCGCACCTTTGCGAACCTTGCGCTGCCGGGCGAAGAATCGGCACGCCGCATCGAAGTGGAAGTCGGCCTGGTAACTTCGGAACGGGTCGAAATCGTCAACGGGTTGGAAGAGGGCGACACGGTAGTTGACTTCTAATATCCAATCGGAGATGATAAAGTGCGTATCGTTTGGTATTAGGCGGCGTCGCCGCCTAATACCAAGTGACGAGTGACAAGTGACAAGTGACGAGCCTCAATGTGGCGTTCGTATCGGCTAGAACGGTTGTCGATATGCGGAATCCGCAATTCGAATTGGTATAATACCAAACTATACGCACTTTATCTTGCACGAGCGGACGGTCTGGCTGAACTTTTACAGCCAGACCGTCCGCTGTTTTGCTTTCAGTGGACCATCGTTTGCATAAGATGGTCGAGGGTGGCGGCGGGATCGTGGCAGAGGCCGCAGTGCACCGGGGAGAGCTGGATGCTGCTGCTGCGCGGAGCGACCAGCCAGTGGAAACGTTCCGCCAGTGTCAGGTGCTGGAACTGACCGGCTGCAGGGCCGCCGGCAGCGACGATGGGGAAGCTGGCCAGGTGGCTTTCGATCTGGCCGGGATCCAGATCTGCTGCGAGGGCGGCTAAACGGCGCGGATCAAGCATCACGCGGGCCTGCAAAAAGCGCAGGGTACGGCAGAACAAGACTGCGCCGGCATTAATGAACTCGCCACGTTCGACGCGCGGCACAACCCGGATAATAGCATAATCAAACGAGTGCGGCGCGAGCATTGATGGCCTCTTCGACAAAGGCGCGCGGCGGAGCCAGCCGGCGGCTGAGATATTCCACATAGGCGGCGCGACGAGTGCTGTTGTCGGCGAAATGCGGATCGTCTTCAAACCATTCGTCGGGGAGGCCGGCGGCCAGCCGGGCAAAAAAGGCCTCGTTCAGCAGGGAGCTGAGGCGCTGATCGGCGGCGCGCAGATCACCGGTGAAGGGCAGCAGAATATGATCGCGGATCTGAGGAAAGCGGCTGGTACTGCGGGTCTGATAGTCGTGCCAGGTGTGGTGAATGTACAGTGCCGCGCCATGATCGATGAGCCAGAGCTTGCGATGCCAGGTCAACAGATTCGGATTGCGCGGAGTGCGATCAACATTGGTGATGAAGGCATCGAACCAGACAATATCGGCAGCGAGATCGGCGGGCGGCGGGCTGACCAGCGGATCGAAACCAAAGGCGCCGGGCAAGAAATCGAGCGCCAGGTTGAGGCCGGCACTGGCCAGGATGGGAGCCTGGAGCTCAGGATCGGGTTCGGAGCGGCCAAGAACCGGATCAAGCCAGGCAAAGACGATCTCGGGGATCGGCAGGCCGAGGGTGCGGGCAATTTCGCCGGCCAGCAACTCGGCAATCAACAGCTTGCGGCCCTGGCCGGCAGCACGAAACTTGAGCACGTAGATACCATCGTCGTCGGCTTCGACAACGGCGGGAACCGAGCCACCCTCACGCAGCGGCGTCACATAGCGAGTAACTTGAACCGTACGCAGCAAGGCAGGCCTCATCAACTCTGTTCGAGAAAATTGAGCAATAGCGCCTTGCCATTCTCGGTATTGATCGACTCGGGGTGAAACTGGACGCCCTGAACCGGGTGTTCGCGATGGCGCAAGCCCATAATGATATCGTCGGGCGTCCAGGCGGTAATTTCGAGTTCGGGCGGCAGATCGTCGCGCTGGACGATCAGCGAGTGGTAGCGAGTGGCCTCGAAGGGTGCCGGCAGGCCACTGAACAGGCCGGCGCCCTCGTGGTAGATGGCCGACATTTTGCCGTGCATCACCTGGGGGGCGCGCACGACACTGCCGCCGTAGGCAGCGCCGATAGCCTGGTGGCCGAGGCAGACCCCCAGGATGGGCACGTGGGCAGCGAGTTCCTGAATGAGCGTCACGCTAATGCCGGCCTCAGTGGGCGTACAGGGGCCCGGGCTGATCACAATGCGCTCGGGGCGCCGGGCGGCAATCTCAGCTACGCTCAGGGCATCGTTGCGCTGAACTTCCACAGTCGCGCCCAATTCGCTGAGGTACTGGTAGAGATTATAGGTGAACGAATCATAATTATCGATGAGCAGGACATCCATAGGTTTTTCCTGATTTCCCAACTTACGCAGTTGGCGCTGGTGCATCCGGCACCAGCAGCTGTTTCGCCTGCGGCAGCAAGGAAGGTAACGTCTTTTGTTCTGGTTTTGGCAGCAAAGCTGCCAAAACCAGAACAACTGATACTGTGGAGCAGCCAGATACAGTATGACCGATAAAATGCAGTATAACGTTCGAGATCGAAGGCGTCAAATTCCGAAAGATGAAATACCCGCTTATCTTTTATGATTTGACGCATTGCAATGCAATGCGTAGAATACCGGCACCGTTATCCGCTTGCAATGATCGTCGCCGGAACCATGCTGTCGGCGACTGTCCAGAGGAATTCGTGTATGCCGCTCAAGGTCGCTGTGTTCACCGAGACGTTTTTGCCCAAGATCGACGGCATTGTCAGCATCCTGTGCCTGATGCTACAGCGCCTGAACGAGCAAGGCCACCAGGTGATGCTTTTCGGCCCGCCTGGTGGCCCGGACGAGTACGCCGGTGCAAAAATCATCGGCGTGGGCGGTCCACGCCTGCCGTTTTACCCGGAACTGCGGATCAACATTCCGCGCAAACGGATCTGGCGGCATATCGAAGCCTTTCAACCTGACCTGGTACATATTGTCAACCCATTTTTTCTGGGACCCTTCGGGCTCTCGTATGGGCGGCGGCTCAATGTGCCGATTGTGGCATCGTTTCATACCGACCTGGCGAAGTATGTGCACCACTATGGCGGGGGGTTCATTGAGCCGATACTCTGGAGCTACCTACGCACCATTCATAACCAGGCGCACCTGAACCTCTGCCCTTCGACGGCGACGCTGCAGGATTTGCGCAAGCAGGGCTTCCACCGGGTGCGCTGGTGGAAACGCGGTATCGATACCGAGCGATTCAGCCCCGGCCCGGTTGACCCGGCAGTGCGTGCCAGACTAAGCAACGGCAACCCCGACGATTTGCTGGTGGTTTACGTCGGGCGGCATTCGCCGGAAAAGCGGCTGGAGACGATCCGCGATCCGCTGTTCTCGATCCCCGGCATGCGGTTGGCGATGGTTGGGGGTGGGCCGAGTCACGAACAGCTCAAGAGTTATTTTCGCGATACGCCGACGGTATTTACCGGCTATTTGAAAGGCGATGACCTGGTCAATGCTTACCGGGCAGCCGACATATTTTTGTTTCCCTCAACAACGGAAACCTTCGGGTTGGTAGCCCTGGAAGCGATGGCCTGCCGGGTACCGGTGATTGCGGCGCGCACCGGCGGAGTACTCGATATTATCCATGACGGAGTGAACGGGTTATTCTTTGACCCGGAACGGCCGGCGGAGATCGGCGAACTGATGCAGCGGCTGCGCGAGAACCCGAATTTTCGTGAGCACCTGGCCGAACAGGCGCTGATCCACGCGCGCAGCCGATCCTGGCAGGCAACGATGGATCAGTTGATCGACTATTATCACCTGGCGACGCGAGTATTCAAAGTCACGCGCGGGCGCGGGCGCTCACGGCGCAAACTGCGCCCGGCGTAGGCAGCGTTGGAGCGTTGGAGCGTTCAAACATCCCAGCGCTCCAATGCTTTAGATCAGTCGCCGGCGGGTTGGGGAGCGGTACGGGGCGGTGCCAGAGCTTTGTCGTAGGGCTGATCGAGCACCGTTTCGAAGCGATCCAGCAGGTAGACTTCTTCCTTCAAACCACGCCAGAGGCTATAACACATAATCAGGAGTACCAGCGCGAAGGGCAAGCCGGTGGCAATCGCGGCACTCTGCAGCGCTGTCAGACCGCCGCCGATCAGCAGCACACCGGCGACCGCACCTTCCGTTACGGCCCAGAACACACGCTGCGGCACCGGCGAATCCAGTTTACCGCCAGAGGTGAGGTGATCGACCACCAGCGAACCGGAGTCGGACGAAGTGACGAAGAAGACCGTCACCAGGAAAATGCCGACCAGCGACGTGATCGTCGTCAGCGGGAAAGCCTGTAGCATTACAAAGAGCGCAGTTGCAACATCGTCGGAGACGGCGCCGGCCAGGCTGGAGAGCGCACCGGTAGACTGCAGCCAGATCGCAGCGCCGCCGAACGTCGACATCCAGAGAAAGGACAGCAAAGTCGGAATCAGCATCACACTGATGATAAATTCACGTACAGTGCGGCCCTTGGAGATACGGGCGATAAACATGCCAACGAAGGGCGACCAGGAAATCCACCAGCCCCAGTAAAAGATCGTCCAGGCATTCTGCCAGTTCGAGCCCTCGGTGCCGTGAAACGTTTCGACCCAGAAACTGAGTTGGGGCAACTGCTGGATATAGTAACCAAAACTCTGAGTAAACGTACCGAGAATGTAGACCGTCGGCCCGACAATCAGCATAAAAAGCAGGAAGACCCCGGCCAGCCACATATTGATGCTACTAAGGCGTTTGACGCCGCCGTCGAGACCAGCCATAACCGAGAGCGTCGCAAACCCGGTGATGACGGCGATCAGCGTAACCTGGAACCAATCGGCGGTGGGCCAGCCGAAGAGGAAATTCAGGCCGGCAGAGACCTGCTGGACACCGAGGCCGAGCGAGGTCGCCAGACCGAAGAGGGTGGCAATGACCGAGAGCACATCGATCAGATTGCCCCAGAAGCCATAGATACGATCGCCGAGGAGCGGATAAAACACCGAGCGAATCGTCAACGGCAGGCCACGATTGAAGGCAAAGAAAGCCAGCGCCAGACCGACGAGCGCGTAAATCGCCCAGGGATGCAGCCCCCAGTGAAAAAAGGTCGTACCCATAGCAGACTGAGCGGCAGCCGGGGTTTCAGCGGCAACATTGAACATGGGCGAGGGTGAGGTATAGTGAAAAATTGGTTCACCGACGCTCCAGAACATCAAGCCGATACCCATACCGGCACTGATGAGCATAGCGTACCAGGCGGGCGTACTAAACTCAGGCCGGGCCTGGTAACCACCGATACAAATTTTGCCGAAGCGGCTGAAGGCAACTATGAGGAGAAAGGCAATGAAGACATTGGCGGCCAGGATATAGAGCCAGCCGAAGGTATCGCCAATCACATTCAGCGCATTGTTGAAGAAAGCCTGAGCGATTTCACTGCCGACCAGCAGCGTACCGGCGATAAAGACCAGGATCAGAGCGGCCGAAATCAGAGTTACCTGGGGATGAAGATCGAAGCCGAAGCCGACCCAGTTGCGATCACCGGGCGCACGACGATCCGTCTCATCGACGTACGAGGCCGTCGGGCGAATCTGCAGGCCATAAAACGGATCGCGTTCACGAATAGCGCGCTGGCGTTCTTCGGCTTCACGCCGGCGCGCCTCTTGCAGTTCCTTGCGCTTTACCTGTTTCTGTTCACGAGCTTCTGTCATAGGGAAATTCTCCTGCATTTGTTACATGTACGCTGTCGTTTCAATGTTGATTGCATCATTCCTCAGAGAATAATGCAAGAATTTTCTTTGTACGAGAAATGCATATTGGGAGCATTATCACTTTATTCTCAGGTGTTTTATTTTACCATAGGATATGAGCCAGGCACTTCACTGAACCAACCGGCTATTCCGCAAGCAGCCATGGTCAGGCGCGCCGACGGCAACACCGTCGGCGCGCCTGACCATGATGCCAACCTTGCGATACCTTAATCGGCGTTGACAGTCGTTTCGGCTTCAGCAGGCTTGTCGGCGGCGTGCGGGCCGGTTTCGCGCCAGTTCACATGCGGCAGAATGAGCTGCGGTTTGATATGGCCGCTATGCTGCTGCACGATATGGATCATCGACTCGATAAGCGTGTCGCTGAGATAATGCGGCTGCAGGCCCAGGTCGAGCAGATGGGTATTGATGGCATTATAGTAATGCTCTTCCTTCTCGACGCGCGGGTTGGGCAAGTGGTCGATGGTGACATCGATGCCGAGTTCATCGGCGGCCTCTTTGACGGCGTGCGCGAGTTGGAGCACACTGAACTGCTCAGTGAACTGGTTGAAGACGCGATACTCGCCGGACTCTGGCGGGTTCAGCATCGCCAATTCGACACAGGCCAGGGTATCGCGAATATCGAGGAAGGAACGAGTCTGACCACCCTTGCCATAGACCGTCAGCGGCACACCGGCGACAGCCTGCACAATGAAGCGATTGAGCACCGTGCCGAAGACACCATCGTAATCGAAGCGCGTGCGCAGGCGCTCATCGAGGCGGATCTCGTCGGTATCGACACCATAGACCACACCTTGATTGAGGTCGGTGGAGCGCAGGCCCCAGATCTTGCAGCAGAAATGAATATTGTGGCTATCGTGAACCTTGGAGAGATGGTACATGCTGCCGGGTTGCTTGGGATAGGGCAAGGTATCGGTACGACCCTTGTGGGTAATCGTAATGAAGCCCTCCTCAATGTCGATGTTGGGCGTACCGTACTCACCCATCGTACCGAGCTTGATCAGGTGGCAATCGGGCACATAATCGGCCATCGCGTAGAGGATATTGAGCGTGCCACTGATATTATTGACTTGAGTAAACACCGCGTGGCGGCGGTCGATCATCGAATAGGGAGCGGCACGTTGTTCGCCGTAGTGAATAATCGCTGCGGGGCGAAAATCGCGTATGACCGGTTCAACGATGGTATAGTCGGTAAGGTCGCCGACAAAAGCCTGAATGTGGCGGCCGGTCGTTGCTTGCCAGACGGCAACGCGTTCCTGGAGGGAAGCGATGGGCAGCAAGCTTTCGGCGCCGATCTCGTGATCCCAGGCCCGACGCGCCATATTATCGAGCACAGCAACTTCGTGGCCGCGCTGCGAAAGATACATAGCCGTAGGCCAGCCGAGGTAGCCATCGCCACCAAGAATAAGTACTCGCATCCGAACATTCTCCTTCTGATCTCGTCATACATACGGTTACCGAATAGCCGGACACTCGTGCAGCGTGGCGCAAGGCCGGCTTTCTATCTTCAATGAGCTCAGGTTGCACCGCCCAGATCGCGACGCGCCAGCCAGTAGTAGGCTGCAGCAAAACAGAGCGCACTGTAGACAACAATGACCAGGGTGGCCTGCAAGGGGTGCGGCAACAACGCCAGATCGAGATTTTGCACCAGCAGCGCAGCATCGAGGCCGAAAGCACTGCTATTGAGCACCACCAGCGTATTGATATTTTGCTGCAGGAGCAGCAAATTATAGAGAAACTGCATAGCCGAATTCTCATTCAAAAAGAGCGAGAAACCGCCCAGGCTAACATCGAACGTGAGGAACACCAGTCCCCCGGCTGCACCGGCGAGCACCGAGCGCCCGAAAGCACAACTCGCGATGGTGACCATTGCATACGGCAGGATAACATAGAGCGCACGCAGCGCAGCGAAGGGCAGCAGGAGCAGATGAAACGCAGAAAGCCGGCCGAAATCGCCGGTCAGGCTACTGAAGAGCAGCGCGAGCAACGTGCCGACCAGCAGGGCAATGGCGATACCGCTCAGCAGCACCAGGAGCAACGCCGTAATTTTCGCGGCCAGGTAGAGGCCGCGGCGGGGCTGGCGAGCCAGTTGCAGGCGCAGGGTGCCCCAGCCGTACTCGCTACCGAGCGCCGCCGCGGCCAGAATAATCGCACAGATCCCACCGATACTGTTGACCTGGCTGAACACAGCGCCATACACTCCCGGGAAACTGATCCAGCGGCGATACTCGTCGATCAGCAGCGGGCTCAGAATCTCGATGCGGGTCTCGCCGCCGGTAAACAGCCCATCGTGAAACGCGATCAGCAGAAAGATCAGGCCGAAATAGAACAGCATGAGTAGCAAGAAGAGCGCCAGCAACAGCCACACGACCGGGCGACGCACCAGTTTGAACCATTCTGCGTGTAACAGGCGTCCGAACATCAGCCGGTCTTATCCTCCATCACGCTGTACAGCCTGCGGCTGCGGATGGGCTGTAACTTCCAGAAAGAATGCCTCCAGGCTGGTTTCCATGGTGCGCAACTCGGCCACCGCCAGGCCGGCCCCGTTCAGGGCAGCATTGAGTTCGGCGCTACGCTCGGGCGGCGCCTCGACCAGCAGGGTTTGCGGGTTCTGCATTTCCACGGCGCTCACCCAATCAAGCGCGTGCAGCAGCGTAACTGCCTGTTCGGCATCGGCTGCGCCCAGGCGCACCTGGATCTGCCGGTTGGCCTGTAGCAACTCGCTGACCCGGCCGCGCGCCAGGATGCGCCCCTGCTGCATAATCGCCACCCGGTCGCAGATCTGCTCAACCTCGTGCAAAAGATGGCTACAGAGCAGCACGGTGCGCCCCTCATCGGCGAGACGCCGGATCAGATGACGCATTTCCACCGTACCGGCCGGGTCGAGTCCATTGGTCGGCTCATCGAGCATAATCAGTTCAGGATCAGCCAGCAGGGCCGCCGCGATTGCCAGGCGTTGTTTCATTCCCTGGGAGTATACACGAAAACGGTCATGAGCGCGATTCGTCAACTCGACAGCGGCGAGCGCGGTATCGACGCGGCTACGGTCGATGCCGCCGGCAAAAGCAAGCGCCCGCAGATTATCGTAGCCACTGAGGTAGGGGTAAAAGGCCGGCGCCTCGATCATGGCACCGACCTTGCTGAGTGCCAGCACCGGATCCTGGCGAAGATCGTGGCCAAGAATGCAAATGCGCCCGCTGTCAGGACGCACCAGGCCCAGGATCATCGCGATAGTCGTCGTTTTGCCGGCGCCATTCGGTCCGAGCAAGCCACAAACCTCTCCGCGTTGCACCTCAAGCGAGAGTTCGGCAACGGCGACCTGGCCACGATAGGCTTTGCACAGGCCTTCAAGGTGCAGCGCTGGAACTTCGGAAGGCATAGGCCCGCCCTCAATTCTCGTCACCGAGATCGATGCGTTCATTGGCGATCGCGCTCTGTTCAGCGTAGCGGTTCGGCATCTGGAGCGAATTCCAGCCACCGGCATCGCGCAGGGCAAAGGGATCGCTGCGGGCTGCGGCGCGGGTTGCCCAGGTATGGCGCAAATCGTGGGGCGCCAGATTCACCAGCCCGATACGCTCGCCAAGCAGGCGCACCCGTTCCCGAATAGCGCGTTCACTGAGGAGGCCCCAGAGTTCGCCATTTTTGCGACTGCCACGCAGCAAACGGCCCTGAGCCGGCGCATCGCCGGCCATATAGGCCTTGAGCGCCGCCAGCGCATCCCGGCTAAGCCGGTGCGTCTGCGTCTTATGCACCTTTTCGCGGTAAAACGAAAAGCTGGCACCGGCCAGATCGATGGACGTGACTTCGAGGGCAGCGAGCTCGCCGACACGCAAGCCGTGATCGGCGAGCAGGCAGATCAGCAGCGTATCGCGGCGGCCCTGGGGCGTGGCCGGCTGTTGTTTAAGCGCCCGAATCTGCGGTTCGGCCAGAATAAGTGGGCGCGCCTTTTTCACCCCGACGCGGGTAGGTAAGCGGCGCGCCGCCCGTTGCCGGTCGATCGCACGGGCCTGTTTGCCGCTATAGCCGCGCACCGTGCGGATCAGCGCAATATCTTCGGCGCTGATCACACCGGCGGCCTGGGCCAGCCCGGCATAACGTTTGACCGTCGCCAGGCGCACATTGATCGAACCGATGGCATAGCCTTCTTGCAACTGCCACTGCAAAAACGTGCTGACGAGACCCCAGCCGACGTTGGCCCAGGCCGCGGCTTCATGCAGCAGGCGCGCGCCGAACACCGCAGCGTCCCGGCGCGGCAAAGCCTCGATTTCGGCGAGGAAATGCGCAAACAGGGCCAGATCAGCCTCCTGACGCCGATAGGTGTCAGCATCGATACGCAAATGATAATCTGCAAAAATATGGTCAACCGCAGCAACATTGGCCGCACGGGCCACCTGGGGTGCAAGAAACACCCCGGAGGCGGTATCACCGGATCGCGTCAGGGCGTATTGCTGTTCCTGGTCTGCGGATAGGCCCATGGTTTTGCTTCCCGTCGGTAATCCTTTCCTTGCATTATCACATAAAACCATATTTTGCCGCAAGCAGCTTATAAAATAAGCCCGATGGCACCGCTGCCGGCGAAGGGTGTGACGAAACGTTCGGCAAAAAGGCTCCGGCGTGGACAGCTTCCGGGAAGCTTATCGCGCTGCTGCGACGGAAGGCTGCCATGCAGCACAGCAACTCCTGTCCTGGTGCGACGGGTGTGACGAAACGTTCTGCAACAAGACTCCGGCGGGGACCGCTTCCGGGAAGCTTATCGCGCTGCTGCGACGGAAGGCTGCCATGCAGCACCCGCATCGGCAGCC
>DAOTUJ010000189.1:0-22516 GCA_034437175.1 Chloroflexaceae bacterium | reverse complement strand
GTCAGGCGGCGCGAACGGCGTCCTACCGCTCCTTCTGGTCGCTGTCCCGCGCCTTCCTGACAGGCGAGGGGCGCTCACGGCGCTGCCACCCCCAGCGGCGTTGCGCCGGTCCGGGCTCCCCCGCGCCCGTCAGCCGGGCGCGGCCAGCCGTCCTCGGTTGTTCGTAAGGCGCCCATCGCGCCCGGCTGAACGGGAGCGGGGGCTGGGGGGTGAGGGCCATCCGGAGCTCAGAGAAAACCTACCTCCAAAAGGCCGGGGGTGAGGGCCGTCCGGCCGGGCGAAAAACGCTATCGTTGAAAGGAACCCGGACCGGGGCTGCCGCAGGTGCAAATGGTTGACATTACAACTGTTGCCGCGTATCATTCCTTGCGATACGGCATCGTCGTGAGGAGCATGAGAATGGAGCAGATTGCAATCGTTGGCATTGGTGCTTCAGCGGGTGGGCTCGATGCGTTACGCCGTTTCCTCAAGGCCATGCCGGCTGATAGCGGTCTGGCGATTGTCATTATTCAGCATCTCGATCCGGATCATACCAGTATCCTGGGTGAGTTGCTGGCGACGCATAGCCGTATGCCGGTACAGACGATAAGCGGCGGTATGCAGGTGCGCGCCAACCACATCTTTGTCATTCCGCCAAATACCACGCTGACGATCCGCGGATCGCGCTTTGAACTGCACCGCCACGAGGAGCGCCGGAGCATTCGCACGTTGATCGACTCTTTCTTTCGTTCGCTGGCCGCCGAGCGCCGGCAACGCGCCATCGGCATTGTGCTGAGCGGCATGGGCAGCGACGGTGCGCTGGGCTTGAAGGCGATCCATGTGGCCGGCGGCATGACCATGGCCCAGGCGCCGGAGAGTGCCGAGTTTGCCAGTATGCCGCAGAGCGCGATCCGTACCGGCCTGGTCGACCATATTTTGCCGGTTGAGGACATGCCGGCAGCCATACAGGCATATGTTCGCAATGCTTATGTGCATCGCTCGCCTGAGCAGCAGCAGACGCTGCACGAGCAGGATTTTTTTACGGCCATTCTGGCGCTTTTGCGTGGGCGCACCAATCACGATTTCAGCCTGTACAAACGGAGCACGCTGATGCGCCGGATCGAGCGGCGTATCAGCATCAGCGGTCTGACCGGCATGGCTGAATACCTGGAATACCTGCAAAAAGATAAAAGCGCGCTGGATGTGCTGTTTCGCGATCTGCTGATTAGTGTCACCATCTTTTTTCGTGATCCGGCCGGTTTTGCCGATCTGCAACGACATGTAATCAAGCCAATTGTCGCCCAGACCCCTGAAGCGCAACCAATCCGGGTATGGGTACCGGGCTGTGCAACCGGCGAGGAAGCCTATTCGCTGGCCATTTTGTTTCTGGAGGAACTGATCGAGGCGCGCAAGAGTTGCCCATTACAGATTTTCGCCACCGACATCAGCGAACAAAGCCTGGCCCTTGCACGCGCCGGGGTTTACCCCGAAAGCATTATTGCCGATGTTTCGCCGCAGCGCCTGCAACGCTTTTTTGTCCATCATTCGGCTGCGGCGAATTATCAGATCAATACGCAACTCCGCGAATCCGTCATCTTCGCCGAACACAATTTGATCAGCGATCCGCCGTTTTCGCGCCTGGCGCTGATCAGTTGCCGCAATCTGCTGATTTATCTGGGCAGTGAAGCACAGCAGCGTGCGCTCCGGATTTTCAACTTCGCCTTGCAACCGGGCGGCTACCTGTTTCTCGGTAGTGCCGAGAATCCCGGCGACCAGGGCGAGCTCTTCAGCCCGATTTTGTTGCATTCGCACATCTATCACCGTACCAACCGTTCTACCACCACCCTCAAAGATCTCGGCACTACCATCAAGCCGCTCCGCCCGGTCAATAACGCTGCGGCCCGTAACTCGTCGCAGCCGATGACCCTCAATGAGCGGTTTCGGCGCTTTTTGCTGAATAACTATGGCCCGGCTGCCGTCTTGATCAACAACCAGTTTACCATCCTGGTGAACCATGGCCCGCTGGACAAGTATTTGAAATTCCCTGCGGGCGAACCCAGCAATAACCTGATCACCCTGTTGCGCGAGGGTCTGCGCAGCACTGTGCGCCGGACGATTGTGCAAGCGATGAATAGCCACCAGCGCGAAAGCAGCAGCGATGCACGGGTGCGGCAGGCCGATCACTATGTGCCGGTCACGGTCACCGTGATGCAAATGCCATCCACCGATGGAGATGAACTCTACTGTGTTGTCTTCAGTGAACAGGCGCAACCATCCGCACAGGTACTGGCGGATGACGATCCGGCCGGTGTGTTGATCAGGCAGCTCGAGCAGGAATTGCACACCGTGCGTATGGATCTGCAAAGCAGCATTGAAGATCTGGAGCGCGCCGGCGAAGAACAACGCATTGCGCACGAAGAAGTGCTGTCGATCAATGAGGAATTGCAATCGACCAACGAGGAATTGGAAACCTCGAAAGAAGAAATGCAATCGCTGAATGAAGAGCAAGAAACCATCAATCAGCAGTTACAGCAAAAAGTAATTGAGCTGGAAGATGCCAATAACGATCTGGCCAATCTTTTGAGCAGTACCGAGATTGCAACGCTGTTTCTCGATCGCAATATGCAGATCAAACGCTTTACGCCGGCCACCAACCAGCTCTTCCACCTGCTGCCCACCGATATCGGGCGCCCCATCAGCGATGTGGCGCCGCGTTTTTCAGATCGCTACCTGATCAGTGATATTCAGCATGTAGCAACAACGCTGGAGCCGCGTTGGCGGGATATTTACGATTTTGAGGGCAATCGCTATATCCGGCGCGTGCTGCCCTATCGTCTCGGCGACGAACGCATGGAAGGGACGGTGATCACCTTCAGCGATGTAACGGCGCTGCGCACTGCGGAACAGGCGCTGGCCCAGAGTGAGCGGCGCCTGTTTCTGGCGCTGCGCAACTCGCCGGTAACACTCTTCCAGCAAGAAGGCCCGGAACTGCGGTATGTCTGGGTCTATAACCCGCAGGTTGCCGATATCCTCGGCAAAACCGATGCCGAATCGATGGGCCAGTCGGCAACGGAACAATTAAAATTAACAGCCGTGAAACATCGGGTGATGCAGCAGGGTCGTGGCGAACAAATCACGGTGACGGTCACTATCAACGGGAGCAAACGGGTCTTCGAAACGGTAATTGAGCCGCTGCGCGATGAACAGCAAGCAGTCATCGGCATTCTCGGCATCTCCATCGATGTCACCGAGCGCCAGCAGGCTGAAGAGCGGGAGCGCGACATGGAGCGGATGCTGCAACACGCGCAGCGCCTGGAAAGCCTGGGCCTGCTGGCCGGCGGCATCGCCCACGATTTCAACAATCTGCTGATGGGCATCGCCGGTCACAGCGATCTGCTGCTGGATGAGATGTCGCCCGATAATCCTTATCGCCCGGGCGTCGAGCAGATCGAATTGCTGACCCGGCGGGCCGGCGAACTGGTCAATCAACTGGTGATCTACGCCGGTCAGGGCCAGATGCAGAGCGAATTGCTCGATCTCAACCATCTGCTGCACGAGATGGAGCCGCTGCTGGCCTCGATTGTGCCCAAACAGCAGTTCATCAGCTACAGTTATGCAGTGGGCGGCGCCTGGTTGAATGCCGACAGCGCCCAGATGCGCCAGATCATTATGAACCTGGTGGTGAATGCAGCCGAGGCCAGTTCGCGGCATGACACACTTCAGGTGCGCATCGAAACCGAATATCTCGCTATGGATCGACTGCGCAGTATCAGCCCGGATCTGGCGGTCGGCAACTATGTCGTGCTCGAAGTAGAAGATCAGGGGAGTGGCATTTCGGCCGGGATTCGCGACCGGATTTTCGACCCCTTTTTCTCGACCCGCGGCAGCGGGCGCGGGCTCGGCCTGGCCGTCGTCCAGGGAATTGTGCACCGGCATATGGGCGCCATCAGCCTGATCAGTGAAATCGGCCAGGGTACCCGCTGCCGAATTTATCTGCCCGGTGCGCTACCGCCGGCGACGGGCAAGCACAGTTCTTCGGAAGCGGCGGTGCCCTGGCAGGGCTCTGACCGTGTCCTGGTGGTCGACGATGAAGAATATGTGCGCTCGGTAGCCTTGCGTATGCTCAATCGTCTGGGCCTGATCGCCGTACCGGCCGGCGATGGTTTCGAGGCGCTGGAGGTGCTGGCACGCAGCGACGAGCCCTTCGACGTGTTATTGCTCGACCTGACGATGCCTGGACTGTCCGGCGATGAAGTACTGACGCAGGTGCGCCAAAACTATCCGCAATTGCCAATCATCGTAGCCAGCGGCTATAGCGACCAGGCCAGCAAGTATCAGTCGTTGCCGGACGGTCGGGTTTATTTTCTGGCCAAACCTTTCAAGCTGAATGAATTGCGTGGGCTCTTGCAACACATTTTCGGCGCGCCGGGCCAGGTAGCCGGCTGAGTTCACCGGGGTAGCGGGAGGCATCACCCGTACCGTTTTTTCTGGTATACTTGACACATCAGCCGGTAGTTTGCCAGGATAGAACTGATTGCAAAGGGCGAAGTACAAGTCGAGAGCGAACACCAGTGTATGAAATGTCGTGAAGCACGCCCATTGCTTGATAGCGGGGTTCGCCCAGGTTCTCGCGAACCAATCCGCGCCCGGCTTGGTTTTCATCTGGCACAATGCCCATCCTGCCGGGCTTACCAGCAGGATCCCCAGGCGCAACTGCTCCGCGAATTGCTCGCTGAACCCGTCGCCGATGTGCCCGCCCGCCGGCGCCGACCGCCGTGGCAATGGCAACAGCAGCCGGCCTGGCGCACCGGCCTGCTGGCGCTCGCGGCGCTGCTGGTGATGGCTTTCGGCTACCTGCTCGGGAGTATCGGCGTGGCGCTCTTCACGATCCAGCGCAATGTTCAGGCGATGCGTGTGCCGACTGCTCAGATTAGTGCAGTATCTGTTGATAGAGCGCAGATAACGGCTATCGCGCCCACACCTATCGATCCGGCTTTGCTGAATTTGCCGGCGTCGAGCAGTGTGTCGACGGCAACAATAACGCCGATGTCGCAACCGGCCGATCGCGCAATTCAGGTACCCGAGCATATTGGCAGCGGGCGCGCGCATACCCCGAGTAGCCCGCCGGCCGGCGGCATGGCCGCAACCACGCTGCCCGGCGCCGCTGAACGGCCGCTCGAAATTGCCCCGCGCACGCCGGTGCCCACCCTGCGCCCGACCGTCGACATCGATCCGGCCTTGCTCGATCCGCCCGCCGCCGACCGTGCGCTGACGGTGTTGCTGCTCGGTATCGACCAGCGCCCCGATGAACCCTATCCCTCACGCACCGATGCTATCGCGCTGGCTCATATCGATCCGCAAAATCAGCGCGTGGCCCTGCTCTCGCTGCCGCGCGACTTGATCGTTGAGGTGCCCGGCTTTGGCTATAGTCGCATCAATGCCGCCAGTGTTTATGGCGAATTGAATCCGCAAACCGGCGGTGGTGTCGCGCTGACCCGCCGTACCGTCAGCAATCTGCTGAATGTGCCCATCGATTATGTGGTGCATATCAATTTTAGCGGCTTCATCGGGGCGATCGATGCTCTCGGCGGGGTGACAATCAACGTTGAGAAAGAGATCTACGACCCGGCCTACCCGACGATGAACTATGGCTATACGGTTGCCCATTTTTTGCCCGGTCCACAGGCTATGGATGGGGCGACGGCGCTGATGTACGCTCGCGTACGCCATCCCGACAGCGATTTCGAGCGCATGCGTCGTCAGCAGCAGGTGATGATCGCTGCGCTCGCCCGCCTGCGTGAGCAAAACAGCCTGTTCCAGATCCACTCGGTGGCGGCGATCACCAGCGCCATGCGTGATTATGTGCAAACCGATATGCCCCAGGATCAGATGATCAGCCTGGCCTGGGCTTTTCGCGATTTTTCGCCCGCAGATGTTGAACGCTATACCCTGGATGCCGGCATGGTGTCGATGAATGTGGTTCCCGGCGATCCTTTCGCTCAGATTGCCGCACCCGGCGCGATCCGGAGTCTGTCACGCTTGCTGATCCATGGGCCGGTTCCGCGCTAACCGCTGCGCCGTCCCGGTGGGGTAGCGTGGCGGCAAGGCTGCTCCTCCCAGGAAACAGACACATCATCATTGCCGATTTGATATATGCCGGGTGAATTATGGCGGGGCCAGGCTCTGCCGCTTGCAAAGAAGCGAGAAAGGTATGCGACAAGGTTTTTCAGGCAGAACCGGACACCGTAGCGGCTTGCTGGCGAGTGTATTGCTCGCCCTGGTGATGCTGGCCGCCTGTGGCGGCCAGCAACCCACGCCGACGGTAGAACCGCAGCCGACTACTATCGGCCGGCTTCAGGCGACGATCGAAGTGCCACAGGCCAATCAGACTATCGGCAGCCCCTTCGAGTTGCGCGGACAGGTGCTTCCCGCCCCGGCAGAGGGCCGTCTTCTCTATCAGATCACTGATGCTGCCGGCAATCTCGTCGGTTCCGGGCCGATTGAGGTGGCGACCACCGGCACCGGTGCCAGCTTCGACACCGAGGCGCTGTATAGCACAGCCGGCGGCGGCGCCGGCCAGGTCGCACTCTACCAGATCGACGGAGCGCAACCACTGGCCACCGTGCCGGTCAATTTGCTGCCCGGCCAGGATGGTGGAACTGCGCCGCCGCCCACCAGTGAGGCGACCGGCCAGGCCATCACTATCGATACACCCGCACCGGGAACGGTCGTCGGCAGCCCGCTGGTGATTACCGGGCGCACGGCCCAGTTCCCCTTTCAGGGTATGCTCAATTTTCGCATCACCGACCAGGGCGGCAATCAGGTTGGCAGCGGTACGTTCAATGTGGTTGGCGCTACCGGTGAACCGACCAGCTTTACGGCTTCGCTGAGCTTTCGTGAACCGCCCGGCGGCGGGCCAATTCGGGTCGCGATCTTCGACCAGAACCCGGCCAGCGGCGCTGTTGTTGCAACGGCTGCCATCGAATTGACGGTCGCACCACAACAGTCGACAACCCGGCAGATCATTATCGATACGCCGCCACCCGGTACCGAAGTCGGCAACCCGGTGGTAATCACCGGGCGCACTGCACGCTATCCCTTCCAGGGCACCCTTGGCTACCGCGTCGTTGATGCGAACGGTACCCTGCTCGGTTCGGGCGTGTTCAACGTCAGCGGCCAGCCTGATCAACCCGGCAGCTTCAGTGCCTCGCTGGATTTCAATTTGCCGCCTGCAGGCGGCCCGATCCGGGTCGAGTTGCTGGATCAGAATGCGGCTAATGGCGAGGTCGCTGCGACGGCGGCCATCAACCTGCTGGCCTCGGCATCCCAGCCGCCCGGCCCGCCGCCCCAGCTGATCACGATTCTCTCGCCGCCGGACGGCACCCAGGTCGGTAGCCCGATGGTTGTCACCGGTCAGACCGCCCGGTTCCCCTTTGAGGGCAATGTGCAGTACCGCTTCCTCGACCAGAACGGCAACCAGATCGGCACGGGCAATATTACCGTCAGTGGCCAGCCGGGCGGGCCGGCTGCCTTCAATAGCCAGATCAGCTTCACTGAACCGGACAGTGCCGGGCGGATCACGCTGGAAATTTTCGAACAGGATGCCGGCAATGGCGCCATTATTGCCAGTTCCTCACGCAATCTCCAGTTTCAACCGCCCCAGGGCCAGCAGCCGACCCCCATTCCCGGCCAGCCGCAGCAACCCGGCAACCCGCAGGTGCTGACCATTGAAACGCCGGCTGCCGGCACAGTTGTCGCTAGCCCGGTTGTGGTGACGGGGCGCTCGACCCGGACTCCGGCGGGCAACCAGCTGTTCTACCAGGTGCTCGATGCCAACCAGCAGCCGATCGGTCGTGGTGCTTTCAATGTTGCACCGCAACCCACCGGTACGGCGCGCTTCAATGTGTCGATTCCCTTCAACGAGCCGACCGGCGGCGGCGCGATTATGGTTGTGATCCTCGACCAGGACGCTGCCGGCCAGTCCATTGCACGCGCTTCGGTCAATCTGACGGTGGCACCGCCGCCGGTTCAGCCGACCCCGCCGTCCGCGCAGCCCGGGCCGCCGGCACAACCCGGCCCCAGTCCGGCATTGCCATCACCGCTGCCACCGGAAGCGACGCCGTCTCCCGCACCGACTGAGCAAGTACCGCCGGTGATTTCCATCGAGGCGCCTGAACCAGACACCGCCGTCACCAGTCCCTTCACGTTGACCGGGCGTGTCTCGCAACTGCCTTCCGAGGGCAACCTGGCCTACCGCGTCTACGATGCTGAACGGAACATCATCGGTGAAGGCAGCATTATGGTGGAAGGCACCGCGGGCCAGATTGTGAGCTTCGAGGCGCGGATTGAATTCGTCGAGCAGCCCACCGATGCAATCATCACCGTCGAGATCTATGAAGAAGATACGGCCGGTGGCGAAATTATTGCCTCGGCCGGCATCGAGTTGCGGGTTGGCGGGCCATAGCTGCGCTACGGTAGTGCAAAGCGCATGCGCCTCGCTCTGCTCGAAAACAAAACTATGGTAGCATGGGGTTGCGGTAACGTAGCTCCACGCTATTATGTTCAGTCGAGGAGTGTCCCATGCCAGCCCTGGTTGTCACAACTGATGCCCCCTTTATCGATGGGCCGCCCCAGGGCCAGTGGACTTATGCCGACTGGGAGGCTCTGCCCGATGATGGTTTGCGCTACGAGATCATCAATGGGGTTCTGTATATGACGACGGCGCCGAAAAACTTTCACCAGTGGATTATTCGCCGGCTTGATCGTCTGGTCGGCATACCGGCCGAGGATCAGGGACTGGGCTATGTGTTCACGGCGCCGATTGGCCTGCTGATGCCCGGCTGCGACCCGGTGCAGCCCGATTTGCTCTTCGTGCGCGCCGAAAACGCCGGCATCATTCGCGAGGGGCGCATTCGCGGTGTGCCCGATCTGCTGGTGGAAGTGCTCTCGCCAGGTACGCGCAGCTACGATGAACGGGTCAAACTGCCGGCCTACGCGGCGGCCGGCGTGCCCGAGTATGCCATCGTCGACCCGGAGACGCGCACGATCAGCCGCTACCTGCTCCAGGCACCCGGGCGCTACGCCGCAGCCATCGTCAACAGCGGCCATGAAAACGCCAGTTTCGCCTGTTTGCCAACCTTGCCCTTCCGCGTAAGCGACCTGTTTGCCGGCGCCCCCGATGAGTCGTTGTAGTGAGAGAACTAAAGAACTAAGGAACCAGGGAACCAGGGAGCCCGGGGGCTAATGAAGGAGGGAAACTAAGAAACCGCTCCTGGAACACAGCCCGATTATTGTCACCTCCAAGGCTTCTATTGCTCTTTAGCAACTACACACTCTGGTTCCTTAGTTCCCTGGTTCATTGCTGCCCTACACACCCTGGTTCCTTAGTTCCCTGGTTCATTGCCTCCCTACACACCCTGGTTCCTTAGTTCCCTGGTTCATTGCTTCTATCGAGGAATTTATGATTTCAGCCCCAAACGCTTCCATCTTCGACCGTCTGCGCATGTCGGGCAATCCAGTCGCCGATCCGCGTAGCATCGTGGTTGCCGGGCAAGCTCGCTTTACGCTGCTGACCTCGCGCCTGCTGCGCTTGCAATGGTCGCCCGACGGCAGCTTCGACGACCGGGCCAGCTTTGCTTTTCCCAACCGCAATGCGCCGCCGCCGGCCTTTCAGCAGCAGCTTGCCGGCAATGAATTGCGCATCGACAGCGGCTCGCTGCAACTGCGCTACCGGATCTCCGACACGCCCTTTTCGCCGGACAATCTCAGCATCAGCTTTCAGCTCGCCGGCGCCGAACAGTGCTGGCAGCCGGGTATGGCTAATCCGCGCAATCTGCGCGGTACCCGTCGCACGCTCGACAATATCGACCGTGCGGTGAGTCTGCGCGAGGGTCTGGTTTCGCGCGACGGCTGGGCACTCTTCGACGACAGTGACAGCGCCCGCTTCAACATGGCCGACGGCTGGGTCGAGCCGGGCCCGGCCAATGCTGCCCAGGACTGGTATTTCTTCGGCTATGGCCACGATTATGTCGGCGCCATCGGCGAGTACTGCCGCTTTGGCGGCGCGGTGCCGCTGGTGCCGCGCTATATGCTCGGCGCCTGGTGGTCGCGCTACTGGGCTTACAGCGCCGACGATCTCAAGGCGCTGGTCGGCGATTTTCGGCGCTACGATCTGCCGCTCGATGTGCTGGTACTCGATATGGACTGGCATACTACGCATAGCTGGACCGGCTACAGCTGGAATCGCGAGCTCTTTCCCGATCCGCCGGCCTTTTTGAACTGGGCGCACCAGCAGGGGCTGCGCGTGACGCTAAATCTGCACCCTGCCCTGGGCGTGCAACCTTTTGAAGATGCCTACCCACTTTTTGCCCGCGCTATGGGCCAGGATCCCGCCGACGGCGAAACTATTCCGCTGCGCGTCGGTGACCGGCGCTTTATGCGGGCCTACTTCGAACTCCTGCACCATCCGCTGGAAGAACAGGGCGTTGATTTCTGGTGGATGGATTGGCAGCAGGGCGCGACCAGCGAAATCCCCGGCCTCGATCCGCTGCCCTGGCTCAATCATCTGCATTTCCAGGATTCGGCGCGCCGCGGGCAGCGTCCGATGCTCTACAGCCGCTGGGGCGACCTGGGCAGCCACCGCTATCACATTGGCTTTTCCGGCGATACCTATGCGAGCTGGCCGGCCCTGCGTGCCCAGCCGCACTTTACCGCTACCGCCGCCAACGTCGGCTATGGCTGGTGGAGCCACGACATCGGCGGCCATTTCGGCGCCTGCCCGCCCGAATTGTATGTGCGCTGGGTACAGTTCGGCGCGCTCAGCCCCTGTTTGCGCCTGCATAGTGCCAAAAATCCACAGGCCGAACGCCGGCCCTGGGCTTTCCCGGAGCCGGCGTTCGCCGCCGCCCGCGAAGCTTTCCATCTGCGCTACCGGCTGCTGCCCTACCTTTACACCGCCGCCCGTTACGCCGCCGATACCGGCCTGGCGCTCTGTCGCCCAATGTACTATGCCTACCCTGCCGAAGAAGCTGCCTACACCGCCCGCGACCAGTATTTCCTCGGCGATGACCTGATCGCCGCGCCGATCATCGATCCGGCGGAGCACAACGGCCTGGCCCCGGTCGATATCTGGGTGCCGCCGGGGAGTTGGTACGACATCCAGACCGGCGAGTGCTTTGTCGGCCCGCGCCGGCTGCGGCGCTGCGGCGATCTGCGGCGGGTGCCGCTGCTGGCGCGCGCCGGTGCGGTCATTCCACTGGCCGAACCGCTGCCGGCGCGGGCCGGCCCGGCGCTCGAGCAGTTCACCCTGCTGATTGTGCCCGGCACCGAGGGTAGCAGCCGGCTCTATGAAGACGACGGCATGAGCCAGGGGTATTTGCACGGCAGTTATGAGTGGACGCAGTTTCGCAGTGATTGGCAGGGCGATGCCTGCCGGCTGCACATCGGGGCGGCGACCGGGCGCTGTGCCGGCCTGCCGCCCCACCGCAACTGGCGGCTACGCTTTATGGGGATCGCCCGCCCGGCCCGCCTGTTGATCGATGGGCAGGAACAAAGCGAATGGAGCTACGACGAAGCCGGTGCAATACTGGAACTGGAACTGGCCGGCTGCGACCGCTACCAGGCCATCGAAGTGAGTCTGCGAGGCATGGCGCAAGCACCGCAAGCGATTGCCGAAACGCACAACCGGGCCATCTTGCTGGCCGACATGGCCCGCCTGTTTCAGGGTGTGGCCGGCGGACGGCAGGGCGAACTGCTCGACGTCGCTCGCGACCTGGCGCCATCGGCCCGCGCCGCCGCGATTGCCCGACTCGGCGGCCCCTTCGTGCGCATCGTCGAGTTCAGCGCCCCCGAGGAAGCCAGCCGGCGCCTCGGCGAAGTACTGGTCGCCGCTCCCGTCGACCAGCAGCCATTCGCGGTGAACCTGCGCTGGACACTGCACGGGATTGTGGGCAGCGAAGTCCGTGCAGTGGAGTTGAACGATCTGCGTGAGGATCAAGTGCTGGCCTGCCCCTTCAGCTTTGCCGATCCCGAATACGCCCTGCACTGGGAAGTTGCCGGCAGCGTTACCTGGCACGGTGCCACAGTCGAGTTTAGCCGGCGCAGCGAAGCCATCGCGCCCGGCATTCCCCACTGGCGCGCCCTGGTCTATCCGGCCGGTCGGGACATCGATCCGGCGCGCCTGTTTGCCGCTGAGGATCCCGAGGTTGAAGTGTACCAGTCACAGCTCGCGCAAATAGATTCGATCAATGAGCCCTTTTTTGCGCACCTGCACCAGCAGTACGCCGCGGCCCTGGCAGCCGGCGCGGATCTTGAGGCACTGGCCGGTGTGACGGTGAACAGCCCGCGTGAACACGAGGTGCAGATCTACATTGTGGCACCCGGCGACTGCGAACTGAATGTGAACGGCATGGTGCAATCGCTTGATACTGTACCACTCGATCACCCGCTGCGCGAGACATTTCGCAGCTTCCTGCCGTTTTGGCGTAGCGCCCCGCTCACCCTGCGCGCCGGCGCTAACCGGCTGACACTGCGGCTGGGCAAACCGCCCAAACCGCACTGGTGGTATTTCTGTGCCGGTATTACTGATCTCGAAGGGAAATTGCCGGCGGATTTGCAGTATGGATAGGAGGTTCAAGCCGCTAAACACAGCGGCTTGAACCTCAATCACAGGACTTACACAGTCGGCGCGTTTTGCTCACGCCGCAAGGGCTTTTTCGTTTGATTTGGCGGCAAAGCCGCCAAATCAAACGAAATAAATAGTTTCTTCCGCGTAAGTCCTGTCACTGAGCAAGTGTGTGTATGCTGGTTTCTGGCAGCTACGCCGCCAGAAACCAGCATACACACACTTGCTCATTCACGATTTGATATTAATCGTCCCTGTCTTTGCGAAACGTGGCATGCGCCATTGCGTGTGCGCCGACCGGCGTCGTGAGCAGCAGGAACACCAGGATCAGCAGCGAGCGAAAGCCAAAGGCTGGACCGCCGGTAATGCTTGCCACCAGTAAAATCGGGATCACGCCGAGCACAGCGGCTTTGCTGGCCGCGTGCAACCGGGTATACAAATTCGGTAGCCAGCTCATACCGTAGATCGCGATGGCCATGATCAGCACGCCGGCCAGCACCAGTCCATCGCCAAGATAGGTTCCGACAATCTGCCACATCAAAACAACTCCCCATCACGATAGTAGCGTGCCGCCGCCAGCGTGCCCACGAATGACAGCAACGACAGCATCAGCGCTGCGTCGAGGTAAAAGACCGCCTGCTACCGAGCTGCCGCGAAACAGTTTGCCGCGCGTTGCCACCAGCAGCACACTCGCCAGTAGCGCGCCGGTCAGCAAATCGAGTGGCTTGAAGCTGGCCAGCGTCCATGCATAGACCAGCGTCAGCAGCAGCACCAGGAACAGGTTACGGCTCACGAGGCACCTCCTCCCAGTGCCAGCCCGATCGCCTCACTCACCTGCAACAGCGGCTGCGGCCAGACGCCCAGCAGCAGGATCAACCCGGCCAGGCCTGCCAGCAGTACGCGCCCGGCCAGCGGGCTCGCCGGCCTTGTCGCCGCTTGCTGCCAGTAGTCACGCTGGTAGGTCTGGAACATATACACAAAGGCCAGCGCCCCGCCCAGAAAAACCAGACCGGCCAGGATTGCGCTATCAATGGCGACGCTGGCACGAAACAGGGCCGCTTTGCCGAAAAAGCCGGCAGCCGGCGGCACGCCAGCCACGCTAAAAGCACCGATGGCGAAGGCGCCCGCCACCATCGGCCCGCGCAAGCCGGTCGCCAGAAACAGCAGGATTTTGTTCAGCGAGTTGATCACCGCATAAATCACCAGCGCCGCCACGCCGAGCTGGCCACCGATGCCCAGCGCCAGCATAATGTAGCCGGCCTGGCTGACCGACGAATAGGCCAGCATCTCGCTCGAAGGCCGCGAGTTCACTGCCTGGTAGGCGCCGTAGAGAATGCTGGCCGCCGCCAGCAGCAGCAGCAGCCAGGCCCCCGCCGCCCGCTCGCGCGGCAACATGTCGACGCCGAAGCGCAACAGGCCGTAGGCGGCAATATTCGCAATCGCCGCACTCAGCACCGCGGCAATCACCGGCGCCGTGTCGCGATAGACCATTGGCAACCAGAATTGGAAGGGAAACAGGCCCAGCTTGATGCTGAACGCCGACAGGATCGTCGCCGCGATCAGCAGCGTTACTCCCGGATCAACCGCCGGGATGCGCGCCGCGATCTCGGCCATGTCTAGCGTCCCGGTGACATGGTAGGCCACGTGTAATTCCAGCGGCTCGTCGTACATTGTGCCGGCAGCAGCACCGGCCAGCGGCGTAAACAGGTTCGGCCACAGTCCGCCGATCAGCACCGGCAGCGCCAGCAGCACCACCGGCAGCGATCAGCGGATAGAAGCGGCCCAACAAAAACACACCCGCCGCAACCATGGCTGCCGAATGTAGATAAGCCGAAACCGGCGTCGGCGCTGCCATCGCCCGCGGTAGCCAGAAATGCAGCGGCGCCTGGGCACTCTTGGCCAGCGCTGCCACCGCGATCAGCAGGGTGGCGGTAGTCAGCGTGGGGCCGGCGGTGGCCTGTTCGAGCAGAACGGGAATCGAGTAGCTGCCGTAGGCTTCGGCCAGCACGAAGGCGCCGATCAGGAACAGCACCGAACTGATGCCGGTGACCAACAAGGCCATCAGTGCCGATTCGCGTGCATCGGCAGTTGCCCGGTCGTAGCCGATCAAATAGTACGAGGCAATCGCCGTGATGTCCCAGAACAGAAAGACCAGCAGCAGATCCTGGGCTGTCACCAGGCCGACCATAGCGCCCATAAACAGCAGCAGGAAGAAGAAAAAGCGCGGGGCTTCCTTTTGCGAACGCCCATCATGCTCGAGATGCGCTGGTAGATAGCTCGCCGAATAGATCAGCACCAGGCAGCCGATACCACTGGCCAGCAGCGCATACAGCGCCGCCAGCCCATCGAGGCTGAAGTGCAGGCGCAGCCTCCAGGCCGGTGCCCAGGCCAGATCCAGGCTGCCGCCGCCGTTCCACCAGCCCCAGAGCAACGTCGCAAAGGTCGCTGCCGCCAGGCTTGCAGCTACCGGCGCAGCAAATTGCGGCCGCCAGGCACCAGCCAGCAGCGCCAGCGGCGCCGCCAGCAAGTCCAGCAGCAATGGCAAGGTCGGGATCAGCGGCATCAGGCCGCTCGTGTCCCGCCGCCAAGCTGCGTCATCACTTCGCCGGTGATATAGCTGGAGTCGGCTTCGGAGGCGAAAAAGACATAGGCCGGGGCGATTTCTTCGGGCTGAGCCGGGCGACCCAGCGGCGTACCTTCACCGAAGTGAGCGACCTTCTCCGCCGGCTGATCCGCCGGATTCAAAGGTGTCCAGACTGGCCCCGGCGCAACGCAGTTCACCCGGATGCCCTGCTTGATCAGGTGCTGCGCCAGTGACTTGGTGAAGGCGTGGATCGCGCCCTTGGTTGCCGAATAGTCCAGCAGCTTTGCGCTGCCCGCCAGGCCGGTGATCGAGCCGGTATTGATGATCGCGCTGCCTTCGCGCATATACGGCACTGCCGCTTTGGCCATATAAAAATAGCCATAAATATTGACTTTGAAGGTATGATCCCACTGCTCGAAGCTTAAATCTTCGAAGGACTGATGCTGCTGAGCGGCGGCATTGTTCACCAGAATATCCAGCCGGCCAAAGCGCTCGATGGTTTTTTCGACCGCCTGGCGGCAGAAATCGATCTCGGTGACATCGCCGGCAATCAGTAGGGCGCTGCGCCCCTCATCACCGACGGCATGCGCGGTTTCTTCGGCGTCGATGGTTTCCTCGGGCAGATGCACAATCGCCACGTCGGCACCCTCGCGTGCGAAGAGCACCGCCACCGCCCGCCCGATCCCCGAGTCACCGCCGGTGATCAAAGCAATCTTGTCGTGCAATTTTCCGGCGCTGCGATAGCGTTCCGCCTGGTATCTCGGCTTCACCTGCAACTGCGCCTCGATACCGGGGTCGTCCAGATGCTGCTCGGGAAACGGCGGCTTCGGCTCAATCCGCGGGCCGTTGGTCAACTCATCAGGCATGGCTATCTCCTTCCTGGTTCGATCATCGTCTGGCAGCGGCATGACTGTCGCGCTCCTGATGTCTGGCGGAACCCGAGTGGCGCTGCATAAACCCCGGGCGCACAAACAGGATCGCGAAAGCCATGTTCCCGCCCGAGACATCGCAAGAAGGATGCCAGATGCTTATATCAAATTTTCAAAGATAAAGTGCGCTTATGCTGGTTTTTGGCGGCTACGCCGCCAAAAACCAGCATAAGCGCACTTTATCTTTTTCGAGTTGCTATTATACTATGATCAAGAAAAGTATCCCGAAAGGAAGCCAATGATGATGACTGAACAGCAGCTTTATACGATTCAGGATGTTCTCACGCTTCCCAACGATGCCCATCGTTATGAACTGGTACGGGGAGAACTGCGGCGCATGTCACCAGCCGGATGCAAGCACGGGCGCCTGATCATGAATATCAGCACGCCGCTCGACCAGTTCGTGCGCAAACACCAGCTCGGCGTGGTTGATGCTGCCGAAACCGGCTTCATTCTTGAAAATAATCCCGATACGCTGCGCGCGCCGGATATTGCCTTCGTCCGGCAGGAGCGCCTCGCAGCCCTTCCCGAAGAAGACGGCTTCTTCGCCGGCCCACCAGATCTGGCCGTCGAGTTCATTTCGCCAAACGATCTGTACACCGAAGTCGACGAAAAAGTTCGCGATTATTTGCGCGCCGGTACCAGGATGGTCGTGGTGGTGAATCCGCGCAGGCAGACTGTCACGGTCTATCGCTCACATACCGATATTCAGCTGCTGACGCGGGAAGATCGGCTGGAGGGTGGCGAACTGTTGCCCGGCTGGTTGTTGCCGGTTACGGCGATATTCGCCTGATCTGCCTTACACTCGTTCCGCCAGCACAGCCTCGAGCTGTTGCAGCGCTAGCTCGGCCGGCATCAGCTGCATTGCTGCATCACGCAGTTTGATCAGCAGCGGATTGGCGATCTGGCCCATGCGGCCAATGCTGCGCGACTGGCGAATCACCCGGCTGGTATGCGCCAGCCGTTTCTCCTGGTAGTGCACGAGGGCGCTAGAAAGATCGACAGCCGCCTGGAGCGCCGCCTGCAAAGCCACGGCGTCCTCAATGGCCTGGCAGGCGCCCTGTCCCATGTTCGGCGTCATGGCATGGGCAGCGTCGCCAGGCAGCGCTACCCGCCCATCGATCCAGGAAGGCAGCGGCTCGAGATCTGCGACATCGTTGTAAAGAATATTCTGCGGTTCGGTGGCTGCGATAATCGCCGGAATCGGCTGGTGCCAGGTGTGGAAAAGCGCCTGGAGCGCCGCTTTGTGATCGACAGGAGGGCGATCCGCCGGGCGATTGGCGGTTGCAAACCAGTAAACCCGCCCCTGGTCGAGCGGCACCAACCCGAAGCGCGCCCCGCGACCCCAGCTTTCCCCCAACAATCATCGACCACCTCATGCGCGAAATTCGTTGGCGAAAACGCCTTTGTCGACAACGACGACGGCACGATCACCGACACGGCCACCGGCCTGATGTGGGACCAGAACGACAGTGGCAACGGTATGGACTGGGAAGAAGCGCTGGCCTGGCCGACCGGCCACGGCCCACAGGGCGATGCCATCCGCATCGACAACTTCGTGCGCCTGGTACGCAACACCGATGCCGGCGACGAAGGCGCGCTGAGCCCGAGTGCGACGGATTATGCTTACCTGCCGGTGGTGCTTGCGGTGCAATAAAGCTCTATTCCGTTTCCGAATACACAACACAGTGCGCATATGTCGATTGCCGGCGGCTATGCCGCCGGCAATCGACATATGCGCACTGTGTCATTGTGCCTGCAACAGGCGAGCTGTGCGCAAGCGCAAACTATTCGTCACCACGAACACCGAGCTAAAGGCCATCGCCCCGGCGGCGTAGATCGGGCTAAGTTGCCAGCCCAGGAAGGGGTAAAGCAGGCCGGCTGCCAGCGGAATACCGATCACGTTGTAGATGAAGGCCCAGAACAGGTTCCAGCGAATAGTTTGCAGGGTGCGCTTGCTCAAGGCAATCGCCTGCGGCACGCTCCGCAGATCGGCCCGCATCAGCGTGATGTCGGCGGCTTCCATCGCCACATCCGTGCCCGAGCCAATGGCGATCCCCACGTCGGCCTGCGCCAGCGCCGGCGCATCATTGATGCCGTCGCCGGCCATGGCTACTACCTGGCCCTCGCCCTGCAGTCGTCGCACTTCGGCGACTTTGTCCTGCGGCAACACCTCGGCCAGCACTCGCTCGATACCCGCCTCGCGTGCGATAGCCTCGGCCGTCCGCCGGTTGTCGCCGGTCAGCATGGCTACCGCGATGCCCTGGCGATGCAGCGCCGCTACCGCCGCTGCCGAAGTCGGCCGCAAGGTGTCGGCGACCGCCAGCACACCGTGCAGCCCACCGTCGACCGCCAGCAGCATGGCGGTTTTGCCCTCGCCCTGCAATCGCTCGATCAATGCAACTGCCTGCTCATCGATGGGCACGCCGCGCTCTCGCATCAGCCGCCGTGTGCCGACCAGCAATGCCTGGCCTTCGACGGTCGCCGCGATGCCGTGGCCGGCGATGGCCTCGAAGTACTCGGGGCGCGCCGGGCTCAGGCCGCGCTCTTCAGCGCCGCGCACGATGGCTGCGCCCAACGGATGCTCGCTGCCGCGCTCGGCAGACGCTGCCAACCGCAGCACCTCGTCGGCGCTCAGCCTGGCCGGCTGTGTCGCCAGCGCCAGGCCGTCGCCCGAACCGGCTGCCGGCTGCGCCGGCAACTCGATGTCGGTCAACACCGGTTTGCCCTCGGTCAGCGTGCCGGTCTTGTCCAGCACAATCGTCTGGATGGCATTGGCCCGCTCGAGACTCTCGGCATTCTTGATCAGAATCCCCAGCTCGGCGCCGCGCCCGGTTCCGACCATGATCGCCGTCGGCGTGGCCAGGCCCAGCGCACAGGGGCAGGCAATCACCAGCACACTGACCGCGAAGATCATCGCCTGGCTGAAACCGACCCCACCGATGAAATACCAGGCCAGGAAAGTAATGCAGGCAATCACAATCACAATCGGCACAAACACCGACGAGACTCGGTCGACCAGGCGCTGCACCGGTGCCCGGCTGCCCTGCGCCTCCTGCACCAGCTTGATAATCTGCGCCAGCGCGGTTTCCTTGCCGACCCGCGTCGCCCGGAACTGAAAACTGCCGGTCTGATTGATCGTCGCACCGGTCACCTCGTCGCCGACCTGCTTGCGCACCGGGATGCTCTCACCAGTCAGCATGCTCTCGTCGACGCTGGAACCACCCAGCGTGATCACCCCGTCGACCGGGATTTTCTCGCCGGGGCGCACCAGCACAATCTCACCGCGGCGGACTTCGTCGACCGAAACGTCTTGTTCTTCGCCGCCGCGCAACACGCGTGCAGTACGCGCCTGCAAGCCCATCAGCGCCCGGATGGCTGCGCCGGCCCGGCTCTTCGCCCGCGCTTCGAGATATTTGCCGACCAGGATCAGGGTGATAATGACGGCAGCGGTTTCGAAATAGACATGCCCGCTCATGCCGGCAAATATCAGCACCACACTGTAGAAATAGGCCGCCGACGAACCCATCGCGATCAATGTATCCATGTTCGCCGTGCGCGCCTTGAGCGCCTTCCAGGCATGGATGTAAAAATCGCGCCCGCTGTAGAACTGTACCGGCGTTGCCAGCAGCAGGAACAGCCAGTTCAGCAAATCGGCACCGGCCGGGTGGGTATGGCCCATACCGGTGGCTCCGGCCCACTCACCGATCAGCCAGGGGCTGATCAGGCCGAAATCGCGCGACATGGAAAGCACAAACAGCGGAAAGCTGAGTACAATCGCCACAATCAGCTTGCGCCGCTTGTCGGCCAGTTCCTGCGCCCGCGCCGTCGCCTCGGCATCTTCCGCCGACATATGTTTGTCACCGGTCTCAATAACGCCATAGCCGGCCTGCTCGACCGTCGCCTTGAGATCGGCCCGGCCGACTTCACCGGGCACAAAGGCCACACTGGCCTGTTCCGTTGCCAGGTTGACATTGACATCGATCACACCGGGTAGCTGCTTGAGCGCCCGCTCCACCCGCGTCGAGCAAGATGCACAGGTCATCCCGGTTATCGGGAATTCGATCTGCTCGCTGATCACACCGTAGCCGGCATTTTCCACAGCCGCCAGCACTTGCGCCGGCGCAAGCCGGCTGGTATCATAAGAAACCGCCGCCTGCTCACTCGCCAGGTTGACGCTGGCCTCATTGACACCGGGCAACTTCTTGAGCGCCCGCTCCACCCGCGTCGAGCAGGACGCACAGGTCATCCCGGTGACTGGAAATTGTATTTGCTGTTCAGCCATAAGAAAAAATAAAGCTGTTTTGTGGGGGCATTGTGGCGGCAATGCCCCCACAATGCCCCCACAAAACAGCTACTTACCACGCCTTACTGCCACAGGCGAAAAAAGCTTCTGGTGCGGCCGGCACCAACGCTGACCGCACCGGTCGTAGTCGTGTACTTAAATGCTTTCGACCTCGTCATAACCGGCATCTTTGATGGCCTCGACAATCGCCTCACGGCTCACCGTATCGGCATGCGCGACGGTTACCGTCTTGCTATCAAGCACCACATCGACTTGCTCGACGCCGCTGAGCGCCGAGACTTCCTTCGCCACCGCATTGACACAGTGCTGGCAAGAAATACCGGGGACGTGGAATTTCTGAGTTTGCATGGTTTATCTCCCTACTCGCGTTCGCTGGCCGCAAAGACCTGCAACAGCTCATTCACCACCCGCTCGCGCTCGGCCAGTTCATCGCTGCGGATGGCCGTCGTAACACAGTGATTCAAATGGTCAGCGAGGATCAATGTATCGAGCTTGCTGAGCGCCTGGCGTATCGCCCGCGTCTGCTTGAGAATGTCGATACAATAGGCATCTTCTTCGAGCATGCGCTGCACCCCGCGCACATGCCCTTCGATCGTCTTCAGGCGATTCTGTATCTTTTCTTTATTACTCATAGTCTTCGTTTTGGCCCCCTCCCAGGGGGGATGGGATTGCTGTTACGGTTAACATAGCATATTCGCTACGAATATGCAAACAAAAACTTCCTAAAAGTATCTTGTACCCGACCATCAACTACTGCCGCAGTCCAGAAGACAATTTCACCAGTACAATTAGGAACAGATGAACACATCGCTCCACTCCGTCCACGCTCAACGCGGACTCGGTGAGCACGAACCGCAACGTATGCCCAAGCAGCGTGGCACCATGCTGCTGCTCATTGCCAGGCGTTCCAGGGACTGGCTGCAGGCGGGCTGTCGGCACACCTGGCGCCTGGCATACGGGAGCCAGATACGCGGTTGGAGATTGCGGAGTGGGTGCCTGGATGGCTGCGTTGAGCAGGGGGATTTCCATTTCGGGTGGTTCGGTTGTCGAGCCGGCAAATGGATATGCATGGAAGCGATACGCTGTTTTCATGGTGAGTACGTGTGCTAGATATGTCGAAAGCCGTACTTCTTGCGTATCAACTGCCTCATATGTTAATCCAAACGCATAGGGAGATATTCTGGTATGAATGAGCACCACCAGCCGCCAACCACTCGCTGGATAGCCCACTGACATGCGTTCTTCTTCCCGATAGACAGCAAGCGTATAGCCGAAGGGACGACTCACCAGGGCATTCGCTTCCTCATAGTGTCCTTCCCGATCCGGTTCAAAGCTTACCCCCAGACTCTCTTCAATCGCACGAACCAGTACGAAATCACGGAAGTCCCCAAATGCTTCGGCGGAGACTTGGGCAAACAAGCCAGGCAACCGGATGGATTCATCGGTATGCATAGTCAGTATTCTCATTGAAGCGGCGGAGTCCATGCTGCGTACAAACACCCCCGCTTTTATCCGAATCACAGATGATCCACACGATAACGATAGCAACCCCCTATAGTAGGAATGTGCGTTGTCAGGTGTGATTGACCTGGCAATGCTGCTCCCAGATGCGACCATGGGTAAACAGATCGCACCTGGGAGCAAAGTTGTGACTAAGGTATCATATCACGGTACCAACGCTGATGCGTCACGGGAAATAGATCACTGTTCCTGGCGGGAATTTCTCTCACATTCACCGCTCGGCTCCGTATGCACCGTCGGCGCGGCATAGGCGTACTGATAATAATGCTGGCTATACGGCATCTCCGGCCACCCGGCAAACGGGTCGTGCACGCCGAAACGCCCGCTGCCGGCATCATACCACCGCGCCCGCAGGTACACCATCCCCACCACGTCCTGCACCTCGCCGGTGAAGCCAAACGGCGCAATCGCGCCGGCCTGCGGCAAGCCCCAGGGGGTCGTAGCTCGTGCGCGCCAGCAGCGTGCCGCTGCCGTCCAGCGTCGCCCGTACGCTGCCGAGCGCGTCGGGGATGTACCAGGCGCCGCCTGCCGCCCGCAGCCGTTCCGCGCGGTTGCCGTAGAGGTAGCCGGATGTG
>DAOTUJ010000188.1:0-4778 GCA_034437175.1 Chloroflexaceae bacterium | reverse complement strand
CCGCTCCTGCCAGGCAAGTGCGCCATGGGAACCCGGTTTCGCGAACGCAACTCACCGCGCTGGCCTGAGCGGGAGCGGGGCCGGGGGTGAGGGCCGTCCGGCAGAGTAAAAAACGCTATAGTTGAAAGGCGGGGAAGACGGCGATGAAAGGGCAAATCCCAAAATGTTTGGTTTTTGCCCTTTGCATACTCATTTGAGGGTGTACGCTTCATAATAAGCGCCGAGGTTATTATCATAGCCATAACACTGTAAGGGCTTACAGGCATTGAGCTGCAACCCCAATAATATCTCCAATCCTAGGGGCATCGATGCAAACAGATGAATCAGTAAACCAGGCCGCCGATCGCGCACCCGACGAATGATGTCGCCAATTTGATTGGCATATGCGGCTGCAGATGCGTTGTCTGGCACAGCACCAAATGATGGACCGCGAGATGGGCAAATTGTCAGTCGCTGCCAGGGCACATCATTGGCCAGGTTCTGAATATGGTTGTCTACACCCGCATGCACATCACGGCTGATACTAATTTCAATACTCACCGGTGCCAAAGTAAGCTGATCAAGCCAGACATCGAGATCCTCTGGATCGGTTACGATGAATATATCCCTGGCTGGTGGTTCGTCTGACGCCCATACTTGTACACCAGTGTTTGGGAACGGCTGCTCAACCGTAAGACGAAATGCGCGTGCAAAGTATGCCCCAACACCCAGTCCGAAGCCATTGTGCAGCCGAGGATAGAGCATAATGCGCTGAATACGGTTCCGGCCGAGCTCGCGACGCAATTCGACTAGATCCGGCAGCATAATCGATTGCCAGACATCGTCGGCTTTTGGTCGCGTCGTGAAGAATCGTGACCAGTCGATCGTTTGAGGTTGGTTTGCTGTGGTTCCAACTGGCAGGTAGGTAAAAAGTTCGATATCGTGACGGCGTTCGGGGCTGACAGGATCGGTCTCAGTTGGCAGTTCTACCGATTGAGCCATGCTTTTCGGCTCAATCAGGTACACCGGTCCAGTATCGCTTGCACGAATATAGATCGTCGGCACAAACCAGGAAACCTGCTCATCTTCTTCAATGTACAGCGACTGGCGGGCCATGTTCACAGCATCCTGGACGCTGGTTCCACGCGCCAACTCACGATATAGGATACGACTCATGCGGGTCGCAGCGGAAATACGGATGCTGTGCTGCATTGCAATAACAATTGGCACACCGGCCGAACTCAACGCCGGTGCGATGCCGGTAAGCAGGCCGTGCTCACTGACCGCTGCACCCTGACAGGCGTAGAGCACAACCAGTCGTACACCTTTGAGGAGCGTCATCAGTCGGTCAACTGCCGTCCATGCTCGCCCACCACCCGGTGCGTCAAGAAGCAAAGAGCCTACACCTTCAAAATAGCGACCGTGTCCGTAATAATGCACAATGTCCGGTTTGTGCTGTTGCACGGCGTCAACAACAGCTGCACGGGTGGCCGGGCTGACTTCAGCAACCACAACCAGTTCATCGCGGTCAATTAGCGGTTGAAGCGTCTCTACGCGTGCCGAACGTTCAGCTTCGCGCACATTATCAGGAATGTCGGAGCGTGGTGCAATCACGAGCAACCGCAATGGAAGTTTCTGCGTTGCTGGTGGCGGCAATGCTTTTGAAAGGTTGAGATGGCGTGTACATAATGCCAGATGGCCATCGCTAAGCAGGAGCGGTGTCGGCTGATCGTCCCAGAGCAATTCCCAGGGTAGCGATGCCAGTTCAACCGCTTCGGGCGGAAAACGCAGGTTTAGCGCAAGTGGGCGCCCCTCGGCAAGCGCACTGTTCCGTGCGATGTCGAGTGCTCTGCCACCATTGCGATCCGCATCAAGCGCCTCGTACAAAAGATGCGGCCGACTCGCTGTTGGGCATCCGGAAGCACATTGCCAAATCCATCAACCAGACCTAATGCCAACAGACGACTTCGCTCCGTAGCCGTAAACATGTTGACACCAGTTTGCAAACTATCGAGCGCACGCACGACAAGGGCCAGATCTTCCCCCTGGTAAGGTGCAACAAATTCGCTGGTCGGGTGACCAATGGATTGGCCTTCCCAGCGAATTCGCGTAGTTTCGCCAGCCGGTTCAAAGGTCAACGTGATCTGGACGGGTTGGAGTGCATTGCTCACTACTGTGATTCCTTCCCTTCAGTGCCATCCACACAGGCAAGTAGTTCCTGGTACCAGGCTTTGCCGGCAGACTTCTTTTCGCGGTTTGCGCTACGAATTTTCGCAATGATAGCTTCGGCAACTGGTACACGAGCCGGGTTATCAGCCGCGAGGTTGCGCCACTCATTGTAGAAGCGATTAATTTCGTTGGCAACCCGTGCTTCAGGAAGGTCATTGACACGCTGAATCAATTCATGGCCGGATGTTTTTGGTGGGGTTTTGATGGGTTGTGGTGGCTTTGGAGACGCTTGCGGTTGACGGCTTCCGCTACCATGCGATGATGAATGGTGTGATGGTGTTTCCTGCCTGCGCGTCGGTTCAAGCAAAGGTTTGATCGCTTCGGGCAAGGGTTGACCCAGCGACTGGGCCAGCACTTGCCGCGGATCGGGCAACACCGGGCGATCTTTGTACTCGTTGGGGTCATTGCCGATGCGCGGTGTGCTCCGACGCTCGATTTCCATGTAGCGGCTGAATTCCTCGACCGGCTGCGGCCCCGGCCAGCTCAGCAGCGCCAGCAACATCTGGATGCGCAATGTATCCTTGAGCTGCCCGCTTGCCGGGCGCGGTTCGCCGCTTTTGGTGAGAATATGATCGTTAAATTCGGCAACACAATCTTGCGCGACCTTTGCGATCTCCGCAGCAGTTTCTTCCCCGAATTCCCATCCTTTGCCGTCAGCAGCAAAGAGCCGCTGATAGCGTTGTTTCGGTTTCGCCAGGCTTAGGGTTGGCTCCAGCTTAACAGAACCAAGGCCAAGCGGTTTGCCCATGCCCAGTTTTAGCCGGTACTGCTTGCCGTCGTGGCGGCTGTCATCGCAAAGCTGCAGTACCCAGAGCAGTGCACCGAGTTCGACGTCGCTCAAATTGGTGAAGCGGATCTGGAAGCGGAAGCGGCTGCCGGCGGCCACCGGACGTATCTTCGTGTGCTGGGTATCGTTGTCCTGCTCGTTGGACGGCAGCTGGAGAAATTCACCATCTTCGATATCGCTACGTGCCGGATTGCCCTTGTGCCAGTACACCTTTTGCCCGCGGATGACGGTTTCCTGGCCGGGCCGACTGCCGTAGTGGCGAAGATTCACTTTGCGATCATCAGTTTGCACCAGGTAGTGCTGAAAGGTCGTTGGTTTGGGGCTCGCCAGGATCTTCGGCGTGATCGGCTGGTCGGCAAACCAGCGATAGGTTTCCGCGATTGCATCGGAAACCTGGATCCGCCCCGCTTGCACCTGGCGCTCGCGCTGACGTTCGTCGCGCACAAAGCCGAAGATGGCCTCGGCAATATCGATGTCCGCATCATTGCGCAGGCGTTCGGGCACAAAATCACGCGGTGTCGCCGCCCGTTTGCTGTCGGGAAAATAGTGCTGGCGATCAGTAACTCGGCTAACCTTCGCATAGGCAGCAATCTCGATCAGGCTACGCAGCATACCGCGCAGGCTGCTTCCCGGTATTACCGGGCGTGGCAAATTACCCTGATCTGCCGCCCGATCAAGCGCAAAAAACTCGGGAACATCCTTGCTCTGCAGGTTCTGCTGTACCTGCTCGATGCTCAGCCCGCCACGCACATACAGTGGCGACTCAGTGATCAGGGTGCATTCGATGACACCAGTACGCAGCTTACTATCGAATGCACCGAATGGTTCAGCCAGTGTGGAAGGATCAACAGTGACCACCTTGTTTGGCAATGGCACAAAATTGTAGGGGGCAACGGCAGTGCGATCGGAATGCTTGATCGGGTAGCGCTGGTTGGGAAGTGCCGGTACTGGTGGTGATGTTTGCTGCTGCTCGTTATCGGATCCCTGATTATGTTCTTTTACCAGGCAATGCTCCACAGTCAACCATGTTCAGAAATTTTCCGCACCACACAAAGCCACCAGCCGGCTGCCCACAATCTGCGTGATTCCCGTTTCTTTGTCGCTGTCCAGGTAATGGCGGATGCGCAAGGTGGCGCGCTCGCCCTCCGGGACGATGGCCGCCAGCGGTGGGCAGTGGGCGATGCCCTGCTGGCCCTCGACCAGCCGCACGAAGATGCCGTCGGCGCTCAGGTCGCGCCCTTCGCCCCAGAGCAATCCGTATAACAGTGTTCAGGTTTCGACCTCCTTCACTGCGGAGCATAGATCCTCACTCCTTCGCGGCAGGGCCGGGCTGTTCTGGCTCATACTGCTGCGGTGTTGCCGGGTGACGGCTGACCACTCTGCCCAGCATGTTTTGTGTTTCTGGCCGGCTGGTGCTACGATGAAGCTGTTGCCCGTAGTTTAGCATGTCGGTCGTGGGAGGTCAATCATGAATCATTGGGCTCGGATGCTGGCACAGTTGCCGGCGTCGCTGCAACAGGCGATTGCCCGCCGCAATCGGATTTCGCTGCCGCGCTCGGTGACGCCGGATGAGCGCCGGTTGCGGTTGCGCCGGGCGCTCTGCCGCCAGGCCACGGTGCGGGTGACCTATCAGGCGCTGACGCCGGATGCGCAAGCGGCGCTCCAGGTCTTGCGCCACATCCCCCGCGGCTTGCGGCCGGATGAGCTTCAGGCCCGCTTTGGCCCGATTCGTCCACCCGCTGCCCTGCGCGCCGATCCGACGCCGCAGTCGCTCAGTGAACGC
>DAOTUJ010000187.1:0-10369 GCA_034437175.1 Chloroflexaceae bacterium | reverse complement strand
CCACCCGTTCAATCCTGGTCTGATCCATCATGCCCTCCCTGCCCATTAGGATATCTGGCGCTATCCTATGCGCTGTGAGCAGGTTTGGCAAAAAATCGTCAACCTACGTCGGGACTATCGAAAGGTGAGTGGTATGTCAGCGCCGCCGCCATTGCGGCCTACCTGGTGGCACGGCGTGTGCCCGATCCTGCGCCGGCAAATATGGCGCTACGCTATCGCACCTACACCTGGGAAGCAGACGGCGAAACGGGCGAAAGCGAGCGGATCGATGTGCGCTTCCTGAGCGGGCGCTTTGCCGCATTGCCCGACGACCCCGCCGCCAATCATTCTGATGCCTTGGTGCTCCCCGACGCGGTTACGTTGCGCGAATGGTTACGCATCGAGCTCGAGGCGCACCTGTCGCCGCTGATCGACCGCATCTATGCCGCCACACGGCTGGGGCAACGCGCCTGGTGGAACCTGGTCGCTGATGCCTGTGCTGCTCTTTTTTTGCATGCAGGCAAAGTCCTCGGCGACCCGGTGCCTGCGCAGTCGGAGGGACTGGCCTTCGTGAAGGCGGCCGGTTCGCCGATGCACAACCCTGACACTGGCTACATCACCCTGGAGTGGGCGGGCCACTGCGAAACTTTCCGCGCGCGTGGCGGTTGCTGTCGTTACTACACGCTTCCCGATAGCGACAAGTGTACTACCTGCGTCCTGCGCCCGGCGGAAGAGCGCGACCAGCGCCTGCGTGACTATCTGGCGCAGAAGTATGCGCAATCTCCAGCAGGAGGTGCCTGATGCTCACTGCTCTGCGTACCCTGCTGCCATTCCTCAAGCCTTATCGTGGCCTGATGCTGCTGGTGCTACTCAGTATTCTCGCCGTGACCGGCGCGGGGTTGCTCGGCCCCTGGCTCATTCGCGCACTGGTGCAAACGGTGCGGCTGGCCGAGGGTGATCCGCTCGCTGCGGCAGGTAGAATCGGCCAGATCGCCCTGATGCTTGCTGTTGTGTATCTGGTCCGGAGTGGCGGGCAATTCTTGAATAACCATCTGGCCCACGTGGTCGCCTGGAATCTGTGCCACGATCTGCGCACCGCGCTCTACCGCCAGCTCCAGCGCTTCTCACCGGCCTACTACGCCAACCGCCAGACCGGTGAGATCGTCAGCCGGGTGATCAAGGATACCGAGGACGTTGAGCCAGTTGTGGCCGATGTAGTCTATAGTTTTGTCGTCAGTCTCCTCCTGGCAATTGGTATCATCATCGTCCTGGTGCAACTCGATCTGGGTCTGGCATTGCTCGCGATGCTCCCATTGCCCTTCGCGATCCTGGCGATCCTCTGGCTCACCGGCAAGATTCTGCCCGCCTTTGATGCTGAAGCGACACGTTCGGGTGAGTTGAGTGCCCTGGTGCAGGATAACGTATCGGGCATCAAAGAGATCCAGGTCTTCAACCGGGAACGGCATGAACTGACCCGCGTCGGTCACCTGTCGCACAGGTACGCCCAGGATCAGGTACGGGCACGCAAATTTCTGGCGATGCTTCAGCCGATCATTGAAGCCGCTACGGGCCTGAGCATCGTGCTTGTCGTCTGGTCTGGTGGACAAGGTGCGCTACGTGGCGAGTTGCTGGTTGAAGATCTGGTGGCCTTTGTGCTGTACCTGACCGTCTTTTACCAGCCATTGACAATGCTGGTTGAGGTCAGCGAAGTCTTTCAGCGCGGCGTGGCCAGTCTCAAACGTATTCACGAGGTTCTGACGATGAAACCTGAAGTAGCCGATGCGCCAGACAGTGTTGAGCCGGGTCGGATGCGCGGTCAGGTTACATTTGAAAACGTGACCTTTGGCTACGATCCGCTGCGCCCGGTGCTGTTCGACATCACGCTCACGGTTGAGTCAGGGCAAACGCTGGCGCTGGTTGGGCCGACGGGTGCCGGCAAGAGCACCATTACTAGCCTGCTGGCCCGCTTCTACGACCCGCAACAGGGCCGGGTATGCATCGACGGCCACGATCTGCGCCGGATCCGCCTGGATGCCCTGCGCCGCAATATCAGCATGGTGCTGCAGGACGTGTTCCTGTTTAACGGCAGCGTGCGCGAGAACATCCGCTTTGGCAAGCCTGACGCTGACGATGACGAGATTATCGCCGCTGCGCAGGCCGCCAATGCCCACGCCTTCATCAGTGCGTTGCCCCAGGGCTACGACACCGTCATTGGCGAACGTGGTGTAAAGCTCTCGGGCGGGCAAAAGCAGCGCCTGAGCATCGCCCGCGCCCTGCTGAAGAACGCACCCATCCTGATCCTGGACGAGGCAACTTCGGCGGTAGACAGCGCAACCGAGGCCCAGATACAGCAGGCATTCGAACGCTTGCGCGCGGGCCGCACCTGTATCGTGATTGCCCATCGGCTCTCCACTGTTCGCAGTGCCGACCAGATAGCCGTGTTAGACCACGGACGGGTAGTGGAGCGCGGCGCACACACGGAAATTGTAGCCGGCAACGGCCTCTATGCCGCACTGGTCGCCCAACAGCAATACTGAAGCGGAGGAATGATGAGCAACTCACTGCCGACTGAGCAAATTCTCGCGCACCTGGAGCTTGGACGCAAGCGCCCCGACTTCGATTACCTGCGCCGTTTGCTGCTGGCGTACCGCGAGTGTGTGCCCTACGAGACCGCTACCCGCCTGCTGCGCTACCGGGACATTCTCGATCCGGACGACCGGGTGCGGCTGCCCGAACAGGTCTGGGAGGAGAGCATGCGCATGGGCAGCGGCGGCTCCTGCTCGGACGGCACATACGCCTTCAAAAAAACTTCTCGATGCGCTCGGCTTCGATGCGGCCATGGCGATCAACAGTGAGGGCCAGGTAAGCCGTAACGCCAACGACCAGGTGTTGGATTTCCCACGCGAGCGTAGTCACTGTTCGGTCATCGTTCGGGTGGACGATCAGCGGTACGTCGCCGACCCCTGTTCCGGTCACGTCGTGAAGGTACCGCTGCCCATTGGCTTGTCGTACCGCGTGGATGTGTGCGGGCACACGAACGAAGGCCGACCCTATCACTACGCGGTCGAGCCGTTGGACGACGACGACTATGAGCTGCACAACATCGGCCCGGACGGCATCAACATTGAGGCAGGAAATCCGACGACGGGCCGCCCCGCTCGCGGACAGATGTATATCCTTTGCAATCGCCTGGTTTGCGACCAGGAGTTTGAGGAGCATATGCGCTACGGCTATCGAGAAGGCTATTCGTCGGATCACCTCTCATTTATCTGCCGTGATCGCCGTACCAGGACTGAACATCGCTTCAGCACTCGTTCGGGGCGGCTGTGGCGCAGCGTGACCGGGCCGTGGGAACAGGTACCGCTCGGCAGCGATCCAGCGGCGACCCTGGCCCAGGCATCTGGTCTACCTCGTGCCCATCTGGCAGCGGCACTTGCCTATGTACGACAGTTTGAGGCAGCAAAAGGATGAAAGGCTTTGTTCGAACACGATGACATGAAACCTCCGAAACTCGATGTGCCTGGTAACGATGAATACAGATGAAAGGACAGTCACCATGACCCATGTTTATCGCCTGCTGGCGGCCCTGTTTGCCGCCGCCCTGTTGCTCGCCGCCTGTGGCGGGCCGACGGCCATCAACGACACTCCGGAGCCAACTGCCGCCCCGGCGACAACCGCCACCGAAGCAGTAGCGACCGCCGCACCGACCGAGACTGCGGTAAGCGAGGAGCATGACAATGAGGCCGCAACTGCATCCGCCGCAGGCTTCCCCGTAACGGTCACCGATGGCCTGGGCCGCGAACTGACGTTTGAGGAGCCGCCGGAGCGGGTGGTTGCGCTATACAACGGCAACTTCGGCCGGCTGGCCAGCCTCGACGTGCGCCCCGTGGGGGCTTTGATCAATCCGACCATGCGATCACCGCGCTATTTTGCGGACGGCGAGTCGATCCCCTCTGTTGCTGCGGCGGAGGGTGGCGTAGACCTCGAAGCGGTTGCCGCTGCCGAGCCGGATTTAATTCTGGCATTCAGTCTGGAGGAAGTCCAATCCATGGAGGGCATTGCGCCCGTGTATATCCCACTGGATACTGACAGCCTGGAAGGGCTGTACGCCGAAATACGCAACCTCGGAACCATGTTCGGCCGTGAGGAGCGCGCTGAAGAAGCGATTCGCGCCTTTCAGGACCGTTTCGCGGCGTACAAGGCGCTGGCCCCCCGCGATGTCAGCGTGATGGTCGCTGCACCCGATGGAGATAATCTCAGTTCCGTCTCCTTGCGCACCGAGGCCAGCCCGGACTGCCAGATCCTGAACGAGATTGCGATTTGCAACTGGGACGACCCGACCGGCGGCGAGTCCTGGGGGTACGATACCACGCCGGAGGCGTTGCTGGAAATGAACCCGGACTTCATCTACTTCTGGGATGAATGGGACAGCACAAAGGAGGAACTGCTGGACTTCTTGCGGCAGGATTCATTGTGGGCCGAACTGGATGCCGTGCAGAACGAACGCGTGTTGCATGTCGAAGGCTACTCGAACCCGGTTGCCAGCAGCCTGGTTGCGACCGAGCAACTCCTGGACATCTTCGCACCACTCCTCTACCCGGACGTGTTCCCAGACGGCCCGCTCACGGATGCGCAGGTGCAGGAGATTATCGGCGGCGAGGAAAGCAGTAACGCCTCGACGGCGGGCTTCCCCGTGACCGTCACCGATGGGGCGGGGCGCGAGCTGACATTTGAGCAGTCGCCGGAGCGGGTGGTCGCACTCTACAATGGCAACTTTGGCAGAATGGCGAGCCTGGGCGCGCGCCCGGTGGCAATACTGGCCAACGAGGAAATGTTATCAGACCCTATCTACTTTGCAGACGGAGAATCGATCCCATCGGTACGGGCTCCCGATGGCGCGATTGACCTGGAAGCGGTTGCTGCGGCCGACCCGGATCTGATTCTGGCCTCCAGTCTGGAAGAAGCACAGTCGATGGAAGCCCTTGCGCCGGTCTACATTCCGCAAGAGGTCGACAGCCTGGACGGGTTGTATACCGAGACGCGCACCCTGGCCAGGATTCTCGGGGTTCAGGAGCGCGCCGAAGAGATTATCAGCGCCTTCCAGGATCGGCTGGCGGGGTATCAGGAACTGACGTCGCGAGACTTTACCGTACTCATGCTGGGGGTGATGGGAGACAACAGCGTCTGGATTTCCACCCAGGATGATCCACTGTGCCAGGTGATGCACGTTGTGGCACAGTGTCCCTGGGAAACGCCCTTTGAAACCGAATTCTGGGGTTATGAGGGCACGATCGAAGCCGTGTTGGGCATAAACCCGGATGTGATCATCCTGAACAACTGGACGGACGCTTCGGACGAAGCGGTGGTGCAGGAACTGGAATCCAATCCGCTCTGGCAGGAACTGGACGCCGTGCAGAGCGAGCGCATTCTGAGCACTTCCGGTTACGACAATCCGATTGCCAGCAGCCTGCCCGCGACGCAAAAGTTCCTGGATGTGTACATGCCGCTGCTCTTCCCGGATTTGCTCGACGGGCCACTCACCGATGAGGAAGTGCAGGAAATCCTGGCGGAGGCGCAGTAATCGTGGCAGCAACCGCAAGCTCCTCACCCCAACAGCGCGACCGTGCTCGCGACCCGGCTCGCCTCGGTCGGGTGGGGCTGCTCGGGCTGCTGCTGCTGGCGGTACTCCTCGGCATCGGCGTGCTGGCGCTGATGATCGGCATCACCCGGATTGCGCCGGGCGACGTGCTCGCCATCCTTTTTACTCAGGGTGGCGAGCGCGTGCCGCGGATTGTGATCTGGGAAGTGCGGTTGCCCCGTTTTCTACTCGGGGCGCTGGCGGGCGCAGCCCTGGCTGTCTCGGGCGCAATGCTGCAGGATGCGCTCAGGAACGAACTGGCCGCGCCGGGCCTGCTCGGTGTCTCCACTGGCGCATCACTCGTCGTTGCCGTCATCGTGATCTTCAACATCGCCGTGCCCTTTGGCACACGACCACTCTTTGCGCTGGCAGGTGGGCTCGGTGCCGGCCTGGTCATTCTGCTCGCCACCCGCCTGACCCGCGACCCGGTGCGGATGATCTTGATTGGTGCGGCACTTGGTGCGCTCTTCAGCGCATTGATCACTGTGGTGGTGGTATTGGGTGAGCCGGAGGAACTGCGGGCACTCTATGCCTTTCTGGTCGGTAGTCTGATCGGGCGCGACTGGCAAGACCTGTGGCTGGTGCTGCCCTGGATCGCCGTGGCGCTGCCAATTGCACTGTTGTCTGGTCGCCCACTCAACCTGCTGCAACTCGGTGATGACATGGCCGAGGGGCTGGGCTTGCCCGTCTTCCGCACCAGAATGCTGATCTTTCTCGTGGCCATTTCACTCAATGCCGCCATTGTTGCTGTCTGTGGGCCAATCGGCTTTGTGGCGCTGGTTGCACCGCACATGGTGCGCGGACTGTTGCAGACCAGCGATGCACGTCAGGTGCTGCCGCTCAGTGCTTTGCTCGGCGCAGTATTGCTAACCGTATCGGACTTGCTTGCACGCGAACTCTTCAGCCCGGCAGAGTTGCCGGTCGGCCTGGTGACAGTGGCGCTCGGCTCGCCCATTGCGCTGCTGCTGCTGCTGCGGCTGATTGCCCGGCGATAAGGAACGCCTATGATCGACCCAACCGCTTCGGCACCTGACCGTTCCAGTGCTCAAACGCCCGATCCACGTCCGTTCGCAGTTCGCCGCTTCGGCTTGCTCTTGCTGTTCGGTGGAGTCGTCATCGTCCTGCTGGTGGTGCTGCACATTGCGGTCGGCACGCTCGACTTCACGTCGCGCCAGATCGTACTGGCCCTGCTCAATCAGGCGGAAGAAGATCTGCACCGGCAGGTCGTCTGGGGGGTGCGCCTGCCGCGCGCCCTGGTCGCCCTGCTGGCGGGCGGCATGTTCGGCCTTGCGGGAGCGATCCTCCAGACCATCACGCGTAACCCGCTGGCCGAACCAGGACTGATCGGTGTCTCGAGCGGCGCCGTGCTTGCCATTGTGGTGTATATCGTTTTTGACGCCGGCGGGAGCATCTGGAATGGTGTCGACTCGGGGCTGGTGCTGCCGCTGATCGGTCTATTCGGTGGCATGGCTGCGGGAGTAACCGTGTATCTGCTCAGCTATCAGCGCGGGAGTGACCCGATGCGGCTGGTGCTGGTCGGCGTGCTGATCGCCGGCATCAACAGTGCGCTGATCTCGGTTATTCTGCTGGCCGCCCAGGCCGAAGATATGCAGCGCATCATTCGCTGGACGGTCGGCTCGACCAGCGGGCGCGTCTGGATCCACTGGCACACGCTCTGGCCGATTGCTCTGGTTGCCCTGCCGCTGGGTCTGCTCTCGGCCGGGCTCGCCAATACGCTCCAGCTTGGCGATAGTGTGGCGCGGGGGCTGGGGCTGCGGGTCGAGTGGGCGCGACTCGGGCTGCTCTTCGTCGCCACCCTGTTAACAGCCGGAGCGGTGGCAGTGGTTGGTGCAATCGGGTTTATCGGGCTCATCGGCCCACACATGGCGCGGCGGGTGGTCGGCAGCGACGTGCGGCGGCTTTTCCCCTTAAGCGTGGTGCTCACCGCAATCATCCTGATCAGCTCCGACGTTGCTGCGCGAACAATCACGATTGGCTGGTTGGGCCTGCTCACCGGGCTTGATATTCCCGAAGCCGCCGGGCTGCCGGTTGGCGCAGTTACCGCAATGCTCGGTGCGCCTTTCTTTCTCTATCTCTTACTACGACGCGAGGTGTAGGCGCAAAGCGCGTACCATTCGGTCACACGACTTACGCAGTCGGCGTTGATGCTGTCCGCATCACGAGCTTTTTCGCCTCCGGCAGGGTGGAAGAAACCATGTATTTCCGTTGTGTTGGCGGCGAAGCTGCCAACACAACGGAAAAAGACCGTCACTCCTTGCTGCCGCAGGCGAAAAACGGCGGTCGTGGTCGCCACCGCGTAAGTCGTGTCAGGCATGATGTCATTGACAATAAAACGGATCAACTATGTCAAAAATACCAGTCCATCCTGGCAATGGGCAGGCTCCACTTGCCGCCCATGACTTGCAGGTAGGCTACCATGAGCGTCCGGTCATTGCTCATGTGTCGCTCCAGATTGAACGTGGCACAATCACTGCGCTGGTGGGGCCAAATGGATCGGGGAAATCGACCCTGCTGAAGACCCTGGCGCGCTTGCTTAAACCGCAAGACGGTGTTGTATTGCTGGATGGCAAGGTAATCAGCACGATGCCAACCGCCGCCATCGCCCGCGAACTGGCTATTTTGCCCCAGGGGCCAGACGCTCCTGCCGGGCTAACGGTGCGCGAACTGGTTGAGCAGGGACGCTTTCCGCACGTCGGTACGCTGCGCATGTTGCGGCAACAGGATCACGTGACCATCACCACCGCACTGAAGTGGACCGGTATGGATACCTTTGCCCACCGCCAGCTTGATAGTTTGTCGGGCGGTGAACGGCAGCGGGCCTGGATTGCGCTGGCTCTGGCACAAGACACACCGACCCTGCTGCTCGATGAGCCAACGACCTTTCTCGATATTGGTCATCAGCTGGAGGTTCTTGATCTGGTACAGCGGCTCAACCGTGAACAGGCCATGACGATCGTACTCGTGCTGCATGACCTGAACCAGGCCGCCCGCTATGCCAGTCGCATGGTCACCCTTAATCAGGGACAGATCGTCGCCGATGGGTCACCGAAGCAGGTATTGACGCCCACGCTTCTCGCCGAGGTGTTCGGCGTGCAGGCCAACATTGTCAGCGATCCCGCCAGTGGCACGCCGGTCTGCTTGCCCTATGCCGTGGTATCGCGCGCGGATTGAGAAGGGACTGGTGATGTTCCGTCTGCTTGGCGTAAAGGCTGCCGGGCGTCTGCATCACGTTGTGCGTTCACGCTCGGCGCAAGCGGGGGCTCCGCAGTCAGTGCGATCTGACCCCGTCTCCTGATCTACTCCCGCAGCCCTTTTTCACGGAGGTGCGCATCGAGCCAGGCGGCGTCTTCAGGGGCAAGCTCAGGTGGGGGCGGGGCGGCAGGTAGTGGTCGAACCACCCCACCTACTCCGCCTCACTCCGGGCCAGTTCAATCGCCCGCTCGAAGTTCTCGATGGGCAAGGCGCCACGCAGGATGCGCCCGCCAACGATGAAGTTGGGCGTCGAGTTGATGCCGAGTTGTTCGGCGGCGGCGACTTCCTGGGCCACCGCCTCGTACATCGCCGGGTCGTCGATGCACGCGCTGAACGCGGCGACATCCAGGCCAAGTTGTTCGGCGAACTCAATCATGACATTGCGGTCGCGATTAGGCACGCCGCCCCACTCGGTGCCATGGGTAGCAAAGAGCAGGTCGTGCATAGGCCAGAAACTGTCTTGCCGGCCGGCGCAGCGCCCACTGACGGCGGCGAGCGGTGCGGAGGGATGGCTGGGCAGCGGAAAATCGCGGAAGACCATGCGCACGATGCCGGCCTCGACGTACTGTTCAATCAGTTGGGGTTTCGTCTCACGGACGAAGCGTACACAGAACGGTCACTCATAGTCGCTGAACTCGATGAAGATCACCGGCGCGGCGGGATCGCCGAGGGCGCGGGGATCATCGTCGGGCACCGCGAGAATATCGGCGGCAGCGGCGGCAGCGAGTGCGGTGGCGGCCGTGTCGGGCGTGGGCAGCGGCGCGGCGGCAACGGTGGGCAGCGGCGCGGCGGCGCCGGCGAGGGCACGCTCAGTCTGGCGCTGCTCAACCGGCGAGCGCGTCGCCTCGGGCGGCACATATTCGCCGCAGGCCGCCAGAATCAGAATTAAAGCGAATAGCAGGGTGAGCTGCTTCAATGATGTGCTCCTTAGATCTCCGTATCAATCGCGATTGTACCATAGATGTGATACACGAATGCCAATGATTGGAAGTGCATCAACAATGTAACCGCCGGTAACCATGCCGTGTGCATCAACAATGTAGGGGCGAAGCAGCGGACAGCAAGGCTCCGGCCAGATGCGGTACCCGCATCTGGCCGGAGCCTTGCTGTCCGCTGCTTCGCCCCTACTCGTGGACGGGCGGGATGGTGGCATGGCGGGCGATCGCCGACGGGGCGGGACGATGGGGACGGGCGGGACGGTGGCATGGCGGGCGATCGCCGACGGGGCGGGACGATAGGGCGATGCAATCCATTGTCGTTCTGCCGCTATATCGCTATGCTATAATAGAATACAATTCCCTTTCGTAATTCAAGCTACACTGAGGAGGCAATGATGCCCACGCATGTCGTGGAGGGATGGGCTAAACATAAGATTCGGGTCGCCCGACGACTCGCATTTAACAATTCGTGTCGCTGGCGACCGGCAAACGACACTGATCATAAGATTCGGGTCGTTTCGGCCCGGTGCTTGCCGGCGCC
>DAOTUJ010000186.1:0-16203 GCA_034437175.1 Chloroflexaceae bacterium | reverse complement strand
ACGCAACTCACCGCGCTGGCCTGAGCGGGAGCGGGGCCGGGGGTGAGGGCCGTCCGGCAGAGTAAAAAACGCTATCGTTGAAAGGAGCGGGGCCGGGGGTGAGGGCCGTCCGGCCGGGCGAAAAACGCTCTCGTTGAAAGCCGGCTATGGGTGGGTTGGCATGGCAATCCCGCACCAATCCACCCATAGCCGGCCGGTGAGCTTCCCTGGTGTCACATGTCAGGAGACGGCCTCCCCCGGTTTGAGCGCAATGATTTCGGTAGCAACGTCGAATTCTTTGCAGGCTGCGACTAGCGCCTCGGGGGTGCCGGTGAGGATCGGGAACGTGCCCCAGTGCTCACCGATAGCATAGCGCGAACCGATCAACTTGAGCGCATAGGCCGCCTGACGCGGATCCATTGTGAAATGATCGCCAATCGGCAGAATCGTCAGATCCGGTTTGTAGAGATCGCCGATGATCTTCATATCGTAAGTCACCGCCGTATCGCCGGTGTGGTAGATGCAAAAATTGTTGGAAAAGCGCAGCACAAAGCCGGCCGAATTGCCGAGTCCGACCGCTTTGCCGTCAACGACGACCGAACTACTGTGCTGGCCGGCCGTCATCGTGGCCTTGACATTGGCCAGATCAACTGTGCCGCCCATATTGAAGCCAAGCAACTTGTCTTCGGCGATACCCTGTTCCTGCATCCAACCGGTCAGATCGTACATACAGGCAATCGTTGCGCCGGTATCATGTGCTACCGCTGCCAGGTCACCAACGTGATCGAAGTGGCCATGCGTCACAAAAATCGCCGCCAGATTCTCACGGGCTTTCGCCTTCCAAACCTCCGGGCAGGCCGGATTGCTATCGACCCAGGCATCGATCAACACATTCGTCCCCTCGGGGGTTTGCAGGTGAAAAGTGCCATGCCCCAGCCAGCTGATCGTCACATTTTTGCCGATACTTGCCACTGCTGTCCTCCTCTGTCATAAGTTTGTCAGGAATCATCGGTAAGAGCAACCATAGTCAGGCCTGATATTGCTCACGCCAGCGCACGAGCCGCTCGACAGTGCCATAATCCCAGGGATCAGCCAGTTGCAGAATGATATGATTGGCTCCGGCGGCCACGATATCGTCCAGATTATCCAGGCTGCCGGCCGATATCGAAATCGAGCGTTCGATGCTGGCCGGTTCGCGACCGACTTCCCGGCACCAGTCGTTGAGGACGGTATTTTTGTGTTTGAAGGTCTCAGCCGGCCCGAAGCCGTTCCAGATGTCGGCATACATTGCTGTGAGCTTGAGAGTCACTTTCTCGCCGCCGCCGCCGATCAGGATCGGCATAGGATTGCGCTGCGGCGGTGGAACTTCTTTCGTCGCCAGACGTTCCTTGATCAGGGGCAGGGCATCACGGAGCGCACGCAGCCGATCACCGGCAGTACCAAATTCATAGCCGAATTCTTGATAATCGCGCTCGAACCAGCCTGCGCCCAGGCCCAGAATGAGCCGCCCCCCACTGATATGGTCGACGGTTTTGGCCATGTGTGCCAGCAATGCCGGATTGCGGTAGCTATTGCATGTCACCAGGCAGCCGATTTCGGCCCGCGTCGTCAAGGTTGCCATCGCGCTGAGCAGCGTCCAGGCCTCGAAATGATTCCCGTCGGATGGGCCATAGAGCGGAAAGAAATGATCCCAGTTCCAGATTGTATCAACCCCGATTGCTTCACAACGCCGGGTCGCCTCAGCAAATGAGGCATAGCTTGTGTGCTGTGGATGCAATTGCACCCCGAGCCGAATTTGCGCCATGCTCCCCTCCATGTACAGGATCCATGCTGGATATACTTCGGTTATAAAGACAACGTACTATGCTTATGATACCATGCCAATTGCTCCTGTCGTTGCGTGCAACGGGCTCTTCAAACATTCCGGCGCACGTTCAGCCGGGGAACATTTCTTCCATCCGATAGCAAGAGAACCACCAGAGTCTGCAATGTGAACCGGAAGCCCAGGAATATGCCAAAGCTGACAATTCATGCGTTTATGCAGTACACTATCAGGTATTGTCAAGGGCATGGCGGGGAACTGCATTCACGATGAAAATACGAATCTGGGGTACCCGCGGCTCATATCCGGTAGCACATGCCAACGTCCTCAAATATGGCGGCAATACCACCTGTGTCGAGGTGCGTATCGGATCCACCTGCATTATCCTGGATGCGGGCACCGGTCTCCGCTATCTGGGGCGCCGGTTGTTGCAGCCACCTGATACGTGCCAACAGCGTTTGCACATGCTGGTCACCCATACCCATTGGGATCACATTCTTGGGTTCCCCTTCTTCGAGCCGATTTACCGGCACGATGTGCATATGTCGATCTATGGGTTGAAGCGGACGCAAGCCAGTTTGCGAACCATTATCGACAATGCCGTCAGCGATCCGTTGCTACCGATTGGCCTGCAAAACCTGGCGGCACGGCTTGATTTTGTCGAAATCGACGGCTATCGCTGTTTTGACATCGGCCCCGATGTTTTTGTGCGTACCGCTGAATCCAATCACCCGTTTCGGGCGCTAGGCTATCGCCTGGAAAGCGCCGATGGAGTGTTGACGTTTATTCCGGACACCGGGCCGTTTCATACGGTTCTGTTCGGCGATGAGCGTGTAGTGTGGACGGGCGAGCCAACCGCACAGAGTGTAGAAGATTTGCATGCGCTCGAGCGCATGCGGCGCGGCATTGTCCGGCTGGCACAGGGTTCCGACTGGCTGATCTACGATGCGCAGTTTACCATGCCTGAATATGCACGCTTCCCGCACTGGGGGCACAGCGCACCCGAACATGCGATCGAGATTGCCCATGAGGCCGGCGTGCGTGAATTGATCCTGTTCCACCATGATCCGCATCGCAGCGACGCAGCCCTGGCAGCCATCGAAAGGCAGCAGCAAGCGGCGGCTCCGACCGGCCTGCAGGTGCGCGTTGCCTACGAGGGCATGGAGCTCTCACGGAAAGGCCGGTAATGCAACTGCAATTTTGGGGAGTGCGCGGTTATGTGCCGACACCCGGCGCTGAATATACGCGCTATGGCGGCAATACCTGCTGTACCGCGATCTATGGCGCGGGCGGCGAACTGGTCGTGCTCGATACCGGCACCGGCTTCTGCCCGCTCGGCGATACACTGATGAAAGGGCCACTCGGCAAAGGCCAGGGCCAGATTGTCCTGCTGATCAGTCATCCACACTGGGATCATATTCTCGGGTTGCCCTTTCCCGGAGTGGTGCATCTACCCGGCAACCAGTTGACGATTTATGGCCCCGACAGCACCCGCGGCCCGCTCGAAATGGTTTACGACGGGTTGCTGTCACCGGTCTATTCGCCGGTTTATGGTCTGGCCCATATGGGGGCAACCCATCGGTTCTATACCATCACCGGCGAGCCGTTCGAGGTAGGCAATTTGACGATCAGTGCCTGGCCTTTCGTCCATAGTACAACCAATGCATCCATCTGGGCGTATCGGATTGAGGAAGGGCCGCGCAGCCTGGTATATATCACTGATGTATGCTATCTTTCGGACGAGCTTTTGCAGCAGGCAGCCGATTTTGCGCATAATGCCGATATTCTCATTCACAGTGCGCCCTATACGCGCAGTGAAACGGTTCGCGACTATGGGCATAGCCGGGTTGAAGATGCCATTGATATCGCCGAGCAGGCCGGGGTTCGGCAGCTCTTTCTGTTCCATCATGCGCCGGATCGCAGCGACGATGAACTCGATACGCTGTTAGCAACGTTTCGGGCCGGCTTGCGTGCACGGGGCAGCCTGGTGCAATTGGAAATCGCCGCTGAAGGGCGCATCATCGAAGTGTAGCGTATGCTGCTGCTTTTTCGGCGGTACCGGAAAAGCAGCGGCATACCGGCAACCTCCTTTTACCTTAATTTTCATCTGCGCGTAATTTCACATAGCTCTCATAGCGTTGCCGCGAAATACGCTCGGCAGCGAGCGCAGCGCGTACGGCACAATCGGGCTCGTGGGTGTGGGTACAGCCGGCAAAATAACAATCGTCGAGATAGGGGCGAAACTCGCGAAAGCACCAGTCCAGGTCTTCGAGCGGGAAGCGCCAGAGCCCGATTTCGCGTATGCCGGGCGTGTCGGCCATGTAGCCGCCCGCCGGCCCCTGGAGCGGCAGGAGTTCTGCGGTAGTAGTAGTGTGGCGGCCTTTATTCAAAGTGCTGCTCATATCGGCGGTTACCCGCGCCAGTTCGGGTTGCACGGCATTAAGCAGACTGCTCTTGCCTACACCGGATTTGCCGGTCAGGACACTGATGCGGCCGGCCATGCGCTCGCGCAGTTCGGCAATGCCACAGCCATTGACGATACTGGTATAGACAACCGGGTAGCCGATTTGCTCATAGACTGCAAACAGCGCTCGTGCGGCTGCCGCTTCCATAAGATCGACTTTATTGGCGATGATCAAGGTGTCAAGTTCGCTATGCTCGCAAATCACCAGATAGCGATCCAGCATACGTGGTTTCAACTCGGGTGCAGTACAGGCAAAGACCAGCAAAACCTGGTCGACATTAGCAACGATAACATCTTCTTTCCAGGCACCACGCGAACCGGACGCCCGGCGGGCCAGGCGCGTCTGGCGAGGCAGCACCGCCTCGATGGCCCCCTCAGTCGGCGAAACCTGTTGTACCAGCACCCGGTCGCCGATAACCGCGATATCAGTAGCCTGGCGCTCCTTCTTCAAGCGCCCGCGCAGGCGGCATTCCAGAATACCGGCAGTTTCGGTCTGAACCCAGAAAAAACCGCTCTGTGCACGCAGCACAAGTCCTTCCATGGTGTTTCCTTATGTTGCGGCTTCCGCAATCGGTGTTTGTTCCCGATACACGCTACACGGTTGCCCAAAAATCATCTTTTTTCGCTTCCAGCATGCAAGGAACCGGGTGTATTCGTTCGAGTGGACGGCAAACCGCCCACTCGAACGAATACACCCGGTTCCTTGCATGCTGCCGCAGCCTGTCCGACGGCGGAAGCCGTCGTACGCACCGGTGTGGGAGCATTATCCAGCGTTGCATCACGGTTCAAGGCCGGGCTCAGACACATGGAGTTCGAGCCGGTCGAAATCGTGTGTCTCGAAGACAAATCGAATAACCTGGGCAATAATATGCTTGAATGATTGACCAAGTGCCAGGGAAGTAGACAATTCGAGCCGGGCATAGCGCCGGGAAGCGTTCGGCTCAGGTTCCTGGCAGTGCAATGATCCGTCAGGATTCAGGATAATCAAGGTGTAACTCCGATCAGTATGGGTGAACAGGCTGCACGACGGGTTTCCGACAATTTCCGTGCGAGCGGCGTTCCCGCCCAATTCGATCGCATGCATAAACAACCTCTCTATCTGTATATTCCGGCTGCCCGCAGCTTTTTCGACATAACAAAAAGCCGTGGGCGACATCAGGCGCCACACGGCTCAATCATGAGAAAGACCGCAGGCGCGCACGTATGCTTCGCCCACGGCCCCGAAACTCAGGTGTTGGAAGAGCTTGAAATCAGCTCGTGAGTATCGGGAAGGTGGGCAGCATCCGACCAGCTTCGACGGCAACGGCAAACATGCTGCCGGCCCCTGCAATATTCGTGGTCATGATCATTTTGTGCCACCTTTCCGTTTAGCCCGACCGTGCGGGATACTACTCCTGAAACTTGCCTGTAAGCATAACATGCGCCGGCGGGCCTGTCAATCAGCCATAAGAATGAGGGTGTGCCGTAACGTTTTGCCCGGGCGCCAGAACCCGCTGCCGGGAAGCTTCTTCTGACGAGCAGCGGGCGGCCGCTGCGGGTGCTGCGCGTCCGATGCCACTGGCAGCAGCGCGGCCAGCTTCCCGGCAGCGGTTCCCGCCGGGGTCTTTGGGCCGCACTGTTCGTCACACCCTAAGAATGAGGGTGTGCCGCAACGTTTTGCAAGCCAGGCCGGAGCGCGGACAGCTTGCCCACTGGATTCATGCGGGCGAGCCGCCCGCGCTCCGACAATCGATCAACATGCAAAACGTTTCGTTACACCCCAGGAAAGCCGGCCGGCCTTCCCTGCTACTACCAATTAGCCAGAGATGCCGCCCAACAAGCTGCCAATCAGAAGCTGGCCAAGGAAGGTGCCGATAATGGCAGCGCCGAGTGTAATGAAAATCTTGCCGCTGTCGTGCATATTCATGCTGGATTGAACTGCCAGGTAAGCGAAATAGGCGTTGATAAACAGCACAATCAGCAACCAGATGGGAATAAAGATAATGCCGATGATGGTAATTGCCAGAACCAGTGCGCCCAGTGCGCCGATAATGGTCATGGGTACCCAGAAGAGCGAGAATGTGTAGGCCACTTCGTTGTAGGTACCGCTGCCACCCTGGGTGGTACCGACGTAATAGACCAGGCTGGTGAACAGGAAGAAGCCAATCAGTGCCGCCAGAACGCCGCTGATGAACCCGCCGATGCCGCCGGTCAGACCAAAGAGACCGGAAAGAACTGCGCCGATGGCCACATAGATGGCCGCCTGCGTTACCGTGCCGCGCCGCTCGTACTGCTCGAACGTTTTCACGCCGGGCTTGGTGATGACTTCGACACTCTGGCCGAACATTTCCGTGATCGATGAAGTTTGCTGACTTGCCATACTGCCCCCTCTGCTGTGCCTCTATATGCATGTCACATTCAGTATACGCTATTCGCTCGATTTATGTTGCAGACTTGACACTGCCAACGCGAATTTTATCCCACAGTATCCCACAGTATCCCACAATATCCCACATTAGCATGGGATATTGTGGGATACTGTGGGATAAAAAGTGTCAAGGGTATCGCTGGATCAGTGAAAACACTTTTGCGAACGTGTGTTCGAGGAGAGCCTATGGTATACTATGCTCGGAATCCGGCCTTGTGTTTCGCACAGCCTGTGCAGTAAGGGAAAGCTTCGGAGCATTCATGAGCGATCAGTTGATCTATCTTGACCATGCGGCAACAACCGCGATCGATCCGCAAGTATTGGCCGCGATGTTGCCGTATTTTAGCGTGCGGGCCGGCAATCCCTCGAGCATTCATCAGCTTGGGCGCCAGGCGCTTCAGGCGCTGGACGATGCCCGCGAGATTGTGGCGCATGTACTGGGGGCGACGCGCAAAGAAATTATTTTCACCGGCGGCGGTTCGGAAGCCGACAACCTGGCAATCAAAGGGGTGGCACTGGCCCAGCGCCGGCGCGGCAAGGGCCAGCACATCATCACGACAGCCATCGAACACCACGCGGTATTGCACGCCGTCGAATATCTTGAGCACCATGGCTTTGAAGCGACGATCTTGCCGGTCGATGCACGCGGCCTGCTCGATCCGGCAGCGGTGCAAGCGGCGCTGCGCCCGGATACGGTGCTGGTCTCGGTAATGTATGCCAACAACGAGATTGGCACCGTCCAGCCGATTGCCGCGATCGGGGCGATCTGTCGCGAACGCGGGGTGCCTTTTCACAGTGACGCAGTACAGGCACCGGGTTCGTTGCCGCTCGACGTGCATGCGCTCAATGTCGATTTGATGACGCTGGCGGCGCACAAGTTTTATGGGCCGAAGGGCGTGGGAGTGCTGTATGCGCGCCATGGCATTCCGCTCTGGCCGCAGATCAATGGTGGGGGGCAGGAACGCCGACGGCGCGCCGGTACCGAAAATGTGCCGGCCATCGTCGGCCTGGGAGCAGCCCTGCGACTGGCTGAACAACGACGCGCCTGGTATATTGGCCATTGCCGCAACCTGCGCGACCGGCTGATCGACGGCCTGATGGCGCGGATTCCCGATGTACACCTGAATGGCGACCGCGAACAGCGCCTGCCCAATAATGCGAACCTGGCCTTCGACTGCGTTGAGGGCGAGAGTATTTTGCTCTTGCTCGACCAGCACGGCATCTGCGCCAGCAGCGGCAGTGCCTGTACAGCCGGCTCGCTCGAACCCTCGCATGTGCTTACGGCAATGGGCCTGTCGATCGACCGGGCCAATGCCTCGGTGCGCTTCTCGCTGGGCAAAGATGTCGCCACCGCCGACATCGACCGGGTGCTGGAGGTGTTGCCGCCGATCATCGAGCAGTTGCGCGGAATTACGCCCTGTGAAGAGGAAGCAGCGGATATCGGGTATCGGGCATAGGGTATCGGGTATGTTGCGTACCCGGTACCCTGTGCCTGATACCTGGGCACGCTAGGCGCGCCCGCGGGCCGTGCTGGCCGGCTGGCTTTCGCCGATAGTACCGATTTCGCGTTTGCTCTGCCAGATGGCCCAGATCAGGACGATGAAGCAGAATCCCATAACGGCGAGCACAATGGGGCCAAGTTCGATAGTCACGACCAGCGGCGCGACGATCAGGGCAACCAGATTGATCACCTTGATCATCGGGTTGAGCGCCGGGCCGGCCGTATCTTTCAGCGGATCGCCGACCGTATCGCCAACCACAGCGGCTTTATGCGGTTCAGAGTGTTTGCCGCCATAGTTGCCGTCTTCGATAAATTTCTTGGCATTATCCCAGGCACCACCGGCATTGGACTGGAACACCGCCATGAGCTGGCCGCTGAGGATAATGCCTGCCAGGAAACCGCCAAGCGCCTCGACCCCCAGCAGGAAGCCGACCAGGATCGGCACCAGTACCGCAATCAAGCCCAGGCTGACCAGTTCTTTTTGCGCTGCCGTAGTGGAAATGCTCACCGCACGGGCATAATCGGGTGTGACGGTACCCTCCATAATGCCCGGCAGCTTGAACTGGCGACGCACCTCATTGACGATCTGAGAGGCCGCCCGCGAGACCGAGCGAATCGTCAATGCTGAGAAGAGGAAGGGAATTGCGCCGCCGATCAGCAGACCGATGAATACCGGCGGCGAAGCTACATTGATCCCCTGCAGAACCTCCAGACCCTGTTGCACCTGGACTTTGCCGACGTCGGTGAGGTAGGAGCCGAAGAGCGCCACCGCCGCAATGACAGCCGAGCCGATGGCAATGCCCTTGGTGACGGCCTTGGTCGTGTTGCCCACTGCATCGAGGTCATCCATAACGTTGCGGGCATTCTTATCAAGCCCGGCCATTTCACCAATCCCGTTGGCATTGTCGGAAATCGGGCCAAAGCTATCCATCGAAATCGTATTGCCGGTCAGGGTAAGCATACCGATACCAGTCAGCGAGACCCCATAGAGCACCGCTGTGAACTGCACGGTCGGGTCGGGCGAGAACCCGGCAAAGATGACGACCGAGGCCATAATCGAGCCGGCAATCACCAGAATAGCCCAGACGCTGGACTCCATACCGAGCGCGAGGCCGGAGAGAATATTGGTAGCCGCGCCGCTCTGCGAAGCCTTGCTGGTTTCCTTGACCGGCTGATAATGGGTCGAAGTGAAGTACTCGGTGAGCTTATCGAGGATGATTGCGAGCACAATGCCGAAGAAGGCGGCCAGGAAGGGACGCCAGTCGACGGCACCGGTGACCGGGTCGATCATATAGAACCAGGTAACGACAGCAAAGCCAACAATCGCGACCGCAGCGGCGAGATAGAACCCGCGGTTCATCGCGGCCATCGCATTGCGGCGGCGTTCATCGGTGCGCACGGCAGCATTGCCGATCACCGAGGCAACCACGCCGATGGCGCGCAGGATCAGCGGGAAGACCACGAAGCGCATATCGATGCTTGCGGCGCCGGTAGCGGCCTGTGACGCCAGGCCAAGCACAATGCCGAGGATCAGCGCCGAGACCAGCGTAACCTCAAAGCTCTCAAAGACATCGGCGGCCATACCGGCGCAATCGCCGACATTATCGCCGACGAGGTCGGCGATGACCGCCGCATTGCGCGGATCGTCTTCGGGGATACCGGCTTCGACCTTGCCGACCAGGTCGGCGCCGACGTCGGCCGCTTTGGTATAGATACCGCCGCCGACCCGCATAAAGAGCGCGATCAGCGAGCCACCGAAGCCAAAACCGAGCAGCACATCGGGCGCAGCAATACCGAAGACCATAAAGATCAGCGTACCACCGAGCAACCCCAGACCGACGGTGAGCATGCCGGTGACACTGCCGGACTTATAGGCAATTTGCAGCGCCGGGTTATAGCCTTTGCGGGCGGCAGCCGCCACGCGCACATTGCCTTCGACCGCAGTATTCATACCGACGAAGCCGACCGCATAAGAGAACATCGAGCCCATCAGAAAGGCCACGGCACGCCCCAGGGCCACCCAGATCGTCGCGGCCTGCACATCACCGCCGAAGTGCTCAATCGCCTCGGTGGTTGGCGGAATAATCAGCACACTCGCACCGAGCACAAGCGTCAGCACGCCAATCAGAATCGCAATAGTGCGGAACTGCTGGCTCAAATAGGCATTGGCACCATCTTTAATGAAACCCCAGACTTCCTGCATGCGTTCGGTGCCTTTATCCTGGGACATAATCTGGCCACGCAAAATAAAGGCATATCCGATACCGAACACCGCGATTGCCAGCGTAACCCATACCGCAACGACTTCAAATGTGGTGTTGAGCTCCTGCATAACGACAACTCCTTCGTTGTGTGCGCAGTCCTTTGGGAGCGAATCTCCCGGCCAAAATCAGGGTGGGGGGACAGGCAAGAACAGAGGGTCGATCCCCTATCAGCGACTTATTGTAGCACAGGCCGGTTACCCATGTGATTATAAGTATACCGTGGTTGGGCATCCGGCAGGCAACACCTGCCGGACGCCCAACCACGGTATACCATTTCAGCCAGACCGGGTATTGCCCATCACTGTTCAGACCTGGACATAATTGAGGAGTTCGCGCACCACCCGGCTGAGCTCGATAAGTTCAACCGGCTTGGCGAGATAGGAATGAACGCCCAGATCGCGCATCTGGGTACGCAGGCGTGGCGTATCGTGGGCCGTCAGAATAAGCACCTGAATTCCGGGACGGTAACGACGTACCGAACTGATCAAACGCGAGGCCATACCGTTGCGCGGATCGGGATCAATGATGACCAGATCAATCGGCTCACTGAGGCAAGACTGAAGCACATCATCCGGTGATGTTGCGACGCGCACATTGATATCGGCCTCGGGCTGCAGCAAAACCTGCAATCCACGTTGCGTTACCATCGCGGCGGTAGGATCATCATCGAGTATCTGTATCTGCCGCAAGGTCATGCTGCTTGCTCCTCTCGTTCGGGATCGCATAAACATGCCCGGCGTGGTGCAGCGCTGCTCACCATCGAACACCGGGCGAAAATAGCGGGAGGCGTCGCGATCCTGAGCGAGACCCTTCGAGTAAATTGCAAATGTATGCTACCAGTTCAGGCCGGTTTCAGACAAAAGGAACAGACAACTTGGAGTTGTGATTGAGCAACAAAGGAAGGGCTCTGCCGCATGGCAAAGCCCTTCCTTCGACTTTTCGCCTGCGGCGGCAAAGCGTAGTCAGCGTTGCGCCATACCGAACATTCGGTTAATCGAGAGCTGAAGGAGGGTCGCTATCATTGAGGGGCAGCACGATCGTGAAGAGCGAGCCTTTGCCGACATTGCTCTCGACGCTGATACTCCCGGCATGCTGGGTCACGATATGCGCACTGATGGCCAGACCCAGGCCGGTACCCTGCGGCTTGGTGGTATAGAAGGGTTCAAAGAGGTGACTGAGGTGCTCAACGGGAATGCCGACGCCATTATCGGCGATGCGCACTTCGACCGCCTGCTGCTGGCCGCGATTATCGCAGCGGCAGCGCGTACCGACGGTAAGGCAGCCGCCTTCGGGCATGGCATCACAGGCATTGAGAATGATATTGAGAAACACCTGGCGCAACTGGTCGGCGTGGGCAATAATAGACGGAATATCGCCGGCCAGTTCGAGATTGAGCGTCACCAGACTGTGACGCAGGTGAGTGCGCACCAGTTCAATTGTTTCATCGAGCAACGTATTGATATCGGTAGCGAGCAGCTCGGCGCGGCTGGGCCGGTAGAAATCGCGCATACGCGTGATGATGCGAGCGATGCGGCCCAGTTCCGTCTGCGCGATTTCGAGGAAAGCTCGTTGCGGCGCGTCCGGCGGCAAATCCTGTTCGACCAGGTAAAGGCTGTTGCGGGCGGCATAGAGCGGGTTATTGATCTCGTGGGCCACCGAGGCCGAAAGTTCGCCGACAGCGGCCAGTTTGGCGCTCTGCAACAACTGCGCCTGGGCCGCATCGAGGCGAGCCTGGGCCTCGGCATACTCGATCCGGCTGCGGGCCAGGTCGCGCTGGAGAGCCGCCGTCTGAGCGCGCTGGCGAACTTCATCGATGGCAACCGCCGTGAGATCGGCGAGCGCCTGAATGAACGGCAGGTCACGTGGATGGTAGAGATGGCCGTGGGCTCCACCATAGAGCACCAGTGCGCCGAGCGCCTGGCGTTCGACACGCAGCGGCGCGGCCAGGGCACTGGCGGGCGGCCAGGGTTCGATCATCGAGCGAAGCAAGGCGCGCTGCGTATCGTCAAATTCATCGATGGCATGTTCGAGCTCGGGGCCGACAATCAGCATGGCACGGGGAGCGCAATAGGCGCGCCCGGCGATACTCTGTTGCGGGCGCACCAGCATAGGCGGCACATCGCCGGTACTGGCCGCCTGGAGTACCAGGAAATCGGCATTGGGTTCGGCCAGAAACAGCAACGCATTCTGAGTACCGGCCAGCAGCGCCCGCGCTTCGTGGACGACCAGTTGCATAATCGCATCGACGTCGTGGGAGACGAGCAACGCAGCACAGATCGCCAGCAAGGTATTGAGCCGCGCATTCGGTTCGACGTTGCCGATGGAGTGGCGCAGGGCCAGTTGCGCTTCCAAGGCGGCAATCGTCGCCTGGGCAACAGACTCGCGGGCCTGGGCGGCCGTGAGCGATTCTTGTAACTCGGCGATGTGCGCTTGCAGGCGCACAATGCTTTCTTTTTCAGTCAACGTTCCATTGCTGCGCAACTCGGCCATCAGGCGGTACTCCTCTCTCGGAGATGGGCATACGTGACGCCGGTGTCAGTATAAAAGATGAACGGACTAATATTATACTCATAGATAGTTAACCGTGCAATTATTGCACAGAATAAGCACTAAAAGTTGCACAAACATTGACACTGTTTCCCGGCATGTGTAAGATTACAGTACAACAGAGGCACAAACCCGAGGGATACCCTGATGATCCAGCCATCCCGGATCCTCATCGTGGACGATGAGGCGAATATTCGTTTGACGTTAAGCACCTTGCTGAAACGCGAAGACTATGATGTAACATCAGCCGGCAGCGGTGAAGAGGCTGTCGCCCTGATTGATCAGCAACAGTACGACCTGATGCTGGTAGATCTCAAGATGCCCGGTATGGATGGCATCCAGGTTGTAGCGCACCTGCGCCGGCAGGGCCATACTACTGCGGTTATTATCCTTACCGGCCATGGCTCGTTGGAAACCGCCGTTGAAGGTTTGCACCACGGTATTTTTGATTATCTGCTGAAAACAACCGATCCGGTGCAGGTGGTCGCGCGGGTCAAAGCCGGGCTGGAGGAGCGCAGCCGGCAGTTGCGCCAGCAACAATTGATCGACGTGGTGAGTGCTGCGGTACAAGGTTTGAGTTCTCAAGAAAGCAACGAGCGGTACCAGCCGGCGCAGTCGGCACAGTCGGCCGGCCAGGATGCGGCACTGAATGCGCATGAGCGGTTGCTGAGCATTGGCCCCTTGCAACTCAATACCTGGCACCAGGTTGCCACCCTCGAGGGGCGCAGCCTGTCGCTGACGCCGACTGAGTTTCGGGTCCTGCTCTGCCTGGCCGAAAATGCCGGCCAGATGCTATCGTATACACAACTGGTGCGCTGTGCACAGGGCTATGAGACCAGCGATCTCGAGGCCGGCGAACTGATCAAGCCGCACATTCATCATTTGCGCCAGAAACTGGAACCCGACCCCAGTTCGCCGCGATACCTGTTGAATGTACGCGGCAAAGGCTACATTCTTCAGATTGCCGATACGGAATAAGAGCCCCGCAGCCGCGTGGAAAAAGATCTTGTTGTGCCGGTTTGCGCAGCACAACAAGATCGCCTCCCTGGAGCCTCTCCTGCCTTCCATAAGAAAGGGCATCTATGAGCGAAGAACTGGAACTGTTTGACGCGATCAATGGGGTGCGCGGCGATACCGGCGATTATTTGCTGCCTGCGGTGCGTATCAGCGACCTGGCGCGGGCGGCGAAAGGCGAGGCGCTGGACGCAGACACATTGGCCGAACTGGAGGGCAAATCGCAAGCGGCATTTCCGGTCGACGGGAACCCACTGCTGTTGCAGGATGTCGGCTGGGGGGTGATATTTGCCTTCGACGATCCGCAGGCCGCTGCGATCCGCGAGGCATTGGCACCGCTGCTCGATCTCCGTCGCCGCCAATGCCCCGGCCAGGCTCCCGCACCCGGCCAGCTCGGCGAACGTGGGCACTACCGTGAGTTCAGCGGCGTCGATGCTTACCGGCCCGGCCAGCGCAAGAACGATTTTCTGGCTCGCTTCAACATCGGCCCCGGCCTGGTCGAGCCACGCAAGATACCGTACTATTTGCTGATCGTCGGCAGTCCGGAACTGATCCCCTACCGCTTCCAATTTGAGCTCGATGTGCAATTTGCCGTCGGGCGGATTCATTTCGATAGCCTCGACGACTATGCCGCCTACGCGCACAACGTAGTGCGGGCTGAGACCAGTGCGCCGCCGCCACGCAAGGCGGTACTCTTCGGGGTGAACACTCCCGGCGATCGCGCCACCGAGTTGAGTACAAAACACCTGATCCAGCCGCTGGCCACTGATTTGCGCGTGGCGAATGAAGCCGGGGTGCTGCAACAACCCTGGCAGATCGCTACGCTGCTCGGCGAGGATCAGGCCACCCGCGCCAAGCTGGAGCGCCTGCTCGGCGGCGACCTGACGCCGAGTGTGCTGTTGACGGCCAGCCATGGGGTAGGCTTCGGGCGCGGCGAGGCACGCCAGCGCCGGCAGCAGGGTGCGTTGCTCTGCCAGGACTGGCCGGGGCCGATCAAGCATCGCGGGCCGCTGCCGGAGGATTTTTATTTTGCCGGCGATCACCTGTCCGCCAGCGCCGATCTCAAGGGCATGCTGGCCTTCTTCTTTGCCTGCTATGGCGCCGGTACGCCGTTGCTCGATGAGTTTGCCCACAATACCGGCGCCCGCGTCGAGATTGCCGAACAGGCTTTTCTGGGCTACCTGCCGCAACGCATGCTCTGCCATCCACGTGGTGCGCTGGCCGTAATCGGGCATGTCGAGCGGGCCTGGGGCTATTCCTTCATCTGGGCGCAGGCCGCGCAGACACTGGTATTCCAGCGCAGCCTGCAGCACATGATGCAGGGTGGGCGAATCGGCTGGGTGATGGAAGATTTCAACCTGCGCTATGCCGAACTGGCAACGATGCTGTCGAATGAACTGGAAGAGGCAAAATTCGGTGCAGCGAACACGCGCCGGCTGGGCGAACTCTGGACGGCGCATGCCGACGCCCGCAACTATATCATTGTCGGCGACCCGGCAGTGCGGTTGCGCTACGATGATATCGGGATCGACCAGACCGGAGCGGGCAGCGTCTCCAGCATAACGGCCGGGCCGGCGCCGGTAGTGGGCGAAAGTGCGCCGGCTGCTGCAGCGTTAGTGGCGGAACCGGAACCAGAGCCGGCACCGGCCGTTAGCGAAGTCGCGCCTGACGCCGGTAGTGAGAGTTTTCTGCTGAATTTCGGCAAACATTCGGAAGTCGCCGACCAGATGGGCGCGGCGCTGCAAGATTTTGGCCAGAAACTGGCACGGGCCTTCCACGACCTGAGCAGCCTGGAAGTACAGACGTACAGCAGCCGCGATCTGGCCGGCGTGAGCTATGCCGAGGGCAAATTCACCGGCCCGGTGCATCTGCGGGCGCTAACCCGGATCAGCCTGGACGGCGATACGTTGATCTGCCTGCCGGAAGACGAGAACGGCCTGATCGACCGCGAAGTCTGGGATTTGCACGAGGCCATGGTGACGCGAGCCCAGCAACACCGCGCCCAGATGATCACGACGGCGGCGGAAGCGATGGCCAGTTTGCTGCGGGCGCTGCGGGGGGGGTAGGGAAGAACTGAGGGACTAAGGGACTAAGGAGCTAAGGAACTAAGGAACTAAGGAACCAGGGAACCAGGGAGCCGGGGAACTGGGGAACTGGGGAACGGGGGAACTGGGGAACTGGGGAACTGGGGAACTGGGGAACTGG
>DAOTUJ010000185.1:0-15444 GCA_034437175.1 Chloroflexaceae bacterium | reverse complement strand
ACGCCAGCGTGCTCGATCTCAAAACCCACTACCGTGGCCTGACCTATGCGGAGGAACTGATAAAACTCCTTCCGGAAAAACCAGAGCCGGGTTTATTGCGCCGACTTCTGGCGCAGGTTACGGGGCTTGAGCGTATCCATCCGCTCCCCGCTGAGATACACACTGAATAATTGGCGAAGGTATTGATTGTTCGCAAAAGGCGTTTTTAAGGCGCTCGCCTGGTATGATGAGCATCACTGTGTGTTCGGCAGGTAGCGAAACTACAGGAGTTACGCGGTCGCCCCGCGCCCAGGCCGGAATCGCCCCATTCGACTGCGCTCAGGGTAGGCTCCGGCAGGGCGGAAGAAACTATTTATTTCGTTCGTTTTGGCGGCAAAGCCGCCAAAACGAACGAAACAGACAGTCCTTACCATGCTGCCGCAGGCGAAAAAGTCCTGATGTGGCGAACATCAACGCTGGCTGCGTAAGCCATGTAAACTGCACAACTATGTTTCGCGTGTCCGGGCGGCGCAGCCGCCCAGATACGCGAAACCATGTACTGATAATATGCCGCTTTTGATGCTTGAAGTTGCGGTTGCCGGTGGTGCGCTTTATGCCGGAACCCGCGCCTATTTGCGGCACCGGAGCAAGCCCGCGCTGGGCGAAATCCTGGCCGACCAGCGTCCGGCTATGCCGGTACCTGCGCCTACCCCGCCCGCCCTGCGCCAGTTGCGGGGAACGATTCAGCAGGCTGTGAGCAGCATTCCAGGGCTGAAGCTGCCGCAAGATAAACATCAGCAGCAGCTGGCCGAGTTGACCGGCAAAGAACGTGAGCGCAGCGAACGTGAGCAGGAGACCAACCATTATCTCGCGGTGTCCCTGGCGGCGCTGGCGATCAGCGCCCCGGCTACCCTGCTGCATTCGCCGTTGATTGTGCTCAGTGTGCCGCTGGTGGGCTATTTGTATGTCCCCCTTCTCGCCAATCTCTACCACGCTTTTCGAACCGGACAGTACCGCTGGTTGCGTTTCTACGACGCGCTTGTTGTCGGTGGCGAACTGGTTGCCGGCTTCTACTTTCCCTCGGCCCTGGCCGCGACGATCTACTTCACTGCCGAGCGGCTGCTGATCAAAGCCGAAGAACTGTCGCAGCACAGCCTGATCAATGTGTTCGGCCAGCAGCCACGCACTGCCTGGATGCTGGTGGACGGCAGCGAATGCGAGATCCCGAGCGACCAGCTCAAGCCCGGCGATATTGTGGTGGTCGGCGTCGGCGAAACAGTACCGGTCGATGGCGAGATTGCCGCGGGCATTGCATCAATCGATCAGCATATGCTCACCGGCGAAATGCAGCCGGCAGAAAAAGGCCGGGGCGAGCGCGTGCTGGCCTCAACGGTCGTGCTGGCCGGCAAAATCCAGGTTCGAGTTGAGCAGGCCGGCAGCCAGACGACGGCTGCCCGCATCGGCGCCATTCTCAATGATACGGCGCGCTTTCAAGAGACGATTGAAGTGCGCAGTATCGGGCTGGCAGAGCGCCTGATTCCGCTCACGCTGAGCCTGGGCCTGTTCTCCTGGCCTTTGATCGGCGCCAACTGCGCGCTGGCCTTGCTCGAGAGCAGCCTCGGCTACAATCTGCGCCTGAGTGGGCCGACCAGTATGCTCAATATGTTGCAGATCGCTGCCCATCAGGGCATTCTGATCAAAGACGGCCAGGCACTGGAGTTGCTCCACAAGATCGATACGCTCGTTTTCGATAAAACCGGCACGCTCACCCTCGAGCAACCGCAAGTCGGCAGGATCTACACGTTCTACGATATGGCCGAAGAGACGGTTCTGGCCTGGGCGGCCGCCGCTGAATGTCGCCAGACGCACCCGATTGCGCGGGCAATCGTGCAGGCGGCAACACAGCGCAATTTGGAGTTGCCCACCATCGACGATGCGCATTATCGGCTTGGCTATGGCATCCTGGTGCAGCTTGCCGGCCATACGATCCGGGTCGGCAGCCATCGCTTTATGCAGATGGAAGAGGTTGCCCTGCCCGACGAACTGGCGCAACTCCAGAGCGATTGCCACGCACGCGGGAACTCGCTGGTGCTGCTGGCGCGCGACCAGGAACTGGTCGGGGCGCTGGAGTTGCAGCCCGCAGTGCGCCCTGAAGCGACGGCACTTGTCGAGCAGATCAAGCAGCGCGGCCTGGATATCTACATTATTTCCGGCGACCATCACGAGCCGACCCGGCGCATGGCGCAGCAACTCGGTATCGAGCACTTCTTTGCTGAAGTGCTGCCGCAGGACAAATCCGCGCTGGTGCAGCAACTCCAGGCCGAGGGCCGCTGCATCTGCTTTGTGGGCGACGGCATCAATGATGCGATTGCCCTGCAACAGGCCGACATGTCGGTCTCGCTGCGCGGCGCCACCACAGTCGCCACCGACACTGCCCAGGTCGTGTTGATGGACGGCAGCCTGGCCCATTTGCCGGATTTGCTGAACCTGGGATGCGAATATCACGCCAATATGCACAACAACCTGTTGTGGGCAACCATTCCCGGCGTCGTCTGTATCGGTGGCGTCCTGGTGCTGAAGTGGGGCCTGGTGACGGCAATCATGCTTTATAACCTGGGCCTGGCCGGCAGCATCGCCAATGCCTACGTGCCGCTGCTGTGGCGCCAGTTCCTGCCAGGTCCGCAGCCTGCCAAAACAACATCGATTGCTACCACGGATCATCACACTGCAATAGAGGGGGAACCATGAAGCGTATGCAGCGCCTCTGCACGATGACTGTTCTGCTGATTTTGCTGGCAGCCTGTGGTGCACCGGCTGCACCGGACGGCCCTGTAGCCGGCACAGCCGAGCCGACCAGCGCAGCCGGCATAGTCGCCGAACGCGGCACATTGCGTCTGGGCCACGAAGTCGTCTGGGGCGGTTTCGATAGCATCGATCCGGCCAGCCCCAGCCCCTTCTACGATGCAATGCGGATGCTCTACGATACGCTGGTACGTCCCGATGCTAGCAACCAGCCGCAGCCAGCGCTAGCAAGCAGCTGGGAAACCAGTGATGATGCCAGCATCTGGACTTTCACGCTGCGTGATGATGTGGTCTTTCACAACGGACAGCCGCTGCGTGCTGCCGATGTTGCCTATTCCTTCGAGCGCCTGTTGTCGCCCGATTCCCTGTCGCCGATCAGTTCGGTGCTTCAGGTCATCGAGAGTATCAGCACACCGGATGCGCAAACGGTGGTGTTCAATCTCAATCAGCCTCATGCCGAGGTGCCGGTACTGTTTATGAGTTTCTATGCCAGCATCATTCCCGCTGATAGCGGCGCGACGGTTGCCGAAACCGGCATCGGCAGCGACCCCTTCAAACTGGAAAGCCTCGACCCCGAAGATACCACTCGCCTGGTGGCCAACGACGACTATTGGCAGGGCAGCCCCGGCCTGGCTGCGATTGAAATGGTCGGGATTCCTGACGCCGATGCACGGCTACAGGCGCTCCAGGCCGGCCAGATCGATGTCGTCTTTGAACCGACGGCCCAGCAGGTGAACGTTCTCGAAACCAATACAGCACTGACTATTCAACGTGTGCCCGGCGGTCCCTGGTACAGCATCTCGATGCGCACCGACACGCCACCCTTCGATGATGCCCGCGTGCGCAAGGCAATGCGCCTGGCGACGGACCGCCAGCAAATGATCGACCTGGTGCTGCAGGGCGAAGGTGTTATCGCCTGTGATACTCTGGTCGGACCTGAAGATCAGAGTCGCTGGGATGGATCATGCCCACAAGATATCGAACAGGCGCGCGCTTTGCTGGCCGAGGCCGGCTATGCCGACGGCCTGGACGTCACGCTGTATACTTCGAATTCATTTGCGCCCATGGTTCCGATGGCCGAGGTGTATCAACAGTAGGCCGCCGCAGCCGGCATCAATGTGACGATTGAGCAAGTGCCGCCCGATAGCTACTGGACAGACATCTGGGGTGTTGAGCCGTTGTTTGTCGATGGTTATCCCCAGCTTCCAGCCGATGTTGCGCTGCACCTGTTTTTAAGCGGCGACAATCCTGAAAACGCAACCCGCTTTGCGAATGCCGAATACGAACAACTGCTGGCCAGTGCTCGCGCGGCTCCCGATGCGGCAGAGCGCCGGCAATTGTACCAGCAGGCCCAGGAGCTGCTGTACGCTGAGAGTGGGATGCTCATTCCGTTTGTGCAAGTCGAAATCCGGGCCTTTAACAGTAGCGTCATCGGTATCGAGGCCATTTCACGCTACGATGTGCCCTGGCATCCGGTAACAAAGCCGGCTGAGTAGGAACCCGGCGATGCTGCACCTGCTGGTCCAACGACTCTTCAGCTCGCTGCTGGTTTTTAGCGTGGTCGGCCTGCTGGTTTTTACGATGGTTGAGTTGCTGCCCGGTGATGCCGCCAGCGCCTACCTGGGGCGCAACGCGACGCCCGAACGGCTGCTACTGCTACGCGCCGAAATGGGCCTCAACCGCAGTGCGCCCGAGCGCTTTGTGGCCTGGGCCGGCGCAGTCCTGCGGGGCGATCTGGGTACCTCGCTGACACGTGGCACTGCCATCGATGAGTTGCTGTGGCCGCGCTTACGCAATAGCCTGCTGCTGGGCCTGCTGGCGATGCTGATCAGCGTGCCGCTGGCGCTGGGACTGGGCATCCTGGCCGGCCTTTACCGCAATCGCTGGCCGGATAACCTGCTCGCGACGACGGCCCTGTTCAGCATGAGCCTGCCCGAGTTTGTTGTCGGGACGCTGCTGATCTTCGTATTCAGCCTGCAACTGGGCTGGCTGCCCGCCGTCACCCTGATCGACGATAATGCGACCCTGAACGAGCTGTGGCCCTATACGATCTTGCCGCTGGCTACGCTCACCTTCATGATGAGTGGCTACCTGCTCAGCATTATGCGCAATAGCATCATCGATGCCTTGAAGCGCGATCATGTGCAAATGGCTCGTCTCAAAGGGTTGTCGGCCTGGCGAGTGCTGTTTCGGCACGCCCTGCCGAGTGCTATGGCACCGGCAATTACTGCATCGGCCCTGATCGTGGCCTGGATGATCGGCAACCTGGTCGTGATCGAGGCCGTCTTCAACTATCCAGGTATCGGTACCCTGGCCCTCACCGCGATCCAGGATCGCGACCTGCCGGTCGTTCAGTCCGTCGCGCTAGTGCTGGCCGGCTGCTATTTGCTGATCAACTTGCTGGCCGATCTGCTGGTGCTGGCCTGGAACCCACAGCTGCGCACCCTGCGCGCCGGCTAAACCGCTCTGCAGGAGGTAGCTATTTCCGCCATATCCAAAACTGAACTCACCACGACGCATACCAATCCCCTGGCGGCGTTCTGGCGCCATCTGCGCCGCTCGCCCACCGGTACCGCCGGCCTGGTCATTCTGGCCGCGCACTTGCTGCTGGCGGTGCTGGCACCGCTGCTAGTGCCCTATGATCCGACTGCCCTCAATAGCACGGCGGTTCTCGCGCCGCCTTCAGGGGATCATTTCTTCGGCACCGATCATCTCGGGCGCGATGTCTTTTCGCGGACGCTGATGGGTGGGCGGGTTGCCCTGCTGATAACGCTTGCCGGCATCGTGCTGGCGATCACCTGGGGCGGTTTACTGGGCATCATCTTCGGTGTTATGGGCGGCTGGCCGGACGAAACCGGGATGCGGCTGGTTGATGCAATGCTCGCCATTCCGGAATTACTCTTTCTGCTACTGATCGCTGCCATGATTGGTACGGCCAGCCATATCCTGGCGCTGGCTGTTGGTTTTCTCTACGGCATCGGGGTGATCCGCATCGCCCGCGCGGCAACGCAGGATCTGGTCGCACAGGATTTTGTGCTGGCTGCCCGCGCTCGCGGTGAGCGCCGGCGGACGATCGTGCTGCGTGAGTTGCTGCCCAATGTGATCGATGTCTTGCTGGTTGAAGGTGCATTGCGCTGGTCATGGATGTTACTCTCCTTCAGCGCACTCTCCTTCCTCGGCTTTGGTGTCGCTCCGCCAACTCCGGACTGGGGGCTGATGATCGCGCAGAACCGTGTGACCTTTGGCCTGGCACCCTGGGCAACCCTCTTTCCAATTGCTGCGTTAAGCTCGCTGATCGTCGGCGTGAACCTGTTTGTGCATGCGCTGGCCAGCGCCGTTGGCCTGGATCGCGTTGACGGGGTGCCGGTATGAGTACATTCCTCCTCCAGGTCGACCAGTTCAGCATCGGCTTTCATAACCAGCAGGGGATAACGCTGCCGGTTATCCGCGCGGTGTCGTTCCATGTTGCTGCCGGCGAGGCGCTGGGCCTGGTCGGCGAGTCCGGATGCGGCAAAAGTACTCTGGGCATGGCCCTGCTCGGCCACCTGCGCAGCGGCAGCCATGTGCTCGCAGGCCGCGTGCTGCTCAACAATGCCGACGTGTTTCAGCTCGCATCGGCTGAACTCGAACAGCTGCGGAGCCGGCATATTGCGTTTGTACCACAGAACGCTGCACGCGCACTAACCCCGACAATGACGATTGGCCCCCAGGCCAGTGAGGCGCTGATGCTACATCACGGCATGGATCAGCCGGCAGCGCGGCAGCGTGTCCTCGAGCTTTTTGAGCGCCTGCGCCTGCCACAGGCGGCCGCACTCCTCCAGCGTTTCCCGCACGAGCTATCGGGCGGCCAGCAACAACGGGTTATGATCGCTATTGCGCTGGCACGCCGGCCGGCCCTGCTCGTGCTGGATGAACCGACTACCGGCCTCGATGCACCAACCCGCGTCCATGTCCTCACCTTGCTGCAGTCAATCACCCGCGACCTTGGCACTGCCATGATCTATATCAGCCACGACCTCCATGTCATTGCCCAGGTCAGTGCCCGTGTGGCGGTGATGTATGCCGGCGAAATCGTCGAACTGGCCCCGGTCGGCCAGTTGTTTGCTCAGCCGGCCCATCCCTATACCCTGGGGCTGTTATTATCGTTGCCCGGCCTGGCAACCGCCGACATGCCGGCTGCCATCGCCGGCCGACCCCCGGCACCGCACGAAGAACGGCCGGCCTGTACGTTTGCCCCACGCTGTAGCTATGTCCATAACCAGTGTTATGAACTGGCACCACCGCCGGTGACGGTGCCCGCTGAGGAGGGCGCACTGCACCAGGTACGCTGCCACTACTGGCAGGCTGTGCGCCATAACGGTTTTGCCAGGCCGCCAGCCAGCGCGCCTTTGCCCCAGCGGCAGCAGGCCCCGGCTGAGCCACTGCTGGTTTTGAATGACGTTATGGTTCGGTATCCAGGCAAAGGCTGGCTCAGGCGCCTGAGCCGGGCAGCGGCACCTCCCGCTACCGTCGCCGATGTGTCACTGGTGGTGCAACGCGGCGAAACATTGGCACTGGTCGGCGAAAGCGGCAGCGGCAAAACTACCCTGCTGCGTGCCATCGCCGGCCTGAAGCGGACTGCCGCCGGCCAGATCGGTTTCGACAGCCTGGATCTGCGCGCCACCGTCGAGCAACGCCCACAGGCTGTGCATCGTGCCATCCAGATCATATTTCAGAATCCGGACTCGTCGCTCAACCCGCGCCACACGATTGCGGAGAGCCTTGATCAGCCACTGCGCCTGTATTTTGATATTGATCCGGCCACACGGCGCCGGCGTGCCGAGCAGTTGCTCGACCAGGTACGCCTGGCACCCCACTATATGCGGCGGTTTCCCGGCCAGCTATCAGGCGGTGAAAAACAGCGTGTCGCTATCGCCCGCGCTTTTGCCGCCGAACCCGAGTTAGTGCTCTGTGACGAAGTAACATCGGCACTCGATGTGTCGGTACAGGCCGCCGTGCTCGAACTGTTGCGTGAGTTGCAGGCCCGGCGCCGTGTTGCTTACCTGTTTATAACCCATAACCTGGCTGTGGTGCGGGCGCTAGCCGACCGGGTCGCCGTGCTGTACCACGGCCGGCTCTGCGCAATCAGTCCGGTGGCGGCCCTCGATGCTCCACCCTGGCATCCCTATGCCGAAACTCTGCTTAATGCCACACGGCCACCTAATGCGGCACGACCACGCCTGCTGGCACGTGATGTTCCTGACCCGGCTCCGCCCCCGCGCGGCTGCCCGTTCCAGCGGCGTTGCCCGCGCCATCTCGGCCGATTGTGCGATGAGGAAGATCCGCCCTGGCAAACAACCAGCAGCGGTGGCCGCATCCGCTGCCATATTTCCGCCAGCGACCTTGAGCAACCGCAAGGATTGGGAAGCTACCCGGCTTCAGCACAGCCGCTGCTGGCACCAACACCGCGAGCATAATTGCCATGGCGACGACCCTGGCGCCGCTCAAGGCGTTTTTGAGGCGATTGCAGCGTACAATCAGAATTGATGCGATCACGTAACAAACACAGCGGGGTTTTGCGACGGAGGCCAGTGTGTTTATTCGACTCATCGATCAGGTCGTCAGTACGATTAGCTTCGTTGGCTGGATACTCTTTGGCATTCTCTGCCTGGTCGCATTTATTCGTATTCTCTTTCGCCGTGGCCCCGAGCGTGCATTTCGCTTTTTGATCTCGCTGCCGGTACTGATCACAGCGGGGTTGCTCATGCTGATCAGCACCCTGAGCTACGCGATCCTGTTCATCCCACCGGAAAAGGTCGCCGTTGTGCCTTCGCTGATTTCGCCGCGTGGCATCAGGCCGCAAGCTCTGCGACCCGGCTTTCAGGTCATTTTTCCCTTTGTCGAGGAAGCTCGCGAATACCCGACCTACTGGCAAACGTATACGATGGCCGGCAGCGCCGACGGTGAAGCTGATGTTGATGATGGATCCATCCGTGCTCGTACCAGCGATGGCCAGGAAGTGTACCTCGACTGCTCGGTCATTTTCCGCATCGACCCGAACCAGGCGGTGCTGGTGCATGTCGATTGGCAAAACCGCTATCGCAGTGATTTTCTGCGGCCACTGGTGCGGGGCGAGGTGCGTACGCAGGTATCGCAGTTTACGGTTGAGGAAGTCAACAGTTCGGCCCGCCGTGACCTCGAGGTGTTGCTCAATAATTTGCTGACCGAAGAGTTAAGCAGCAAGGGCTTTGTGCTCGACCAGTTCATTTTGCGGGATATTACCTTTTCAACCGAATACGGCACGGCAGTTGAACAGAAACAGGTGGCCCTGGAAGGCCAGTTTCAGCGCCAGTACGAGGCGGAACAGGTGCGCCTGCTCGCCGCCGGGCGTGCCGATGCGCTGCTGATTGAAGCGCAGGCCCAGGCCGAGGCGCTCCGCGTGATTGGCCAGGCGCTGGAAGAAAATCCCGAGTTGCTGAAATATCATTATATTGATCGCCTGACCCCGAATATTCAGGCCATGCTCCTGCCGGCAGGCAACCAGTTCATCTTGCCTTTGCCCGAACTGGCACCGACCAGCACCCTGACTCTGACCGACACCTTGACGCCATCGATTGAATTGCCCTCTCTGCCGGATCTGCCGATCACCGAAACCATTTCGCCATTGCCCGAATAATATATCAAGAAGGAGGTTCCCAACTATGTACCTGTTCGCAATCGGAGCGCTGCTGGCGCTGATCGGTATTTCCGTCGGGGTGTTTCTCGGCAGTTCCTTCAGCGAGCGCAATGCCAAAAACCAGAAACCGAACCCGAAGCCGGATGCGGCGGAAGCCGCATCCAAAACCGGTACGACGGAACGTCGGCGGTTCTGGTTTTCGTCCGGCAACTCGGCGGAATTTGCCCAGCAGTTCCAGACCTGGGCCGGCAGCAATTTGCAGGACGAAGAACTGCGCAACTGGGTCAACAGCCTTTCCAAAGAGCAAGTGCGGGCATTGACGGAACAACTGGCCGGGTTTTGCCGCAGCCTCGGTTTTGAATTGAACTGGCTCACCGAGCAGCGCCTGAACGGCACCCCTGGCCTGGAACGCTCCGCTCGCGAGATTGTCGAACGCTACTGTGCCGCCTGCTGGCAGGCCACCGTGGTACAGGGCGACCTGCAGCAGTTCAAGAAGCTGCTGGATCTGGTCGAGCAGCCCTTCAGCCGCGAGCATAAGGCGATCACCCTGAAACTCTATGCCGAGCTGGTGCGCCGTGAAGTGGTTCCGACAATGGCTCCTGAACTTGCGGTGGCCCCTGAACAGGAGCGCCAGGAGCATATCGCACGCTCGTTGAAAGATATTGCCGGTAAGAACTGGTCGGTGCTTATGGAAGCCTACAACGTAGCCACGCAGGGGCCGGAAGCGTCCAGAGCCGAAGCCGAGAAAGAACCCTGGACTGAAGGCATCCGCCGGGCGGTTCGCCCGCGCCGTGGAAGAGCCACCCCCGAGGAGAAATTGTCCGACGAGATTCCGGTACAGTCGGCTACCCCGAGCGAAAGCGCGTCCTGACCTGATGTTACGCAGTTGGTGCTGATGCTGGCCGTATCCGGGTTTTTTCGCCCCTTTGACAGGTTCAGGACAGGCTGCGGCAGCATGGCTGCAGCCTTCTTTTGCGCTGGTTTTGGCTGCCTGGCAGCCAAAACCAGCGCAAAAGAAGGTGCTTTGGAGCGGTTTCTAGATCCACGCTGTAGTTGCAGAAGGAGACTGTTGGCGAAATGAAGGTTTTTATCCCCTGCAATATCAAACCGATGGACAGGGTGGGTATCCCCAATAACGTACGTTGAAATCCAGGTAGAACCGGGCGATTATATCGTCAAAGATGCCGGGTTACTGGTGTTGCAAGTGACATCATTCTTCGAAGATCACGCCGTCCGGCAGGGCCAGATTTTCCGGCCAGATGGTTCCGCTATCGTAGAGCACGCCGTTGAGGATCAGGCCGACGACCGGGTTGCCCTCACTGTCGCGGGCACCGGCTTCCGGTATCACAGCTTCACCCAGTTCGGCCCGGTTCAACCGTGCCCCGGCAAAGATGACATTCTCGCCGAATTGCGTTGCCGCAAAGCGTGCGCCTTCCAGCCGTGCGCCGCCCATATCCGTATCACTCAGCGATGCTTTGTCGAAAATGCTCTCGCGCAGGTCGGTACCATAAAGCTGGGTATGCTCAAAATTAGCCCCCTCGAGAATAGCGCCGCGCATATTGGTGCCCGAAAGGTTGGCATTGATCAGATTGGCGCCCGTGAAATCGACGTTGCGCAGATCAGCGCCCTGGAAGCGAGCACCCGACAGCGAACTACGGTCGCCCAGAATACTCCCGGCCAGGTTGGCGTCGGCCAGGCGTGCTCCCCGCAGGTTGGCGCCAATCAGACGTACCCCACTCAAATCTGCGCCTTCCAGATTGACATTGATCAGGCGGGCATTGGCCAGTGTCACCGCGTTCAGCAGCGTTTCGCGCAAATCCAGCCCGGTGAGATTCGCCCCGGTCAGATCCGCACCACTGAGATCGGTTCCCTGCAAATTGGCGCCGATCAGGTTCACCTGGCGCAGGTTGGCCCCGCGCAGGTTGGCATCACTCAGATCGGCGGCAATCAGGGAGGAGCCGGCCAGATTGGCTCCGGCCAGGTTGGCCCCGGAGAGGTTGGCATTGCGCAAATCAACCTCAACCAGCGACACCCCACTGAGTTGCGCCTGGCGCAAGTTGACGCCCGGCAGGCTGGCATTGCGCAGATTGACTTTGACGCACTCAGGTGGGCAACCGCCCGGCAATTGCATCCGACTGAGGCAACCAGTCAGGAGCAGCAGGCTGAGCAACACAGGCAAAGCAAGGATACGCATACGGTTCATTCGTCCTCTTCGGGCTCAAGTGCCGCACGCAAGGTATTGGCAGACTGGCCGAGTAGGGGGGTACTGGCCGGAAAAAAACCACGTTCGTCCATAACCGGCGTGACATTTTGCAGATAGTAGATCAAGAAGGTTCGTACCTCGTCATCGCGTTGCAGGGCTGCGGCATCGGCATACAGATACAGCGGACGGGACAGAGGGTATCGCTGGCCTTCCACATTCTGATCATTGACGGCGACCCCCGCCACTCGCAAGGACTGAACGGCATTGATATTCGCCTGGAAGGTGGCAAAGCTCATAATGCCGATCCCGAGCGAGGCACCGCTGACCCCAGCGACCAGTTCATCGGGATTATTGCTTGCCACCGTGTTTTCGGCGGTGCGCAGGGCTTGTTCGGGAATGCCGGTGACCGTCGTAAAAAAATCGCGACTACTGGTATTGGCGGGCGGCACAAAGCGCTGAATGGGCCGGCGCGGCCAGCGCGGATTAATAAACGACCAGCTATCAGCCGAGAAAATGCGCCGCAGTTCTTCAAGGCTTGCATCGGCAATGAAATCATTGGCCGGGTTGACTGCAACCACAACGGCGTCCGTTCCGATGCGCAAGCCAAGCGGCTCCCGCTCAATTGCGGTACATTCCGCCAGCTCTGCTTCCGTCATCAGGCGACTGGACATGGCAATATCGATGTCATCGCTCTGGCAGAAACTGGCCAGGCCGTCATCGCTACTGGTCTCTTCGAGCATGATCTCGCCACGAAAACCGGCTTCGAGAAACCCATCTGCCAGTACCTGCGTGACCCGGTAGAGTGTTCGGCTCCCGGTAATCGTGATGTTGCCTCGCTGCGCCGCCGGATCGACCAGTGGGAACCCGAGCTGGTTGTTCTCGGTATCTGCTTCCGGCCGGGCAACTTCAGGCAAATCCAGCCCCAGCAGCGCCTCGATGGTTGCTGCGCTTTCAGCCGACCAGATGGTGGTATCGTCAAAACGAATACCCTGGAGCCGGGCATTGCGTATCGTCGTACTGATCTGCAGGGCATTCAAGCTGGCCAGCAGCGGGTCAATCGAAATATCGACATCGAGCAGATCACCTTCAAGCAGGCTCACTCCACTGAAATTAGCCCCCCGCAGGTCGGCGCCATCGAAATTAGCCCCGATGGCATTTACCCCACTCAGGTCGGCCTGGCTGAAATCTGCCGAGGCCAGGGAACTTCCGATAAGCACAACCCCGGCCAGACTGGCCTCGGTGAGATCGGCGCCGGTCAGATCGACCAGGTTGAGCCAGGCGCCATTCAGGTTGGCGCCGCGCAAATTGGCACCGGCGAGCGTGGCACCACTCAGGTAGGCGCCACTCAGATCAGCGCGCTCCAGGTTTGCACTGGTCAAATCGGCTCCACTCAAATCAACTCCACTTAGATTCGTGCCGGCCAGTTGAGCTTCAACCATATTGGCATTGCTGAAGAGAGAACCACGCAAGCTGGCTGCACCTCGCAGGTCAACCCGGGTAAGATTCACTCGGCTGAGGATCGTGCCTCGCAAATCGGCATCAAACAGGTTGACGCCACGCATATCCGAGCCACGAAAATCGGTGCCAACCAGGGCGGCGTTGCTGAAGTCGGCATTCAGCAGATTCGCATTGGTGACAATGGCACCCGAGAGATCGGCAGCCGTCAGGTTTGCCTGTTCGAGGGTAGCATTCGAGAGGCGGGATTCCAGCAGGTTTGCCCCTTGCAGATTGGCGCCATTGAGCGTACTACCGGCCAGGTTTGCGCCCTTGCAATCCGGCGCGCAACGCACCGGGTTCAGCAGCGTACTGACGGTCAACACCGTCACAGCGCCTACAAAAACCATGATCTGGATTGCACGCCAGAGTAGCAGCTGCATAAAACCACCGTCTTTCTGCTTCAGCCCCATTGGGTAGGCTAGCATAGCGGCGCCTTGAAAACGCCTTATCGCCATACAGCGTAGCCGCCAATAATCAACAGAAATATGCGCCGGCTCATGGCCGATTTGATACTATTGCCATGGCGATTTGTTGTGTGTTCGATCTCACAGTAGATGTATGGTTACGGTACTACACTTGCTACAGGGCGGCAAACCGGTAAAATAAGAGAAGGAGCACTCTGCAATGGCAACTATGACACAGACCGGCAGTGGTCTGAACCAGAAAGCAATCGGTGGCGTAGTTGGCGGGTTGGCCGGTGGGTTGGTGTTCGGCCTGATGATGGGAATGATGGGCATGCTGCCGATGGTGGCGGGCCTGATTGGCAGCCAGTCGGCAGTCGCCGGCTTCCTGGTGCATATGCTGATCAGCGCAGTGATCGGGGTGAGCTTCGGCGTGCTATTCGGCGCGCAGAGCACGAACTACGCGATGGGCGCCGTCTGGGGGCTGATGTACGGTGCGATCTGGTGGGTGCTGGGCCCGCTGGTGATTATGCCGCTGATGATGGGTATGGGCTTGCAATTCGGTGCCGCCTTCAGCACCCCTATGCTGATGAGCCTGCTCGGTCACTTGTTCTACGGCCTGGTCATGGGCCTGGTCTTCGCCTGGTATATTCAGCGCAAGGGATAGTTAATCGCCGATAGCCAACTATTGATACAGTTCGGTTGTTTTGGCGGCTATGCCGCCAAAACAACCGAACAAGAAGTAATTTCCATGCTGCTGCAAGCGAAAAAACCCTCAAGGTGCCGCGACTGCGGAAGTTAAAACTATGAACCAGCACTGGTGTATCGCCGAAGTTGATATTTTCCAGGATCTCGCGCCACACGAGATGGAAGTGATCGCGGCTCGTGCGCCGATGCAAACGGTGGATGCGGGCGCGGTCTTTTATACGCCCGAGCAATCGGGTGAAGTGTTGTTCATTCTCAAGCGCGGGCGGGTACGTCTGTTTCGGCTCACCGCAAACGGCAAAGCCTTTACTACCGCAATCATCGTGCCGGGAACAATTTTCGGTGAAATGGCGATCATGGGTCAGCACATGCAAGACCAGTACGCCGAGGCGCTGGAAGACTGCACCATCTGCCTGATGAGCAAAGAAGACGTGCTGAGCTTGCTGTTTACCGACGCTCGCATCGCCGCCCGCATCGCTGAGATCCTGAGCCAGCGCCTGCTGGACATGGAACTGCGATTGAGTGGGCTGGCGCTGAAAAGCCTGCCCCAGCGCGTCGCCGAAACCCTGCTACAATTCGAGCAAGCTACTCGTCGCCCGATGCTCCTCTTCCGCCCGGCGCGCCACGAAGTCGCTATCACCCACGAACAACTGGCCGAATTCATCGGCACCTACCGCGAAACTATGACCAAAACCCTGCGCGAACTCCGCGAGCAAGGTCTGATCGAGTTGCGCCGCGGCAAAATCGTGTTGCTGGATCTGGTAGGACTGAAGAATCTGGCGGAAGGATAGCACGTGCAATGCCCGTGGTCATGGCCGGCGCACCGCCGCCATGCCCGCCATGCTTACACTGGCGTAAGGGCGCAGCAACCGCCAGCCATCGCCCCCTCCACCTGACTGGCCCAGCCCGTCCGGTTGCTGCGCCCCGGCGCGCCAGCCATCGCCCCCTCCACCTGACTGGCCCAGCCCGTCCGGTTGCTGCGCCCCGGCGCGCCGCCAGGCCACGCCAGTGCCACCCATCCGCACATCCCTATGCCTGGTTCACAATAGCTCCTGTCACCGTAATCTTTCTGGTTACCAATACCTTCGCCAATTATTCAGTGTGTATCTCAGCGGGGAGCGGATGGATACGCCCAAGCCCCGTAACCTGCGCCAGAAGTCGGCGCAATAAACCCGGCTCTGGTTTTTCCGGAAGGAGTTTTA
>DAOTUJ010000184.1:0-46374 GCA_034437175.1 Chloroflexaceae bacterium | reverse complement strand
GGTTTGATCTTCTTTCAAGAGCTCCAGCACAACCTGGGCTTTGAAGGTCGCAGTGTAAGTCTTTTTCGTGCTCACGGTGACTCCTTTCGTGAGCCAGATCAGTGTCTAAATTTCTGGGTCCATTATATCTAGCCCTGGTAGAAGGAGTCTTGACTGATCTTGTCGGGCGGCGAGTCCGACGCAGCGATGGTGGTTTGGCAGGATGGGCAAGGACTGCCATTGAAACGATGTACGACGATGTGTTGCGTGATGCATCCAAGGATGTGATTGTCGAATATGTCACTGGTGTAGCTGTCTACGGCAATGTTCCAGAAACTCATTTCACACCACAGCACTATAACGCTTGGTTGATGGCACAGGGGCATTCCGGTGATCAGGTACTTCAGCGCCACGCTATTCTGCATGGGATTCAAACCGATTATGGTAGCAAAGAGAACAGCTTGCGTGCGTTCTTGCTGCTCGATGTCCTCGCGCATATGGCTAGACGCCAGCGTTCCCTACCATAAGTGGTGAAGTTGAAGGACGGGCAGCAGCGCTGCTCGCCATCGAGGAAAGTAACTTAGGTGCCGCGCCCGAAGTGATCGAAGCGGTGTCGTTCGACGTGACCCACCTCCAGAGCGTCGAGCTACTGCGCGACAGCGTCGCGACACGCTTCGGTGCGCTCGACGTGCTGGTGAACGACGCAGTTATTCTCTACGATACCTGGCAGCAGGCGCGCAGCGCCGATCTCGCCGTGGTACATCAGGCTCTGGACAGCAATCTGGTTGACGCCTGGAGAGTCGCCACGGCGTTCATGCCGCTCCTGCGGCGCAGCATCCACGGAAGGATCGTGAACGTGTCGAGCAAGGCCGGCTCGCTTGCCGGGATGAGCGGCGGCATCTCGGCCTACAGCGTCTCGAAGGCGGCATTCAACGCCCTTAACCGTATGCTCGCCGACGAGCTGCGGTACGACCGTGTGGTCAACAGCGTCTGCCCCGGTTGGGTGGCTACCGATATGGGCGGGGCGGGTGGTCAACCGGTGACCGAAGGCGCAGCAAGCGTGGTCTGGGCGGCACTGCTGCCCAACGATGGCTCGATTGGCGGCTTCTTCCGCGACGGCAGGCCGTTGCCCTGGCGAGAAGTGCCTGCAATGCACGGCGTTGAGGCTCTGCTGCTGGGCAGTGCAAAGGTTGCAACTCACCTTAATAAAAACTATTTACAGTAGAAATGCTTTACACTGGCGAATGTGGAATTGCCGTGAATGCACGGGGTTGCGGCAATTCAATCAGCAATTTCGACTTCCGGGGTTTGAGGCAGATTGTCATTGGTTCCCTTCGTGCTGCGTACAAGACTGCGTACAATGGGGTAGTCCAGTGGTGTCAACCCGTGTCCATTGGTGTCTGACTTTTCTGTCAGATAACAGTATCAAGACGAGCAATAGGACCGCATTAGTCATTACAGAAGGCACCCCAAAACAAGCCCACAGCGGGCCTTCCAAGCAAATGGTCGCGCGTTCGAATCGCGTCGCCCGCTCCACTTTCCTCTTTGAGAATTTGAGAAACCCCCCGTCCTTGGGGGGCAAAACTCCCGCACTTGCCTGGCTCTGTGCCAGCGCTACTGGCGCCCGGAATGGCATGCCTTCTTCCCCGATGGATCCGCCGGCAACGATTATGTGCTGATCGCCTGCCGCCCCTGGCGCATCGAGGTGATGAGCTTTACCAGCAACATCACACCCGAACCATTTGGCTTGCGCCCGGCAGTGCTCCGCCGCAGCGGCGACATCTGGCACCTCGACGAGGACTAATCGCTCAAGCGATCAAACGCCTCACCGCAGCCCTCGCTCACGCAAATGGCCATCCAGCCAGGCGGCGTCTTCGGGCGAAAGCTCGGGGGGCGGCGGCGGCGCGTTGTAGTCGATGTCCAGGTCGTAGCGCCCGCGCCGGTAGGCTTCGTGGATCGCCGCACCGAGATCGAGGGCGACCGGTGGGTCTGGACGAAGCAGGGGCACCGGCACTAGCTTGATCGACTCGCGCAGCGACAGCGGCCAGATCTCGATCTGGGGCCGGCGTTCCACCCGGCTCAGAAAGATGAAGTAGGACGCGGGAGGCAGCGGACGTGCCAGTTGTGGGCGTTGTCCGGCCCGCAGCAGATCGATTTCCATCAGATGCGCCGTGCTGGCAAAGATCTGCTGGCGCTTTTTCTCGTAGGCATCGGCGCCATCGGCACCGGAGCGTTTGTTGGAAGGCGACAACAGCTCAATCGCCGTCACCAGCACCTGATCGCGCACCGTGCGGATCTCGATGCGCGCATATTCCACCGGTACTTCCATTAGCGCCGGCAGCGTCAGCGGCGCCGCCTCGACGGCAGACGCACCACCAGGTGCGGACTGAGTGGCTTCGTGCTCCAGCACGGCGACATCCGGTACCAGGTGCCGCACCGGCGCGATCTCGATGCTCTCCAGCGAGGTGTAGGGTGTGATCACCGCGCGGTAGCCCGACGACAGGTTCGATTGGATCTGGCTCCGAATACTTGAAATTAACTGGTGATGCACATCCGGCCACATCGCCGACTCTTCCAGATAGGGATCCATCCCCAAAAATGGCGTCTCCATCAAACCCTCCCCCGCTCCAACGCTTCAACGCTCCAACGCTTGCAACGCCTCCAGCACGCCCGCTCCATTCGACGCCGCAGTAACCATGTCGGCGGCCTGTTTCAGCGGCTCGGCCGCATTCGCCACCGCCACCCGCAGTCCGACGCCGGCAAAGAGTTCCAGATCGTTCTCGCCGTCACCCACGCCGATGGCATCCGCCGGCGCCAGCCAGAGTTGTTCCAGGCCGGCCCGCATGCCGCTGCCCTTGTCGATCCCCGGCGGCAGCAGCATCAGGTCGTTTTTATTCAGAATCATGCGTTGCGGCGCCCGGCATGCTGCCAGGGCCGCCTGTACTCCTTCGGCGTACACTCGCTTCGAGGCAAGCATGACCCGCCCGACGCTGTGCGGCACACCCTCTGACTGCAGGGCTTCTCGCAGATCATTCGCCGGCGGCTCACCCAGTTCCACAGTCACGTCGGCGGCCGGCACATGAATGACTGCACCATTCTCGGCGATCACCAGGTCGAACTGGTTCAGGTCAGGGCAGAGTTGCGCCAGCTCGTCGAAGAAGCGCCCGGTCACCAGGGCCAGCCGCATGCCTGCCGAGCGGGCCAGCGCCAGGGCTTGCGTACCTGCCGCCGTAATCGCTCCATCCATCGCGATCGTGCCGTCATAATCAACCGCCAGCAACTGGTAGCGCAATGCCATGTTAGCGATTCTCCATTCGCGCCAGTTCTTCTTCCACCACGCTCGCATCCAGTTTCTTGAACAGCGGCTTTGGCTCACGCAGCGCCTGGCCCACCGGAATTTCGCCGGCTTGCCAGCGCCCGACCCGCTCCTCATAGTCGCCGGTCAGCACCCGGTGGCTGTACCCATCGTCTTCCTGGTACTCACGAAAGGTCAGCCGCCCACTCAGGTCGCCGTCGAAGCCCAGGTATGCATGCAACTGCTGGCTGGTAAAAGGCAAAAACGGCGCCATCAGCGTTTTGAGGTTGTTCACGCAGCGCAGCGCCGTATACCAGATCGTCGCCGCCCGCTCACGATCCTGCTTGATCGCCTTCCAGGGTTCCTGGTCGCTCAAATAACCGTTGACCTGCGCCGCCAGTCGCATCACCTCAGTCAGCGCATACTTGAAGCGCACCTGGCCGATGGCCTCGCCGACCGTATGAAAGCCGGCTTCGACCGTCGCGATCAGTGCCCGGTCTTCGGCGCTCAGTTCGCCGGGCTGCGGCACACTGCCGAAGTTACGGTAGACATTGCTCAGCGTGCGGTTGACCAGGTTGCCCCAGTTGGCCACCAGTTCATCATTGTTGCGCCGCACGAACTCGGCCCAGGTGAAATCAGTGTCCTGGTTCTCCGGGCCGGCAATCGTCAGGAAATAGCGCAGCGGATCGGGATCGTAGCGGCTGAGAAAATCATTGACGTAGATCACGATACCGCGGCTGCTGCTGAACTTTTTGCCTTCCATCGTCAAGAACTCGCTGCTGACGATATTGTGCGGCACTTGCAGCGGCGGGTTGCCGGCATTGCCGCCGTATGCGCCGCCATTGCCATAGCCGAAGAGCTGGCTCGGCCAGATCACGCTATGGAAGACGATATTGTCTTTGCCCATAAAATAGTAATGCCGCGCTGCATCGTTCTGCCACCAGTCGCGCCAGGCCTCCGGCGTGCCCCGGTTCTGCGCCCACTCGATGCTTGCCGAGAGATAGCCGATCACCGCATCGAACCAGACATAGATTTTCTTATCGGGCCGGTTTTCGTATTCCGGCAGCGGAATCGGCACCCCCCAGTCCAGGTCGCGGGTGATGGCGCGCGATTTCAGTTCCTTCAGGAAATTCAGCGAGAAATTGCGCACATTCGGCCGCCAGTGCTCCTGGGCGTCGATCCAGCTACGCAACTGCTCGGCAAAAGCCGGCAGATCGAGGAAGAAATGTTCGGTTTCCTTGAATACCGGCGGCTGGCCGTCAATCTTGGAACGTGGCTCGATCAGGTCGACCGGGTCGAGCTGGTTGCCGCAATGGTCGCACTGGTCACCGCGAGCATCGTGGTAGCCGCAAATCGGACAGGTTCCCTCGACGTAGCGGTCGGGCAGGGTACGCCCGGTACTGGCCGAAAAAGCGCCCAGGGTCGTCTGGCTGATAATATAGCCCTTGTCGTAGAGGGTTTTGAACAGATCCTGGGTCACCCGGTAATGATTAAGCGTCGTGGTGCGGGTGAAGGTATCGTAGCTCAAACCCAGGTTGAACAGGTCATCACCGATAATGCGATTGTAGCGATCGGCGATTTGCCGGGGCGAAATGCCTTCTTTGTCGGCTGCCAGCGTAATCGGCGTGCCATGCTCATCGGTACCGCTGACCATCAATACCTGATTGCCGCGCAACCGCTGGTAGCGTGCGAAAATGTCCGAGGGCACGCCAAAGCCGGCAACGTGACCGATATGGCGCGGGCCGTTGGCATAGGGCCAGGCCACCGCAACAAGAATATGCTCGGGCATACAAAGCTCCTGCTTATGGTAAAAACTTCCGCAATCGGCATTTTGCGCAAGCCGCAAAGGCTTTTTCGCCTGCGGGAGCAAGGAAATGACGATTCTTTTTCGGTTGCTCTGGTGACGTCGCCGCCAGAGCAACCGAAATAAACGGTTTCTTTCGCCCTGCCGGAGCCTGTCGAAGGGGCGAAAAGCGGCATCGACGGTCGCCACCGCGTACCTCCTGTTAATGGTAAGGACTCCCGCCAGAAGCGGAACATGCATTCCACAGAACGACCGCGCAAGTGGTGTTTTTTCTTATTGTTTGTGTGGCTTCGCTCCACAAACGTCAATAGGAAACATACGGAGATTGTGGGGATCAAAGGGAATGCAGCGGCCGAGCCGCCATCAGACCGCGTGCGCCCAGCCAGTGACCGGCCCAATGCCAACCGGCCTGGAAGAGCACCATTTGAGATTGTGTGTTTTGCACCAGTATCATACGTTTATTATACCATGGCGCTACCTGCTTGCCTTTTGTTTGCAAAAAAAGGTTACACTTCGGCAGGGGTTTTCCTTGCTGATCAGCTTGCAAATCGCGCTGCGTTGTAATATGATGAGCGATATTGATTGCGCATCTGTGAAAAGTTCGAAAGGACGTCGGCCTGCATATGGATGCCCTGCTCAATCAGCTTTCTACGCCCCTGGCTATCGGCCTGGTGGTATTCGGGATCATCATCCTGATAGGGGTCATTTTTTTCGCTCGCCGCCTGCGGCAGCCCCCGTCAGTGGACGAAGGTGCTCCACCCTCGGTAAGTGGCCCCATCGACTATACATCATTGCCCATCGAAGAAGAACCGCAGAACTGGCGGGAACGTTTTGCCCAACTCTCGCTGCCGGGTCGCATTCTGCTGATTGTAGTGCCCTTGCTCGTCCTGATTGGTGGCGCTCTGCTTGTCACCCTGTTGCTCAATTCGCAGCAAGCAGTCTCTGTGCCGCCTCCGCCCACACCTGAACCGCTTGAATTTGCTATCGAAACGGCAACCGTCGCCAATCCTGAGACAATTCGGGTGGTTGTGCGGACGAATTTGCCACGCGATAGCCAGGTTCAAGCACAGTTGTTCAGCAACGGTGAACCGTTCAACTGGGCTGTCGCAGAGAGTACCACCGCGCAGGTGCGCGCCGGTCAGGTCGAGTTGAGCCTGCGGCGATCCGCCAATGCCCCTGTTCCAAACCGTGATGCCGAATTGACGGTGCAGGTGCAAGGTAGCGGCAGCCCGTCCGGCGAAGACGCCGTTGATCAGGCACCGGTCGATGTTCCGAATATCTTTGCCACTGAATTCTACAACGAAACCATGGCCGAAGCGCCCAGCCCGACGCCTTCGCCGACACCGACGCCTTCGCCAACGCCCGAACCGGCTGAGCCAACGCCCGCACCGTCGCCAACGCCCGAACCCGCACCCGCCGGTTTTGCCGCAACGGTTGCCAACGGCGGCAATGTGCGCCGTGAACCCGAAATCGCCGACAATATCGTCGGTGGGATCAATGCCGGTGAAGAGGTAATTATTTTCGAGCGAACGCCCGATGGCAATTGGTATCGCCTGCGCACTGTCCGCGACGAGGAAGGCTGGGTCAGTGTTTCGTTGCTTGCTGTCGAACCGGAAGTGGCACAACAAGTACCGGTTACCCCGATTGCCACGGTGTTCAACGGCGGCAATGTACGCCGTGAGCCCGAAATCGCCGATAATGTGGTCGGCGGCATCAATGCCGGCGAAACTGTCGTTTTGCTGGAAAAAACCGCCGATGGCAATTGGTATCGCCTGCGCACCATTCGCGGCGAGGAAGGCTGGGCCAGTGCCACGCTGCTCACGATAGAGCCAGCCGTCGCCGAACAGGTGCCCGTTCAAGGTACCGGCGGTAGCCGGCCCACCAGTGAGCCGCCGGCTGCCAGCGCGCCCACCCCGACGGCCACGCCGGTCGAACTGCCGCCCGGTGACGAACCAACCGCCCCGGTCGTCAACAGCGGCAGTGTCCGTAGCCGGCCCGAACTCGATCCCAATAATGTGCTCGATACCGTCAATTCGGGTGAAAATGTGGCCCTGCTGGCCCGGAGCAGTGACCGCCAGTGGTTTCGCATCCGCAATGAACGCGATATCGAAGGCTGGGTCAATATTGCCCTGATCCAGCTCGACCCGGCAGTTATCGAACGCCTGCCCGTCGAATAAGGCACCGATGAACGACCAGGCCTTCCCACCAGCACCGCGGCCGGTCGCCATGAGCGACTGGCCGCTTGATGCAGTACCACTGCTCCTCTTCGATGTCGAAACGACCGGCTTGCGGCCCGCCAATGGCGACCGCATTGTCGAAATTGCCATGCTGCGCATGCGCTATGCCACGCTCGAAGCCAGTTTCAGCTCACTGGTCAACCCCGAGCGCGCATCCAGCCCACAGGCCCAGGCCATCCATGGCATCCCGGCGAACTTGCTGGCCGATGCCCCCCACTTCGCCGATCTCGCCGACACGGTACTGGCTATGCTGGCCGGCACGGTTCTGGTGGCCCACAACGCTCCCTTCGATGTGGCCTTTCTCGAAACCGAACTGGCACTGGCCGGGCGCCCCCTACCCACCAACTCGGTCATCGACACCCTGACTCTCGCCCGCCGCCTGCTCAGTCGCCCGTCCTACAGCCTGTATGCGCTGGCCGGCGAACTCAACCTGGCGCCACCGACTCACCGGGCGCTCAGCGATGTTTTTGCGCTACAAGGGGTCTACCGTTACCTGCGCGAACTTATGGGCGCCCATCACATCATTACCTTGAACGATCTGCTGCGCTTTCAGCGTGGCGTATTGCCCGGCCAGCCCGAACCAGTGGCACCGCCGATAATCGGGCAGGCGCTTAGCGAAGGGCGTTGCCTGCGCATCGCCTACCGTTCACGCAGCAGCCCCCAGCCCACCGAACGCACCATCCGGCCCCTCGAACTGACCAGCGAACACAGCGGGCTCTTCCTGCGCGCCTACTGCTTCCTGCGCAATGATATCCGTTCATTTGCCATCAACAAAATCGAACAACTGGAACTACTCGATTGAACCGGCGGCATCCCGCCTGCCATCCATACGGGCGCAGCCCATCAATCCTGTCGGCTTCCATGTGACGCTGCTGCGCCCCTACTGCATGCGGGCAACATCCTGTGCCAGTTGATCAAGCAATATGCGCAGGCCGCGGCGCTCATTGGCCAGTTCCAGCAACTGTTGCCGCTCGGCCAGTGGGCGCTGCACCAGTGCCACACGTGCAACCATGCTCAGAACCCGCGCCGGTCGCTGCTCCTCGGCCAGCGCCTGGAGCAATTCCTGGTCGAAGCCTGCAATCAAGCCGCTCGCCCGCCTGGCGAGATGCTGTAGTGCGGCCAACTCATCCGCCGCAATCTCGCTGTCCAGGTCGTCGAGCACGCGGATACGCGCCCGCAGACCATGCTCGCTCTCGAAGAATTCCTCGACGATAAAGCGTTCCAGGCCTTCTACCGCTACCCGCAATATGCCGTCCGGCAGGCGCAGCAGTCGATGTACCAGCGCCACGGTTCCCACTGGAAAACAAGCGGTGGCACGGATCGTCGGCGAGTCGCCGGAAGCCGGACGAAGCGCCAGTACGCCTAGTAGCCGTGGGGCAGCATCGACGCCGCCCAGCAGGCGCAGCGCCTGCGGCCGGGCTACGGCCATCGGTACGACTGTCTGCGGATATACTACTACGCCCGATAGCGCCAGAATGTCCAGTTCAGTCGGAATAGGCAGGTTGCCTGTATGTTCCGCAATCATGGCTATGCTCCCGTGGTTTTAACTGGATTTCCATATTTCTACTATTGACAATGATTGTCACGGATGGTAAATAGTATAGTTACACTCGGCAAGCCGGGTCGGCAACACGAATACATCGTGGCAACACAATCGGAAAGAGTTCCATTATGGGCAAAGCACTTATTCTTACCGGTATTACTGGCGAACGGATTGGTTTAAGCACGACGTTTTCAGCCCGGATCAATATTGTCGGCCAGGGCAGCAATGCAGGGCTTTCACTGCGCGCAATCAACAGCATTGCCAACTATGCGGAATTACGCCAGATCCTGGAGCGATGGTTTGTTGTGCCGCAGGTGCCCGATGCCCAGGTCTACATTAATGGTACCAGAGTGACCAGCCAGGCGCTGATCAAAGAAGGTGATCTGGTCAGCTTCGGCAACTCGACTTTTCGAGCTTCTTTTACCAATGTACAAGCAGTCGGCGAGAACAGCAACCCTGCGCAAAGCGAGGGCATTGTTCCGCGCATTGGTGAGTATTTGCTGCGCAAAGGCTTTGTCACCAGAGCACAGATCGATGCAGCGGTGCAAAGCCAGAATGATCTGCGTCGCAAGGGTCGCCGTGTCCAGCTCGGCGATATATTGCATACGATGGGTGCCGTCAGCCGGGCGCAGCTCGAACTTGCCCTGCAGGATCAACGTGGCGATTACTACGAACAATTCCGCGATTGAGCAACCACAAAAAGGCCGCCCGCTGGACGCGGGCGGCCTTTTTGTGGTTGCTCAACACGACGTACGCGGTTGATGTTGATGCTGGCCGTATCAGGACGTTTCCGCCTGCGGCAGGGCGTACGCGGTCAACCACCGTGTACGTTCTGTCAATGCGTGCTGTGCGACCAGCTGGCGAAGTCCTGTTTGATGCGGCGGGTAAAGCCGTTGATCATTTGCGACATTTTCAGCGCCATGCCTTTTTCGCCGATGCCCTGGAGTACGTTCAGCGGCATCATGCGCAGCATTGGTGGAAGCGGGATGCTCAAGGCAATCTCGACCGCGTACTGCACCTTGCTGCCCCGGCTGCACGGCTCGAATTCGGCATCCGCCCACAGATCGCCCCGGAATACCAGTCCGCCCAGGTTCACCGGCGGTCCACCGCTTGCCGGCGCCACCTGGATCAACCGCCCGTCTTCACAAACTACCTGCACGTCAAAGATCGCCGCCATCGTATGACCATAACCATCCGAGGCACCAACCACCAGCCGGTGGCGGCCATCGGCATAGGGTTTCACATCCAGCACATCCGGCAGCAAGCGGAAAACCGCCGGCACATCGAGAAAATATTCATAGGCCACTGGTACCGGCTGGTCAAACTGGAATACGTGAACAGCCTGGCCACCCAGATCGATCACTCGCTCATGGCCGATGCGGGATGCGGGGGCGGATGAACGAAGCGGTTGCGGGGCGGTCATACGACGCTCCTTCCTGGTGCCTGCAAGTAGAGGATTTTGCACATATGCAAGTTTAATGCATCGATTATAGCAGACTGTGTTTAATAATGCAATAAATTCGTTGACTTTTTTCGTAGCACGTAATAAAATGCGTAAGAAGCTGTTTTCTTGATAGCACAGGCTTTTTCGCGCACTGCGTTTTGCCTGTATAATGATATATTGAAACAGCCCCATGCTTGCTATTTGCGACGAAGGAGCCTTTGATGAGCCAGAATCCGGTAGGAGATAAAGGGTTGACGGGTATATTCGGTTTGTTCTTCCGCGAGGCCGGCCTGTTCTGGGAACAGACATGGCAGTGGGCCGAGCAACGTGCCGCCGAAGACCGCGCCGCCGACGAGCGTGACGATGAGCGCCGGCGCCTCGAAGCCGAAGCTCGCTTCCTCGAACAGGCTCGCCTCGCGAAAGAGGCCGGCCTGGACGTCGAAGATATTGTCGCTCGCATGCGCTCAGGGCCAAAGCGCCTCCCCTGACCAGAGTCGGGCTATGCAAAAAAGCGGGCGCGCTGCAATGCGGCGCGCCCGCTTTTTTGCATAGCCTGTTATACCAGAAACCGTGCGGCGATCAGCGGTAACTTTTTGACTGAGCCGGTCAATACCCGCGTGTTGGGCAATGAGTCGAGAAACTGTTGCCCATACTTTTTGCTCAGCAAGCGGTGATCGAGCACCACCACGATCCCGCGGTCTTCGCGGCTGCGAATCAGCCGCCCAAAGCCCTGTTTGAAACGCAAAATGCTCTGCGGTACGGCATAGCCGGCGAAAGGGTCGCTGAACAACTCGCTGCGTGCGGCAAACACCGGGTCGCTCGGCACGCTGAAGGGCAATTTGGCAATCACCAGCACCGAGAGCGCATCACCCACCACGTCGACGCCCTCCCAGAAGCTGCTCGTTCCCAGCAACACTGTGCGCGGCGCCTCCTTGAAGCGATCCAGCAACGCCCGTCGTGAGCCGTCGATACCCTGAGCCAGCACGGCAATTTCTTCGTCTTCCAGCGGCTCCTGGATGGCCGCATAGGTCTGGCGAAGTGCGCTGGTCGCGGTGAACAGGGCCAGCGTGCGCCCGCCGGTCGCGGTACACAGCGCAATCAGGGTATCCTCGACCATGGCCTGGTAATCGCGGTGGCTGGGTTCGGGAATATCGTTCGGAATGAACAGCAACGCCTGCTGCTGATAGTCGAAGGGCGAGTCCAGTTGCAGTTCTTCCGGCTCGGGCAGGCCCAGTCGTTCTTTCATAAAGGTAAAGCTGCCGTTGATATTCAGGGTTGCCGAGGCCAGCACACTCGTCTGGCGCTGCGCGAAAAGCCGGGCCTCCAGGATTTCGGCCACATTCAGCGGCGCCACATTCAGGGTCAGCGTATCGCGCTGGCGATCCTGAGACAGCCAGGTGATATGGGCCTCAGCCTCGCTGCCGAAGATAATATGCCCGGTCTGCACGCGCACATCGGTGGCAAAGCGGCGCAGCCATTCCACCCGCAGCATCAACTCGTCATAGTTCTGCAACTCGGCATGTTCCAACTCGCGCAGCAAGGTCTCCAGCCGGCCCAGTTGCTCACCGATTGCCGTCAACACCAGCGTCAGATTCTCCCAGGCCTGCGTTACCTCCTGCCACTCCGGCTGACGGCGCACCGAGGGCGTCAGCCGCAGCCGGGTATCGTACTGCCCCGGCTTGACGCTGCGCCCAACAAAAACGCCCAGCACATTGAAGGCCTCATAGGTCAGGCTGCGGGCATGATCGATGGTCGGGCGCAGTTCGGCACTCATTTGCTCGGCACGCTCGCGCTGAGCTTCTTCGGCGCTGCTGCCCTGCAGGCGCGCCGGCAACTCGGCGAGCAGCCCGCTGACCAGGCGCGCACCGCCTTCCAGGTGCAGATCATCGAAAAACTGGATCATGCGCGCCTGGTCGACCTTGAAGCTCAATTGATCGGTGGCGACTTCTTCCAGGTTATGCGCCTCGTCGATAATCAGGTGATCGTAGGGCGGCAGCACCTGCGCCTGGGCCGCCAGATCCGAGAGCAACAGGGCGTGATTGACCACCAGCAAATGCGCGGACTCAGCCTGGCGGCGGGCGCGAAAGAAATAGCATTCGCGAAAAAAACTACAGCGCGGGCCGATGCACGTTTCCGCCGTGACATTGATCCGGCCCCAGACCGCCTGCTCGCGCTCGATCAGCGGCAGTTCGGCCCGATCGCCGCTGCGGGTTTCCGGCAGCCAGAATTGCACCTTCAGCAGGGTATTGACTTCTTCAGGAGCCGGATTTTCCTGGCGACGCAATTCGTGGTAGCGCTTGAGGCACAGATAATTCGAGCGCCCTTTGAGCAAAGCGGCTTTGAAAGGCAATGCATCGCCGGCGTCGCTATCGAGGGCCATAATCTTTTGCAGGTCGGGAATATCCTTGAAAAAGAGCTGATCCTGCAAATTGATGGTATTGGTGGAGACGACGACTCGTTCACCGCGCTGGCGGGCGAAGAATGCCGCCGGCACCAGGTAGGCCATCGACTTGCCGGTGCCGGTGCCGGCTTCGATCATGCTATTCTCGCCGCGATTGAAGGTAGCAGCGACGGCCAGCGCCATATCCAGTTGAGCCGGGCGCTGCTCGTAGCCGGGGAAAGCCCGGCCCATCGGCCCATCCGGCGCGAAAAACAGCTTGATTGCCGCCGAATCGAGCGGGCGATTATCGCCGGTCGGCTTGAGCGGCACCGGATCCTGCGCCGTCTCGGGCCGCTGCGCCCAGACATCCGCCGGCTCGACCCGGTTGCCTTCATCAACAAACACGCGCCGCGCCCTGGAGCGCAGCGCGTCATCGAAGAGTTCGCCGGGCGGCCAGGCCAGCCGCGCCGTCAGCCGTTTGACTTCGCCAAGCACCTGGAGATCCAGCGTTGCCATGCGTTCGAGCAATTGCAAAAAGACCTGCCGGCACACCTCGGCATCGTTGAGCGCCCGGTGATCGGCAGGATGGCTGAGCCCCAGGTGTTCGGCCAGGCTACTGAGCCGATAGGCCGGTGCTCGCGGCAGCAGCATCGTTGCCAATTCAAAGGTATCGAAGACCGTCTGGGCGAAATTCATACCCTGAGCGCGCAGCATCGCCAGATCCTGGCCGATGGAATGGCCGACCAGGGCATGGCTGCCGATGAAGCGGGCAAACGCAGCGCCGATATTGGCAAAACGCGGCGCGGACTCCAATTCAGCGGCGCTGATCCCGGTCAGGCGGCTGATTTTAAGCGGCAGGCTATGCCGCGGGCGCACCAGGCTACTAAAAGTCTCCAGCACCTCGTCGGCGCGAAACTTGACGGCCGCGACTTCAATAATTTCATCAGAACCGGGTTGCGTCCCGGTCATCTCAACATCGATGGCAACGTAGATCCGTTCGTTCATATTCGTTCATAGCTGATCCGGCGCCGGGCGCCGTTTTCCTTTGCCTCTATGCTGGCATTATACCCGAAACGAAAGCATATCCGGGCGCAGCGCCGGCAGCAAGGAAGCCCCCCTACTTTTGCTTTGGTTTTGGCAGCTTCGCTGCCAAAACCAAAGCAATTCACCGGTTTCCGCCCTGCTGGCGGCGAAACACGCCCGTTGCAGCACAGGCATCCACGCCACTGCGTAAGGCCCATGCTGAAGCGGCGCGTTTTTCGACGCGCCACTTCAGATCTTCTACGAATGACTTTACAAATGCTCAGGTATAAGTTAATATATCGACATTCGGAGACAGACAAAGTTGCATAGATGGAGCGCAGTTGCTCACGGTGACCAGGTTCGCTACAGTACACTGCGAAGCTCTATTGCGGGAGAACCTGATGTCGAAGACCAACGGCAAGGTTCTGGGCACTCCCCAGATGCAGATCGAGCGCGTCACCTTACGCTTTGGTGGGGTTCAGGCGCTGACGGAGATCGATCTTCAGATCTATGACGGCACTATCCAGGCGATCATCGGGCCAAACGGTGCCGGCAAAACCAGCTTGCTGAACTGCATCAGTGGCCTCTACAAACCTCAAGCCGGGCGCATTCGGTTTGCCGAACGTGACCTCGTCCGGCTGGCGCCGCACCAGATTGCGCGCCTCGGCATTGCCCGCTCCTTCCAGAACATTGAGCTCTTCCGCCACATGACCGTGCTCGACAACCTGATGCTGGGCCGCCATATTCATATGAAAAGCGGCGTATTCCGGAGCGGGTTCTACTGGGGGTTGGCGCAGCAGGAAGAAGTGCGCCATCGCGAGTTTGTCGAATACGTGATCGATCTGCTTGAAATCCAGAGCATCCGCAAACAGACGGTCGGCTCGCTTTCTTACGGCCTGCAAAAACGGGTCGAACTGGGGCGTGCCCTGGCGATGGATCCGCGACTGCTGCTCCTGGATGAGCCCATGGCCGGGATGAACAGCGAAGAAAAAGAAGATATGGCTCGCTTCGTCCTCGACATCAGCGAAGAACGCAAAACGACGATTGTGCTGATCGAACACGACATGGGTGTCGTGATGGACATCAGTGACCGGGTTGCCGTGCTGGAATTTGGCCGGCTGATTGCCGACGGGACACCTGCCGAAGTTCAGGCTGACCCGCGGGTGCTCGAAGCCTACCTGGGCCGCGAACACGAAGTCGGCAGCCGGCTGTAAGCCCGGCTTGCGCAGCCGGCACGAGTGCCGACTGCCCTGCCGGTGGCGAAAAGAATCCTGACGGAATGCGACCGCGACGGGTCGCAACACCAACAACGGCGGCCGGGCGGACAGCCATAGCACGAGTTGGCGTCTCGTGCCGGGGCTGTCTGCGTAGTCGCCTGATGGAACAAGCAATGGCGGAGATACTTCACCCCGATGTTGGGGCCGGCGGCAACGATACTTTGCCGAAACTGCTGTTTTCCAATGCGGATCGCTTTGGCGAGCAGGTCGCGTTGCGCGAAAAGGAATTCGGCATCTGGCAGTCGGTGAACTGGCGTCAGTTTGCCGAGCATGTGCGCGATTTTGCGCTCGGCCTGCACGCGCTCGGCCTGCGCCGCAGCGATACCCTCGCCATCATCGGCGACAATCGCCCCGAATGGCTCTATGCCGAACTGGCGGCCCAGTCCCTCGGTGCTATGTCGGTCGGCATATACCAGGACTCGGCCGCCGATGAGGTGCGCCACGTGCTCCAGACCAGCCAGAGCCGGGTCATCATCGTCGAAGACCAGGAGCAGGTCGACAAGATCCTCGAGATCTGGCCGGATCTGAGCGATGTGCGCAAAGTGATTTTTTACTACTCCAAGGGCATGCGCGGCTACGAGGAGCCCTTCCTGGCCGATTTTCCGAGCATCGAAGCCCTTGGGCGCGACTATGGCCGCGAACATCCGCAATTGTTCGAGACGGAACTGCACGCCGGGCGCGGCAAAGACATCGCCATGCTCAGCACCACGTCCGGTACTACCGGTATTCCCAAGCTGGCGATGCTCAGCCACGACAACATGATCAGCCAGGGTCGCGGCCTGCTCGACGTCGACCCGCTCGAACCCGGCGACGAGTTCGTGTCCTTTCTCCCGCTGGCATGGGTCGGCGAACAGATGATTACGGTGGCAGCCGGCTTGCAGGCCGGCTTCACCATCAATTTTCCCGAGTCGGCGGCCACCGTGCAGCAGAATATTCGTGAGATTGGCCCGCGCGTGATGTTCGCACCACCACGCATCTGGGAGAACATGCTCTCGAATGTGCAGGTGCGCATCCAGGATACCGACCGCTTCAAGCGCTGGATGTTCAACTGGGCAATGCGCCAGGGCTATGCCTATGCCGATGCCCGCTTCAGCGGCCGGCCGATTGCGCCGCTGCTGCGCCTGCGTTACCATCTGGCCCGGCTCACCGTCTTCGAGATGCTGAAGGATCACCTTGGCCTGCGCTTTCTCAAACGCGCCTACACCGGCGGCGCTGCGCTCGGCCCCGATGTCTTCCGCTTTTTCCACGGCCTCGGCGTCAACCTCAAACAGGTCTACGGCCAGACGGAAAGCGCCGGCCTGAGTGTCATCCACCACGACGACAAAATCAAGTTCCAGACCGTCGGCCTGCCTCTGCCGGGCACCGAGATCCGCATCGCCGATACCGGCGAGATCCTGATACGCAGCCCCGCCGTCTTTCAGGGCTATTTCCAGAACGCGGCAGCGACCGGCGAAACCCTGAGCGACGGCTGGCTGCACAGCGGCGACGCCGGCTACTTCGATGAAGACGGCCACTTGATCGTGATCGACCGTGCCAAAGATGTGATGACGCTGGCCGACGGCACGCGCTTCTCGCCACAGTTTATCGAGAATAAGCTCAAGTTCAGCCCCTATATCCGTGAGGCGGTGGTCTTTGGCGGCGACTGGCCCTTCGTCACGTCGATAATCAATATCGATTTCGAGAACGTCGGCAAATGGGCCGAAGCCCGCCAGATTTCCTATACCACCTACACCGACCTGGCCCAGAAGGCAGACGTCTACGAACTCGTTCGCGCCGATGTCGAGCGCACCAATGCCGACCTGCCCGGCGCCGCGCACATCAAGCGCTTCCTGCTGCTGCACAAAGAACTCGACGCCGACGACGGCGAGCTGACGCGAACACGCAAAGTGCGCCGGCGCCTGGTCGCCGAACGTTACCACGAAATCGTCGGCGCACTCTACGGCGAAAGCGACCGGCTCGACATCAAGACCAGCATTACGTACCAGGACGGGCGCACCGCGCAGATCAATACCTGCCTGCGCGTCGCAACCATAGAAGAGACCCGATCCGACACCCGCGCTGTCGGCGCGACCAGTTGAGGTGATTCGATGGAAAAGTTTATCCAGCTCACGTCATCCGGCGTCGCCAACGGCGCCATCTATGCCCTGGTAGCCCTTGGTTTTGTGCTGATCTACAAGAGCAGCGATGTGATCAACTTTGCTCAGGGCGAATTGCTGATGATCGGCGCCTACCTGACCTACACGGTCATCGTCGATTACGGCATCTGGTGGCCGGCCGGCATGGTCGTGGCGGTCATTCTGTCGGCGCTGGCCGGCGTGCTCATCCAGCAACTGGTGCTGCGCCCGCTGATCGGCGAGCCGGTGATCTCGGTAATCATGGTGACGATCGGGCTTTCGTTTTTGCTGCGGGCCATCCTGGGGGCGATCTACGGCATCGCGCCGCTGCCGGCGCCGGATCTGGCGCTGGGCGCACCGGTGTCGTTTCTCGGCGCCAGCATCAGCCGCGACAAGCTCTGGGCCATCGGCATTGCCGGCCTGCTCTTCCTGCTGCTGATCGCATTTTTCCGCTTCAGCAAAGAAGGCATTGCCATGCGCGCCGTCGCCGACGACCAGCAGGCCGCGCTCTCGATGGGCATTAGCGTGCAGCGGGTCTGGGCTGTCGCCTGGGCAATTGCCGCGATTACGGCCGCGATTGGCGGCATCTTGCTGGCCAGCATCTTCGGCGGCGTTGGCGCCTCGATCGGGCGGGTCGGCCTGCTGGTCTTCCCGGTGGTCATTCTGGGCGGGCTCGACAGCATCCCGGGCGCGGTTGCCGGCGGTGTCATTATCGGCCTGCTGCAAACCTATGCCGGCGGCTATTTGCCACCGTCCCTGGGCATGGGCGAAGTTGCCCCCTTTCTCGTCCTCCTCCTCATCTTGATGTTCCGACCCTACGGCCTGTTTGGGACGACCCGCATCGAACGGGTTTGAGGGAAAACCAATGAACCAGGGAACCAGGTCTTCAGTGGATGGGATGAACCAATAAGCCAGGGCGCCAGTGGATGGGAGATCCGGAAACGATGCAATCGCGCTTATATTCCCGGACGCCCTGGTTCCTTAGTTCATTGGTTCCTTAGTTCCCGAACGCCCTGGTTCCTTAGTTCCCGAACGCCCTGGTTCCTTAGTTCATTGGTTCCTTAGTTCCCGAACGCCCTGGTTTCTTAGTTCATTGGTTCCTGACAACCGAGGAGTCTATGCAAAGCGGCATTTTCCATACAACCTACGTCGGCGATATGGCGCTGCGGCCAACCTGGCCGATGCGGATTCGCGTCGCACTGGTGCTGGCTGTGGCCGTGATCTTTCCCTTCTTTGCCGATCTCTACTGGCTGAACCTGATCAATACGATTGCGATTTTTGCCATCGGCGCCATCGGCTTGAATATCCTGGTCGGCTTCACCGGCCAGATCAGCATCGGCCACGGCGCCTTCGTGGCGGTCGGTGCCTATAGTGCCGGTATACTCGCCGCCAATCTTGGCCTGCCCATCTGGCTGACGGTGCCGCTGGGCGGTTTTGCCGCTGCGTTGATCGGGTTGATCTTCGGCCTGCCCTCGGTACGCCTCAAGGGGCTCTACCTGGCAATTGCTACGCTGGCCGCCCAGGAAGTCATTCTCTGGTTCATCACCCACGGTACCTTCCTTGGCCTCGAAGAGTCGCTGGTGCTGCCATCGAACACCTCGATCTTGTTCATTGAACTGGCTGGACGCGATTATTTTGCCTATTACTGGGTGTTGCTGTTGTTGCTGATCGGTACCGTGTTCTTTGCCAGCAATCTGTTCCGCAGCCGCACCGGGCGCGCCTTCGTCGCCATCCGCGACCAGGACATCGCCGCCCAGGTGATCGGTGTCGACCTGTTTCGCTATAAACTGCTGGCCTTCGCGACGTCGTCGTTTTTTGCCGGGGTCGCCGGGGCGCTCACCGCCCACTACAGCGGCGTGATCTCCTGGGAACGTTTTACCCTGCTCGACAGCTCGATCCCGTACCTGGCGATGATCATCATCGGCGGATTGGGCAGCGTCAGCGGTTCGATCTATGGCGCGGCGTTCTATGTGCTGCTGCCGGCACTGCTCACCAATTTTGGGCGCTACGCCGGCGATGTACTGCCGGCCATCAACAACTATATTCCCTTCATCCAGCAAGGCGCCTTCGGCCTGGCCATCATCCTGTTCCTGATCTTCGAGCCCGAAGGTATCGTCAAAATCTGGCGCAATATCAAAGACTATTTTCGCCTCTGGCCCTTCAGCTATTGACGCCGCTGAAGCGCCGGTGCCTGCCGCCGGACGGCAGAACTTCGATGCCGGCCCATTTGCGGCTTCGCCGCTGCCCAGGTCGTATACAAGGTGACACGACTTACGCGGTCACACCGCAAATGGGTCGGCATCGCCTGCGGCAGAGCGGAAAAACCGTTTCAATTCGTTTGCTTTTGCGGCTTCGCCGCAAAAGCAAACGAAAAAGATAGGTACTTCCTTGCTGCCGCAGGCGAAAAAAGCCCTTGCAGCTTGAGCAACCATGCCGACTGCGTAAGTCCTGTAAGGTAACGGAAGCCGTTAACAAGGAGGAAGCAATGATGCGAAGGAACGCACGGAGTAGTGTCCTGTTCAGCCTGCTGTTGTTGCTGGCGATGCTGCTGGCAGCCTGTGGCGGCGCAACGCCCGAGGCCGACAGCAATGGCGATGGCCCCATCAAGATCGGCGCCATCTTCGATCTCACCGGCGCTACCGCCGACGTCGGCAAACCCTATTCGCAGGGTCAGATTGCCTACATCGACTGGCTCAATGCCAATGGCGGCATCAATGGCCGCCAGATCGATTTCGTTCACTCGGACTATAGCTATCAGGTTCCCCGTGCTGAAGAACTCTACACCCAGTACGTCACCCAGAACCAGGTTGTCGCTTTCTCGGGTTGGGGTACCGGCGATACCGAGGCGCTCAAGACGCGCATCTCGGAAGACAAGATCCCGTTCATCTCGGCTTCCTATTCGGTGAACCTGGCCAACCCCGACGAGACGCCCTACAACTTCCTGGTTGCACCGACCTACAGCGACCAGTTGATCGTCGCCCAGATGTGGGCGCTCGAAGACTGGGCCGCCCAGGGCCACAGCGAGCCGCCGAAGTTCGCCTACCTGGTCAACGATAGCCCCTTCGGCAAGTCGCCGCTACCTGACGGAGTCGCCCATGCCATCGCCAACGGCCTTGAAGCGCCGCTGGAAGTGCCCTCGCCGCGCGGTGCCACCGACCTGACTCCGCAACTCACCCAGATCCGCGACTACGATGCCAATTACATCTTCTTCCAGAATGTATCCAGCCCGGTCGCGCTGGCACTCAAGAACGCCAGCGATCTTGGCTTCGATGCCCAGTTCGTCTGCTTGAACTGGTGCGCCAACGAGTTACTCGTCCAGCTCGCCGGTGATGCCGCCGAGGGCGTGGTCGGTGCCATTCCCTTCAACCCGCGCGCCGAGGGTGCCCAGACTGCATTGAACTACGCTCAGGAACAGGGCATCGACTATGGCGGCGCCGATAGCAATTTCGTCCAGGGCTGGTGGGCGATGGCCATCTTGATGGAAGGCGTTCAACGGGCCGCCGGCAATGATGACACGATCACCGGCGAGAGCATCAAAACCGCCCTCGAATCGCTCGATGGCTTCGACACCGGCGGTGTTACGGCACCCATCAGCTTCAAACCAACCGACCATCGCGGCACCACAGCCCTGCAACTCTTCCAGGTTCAAGCAGGTGCCTGGCAACCCATCACCGACTTTATGACCGCTGAGCAGTAAGCAGGCTTTTTTCGCCTGCGGCAGCAAGGAAATGACGATCTTTTCCATTGTTTTGGCGGCATTGCCGCCAAAACAACGGCAACAAATCTATTTCATCAACTTTCAGTCGGTTTTGCGACAATGCCGCAAAACCGACTGAAAAAACGCCTGCTTCCACCCTGCCGGAGGCGAAAAAACCCTTCGCGGAGCGAACATAATGCTAACGCTAAACAATATCGAAGTAATGTATAACGATGTCGTGCTGGTACTCAAGGGGCTGTCGATGCAAGTTGAAGCGGGCCAGATCGTGGCGCTGCTCGGCAGCAACGGCGCCGGCAAGAGCACCACCCTGAAATCGATCAGCGGCCTGCTCAAACCGGAAAACGGCGCCGTCACCGATGGCGAGATCCTCTATGAAGGCAAGCCGATCCACAAACAGGATGCCGCAGCAACGGTGCGCCAGGGCATTTTCCAGGTGATGGAAGGGCGGCGGGTCTTCCCACACCTCACCGTCGAGGAGAATCTGCGAGCGGGCGCCTACATTCGGCGTGGCCGGCCCGCCGCCGACCTGGCACTGGTCTATGAGTATTTTCCGCGGCTCAAGGAACGCAACAACCAGGTAGCCGGCTTTCTCAGCGGTGGCGAACAGCAGATGCTGGCCATCGGGCGGGCGTTGATGGCCCACCCGCGCCTGATTATGCTCGACGAGCCCTCGCTGGGCCTCGCGCCGCTGCTGGTCGAAGAGATTTTTCGTATCATTCGCCGCATCAACCAGGAGCAGGACAGCACGATTTTGCTGGTCGAACAAAATGCCCGCCTCGCGCTTGACGCCGCCAATTATGCCTATATCATGGAAAACGGCCGGATCGTGCTCGAAGGGCCGGCCGCCAGCCTGCGCGACAATCCCGATGTGCGCGAGTTCTACCTCGGCCTCAACGAGGTCGGCACACGCAAAAGTTATCGTGACGTCAAGCACTATAAACGCCGCAAACGCTGGCTCTCTTGAATATTGCGGCAAAGGCAATCTGTTATGGAGTATATTCGCGAGTTTTACCGGTCGTTCGATGAGCGCGTGCGCGACATTGTCGCCTACGGGTATGCGCATTCGCCGGCCTTCCAGCGCCGCATGCAGGCCGCCAGTTTGCAACCCGTCGACATCACCGGCGTTGCTGCGCTGGAACGGCTGCCGGCGATGCGCAAAGAAGAGCTGGTGACCCTCCAGCAATCGGCGCCGGATCTGGGCGGTATGCTTACTGTGCCGGCCACGACGCTCCGCCGGATCTTCCAGTCGCCCGGCCCGATCCACGATCCTGAACCGAATGAGGCCGATAGCTGGCGCTGGGCGCCGGCCCTGCGGGCCGCCGGCTTTGGCCCCGGCGATATTGTACTCAATTGCTTCAGCTACCACCTGACACCGGCGGCAGTGATGTTCGAAGAAGGTGCCCGCATGATCGGCTGTGCCGTCGTGCCGGCCGGTGTCGGCAATCAGCAGCAGCAAATTGATGCGATGATTGCCCTCGGCGTGACGGCCTACGTCGGCCTGCCCAGTTACCTCAAGGCCTTGCTGGACAAAGCCCGTGAAGCCGGCCACGATCCGAAGTCCTGGCCGCTTGCCAAAGCCATGGTGACGGCCGAGCCTCTGCCGCCTTCGCTGCGCAGCCTGCTCCAGGACGAGTACGGCATTGAGGTCTTCAATGTCTATGGCACCGCCGAATGCGGCAACCTGGGCTACGAAGGGCGCAGCCACCAGGGCTGGCATCTGCCCGACGATGCCCTGGTGCAGGTCTGCGATATCAACAGCGGCGCGGCCCTGCCGCCCGGTGAAACCGGCGAAGTCATCGTGACGCTGTTTCGCCGCGATTACATCCTGGTGCGCTTCGCCGTCGGCGATCTCTCGGCCCTGATGAACATCGAACCTGCTGCCGACATCGCCAACCCACGACTGGTTGGCTGGCTGGGCCGCAGCGGCGATAGCGTCAAAGTACGCGGCATTTTTGTGCATCCGCGCAAGGCCGCCGAGGCGCTGGCCGATCTGCCGGGACTGGCCGGCTACCAGGTTGTCGTATCGCGCCACGATCACCGCGACGAATTGCGCTGCCGCATCGTCGTAGAGGCAGGCCACACCCCTGAACCAGTCGCCGAACAGGTCGCGACTGCCTTGCAAGAAAGCCTCAAGCTGCGTGTGGCCGTTGACGTCGTCGGCAATCTCCCCACCGACGCTCCGGCCTTTCTCGATGAGCGCCGCTGGGAATAGTACAACGGCCGGGACTCCCGGCCGTTTTCGGAAATTCACGCGACAGGCCGTAACTTTTTCACTCAAAGCTGCGTTTATATACGTGAGATCGTCGATAAAGCAGGTGGGCTCTGCGTATGCCCTGCTACCTGGAAACGGCGCTGGTTACGCGCTGGTTGGATGATCGCGTATAATGCGAACGGATACGACCCGCCAGGTAAATTCGCCGGATCTGTATAGATCGCTGGCGCACGCCTGAAACCAGCCGCTGCCGCATCATTACCCGCATTGATGAATTGAAGCATCCAGACGGCGATTGTGGCAATCAGAAAGGAACGATGATGCAAATCCTTGTTGCCGACGATGATATTCCCAGCGTGAAGCTCACCTCGTTTGTGCTTGAAGAGGCCGGCTATCGCGTCTGCAAAGCTTACGACTCCGGAAGCATTATGCAGGCCGTCGAACAACATAATCCCGATCTCATTTTGCTCGATGTGATGATGCCGAAATCAAGCGGATTTGATATTTGTCGCCAGATTCGGCGTAATTCGGATGTGCCGATTATTTTTCTATCCGGGCGCTCCCAATTGCAAGACCGGGTAATGGGTCTGCAGATTGGCGGCGATGATTATCTGGTCAAGCCGTATGAACCCTCTGAATTGCTGGCGCGGGTCGAAGCTGTGCTGCGGCGGCGCAATAGCGAAATGCTGAACCCGTCCTCGCGCCTGACGCAAGGCGATTTAACGCTGGATCCGGTCGAGCATAAGGTACTGTTTGCCGATAATCGCACGGTTGAATTGACGCCGCTGGAGTTTCGCCTGCTGTATTATCTGATGAAAAATTCCGGGCGCATTCTGAACGTCAGCCAGATTCTCAGCCGAGTCTGGGGGTATGATTATGAGGGCGAAAGCAACCTGGTTGCCGTCTATATTCGCCGTCTGCGCACCAAGATCGAGAAAGACCCCGAACATCCTCGCCATGTGATTACGGTTCGCAATCTCGGGTATAAATTTGAACCCTAGCTGATCGGTCGTTGCTGATCGTTGCTCGTTATGCGCAAACTCGCTCCAGGTAACCGGTTAATTGAAATGGCTGGTCGCCGGGAGCAACGGTTTTGCTGTAACAAGTCCAGTTTTGCCGAGCTGCCTCCAGGTATACAGCATCTGATGCCACAATGCGGTGGTTACCGACCTGGCTCAGGGTATTGCTGGCGCTGTTGTGGATAATGCCGAAACGAGAAGCGTATCCGTTCGAAGCGCAAATTCCAGGAAGTAGTTGTGCAGCGAAAAACTGTATCCCATGATAGTATACCGCTACTGGCAGGTGATGCCTTGCAATCCCGCTCGCGCTTCGACGCGGGCCAGTGGATGCCCTGGCAGGCGATCCTGCTGCTGCCGGTAACCGCGCTGGTCTGGTGGCTGGTGGTTGCCGATCTGCCCACGGTGACGATGCTTGCGTTGACAATCTATGCGCTGGCGAATATTGCCTTGCTGGTATGGTTGAGACAATTGCCAAAACAGCAAGTGCAACCGGCACGATCATTGATGCTGGCGTCGGCAAGCTCCGATGTCGTTATTGCGCTCCTGTTGCTGATATTAGACGAGCCGCTCCCCATTGCGATTCTGCCGATTTATGCAGTTATGGCGCTCAAAGGCCTGTTTTTTCAGGGCCGGTTTCTCTGGATACTGCTCACGCCAACCATGCTGGGACCGATCTATCTTTCCGTACGCTACCTCGCCGGTTACGATGCAGGTGCATTGCGCCTGATCGATCTGGTTGCTTTCGGAACTCTGATCCTCGGCAGTGTCTTTGCTTTTGGCCTGTTAGTCGCCCTCAACGCACAACGCCTGCGGCATACGCAGGGGTTGTCTCAGCGCCTGCGCGAGCATCGCAGTGCGTTCAAGTCCCGTGTTCTCGAACTCGAAAGCATCAACAATGATCTGCGGGCCAGGGTTCGCTCACAGCAGGCGCTTGAAGAAAGCCTGCGCGCCATCACCGGTTCGCTGAGCCTCGATGATGTGTTGCGCCAGATTCTCGACAGCACCACTATGATGCTGGGTTCGCCGCCGGTCGATGCAGCCTACCTGACACTGGTGCGTGGAAATGAGTTCTTCCATCAGCGACTCCAGCTTGAGGTCGAATTATCTACCAGCTGGATCGAAATGCTGACCCGGCGGGTGATCGAAGCACGCACGGTGTTGCTGATCAACGATACCCGGCAAGATGCAGAGTGGCAGGGTCTGCACGCATGTCATGTTGCCTCAACGCTCAGCACGCCACTGATTGATCATGGGGGGATGGTGCTCGGTGCGCTGACGGTGGTGAGTCAGCAACGTTACGCATTCACCTCGGCAGAGGCGCGTCATCTCAATACCTTCGCGATTCAGGCCAGTATTGCGCTGAATAATGCCGGCCTGCATTCGCAGATCGAACGCCAGCAGGTGATGCTTGAAGCCATTCTGCGCGACATCGACGACGGGTTGGTTGTGCTGGATGAGCACGGAACGCTGGTGATGGGCAATCCGGCAGGCTATAGTGCGCTGGCCAGCAGCGATGCCTACGATGCCGATCTGCGGCCCGGCCTGGCCCAACTGGCTCGCGATGCCCGCATGAACCCGCAAACCTCGCTCTCGCGTGAGTTAAGTATCGGCAATCAGGACGCCGGCAATGAGCGTTTTTACCAGGCCTTTGCTTCGGTTGTGCGAATAGCCCCCGACGAGGTCAGCCATGTGGCGATTGTGCTCCACGACGTAACCCACCACAAAATGGAAGAGCGTGAGCGCACCGAGTTCATTTCGATGGTCTCACATGAATTACGCAATCCCCTGCAAACGCTCAATGGTTTTCTCAAGGTGGTGCAGCAGGGGCAGGCCGGGGAACTCAACGAGTTGCAACAGGAATTTCTCGACCTGGCCAACCAGAAGGCGGATTTGCTCAAACATCGGATCCACGATTTGCTTGAATACAATCGGCTCGAAGGCGGCCGCCTGCGGATGCAGCCCCGCTGGGTCGATCTGCATGAGTTGATTATGGAAACCGGTAATAACTTCCAACTCCAGGCAACCCAGCGCGAATTGCAACTCCGCTTCGGCACCGCCCCCGATATGCCGCAGTTGCTGATTGACCGTGAGCGGATCGGTCAGGTACTGACTAACCTGGTAGAGAATGCGATGAAAGCGACGCCGGCCGGCGGCTGCATTGAAATCGGAGCTGGGCTGCACGATACGGACGCAGAGATCTTCGTGCGCGATACCGGTATCGGCATTCCGCAGGAACAGCAGGAACGGATCTTTCGCCGCTTCTACCGCCTCGGCCAGCACGAGTCTAGCTATGGCGGCAACCTGGGCCTGGGCCTGTCAATCTGCCAGCAAATTGTTGAAGCACACAACGGGCGGATCTGGGTCGAGAGCGAAGCAGGCAAAGGGAGTACATTTTCCTTCGCGCTGCCACTGGTCGCTCGCGAACAAACGCTGGAAGTCGAACACGTTTCCTGACGAGTTCCTGCGCAACCAGCCGGTTGAAGCTTTTCTCATTAAGCCGGACGCTAATTTCACATCTCGTTTAGCCGGTATATGGTACTATAAGCATCTACCTGTTCTGTTGAGGTCAATGGCTGACGGAGTCCTGCAGAGTGAATGTTGCACTGATCGCCCTCTCCGATGAAGAATATCCGGTTGCCCCGCCCCTGGTTCTGGCGTATGTAGCAACCGTGCTGGAACAACGTGGTTTCATTGTGCGTATCTACGACCTGGCTCTGAACCCGAGCCAAACGCTTTCGGCGGCACTCCGCCCGCTGCGTGCGTTCAGTCCCCATCTGGCGCTGGTATCCGGCTGCGACGTTGCCGGCCTCGAAGCAGTACAGCACATGTTGCAGACGGCCGGCTGCCGTGTGTTGACGATGCGCGTCGACCGCGATTTCCTGGAGATCGACACGCTCTGTGCCGATGTTATGACCTGGGTGAGCCAGTACACACAGGAAATGGCATTGGGAAGCAGTGAGACGGCAAAACCGGTGCAGTCTTTCAATCTGGATGAACTGCCGTTTCCGGCGCGTCATTTGCTCTCGCTTGAATGTTACGATTTGCGGGCGCCCGGCGGCGAGTTGCAAACTACCCTGTTAATTGGCACGCCTTGCAATGAGCAAGCTAGAGATCCGTTTTTGCGCGCGCCAACGCAGATCGTCGGTGAGTTACGAAGTGTCGCACGTGAATTCGGTGTGCGCCACTATCGCTTCCCCGGTGTCTCGCTGACCAGCAACCGCGAATGGCTGGCGGCTTTGCTCACACACCTGCGTGATGCACACCTGGGGATCTTCTGGGAAGGCGAGGCCGACGGTGATCGGCTCGATGAGGAATTATTGGGCTTGATGGCCGGCACCGGTTGTGAGGCACTCCGTCTCAGTTTGCGCGCGACGCACATTTTTGAATCGGCAGAAGCACGTGCGCACCTGCGCCGGATTGTGAGCCAGGCTCGAGCCGTAGCAATCAAACTTTATGCGACCCTCGAACTCGAACCACCTTATGAAGCATTGGCCAATCTGGTTGATGTGACGGCCAGCTTTGCGCTTGATGATATTAGCTTCAGTGTGCGCAAGCATGGCGATCATCTGCGCCCTCATATGAGTATGCCGGAAACTGATGTGGAACGGAACGTCGAAGCCATGGCCGAGCAAATGTACTACGCCGGTCTCCGCCGGCAACGTCTGGTCGAACGCTATGGCCCGATGATTGGCGGCCTGATCTGGCGGCTGCGCGGCACCGGTTTGCTGAGCAGTGCCGGTGGCGATTCCTCATCGACGGTCGAGCCGCTTTAATACCATGCAGCCGCATCCCTGATGTTGCGTCGCTGTTCGCCCCTATACGCATCAGGTTCAGACCAGATTCGATCTGCCATCAGAAAGCCCGATAGAGGTTCTGCCGACAGCGCCCTTGCCGACGAGTATGCCCGGCAACTTGCAACCCTCCGGCAGGCTCCCTTGCCTGACCGCCATGCCCACGCGGGGCGCGCACCTACCGCTGCGCTCCGGTTGGGCTTCCATGGCGTCTCTACAGGACGTTGACGTGTCCCGGCCCCATGCTGCCCACGCTGCGGGTGTGCCGAAACGTGCGGCCGGTGCGCCAGATCCCGCTGCCGGGAAGCTTCTTCTGACGAGCAGCGGGCGGCCGCTGCGTATGCTGCGCGTCCGATGCCACTGGCAGCAGCGCGGCCAGCTTCCCGGCAGCGGTTCCCGCCGGGGGCTTTGGGCCGCACGTTTCGGCACACCCCCACGCTGCCGTTACCTTGACATGGCCACACGGCGATGGTACACTCCACTTAAATAATTAAGTGATTAATCGATTAACCGCCGGAGGGCAAGGGTATGCCATGGCGACCATCAAAGATGTTGCTGAGCGAGCCGGTGTATCGACGGCAACGGTTTCGTATGTATTGAACGGAACCGGTACGGTTACGGCAGCGACCCGCGAACGGGTGATGGCCGCAGTAAGCGCATTGAACTATCAGCCCAATCACGCGGCGCGCGCCTTGCGCGGGCGTAGCCGCACGTTGGGCTTGCTGATGCCGACGCTTTCGGCGCGCCTGGCTGAACCGGACATGGGCGAAGTGCTGGCCGGCCTGACGGAATCGGCAGCCCGGCATGACTATTCGCTCCTGCTCACCAGTTGCGCCGACGAAGACGCCGAGCACCTGCTGGCGGAACAGTTGCTGCGTACCGGGCGGATCGATGGGGTGTTCATCTTCGATGTGCGCGTCGATGATGAGCGTGTAGCGCATCTCCGTGCCGCCGGCTTGCCATGTGTCTGCGCCGGCCCACCGGGCAACAACGCGCCGGTAGCCTATGCCTGCATCGATACCCGGCGCGGCGCCGAGCATGCCGTGCAACACTTGCTGGCACTCGGCCATCGGCGCATCGGCCTGATTATGCTGCCTTCGAACCTGACAACCAGCAACTGGCAGCACGAAGGCTATGTGGCTGCCCTGGCGAGCGCCGGGCTCGCCTTCAATCCTTCACTGGCGGTTGAGGCCGGCAGCTCGCAGGATGCCGGTGTCATTGCAATGCAGGAATTACTCGAGTTGCCGCAACCGCCATCGGCAGTGTTCGCCGGCAGCGACGACCTGGCCGTCGGGGCGCTGCACGCCCTGCGCAGTGCCGGATTGCAGGTGGGGCGGGATGTCTCGCTGATCGGCTGCGATGATTTGCCGCTGGCCAGCCATACGCAACCTGCCCTGACATCGCTGCGTGCGCCACGCCGCGAACTGGGCCGGCACCTGGCTGAAATCCTGATCGCCGGCATCGACAATCGGCCGGTGCTGCCGGCGAACATTGTGCTGCCGATGCAATTGATGATTCGGGCAACCACCGGGCCGCAGAGGTAGTTGCGTGCGCCGCAACGGGCTTTTTTCGCCCTATTCGGCTGTGCTCAGAGCAGGCTGCGGTATTGTGTAAGGAGGAAAACACAACCATGGCATCCATTAAGTATGACCATGTCTGGAAACGGTTTGGCGAAGTCAGTGTGTTGAAGGATTTGAACATTGATATTCCGGATCAGGAATTTCTGGTGCTGGTCGGACCTTCGGGCTGCGGCAAGTCGACGGCGCTGCGCTGCCTGGCCGGGCTGGAAGAGATCAGCGACGGCAGTATCTTCATCGGCGACCGGGCCGTCAATGATGTGCCGCCCAAAGATCGCGACATTGCGATGGTGTTCCAGAGCTATGCGCTCTACCCGCATATGTCGGTCTACGACAACATGGCCTTCGGCTTGAAACTGCGCAAATTCTCGAAAAGCGACATCGACCAGCGGGTGAAAGAAGCCGCCGACATGCTCGGCATCACTCACCTGCTTGACCGCAAACCAAAGGCGCTCTCGGGCGGCCAGCGCCAGCGTGTCGCCCTCGGGCGGGCGATTGTGCGCGACCCGTCGGTCTTTTTGATGGACGAGCCGCTTTCGAACCTTGATGCCAAACTGCGCGTGCAGACACGCTCCGAGATCAGCAAGCTGCACCAGCGCCTCAAAACCACCTTCATTTATGTCACCCACGATCAGACTGAGGCGATGACGATGGGCACGCGCATTGCGGTGATGCGCGACGGGGTGTTGCAGCAGATCGACTCGCCGCAGAACCTGTACGACCACCCGGCGAACGTGTTTGTGGCCGGCTTCATTGGCAGCCCGGCGATGAACTTCTTCGAGGCGCGCGTCGAACGCAACGACGGCGGCCTGGTTGTCGACATTCCGGGCGCTTTTCATGTGCCGGTGCCTGAGCATAAAGCCGAAATGCTGGGCAATCACGTCGGCAAGAACGTCACGATGGGCATTCGCCCGGAAGACATTCACGACGCGCATTATGTGCCGCGCGGCGTGAATGAGAACGCCAGAGTCAGTACCACCGTCGACGTTGTGGAGCCAATGGGCAGCGAGATTTTTGCTTATATCGACGCCGGCCAGCAGGAATTCGTCGGGCGCTTTGACCCGCGTAGCGAAGCCCGCGTCGGCGGCCAGATCGAGATTGTGCTGGACATCGACAAGATGCACATCTTTGACCGCGAGACGGAGAAAGCGCTCACGAACTGAGCGTTGGAGCGTTGGAGCGTTCAAACGCTCCAACGCTCCAACGCTCATAAGAGGCCGGCGGTTTCTGCGAGATTGAACATGATGTTCATGCTCTGGAGGGCCTGGCCGGAAGCGCCTTTGATCAGGTTGTCTTCGACGGAGACGAGAATGTAGCGCCCACTCGCGACATCGACGGGTTGGATGCCGATGACGCAAAAGTTGTTGTGGACGACGTGGCGCAATTCGGGCAGCTTGCCGGGCGGCAGCAAGCGCACGAAGGGCTCATCGGCATAAATGCCGTAGGCCTCACGCAGCTCTGCCGGGCTGGTTCCCGGGCGTACCTGAACATAAATGGTCGAGAGGATGCCGCGAAAGGTCGGCAGCAGATGCGGCGAGAACGTAACGTTGAGACCGGTTTCCTGATCCATTTCGGCGATGTGACGATGGGCGCGCCCGATGTTGTAGGCACTGAAGGTTTCGTGCACCTCGCCGAAATGCGAACCGAGCTTGAGGCCGCGCCCGGCGCCGGAAACACCGGACTTGCTGTCGGCGATGACGTGGCGGTCGCTGAGCAGATCAGCCTGGACGAGTGGATGCAGTGCCAGGATCACCGAGGTCGGGTAGCAACCAGGGTTGGCAACGAGACGAGCGTTGCGGATGCGTTCACGATGAAGCTCGGGCAGGCCATAGACGGCGGCGGGGAGCAGATGCGGCGCAGGGTGCTCGTGGCCGTACCAGTGCGTATAGGCAGCCGGATCTTTGAGGCGAAAGTCGGCACTGAAGTCGACGACACGGCGACCGGCATCAAGCGCCTGGGCGACCAGGCGGGCCGAGTCGCCATGGGGGAGACAGGAGAACACCACATCGACCTGACTCAAGTCGGCATACTCAGGCGCCACCAGCGGCTGGTTGATCAAGGTCGGGTAGATGTCACTCAGGCGCTTGCCGGCATCGGCGCGGGCAGTCGCAAAAGCCACCTGCACTTGCGGATGCTGCTGGATCAGCTTGATCAACTCGAAGCCAGTGTAGCCGCTAGCACCAAAAATCCCCGCACGAATCATAGAAATGCTCCTCTTCATAACTTACGCCGTCGGCATTAAATGCCTGATCCGCCATGGCTTGCAAGCCTGCGGCAGCAAGGGAACTTGTTTGTCGGCCGGCAAAATTTCGATTGAGGTATTTTACCATGCTGTTGATAGCAACAGAGCGCTAGCGTTCACGCTGCTCGCACCAGCTACGAATGGCCCGGTGCCAATTCTGTTCGAAGACGCTGAGAGAAGCCGTGCCGCTCAATTCGGCAAAGCGGCCGGGTTGATAGCCTGCATTGCGATAGGCGCGGGCAATATCTTCGGTGCAGCGCGGATGGCTGGTCTGGAGCGCGGCAAGCAGGGCCTGTTCGTCGGCAAAACGCCCGGCGGCACAGCGCCCGGCAACAAAGCCGGCGCTGGAGGCCGCTGCGGGCGGCAGCGTGTCGCGCTGGAGCAGCAAGCTGCCGAGCAGCAGGATTACGATGAGAATGATCGACCGTATCGAGCGCATAAGCCAATAGCGAAGCACAAAGCGTTCGAGCCCAAAGCGGGCAGACATTGCAGCGCCAGATACACTCCCAGACGGGGTTCAACTGTTCTGCCCACCGCTATAAGAACGAGAAAGCCGTTGCCATCTCATGTGAGAACTGCTACGGCGGCAAGATCACCGTTTGTATGATAGTATCATATCGGATAGAGACGAGTCGCGGTTCTACGGGCAAATGTCAGGGCCTGTGCAAAGTCGCCGCGATCATGTCATTCCGAGCGCAGCGAGCGGAGTGGAGGAATCCCGGCATGGCATCAGAAGGGCTTAACCCAGTCGCTCCGTCCGAGACCCCTCCACTTCGCTGCGCTCCGGTCGGGGTGACAGAAGGACTTTGCTCATGCCCTGGGGCAAATGTTTCGACTGGTGGACAGTAAGTATTCCAACATTCAGGTTCTCATCCCAATGGACTGGCAATTTCACCCGTATATTCTGTTTGCCCTGACCGGCGCAACGGTTGCACTGGTGACCAGCTATTTTGTCTGGCGGCGACGCAATGCCAGTGGGGCAGGCTGGCTGCTGCTAATGATGTTGGCGACGCTGAGCTGGTGCCTGCTCAATGCCATCGAGCTAGGGATACGCGATCTGGAGAGCCGTTTTCTGCTCCTGCGGCTCCAGTATGCGAGCATCCAGATGATTCCACCGGCATGGCTGATGTTCGCGCTCAGTTATACCGGGCGCGCCCAGATGGTTAGCCGTAAAAACCTGGGCTTGATTTTCGCCGTCCAGGGACTGATTTACCTGCTGATGCTGCTGCCCTGGACGAGCCATTTGATCTGGCAACACCCCGAATTGCGCGTCGATGCGGGATATGCCTATCTTGCCAGCGAATTCGGGCGGCTGCGCTGGATCCAGATGTTGTTCGGCTATGGCCTGAGCACGCTGGGCACAATGTTGATTATTGTGACGGTAATACGCCGGGCGGCGATCTTCCGGGCACAGGGGCTGGCTATGCTCTTTGGCGCGGCGGCGCCGTTCATGGCCAGTATATTATTTATGACCGGCAACAGCCCGCTGCCGCGCCTTGATCTGACGCCGCTGGCTTTTGCGATCAGCGGCGGCGCATTCACCCTGGGCATTCTGCGCTACCGGATGCTTGACATTGTGCCGGCCGCCCGTGACACGGTCGTTGAGCATATGCCGGATGCCGTCTTCGTGCTCGATCTGCAACACCGGGTAGTCGATTTGAACCCGGCGGCCGCCGGGTTGCTCAACCGTTCGCCCGGTGAGGTGATTGGCCTGACATCGGCACAGTTGCTACCGGAACGTCCGGATCTGGTGGCGGCCTACTGGAACGTGATAAAAGGCGATGCCGAGGTCGCTCTCGATTTGCACGGTGAACTGCGCCAGTTCGAGTTGCGGATTGTGCCGGTGCATGATCGGCGCGGCCGGTTGACCGGGCGGCTGGTAATTTTCCACGACATCAGCAAGCGCAAAGCGGTCGAGCAAGCATTGGAACAGGCCCGCGACGAGGCTGAAGCAGCCAACCGGGCCAAGAGTGCCTTCCTGGCTAATATGAGTCACGAATTGCGCACGCCGCTCAATGCCATTATCGGCTATAGCGAGATGCTGCGCGAGATGGCCGAGGAAATGTCAACGCAGGAAATCCAGGTCGATCTCGACCGGATCGAGCAATCCGGGCGGCACCTGCTGTCGCTAATTAGCGATGTGCTGGATCTTTCCAAGATCGAAGCCGGCAAAATGGAAGTCGCAATCACGCCGGTGCCGGTAGGTGATCTGCTGGACGAAGTGGAAAGCACGGTGCGACCGCTGATGCAGCGCAGCCGGAACGAATTCAGTATCGTGGCGGATCCGGCGGTCGACAGCGTACTGGGCGACCCGGTGCGGCTGCGCCAGGTTTTGCTGAACCTGTTGAGCAATGCCGCAAAATTCACCGAAGACGGCCGGGTTGAACTGCATGTCCAGATACAGGCGGCACAAGATTCCGATGCGCCCATGGTTGTATTTCGGGTGCAGGACAGCGGCATCGGCATGAGTGCCGAACAGGTTGAACGATTATTTCAGCCGTTTATGCAGGCCGACAGTTCGACGACCCGGCGCTACGGCGGCACCGGGCTGGGGTTGGTGATCAGCCAGCGCTTCTGCCAGATGATGGGCGGCGACATTACCGTTGCCAGCCAGCCAGGTCAGGGCTCCACCTTCAGCGTGATAATTCCGGCCGCCGTGCCGGTTGCCGGTACTCCGGTTACTCCAGAATCGTGGTAAATAGACGCAGGGCATCGGCACTACGCGGGCCGGGCCAGGTCAGGGCCATACCATCGCAAAGGGCGATACGTGGGCCGGGGAACTCCTCGTCGCCAAAGGAAGCCAGTTCGAGCACGTCTTCATCGCTGAAGGCGTAGGGCTCGCCGGGCAGAAGGATCAACTCAGGATCGAGATCGAGAAAATCTTCGAGGTCGGCGCGCGGGTAGCGACCGGGCAGTTCGTGGGCCAGGTTGATCGCACCGGCCAGCCGGAGCACATCATCGGCATAGGTATCGGCGCCGACGGCCATCCAGGGGTCGCGCCAGATGAAGGCAAGCAGGTAACGCCGTTTTGTGCGACGCTGCAGGCGGGCCTCGGCCTCGGCGATCAATTCGCGCAACTCGTCGATCAGCGGCGCGGCACTGGCGGCCACCTCGAGCAGATCGGCCAGTGCCGCGCACTGGGTGACGACATCGGCCATGCTGCGCATATCGGTGACGTAGACCGGGAGGCTCATGGCTTCGAAGGCAGCCACATCGCGCTCACGATTTTCCTCTTTAGCGGCCAGGATCAAGTCGGGTTGTAGCTCGCGGATCGCCTCGCGGTTGGGGTTTTTGGTACCGCGAACTTTCGGCAACCCGGCAACCTCCGCCGCCGGTTCGACACAGAAGTCGGTAATCCCGACGAGGCGCTCGCCGGCGCCGAAGGCAAACAGCGTCTCGGTGAGGCTGGGCACCAGCGAGACGATTCGCTGCGGTGGCGCGGGCAACTGCAGCAAACGACCAAGAGCGTCGGTTATGAATATATTCGGCATACGCGCCTCTTTTTCGCCTCCGACAGGGAGGAAGAAAGCGTCTCTTTCTGCTGATCCGGCAGCTTCGCCGCCAGATCAGCAGAAGCAAAGTCTCGTTCTTTTCCGGCTGCCGCAAGACCTTTTCGAGTTTAGCCGACTTGCACGCCGGCCAGGCCGGCGTGCAAGTCGGCGATGAGATCATCGGCATGTTCGATACCGATGGAGAGGCGCAGCAAGTGCGGCGCGATACCGCTGGCCGCCAGTTGCGCCGGGCTGAGTTCACGATGCGAGGCCATGGCCGGTACACTGACCAGGCTGTAGATGTCGCCCAGGCTGGTAGCGGGCAAAAACAGTTGCAGCGCGTCGACGAAGCGATGCAGCAGAGCCGGCTGCGCATCGGCGAGCTCGAAGCTGAGCAGCGCGCCATAGCGACCGCCGAAGAGCTCGTGAGCGAGGGCGTGCTCGGGATGAGCGGGCAGGCCGGGATAGTTGACCTGTTGGACGGCCGGATGCTGGTCGAGGAAAGCAGCAATGCGGGCGGCATTGGCGCACTGGCGTTCGAGACGCAGCGCCAGCGTTTTGAGACCCCGCAAGATCTGCTGGGCCTCGAAGGGGCCGAGATTAGCGCCGAGCAAGCGACTCTGGCGACGCAGGGTATCGTGGAGCAAGCCGCTGCGGGCGGCAACCACGCCGCCGGCGGTATCGCCGTGGCCGCTGAGATACTTGGTGGCACTATGCACCACCAGATCGGCGCCGCTCTTGAGCGGCTGCTGGAGCAAGGGCGTGGCAACGGTATTGTCGACGACCAGGCGGGCACCGGCGGCCCGACAACGCTGAGCGAGGGCGGCGATGTCGACAACGCGCAGGAGCGGGTTGGAAATCTGCTCGACGAGCACCACATCGGGCTGCACCTCGTTCAGCGCCGCATCGAAAGCCGCGCAATCGCACATATTGCATGTCGCGACCGCAACACCGCGCGCAGCAAAAAACTGGTCGAGCAAGGTGTAGGATGAGCCGTAAAGATTGGCGGCAGCCAGAATGGCGCGTGGTTGGGGCGCCGTTTCGCCACGCGGCGTAGCGGCAGCAAGCAGAGCGGCATGGAGCGCGGCCATACCCGAGGCGAAAACAACGGCGCCGCGGGCAGACTCGGCGGCGGCCAGTGCCGCCTCGAGTGCGGACGTCGTCGGGTTGCCGTAGCGGGTGTAGAGATAGCCCTGACCGGTTTCGAAGGCCGCATCCAGTTCGGCAAGCCGATCATAGAGATAGGTTGTCGCCGTATAAATCGGCGTAGTCGTCGGCCTGGCCGCAGGCGCAACCCGACGTTCCCCGCTGTGCAGCAGCAGCGTCTCAAGGTTCCAATTTTCATCCGGTGCTGAACGGCTCATCAAAATTCCTCTAACTAACACGACGTCCGCAGTCGACACGGAAATGATAATTGCTGCCGCCCTGCAGGAAGCGCTAAAAGACGTTCGCGGTCGCCACCACGTCAAAAGCATTCTCCAGGCTGTATCGCGATAGTACCTTTGCTATACTCGATTGTCAAATCCCCGTGACATGCTATAGTAGTGGGGCAGTTTGCGGCGGTATGGCACGTGCTGATCGAGGAACAGGATGAGTACTACAGAGCTTGAACAATTGCGGCAGCGGGTCGCCGAGCTTGAGGCAAAGCTGGCGGCGGTGCCGGCGGTGCCGGACAACGGCCTGGAAAAACTCTCGCAGGCCTATTCGCTGGTCGAAGCGGCGTTTGAAGCCACGGCCGACGGAATTCTGGTGGTGAGCAGCGAGGGGCGAATTTCACGCTATAACCGGCGCTTCCTGGAACTCTGGCGCATTCCGGACGACATTGCCGCATCGCACGATGATGAACGGCTACTGGGCTATGTAATCCGGCAACTCGCCGATCCGGAGCAGTTCATCAGCAAGGTACGCGAGCTGTATGCAACACCCGAAGCGGAAAGCTTCGATACGCTGGAATTTGCCGACGGGCGGATCTTCGACCGCTATTCTTGCCCGCAACGGCTGGAGGGCCGGGTGGCAGGGCGGGTCTGGAGCTTTCGCGATGTGACGGCACAAGCAGCGGCGGAACGGGAACGTAGCGCCTACCAGGAACAACTGATCGCAGCCCAGCGGGCCACGCTGGAAGAGCTCTCAACGCCGCTGATTCCGATCAGCGACCAGGTGATGATTATGCCGCTGATCGGCACTATCGACACCGGCAGAGCGCGGCGGGTGATGGAAACGCTGCTCGAAGGTGTGGCCGCCCACAATACCAGGCTGGTGATCATCGATATCACCGGCGTAGCCCTGGTTGACACACAGGTAGCCAATGTGTTGATGCAGTCGGCGCAGGCAGTCGAATTGCTGGGCACGCAGGTCATCCTGACCGGCGTGCGCCCGGAGGTTGCGCAATTGATCGTCGGGCTGGGCATCGATTTGAGTCGGCTGCTAACCTACGGCTCGCTGCAACAGGGCGTACAGTACGCCCTGCGGCAGCAGCGTCGGCAGTAAGGGCATTTGCGGCAAAGTATTTCGTCGGCGCAGTGAGCGGCAGTGCCAATCCACGTCACTCCGAGTTACCTTGGGCGACGATCGCACAGCAGCACGATGCGTAGGGGCGCCCCAATGTGGGCGCCCACGATGCCGTGCCACGCGGTGCAACGCATGCCGTGCCACACGGTGCAACGCATGCCGTGCCACGCGGTGCAACGCATGCCGTGCCACGCGGCGAATGCCATTGTGGGGCATGGTGGGCGGGCACACGGGCGCCGCCCCTACGGGCGGTGGGATGCGTTGGCGGGGCGTTGGCGGCCAGGGATCGGCGATGCGGGCGTTGGCGGACATGGTTGGGCAAATGGGGTCGGGCACGCCCGGCGATGATCGCAATGCCACGCACCGGGTAGGGGCGCCACGGTGTGGCGCCCCCAGTGTATCTCAAATGGTCATTGCCATTACTGCAAAACCATGCCGGTTTTGCAGTGCGGGGCCTAGCGGCGCACCAGCGGCAGATAAACCCGGTTGCCGCTCTCGGGGGCGGCGGCGACACAGAGGTCGGGCACGCCGTCGCCGTCGCGATCCTGGCGGCTGCATTCGCTGCCACTCAGCAGATCGCTGCGCTCAGGGCTGCCATCGCCATTCAGGTCGATCTCAGAACGCAACTGCGTGCTGGCCGGCCAGTCGGCGATGACGGCGGTGTGGGTGGCGCCGTTCGGCACGACGAAGGGACCGAACTCGCGGCTGACGGCCGTCCCGCTTTCGCCGTCGATCACCTCGAAGACCAGGCTGTAGCTCACCTCGCTGCCACTGTTGTTGGTGAAACTGACGCCGCGCTCGGCGGGCAGGGCAGCGAAATCGACATTGCCGCCGGGCAGGTTCAGGTCTTGCCAGTGAACCAGCAAGCGGGCACGTTCGCCCAGTTCCATCGCTGCTCGCGGCTCAATGTTCTCACGGGCCGACTGCGGCGCATAGTTGAAGCCGCCAAGCCGGGGGCCATCATAACTCAGCGCAGTTTCGTCGCGCTGGCCGGCAGCGACATCTTCGACGGCGAGTTGCAGCACGGTGCCGCCCTGCGCGGCGTGGAAGACGTAATCGCCACCCTGTGTATTGATCGCGGCAGCCGGCGCCGGGCTGCTGGTCGGCAAGGCGAGCATGGCGGTGCGGCCAACGCCAGGCTGGCCGGCGGGCGAAAATGAAACGGCGTTGGGCATAGTCTCGACCGACGTACCGTCGGGCCGAAAGCCCCATTCGCCGCCATCCGCGCTGTAGAGTCCGTCGGCATCGCCGAAGACGGCCGTCAACAGAAAATCGGCAACATTCCAGGGCATGCTGCGCCCTTCCTGCCAGACACTGATCGGCACAGCGTAGATCATGTCGCCGCTCCAGTCGCCGCTGCTGCGGGCGAAGGTGTAGCGATTAGCGGCGCGGTCGACCTCTACCACCCGCGTCGAGTCGCCGGGGAAGTTGTTGTCGTAGATGCGAATGTGGCTGATAGTCGGGCTGATGTCTTCGACAGCATAGGGGGTGACACAGTGGCCGCTGCCCAGCCCCGGCGAGACGCAGAGCACGAAGTCACGCGGGCGAGCACGGATGCGTTCGAGCACATCGTTCGGGCCGCGCAAGGCCAGTTCCTGCACGCTGGCAGCCAGGAACTCGCTGCTGGTCTGCACGCCGTGATTTTTACGGATCTCGGCCCAATGATTTTCGGCGCGGGCCGGACCGAAAATCGGCACAGTCGCGTAAGAATAATTCTTCGGCTTGCCGACATCGGTGATGCCGGCCGGGTAGCGCACTGCCGGATCGAAGCGCGAAGGCGAAAGCAGATCGCGCTCCATCAGGCGACTGGTGGCGGCCATGCCAACGCAACTGCCATTGGCATTGTCGATCCAGACGGTAAACACCGGGAACCAGACTGCCCAGTAAAGCGGGTCGGGCGCAGGCGCACCCAGACAGGTATCGCCGATCTTGAGGCCGATGCAAACATAAGCATTGTCGCCGTAGACGGCCAGGAACTCGTCGAGATGGGCGCCGTCATCTTCATTTGCGAAGCCGAAGCCGTAGATCTCGGGGAAACTGGGCCGCACAACGGCAAAATCGCCGCCGTAGATCCAGGGTGAGGTGCCGACGCCGGCGTTGCCGGGGCGCACCCAGCGGTCGCGAATGCCCCAGTAGTAGCCGCCATAAGGCCGCGCGCCGTCCAGTTGCGGCACTTCCACCTCGATCCAGCTCCCGTCTTCGGCGCGGTCGAGCACCGGCACAATATGGCGTTCGCAGTCGTCGCGCGGCGGGCGCTGCGTACAGTCGAGGATGTCACGGGCCAGGTAGACTTCGATCAACTCGTGCATGTTAGTGCCGTTGATGCGTACACGAGTAGGATCAGTACGCAGCTCAGGCGTACCACTGCGCAGCAAGATCGGCGGCGAGCCACGATCGACGTTGTAGCTGCTGATGTTCACCGGCGGTACCGGCTCGAGCAGTTGGAAATAGACCTGGTCGTAGCGGCAGGTGCCCTCGGCGCAACCGGGGAACGTCACTTCGAGCGGCAAAACCCTTGTGGGCGCGGCTCCAGTACGAATGATGACCGGATCGCGATAGAGGCAATTGGAGCAACCGGCAAGCTGAATGGTCAACTCGGCGTCGGCGGGCACCGGCACATTGAAGAAGAAACTGCCGTCGGCGCCGGTGGTGGTGCGATAAAGGAAAGCCGAGCCCTGGCGCAGATAAACATTGGCACCGGCAATCGGCGCGCTGCCGAGGGCAATGTCGAAGGCATAGCCGAAGAAGCGGGCACGCGGCAAACTGGCGCTGAAGCCGCCATAGACCACCGGAGCCCAGCTTGCCGGCGCAGCAATGCGAGCCTGGCCGGGGCTGAGGTAATCGGCGGCCGGGCCGGCCAGGTTCAGCTGGAAATGACCAAGGGCCAGGTTATCGATTTCGCTGAGTGGGCCAAAGAGATCGCGGCTGACGCGGATCTCGACGCAGGCCGGGGCAAACTCCGAGGCGCAGAAGTTGGTCGCCGTCTGCCAGATCGCAGTTGGGCCGGGTGCCGGCGGCGCGGCGGGAGCTACCCAGCCGCCGCTGCCATCACCAACCAGCCAGGTTGGCGCACTGCCATCGAAGGGTACCCGGATCTGCACATCGTCGGGCTGGGCAAATTCGTCGCGCGAGCCATTGGGATCGAGCAGCAGGCCGATGGAGGCATCACGATCATCGACGGCAAGGCTCTCGGGGAAACGCAGGCCGACAAACAGATCATCGTCATCGTAGACCAGGTAAGCAGCTACGTCGTTGAGCACCGCGCCATTGCGATAGCGCAGCAGCATGCGTTCGGCGCCGATATACTCGCTGCCGATATTGACATTGCCGTCGACGGTGGGCGTAATCGGGGTTTCGGGAATGGTCAGGTTGGCGGGCAGCACCCCGACGACCTGGGCACTTGCGCCGCCGGCAGTGCCATTGATGCCGGCAATGTCCTCGCGGTCGCCGCCGTTGCCGAAGGCGGCGACGAGATCAGCGCCGCTGCGGATCTCGGCAAACATGCCAGCCTGGATCTCGGCCTGGCTGCGGGCGCGCGACCAGAGGCGCACTTCATCGAGGGTGCCGGCCAGGTTGTAGTTGCCGCCTGGGAAAGCCGAATTGTGGTCGGCGCCGAGCAGCAGCGTCCGCACAGGGGGCGTGCCGCTGACGGAGAGCGCACGGCTACCGGCAGCCTCGCCATCGATGTAGAAGCGCACGGTCGTTCCGTCATAGCTGACGGCAACGTGGCTCCACTGGTCGGCGGGCAGGCCGCGGTCGGCATCGACGGCACTGCTACCGAGATGATAGAAGCGCAGGTCAGGGCAGAAGCCGAGCCAGAAGGACTGCTGGTAATCGTTGGAGACAATCGTCTCGCAGCGGCCGGCGTCTTCGCGATAGACCCAGGCCTCGATGGTAAGTTCGGCACCGAGGCTGAACTCGGGGCGATGCGCGTACTGCACACGATCATTGCCGTCGTAAACCGTACTACGCAGCGGCGGCTGGTCGCTGGGGCCGGCGCTGGCAGGAGCGGGCAGCGCAGCGGGCAGGCCGGTAGCAATCATCAGGAGCGTGAGCCAGAAGAGCAGCGAGCGTTTCACAATCAAGCCTCCTTCGTCGTATCGATGTCCGTTTCACCGACATGACGGAGGCGGCGGGCGAAAGCTTTCCCTGATGCAGTGACAAGTGACGAGGAATGAGTGACGAGCAAGCCGGGGGGCTTTGCAATGCCGTTGGCACGAAGGCTATGCCCAGACAGCCTGTTTGTTTTTGCGCTAATACGGCGGATCGGCCGGGCCGAAGTAGCCGCATATGCCCAGGCGCGGCGAGTTGACGAGGGTAGGAGATGTGCGAATCAATGCATTCCTTTGTATCAAGCTTGCGGTGGAGTATCAATTCTATACTGCAGCAAGCGCTGTAACAGCGGTTCAAGCAGTTCCTTGCCGCGCAGCGCCTGCGTCCAGCGCACCGGAATAGCCGTAACGCCGTCGCGCATTCCGGCGATGCCGCCGGCCACGCAGGCGGTCGTGTCGGTATCGTGCCCCAGCGCAATCGCACTTTTCACCACTGTTTCGTAGTCGCCCTGTTCCACAGCCAGGCGGGCCGAGTGCAGGCAGTCGACGACGTAGCCGCTGCTTTGCCCCGCGGCAGGCTCGTCGGGACGCAGGTGCAGGTCGAGTTCGGCAAGCGCCGGCGAGTCGGCTCCATAGATGGCTCGCAAGCTCGTAACGGCATGCCGCCAGGGATCGTCGGCATTGTCAGCAAGAATAGCCCGCGCCCAGAGACAGTAGAGCGCGCAGCAGACCTGGGATCGCAGATGACCATGGGTGACCTGGGATTGAGCATGGGCATCGCGCACCAGGTCGGCATCGCTGCCGCGGTGCCAGAGTGCCAGCGGCAAGACGCGCATCAGCGAACCATTGCCATTGGCCCGCTCGTGGCTCGGGCCGGCAGACTGAGCCGGCGCGCCGTCAATCAGCGCACGAATCGCCTGGCTGGTCTGGATGCCGACATCGAAGACGACATTGTCGACCGCGCAATAGCCCTGTTCGTACCATGCAACCAGGCGCCGGGCAAAATCTTCGCTATCGAAGCGACCGCAGTCGAGCAGCGAGGCGAGCAGCGCCAGGGCCTGGGCGCCGTCGTCGGACCAGGTACCGGGCGGCACCTGGGCGTGAGCGCGGCGAAAACCGGCCGGCGGCGTCATCTCGAGGGCCGGGCGCGGCGGCAGATCCGCAGGCGGATGAAACTCGTAGGGCACACCGAGCGCATCGCCGACGAGCAAGCCCCAGAGTCCGCCGCTGATCCGTTCGTTGAGGGATAGTGCCATAGGTCTCTGCTCCATGTTCATCCTTCCGACGCAGCTTCTCCAGGAATTCCATCGCTTTCGGGCGAAAGCTCGACCTTTTCATAAACATCTTCCAGGCGCAAAACACCTTCAATCGACGGGATCTGGATGGCCATTTCCATATTTGTAGCTTCCTGCAACAGCCAGAGACCGTTTTCCTGGCGCGAAAAATGTTCGATATGATGGTGATCCTGCGCAATAAGCAGATAATCGTGCAGGCTTTCAATTGTGCGATAGTTTTGAAATTTCAGGCCCCGGTCGTAGCTCTCAGTCGACGCGGATAACACCTCAACAATGAGCAGCGGGCTCACGATCGTATCCCGCACATCGTCGGTGAATTGGGGTGAGCCACAGATGACCGTGATGTCGGGATAGGTATTGAGCCCGGTTTGCAGCACCTTGACGCGCATATCGGCGGGGTAGACGCGGCAGGGCTTGCGGCGCAACTGGGCATGGAGCGCCGCGATGCAATTGGCAACAATCAGGTTATGCGGCTCCTTCGCCCCGGTCATCGCATACACGCGCCCGCGATAGTATTCGTGCTTCAGATCACTGGCGCGTTCAAAAGCCAGGTATGCTTCTTCTGAGATATATTGTGGCTGCGTAACGGTCATTGGGGAGCCTCCTTATCAACGCCCATACACCGAAACGTGGCCCGCGCTGCGCGGCGTGAAAGGCGTCCGGTTCCAATCGGCCCAGCGATTGTGCAGACGCAGGCCAGCGAGGCGCGCCATCAGATCGAGTTCGGCCGGCCAGGCATAGCGCTGCACCACCGGATTCAGGCGGATCCCGTTGGGTGAAAGCGAAACGTGGCTCTCTTCGAGCAACTGGCGGGCCGCGTCGTGGCGCAGCACATCGAGGCGAACCTCGTCGACCTGGATCGATTCCGCTTCGACAGCCTGGTCGTTCTGGAATCGATGCAGGAAGGCCGGCACATAGGCTTCCACCACAAAGACGCCCTCGGGCGTGAGCTGCGCAGCAACGTTCTGGAAGCAGCGCACCTGTGCATCCTGGGTCAGCAGGTTGAAGAGCGAATTCCAGACGATAAAAATCAGCGAGTAACTGCCGGAAACCGGCACATCGGCAAAATCGCCGATGGTGACGGCAATCGCGTCGCCGCCGGGTTTCGCACGCAACTGCTCGACCATGGCCGGCGCAAAATCAATGCCGTCGACCCGAATGCCTCGTGCGGCGAGCGGCAGGGCAATGCGCCCGGCGCCAACGGCGAGCTCGAGGGAAGGGCCGGCGCCGGCCAGTTCCGCCAGGAAGGCAACCGCAGCCTGCTCATCGCCGCGCAGCACATCGCGATACTCAGGCGCCACATTAGCATCAAAACTCATCACCGGGTCATAGTTTTGCATAGCGGAATCGCCCTTTCAGGCTTATGTTGAATTTTCGCTCGGCTAACAGGTCTATTGTACCGCAATCGCAGCAACAAATTGAGCGTTGAAGCGTTGAAGCGTTCGAACGCTCCAACGCTCCAACGCTCCAACGCTCCAACGCTTCAACGCTTTACCAGCGGCAACCACACCCGCGGCCCACGATAGGCCAGCACGTAGTCTTCGCCGTTGCCGCCGAAGCTCTGCGGCGCGGCGGCGATCCAGTCCAGGGCGCTGCTCTGGTCGACGATGGGCAGGGTTTGCCAGGCGTTGTTGGCGTTGCGCCGCAGCACCAGCAGGTCGTTCTCGTCGATGTTCAGCCGGTCGAGCAGATCCTGGTTGTAATTCAGGCGCACGCGCAGGTCGGCTTGCTGGTTGCCCCAGCCAGTGCTGGTGTTCGGCCCGGCAATTACCGGCTGTAGCTTCAGCAGCGGCCCGATGATGCCGGCCACGCCGGACGGCAACTCGGCCTCCGGCGCGGTGCAGGCCACGGTCGGGCTGTGCAGCACACGAGCGTCGGCTGCGGGCGCCGGACTGGCCGGCGGTAGTTCAGTGTTGACCAGGCCGTCGGCGAGGGGGGCGTGGGCGCCACCGTGGGCCGGGCCGACGCCGCCGCCGATCTGGTACCAGACCACGGTTTCTTCGTTGTTATCGAGGCTGCGGGCATAGAAATAACCGTGCACTGCCGGAATGCCGGTGAAGGTCTGGCGGAACAGGCCGCTATCGTCGGCGCGCACCTCGACCGGCGCATCGCAGAGGCCGCCGGCCGGGCAGTAGCTCAACTCGATGGTTTTGCTGCGCGCATTGCAGTCACGCAATTCGACGGTCAGCGCATTGATCTCACTGAGGCTGAGATCCGGCGAAATCGGCACTGTTTCGACCAGATTGGGGATAATGCTGATACTGGGGCGCCAGCGGCTCTCAGTTGCGGTGATCGACACTTCGGGCTCGGGATCAAGTGAAGCGCCGGGCGTGGTACTGAGCGGGCCGGCGTAGCGCCTGCCGCCGGCGGCATCATCGGCAAAGACAACTACCCGGTCGCCGGGCAGCGCACCGAGGATGGGCAAGGGATCAGTTTCGCCGGCGACGATCAGACCCTGGCCGATGATGCGATCGAGCGTGTCATTGGGCGTATAGCGCAACAGGTAAGCCTCGCCGACGGCACGGTCGAAGGGCAGCGCTGCCAGACGCAGCGCCGCCGTGGTGTCGGCGCTGAGCGGGCTGCTCATCAGATTGACGCTGGTGGGCAGCAGAGGCAAAATCTCGGCGAGGGTGGCATTGTCGAGGGCCGGATTGGGGGCGGACGAAAAATCGGGATAAAGGCTGCGCAGTGCATCCCATTCGGAGCCGGCATAGACAAAATCCTGCGGCGTGCCGCGGCAAGCCAGGCTGCGAACACCACCGGCGGGCGGATCGGCGCCGCGCCAGAGCTCGTCGGCGCTGTAATGGTAGGCCATCAGCGTATCGTTGCCGCTGCCGAGATCTGCAAAGACGGTATCGAAGCGCAAGCCGCTGCTGGTACAATACTGTTCGGCGCCGGTTTCGAGGTTAAAATACTGATCGTAGAGAAACAGGGCAAAATGGCCGAGTTCGTGACCGATGGTGCGCCAGCCGGCCGGATCGGCCCAGGCACCACAGCGTGCGCCGGCGCCATCCCAGAGCCGGCCCAGCAGCACCGGCGCCGGATAGTGCAGCACCGGGCGCCCATCGCGGGTACTTCGCACCGTCGGCGTATCAACGATCCCGCCGACAAAGGCCGTCGGGCGGTAGCTGCTGCTGGCCAGCATAAAAATATCGGCCTCTTCCAGATTTTCACCGCCGGTAAAGATTTCGACATTGCCCAGGGTGAGCTGGCCTTCGGTAAAGGCATAGAGGTAGGCAGCCGTGCGGCGAAAGGCCTCCTGTAGATTAGCGAGATAGGACTGGTCGAGAGCATCGGCGGGAGCCGGGCAGCCGAAAGCGGCAAAGGAGCGGGCGAGCGTCGTGTCGCCGGGTTGCCATTCAAGGGTGACGGT
>DAOTUJ010000183.1:0-41018 GCA_034437175.1 Chloroflexaceae bacterium | reverse complement strand
GGCAGTGTTTGTATTATACGTCAGGATAGCAAGATTACAAAGTCCTTTTCGGCCGCCAGTAGGGTCATTATTCTTTTTACACGTCGAAGGTCAGACCTGGCTATGCAAAACAAATTGCCCATTCTCATTAGCTTGAGCGATGCTGCTGCGGATCAGCGTGAGCAGCTTGTGGCTCCAGACACCACAATCGCTGATTTAATTATTTATTGCAAAAAAGAGTACCGCCTTCCGGAACAGGATCGCGACGGCGAGATGGTGCGGTATGCTTTATACCGCAAACAGGGCAATGCGCATGCGGTTCTCGACAAGAAGCGTACCCTGCGTACGCTGCGCATTCAACCCTATGAAGTGCTGTACCTGGCTTCCGAGCGCCAGCCCTGGTGGCAGGCGAATGCGGCCCGCCCCTCAGGGCGTACGGCTCCGTTGCGCCCAAAGTCTGTCGGCAATCTGCCACCGGTACCGCCCGCAACCGAACCACCAGCGTCTTCGCCCCGCGCTGAGCCGGCCCTGGTTGATCGCAACCGTAGTTGTTCTATCGAACTGGCCCCCGGTTGCGTCCGCTCTGTGCCCGGCGAAGGTCTGATTATCAATCGTACCTATCTTTTGCAGCAATTGCCTACCTCAGTCGCGATGCGCGAAAAAGGCCTGGTGATGTTCGGCATGAATTCGCGCTTGCAGGCCGTCAGCAATCATGATCAAGGCCACTGTGCCATCAAATGGAATAACGGCTGGTACCTGCATGCCTATCGACCTGTGTATATCAGTGGGCATAAATACGACCGGGGCGAAGCGCTCGCCCTCGACCAGACCACCACGCTCGTGCTAGGGCGCGATGGCTGGCCTCTTACCGTGCGGCTAAGCTCGACCGCGTTCACACAGTAATACTGTGGGTAATCGGTGAGCCTTGCCATAGATTGCGTATCTGGTTTCGTTTTCACAAGGAGGTCTCGCATGGCAATGATTCGGATGGACATCGACCAGGCACAGGATACGATCAACACGATGCAGAACACCCGCAACGAATTTGAAAGCCAGTTGAATGCGCTGGCCGGTTCGGTTGATGGCTTGCTCGGCGCCTGGGAAGGCAATGCCCAGATGCAGTTTTCGAATGCCTGGTCGGAATGGCGCAACCGCTTTATGGCAGCGGTGAGCGAACTTGAGCCGATGATCAATGGGCTTTCTCAGGAACGTCAGCAGATTATCGATGCCGACTCCGGCAGCAGCTTCGGCCCATAATCGATGCGCTGGTTTCATCGCTTTCGTTCGTCGGGTCGTTGATGAGGTTGGAATATCGAGTATCCACCGGGCGGGAAGTGCATCAAGACCGCTTCCCGCCCCTGGATCGACAAGGAGGCTCGCTATGACCGTTGCGCCGCCGCCTGAGCTTTCTAATTCGGCTGCTCCCGATGTCGAACAGTCGGTTGCCCTGTTCAATCGCCCGCCGCGGGTGTTGCGGGTGCCGCCGACCGATGAAGTCGAAATCCCCGGGCCGCCCCAGGCTCCCAGCCCGCGGGCGGGGATGCGGCTCGCGGCAGTCATTATTCCGCTCACCACGGCCTTTGTCTATCTGTTGATGGCATTTGCTCGCTCCGGCGGTAGTGGTCGTGGCCTGTTAATGGCTCTGCCGATTGTGCTGATTGCCTCGATTAGTGGCAGTGTTGCGTTCTTTGCGTATCGAAAACAAAAACAAGATTATGCAGCAGCGGTTGCTGAGTATCACGCCAGCTATCAGGATGCGCTCGATAAAACCCGACGCCGCCTGGAACAACTCGAGCGCCGGCAACGCGCCTGTTTTGAAGAAAATGATCCTGATCTCAATGATTTGCTGAAAATCGCCGAGGGTGAAATTAACCGCGATAACGATCCGGTTCCGGCGGCGCGGCTCTGGGAACGCCGCCCGCAAGATCCCGATTTCCTCTGTTTGCGCTGTGGGCGCGGCGACCGTCCGACGACCGTGAAAATCAAGCCGCCCAGCGTCAATGCCTATGCCAAAGATGTTGAGCAATCGTTGATGCTCGTCGACCAGTTTCGGATGTTGCGGAATGTTCCATTGACGATCAATCTGCAGGCTGTCGGCTCAATCGGCATTGCCGGCCCGAGCGGGCGTACGCTGAATACGATCCAGGCTTTGCTCTGGCAGATTGCGGTGCACCACTCGCCCAGTGAGGTGCGCATTGCCGCCTTCTGGGAGTCTTCCTTTGATGATGCCTGGGAGTGGCTGCGTTACCTGCCGCATACTCGTTCACTTGATGGCGATTCGAGCTATCGCTTGCTGGCGCGCTACGATCGCAATCTGGAAGATATGCAACGTGTTGTCGGATCGCTGGCAAAAGAAATGAAACGCCGCGCTGAGGATGAAACCTCTACCAGCCGTCGCCCCCACCTGATTGTGATTATGAGCGACTACCATGTGCATCAGGAAGATGCGCCCTTTTTTGCTCAATGCATCACAGGCCGCCCGCTTGATGTCAGTGCCATCTGCCTGGTGCCCGAAGTTCGCGATGTCCCTAGCGACTGCGGGGGCTATCTTGACCTGGTGCATGGTGGTTCCAATGAACACGCCCGGATCGGCGTGGCCGGGGTTGGCGGTGGTTATACGGTGCTCAAGGCCGATATGGCCAATTCCGCGCAGAGCCACGATCTGGCGCTGCTACTGGGCCCGGTGGAACTCGCCGATGCCGACGGCGGCCGCGAAATGCCGCGCAATGTGCCGCTGCTGGAATTGCTCAATATCGCTGATGCAAAAGCCTATGACCCGATGCAGTTCTGGGCGCATTTGCCCGCCGATAGCTGGCATCCGGTACCGGTTGGTCGCGAGAGCGCCGATAAAACGATCGAAATCAATCTCAACGAAGGCATTCACGGTGTCCACGGGATGATCGCCGGGGCTACCGGTGCCGGCAAGAGTGAGTTGCTGCTCAGTTTCCTGATGGCGCTCGCCGTCAAACATCATCCCGACCGGTTGAATTTCCTGTTGATCGATTTCAAGGGTGGTGCGACATTTCGCGATATCGAACAATTGCCGCATACGGCCGGCCTGGTGACCGATCTCTCAGGCTTCGAGGCGGAACGTGCGTTGATTGCCCTCAATAGCGAACTCGATAAACGCAAGCGCCTGCTAAGCAAGCGCGGGGTTCCCAATATCAAGGCGTATCGCAAAGCCAGCTTTGATCGTCAGGGCCAACCGTTGCCCAACCTGCTGGTTACCATCGATGAGTTCGATGAGATGATCCGCGATTATCCCGAGTTTCAGGATGAGCTGATCCGAGTCTCCAAACAGGGGCGCAGTCTGGGTGTGCATCTGCTTTTTGCTACCCAACAGCCTGCATTGATCAAGCAGGGTTTGCTCAATAACTTGAGCTACTGGATGTCGTTGCGGGTGAATTCGCGTGAAGATAGCAAAGCCATGGTGGGCGTGCCTGATGCGGCGCTGCTTGGCACCGATACGCCCGGACGCGGCTATTTCCGCGATAAAAACAGCGGCGCATGCCTCTTTCAGTCGGCTCTGGTAACGGCAACGTATCGGCCCTCTGCCGGGCGTAGCAGCATCGAAATCGATATTACCGGCCATATTCGGGTCAATACCGGTGAGACCCGCGCTCGCCAGATGGTGTTTGCCCGTCTCGATGAATTGCTTGAGGCGCGCAAGCAATCCGAGATCGAGAGTGTGCGTGAACAACTGCTGGAGAGCGCAGTGCAGGATATTGCTGTCCAGTCTCGTGAGATCCTGGAACATCAAATCACGTCACAAGATCCGGCGGAATCTCGGCAGATTGTGCGCCGCGAAATCGGCCAGTTGTTGCAGGACATTCGCCAGCTTGATGTTGCTGCCGATCAATTGAATGCGGCGGAACTGGTTGAACAGACGATTGCGAAGGCAGCCGCCCGCCTTATTCATCAGGTGATGGGCGAACGTGAAAAAGTCAGTGAAATACAGTTGCTGGCACGACGCATGATCGAGGCGCTCCGTGCCAATTATGCCGCTGAATGCTACCGGGTCTGGGAAGCGCCGCTGCCGCGTACCTTGCCGTTGATCGATCTGCAAAATCGCTTTGCTGCCGCCGCTAGCGCCTTCAAGCCGGCCTGGCTGGATGTGCCCTATGGCCTGATCGACCGCCCCGATGCGGCCCGCCAGGATCCGCTGCGCAGCGATCTCGCCGGCAACGGCGGCAATTTGCTGGTGCTTGGCGCCTCCGGGAGCGGCAAAACGACTTTGCTGCGCTCGCTTATCCTGGCGCTCGCCGATGCCCATAGCCCCGCCGATCTCTGGTTTTATCTGGTCGATAGCGCCGGGAGCGGCCTGGGCCTGGCTGAACGCCTGCCGCATATCGCTGATACGCTGGCAACCCGCACCCACCTGCTGGTTGAGCGCCTGTTCAGCGAGATCCAGGAGGAACTCGAAACCCGGCGAGCCCTCTTCCAGCGATCCGGCGTTGCCAACCTCGGCGAATATCGCGAACGATTGAACCCGGATGACCCGCCGGCACCACCGGCTATCGTCGTCGCCATCGACAATCTGGCCGATCTGACCAGCCAGAACGAACAGGTGACGGAGATTCTCAAGAGCTTGATCCGCGAGTCGCGTGCCCACGGCATCTATTTCCTGGTGACTGCCTATGCCGCGCGCGATGTCAGTTCGCTCGCCGCCAGTTTTGAGACACGCCTGGCACTGCGGCTGAATAGCGATGAAGACTCGGCTATGCTGATCGGCAAGGATTTCGCCAGCAAGCTGATCAAACCGGATCAGCCCGGCCGCGCATTCTTGAAGAATGCGCCGCGCCCGCTGGAAGTGCAGATTGCGCTGCCGGCCCTGCAAGCACAACTGGTAGCCGGTAACAGTGCCGCTGCAGACGACGATACCGGCATTGCCTACAGCGACATCCATCGCGAGGTGGAACGTTCGGCGGAACAGGTGCGTGATTACTGGCAACCGAAGATGGCGCAAATGGCTGCCGAGCGCCTGCCGCGCCGGCTACGCCTCCTGCCGGTGAGTGTCGATATTCGGCGCCTCCTGGCGGATGCGCCGTCGACAGCGGTGTCGCAGCACTGCGTACCCATTGGTATCGGTGGCGCGAACCTCGATGCTCTGTTCTGGGAACTCGATCGGGTGCCACATCTACAGATCAGCGGCAGTGATCGTGGCGGCAAAGATGCCCTGATCCAGATGCTGGTCGCGGCGCTCGCCGGAACGTACCAGAGCGACGATATCGAATTCGTGCTGGTCGACTACAGCATGCGGGTTTTCCGCGAGATCGAGCATCTACCGCAGGTACGACGTTTCGCAGAACTCAAGTTCGGCAGCGGCAATACTGCCGAAACTCGCAATATTGTTGTCGTTACCGACAAAGACGAACTGAAAGCAGTATGCGGCGCCCTCAAAGATGAGCTGGCCTCCCGGCTTACTGATTTGCGGCGTGGCCGGGCCGCGAAACGGCGCACGGTGTTGCTGCTGCACAACTGGGATCTGGTCGCCCAGGATAATCCGGTTACCAGCGATATCGATACCTTTGTGCGGCGCGGTGGAGACATCGGTATGCATTGTGTGGCCCTCGGCAACGATACCAACCTGCTCTTTCGCATGTCGCTGGGCCAGGCCATGCGTGCCGGCTATGCCGAGATCGTCATCGGGCGCCCACCCGAAAACGCCAGCTATGCCAGCGACCTGAAACGCCGCTTCAAGAGTGCGCTCAGCGGCGAAATGCCTGCCGGCCGCGGTGTGTTCCTGGAGAGCGGCCAGCCGCCTCGCCTGGCTCAATTTGCTATGTCGAAGCCCGAGTTCATTAACGATCTTGCCGCGCCGCCGGAACTCGTTCGTTAGACTTAGATCACTCGTTTTGTTAGGAGTCGTTGTTAGATACGAGGAGCGTTAGCGCTATGGAAGCCATCTGTTGCGAGTCTGCTGAATTACTGGCCTTGCTCGACGCTGTTGGCGCTGCGGCTTTACCCGGTGTAGATGCAAGATCGCTCTTTCCGGTCAGCAGTGCCGAACGCTGGCGGCAGATCGATGCCGGTCATGGCCGCTTGCGCGAGCGTGGCTTCCTGCGTGATGCGCCCGGTGGTCTGCGCATCATGGATCCTGAACTGCTGCGCTTTGTGACTGTCATGGCCTGGCCTGAACTACTTGTAACCAGCACGTATCACGATGCGGCGAATATTCGGCGGCAGTTCTGGCATTACCTGGCGAATGATCAGGTTGTTGAACTGACCTCGTCGGCGCCGGGTCAGTATGACTTGCAACAGTTCTGCGGCCGGAATGCCTTGATCGAACGCCTGGCCTGGATTTTTCTGCCGGCTGATGCTGCTCCCGATCGGCATATATTGCCCTTGCCTCGGACGGCTCTGGATGCTGCGCGTAGTTGCATTGCGCAGGGATGCAGTGATGAAGCCGCGCTGCTCCTGTCTGCAGCGGGTTTGTCGTTTGAGGCGACGGTGTTGCTGGTTGATTCCATCGCGAACCCGCAGTTCAATGGTGATATTACTCTTCTGGCAGGTCATGCTGCTCATTCGCCGGTAATTCACCGGGTGCAGGTGCTTCAGGGCGCCAGCGCTGCCTGGCTCTGTGCTGATGATCAGGATGATCCCGCATTGCTGCGCCTGAATCGGGTCGATGCGATTGGATTACGGCTCAGCCTCGATGCCTGGTTTCGTGAACTGGCCGGCCGCTTGTCGGAACGAACCGTATGAGGCATCACACGGGTGTACAGGTCGGGTTGCCATTGATCTTTTTATGTGGATGCAAGCCGCCAGCCCTGCTGGCAAACAACATGGAACAGGGATTTTGCCATGAGTGTGATCCGTGCTGATACTGAACAACTTCGTTCTGTTGCCGGCCAGATGCGTCAGATTGCCGATGCGGTGACGGACGGCTCAAACGTTATGAACCAATCGATGGAATCGTTTGGCAGTACCTGGAGCGGGCAGGCTGCCGAGCGTGGCAAGCAGCGCTGGGCCGAGATTTATCCCCAATATCATCCCAATACCGACCGCCTGATACACCTGGCAAATGAACTTGAAGCTCTGGCTACCCGCCTCGACGACGCTGCCGCCACGTTTGGCGACGGCGGCGGTGGTGGCGGCGGTGGCGGCGGTGGCGGCGGTGGCGGTGGCGGCGGCGGCGGCGGTGGTTATGCTAACGGCAATGGTCCGGGCAATGATTTTGTGGATGGCGTTATCGAAGCTGGTTTTACGGGCGGCGGTGGGCTTGCTGGTCGCGTGATAGGTGGCGCGATCGGTGGCGCGGTCGGCGGTCCGGTTGGTGCTGCTATTGGCCAGTTCGCTGGTGGTCTTGCGGGAAGCGCCGCCGGCAACTGGATAGGTGGAATGGTTGCCGATCTGCCGATCGTCGACAATATTGTCGATGCGGGAGAAGACTTCTTCGAAGATGTGGCTGATGCCGGCGGTGATTTCATCGAAGATGTGGTTGATGCCGGCGGCGATTTCATCGAAGATGTGGCTGATGCCGGTGGCGAACTCATCGAAAATGTGACCGATGTCTTGCAGGAACAGGCGAGTCAGTTTGATGAGGGCGTGCGCGATATTGCGAACTCCGTCGTTGAATTTTTTAGATGGTAAATAGAGATCTGGAGGCCAATTCATGACTATGCGAACCTTGCAACTGAGTGTAGAGGAAGTGGCATTCACTCTGGCTCAGGCTGGCCGGCCTGATCTGGCTCGGGGTGTGCTCCGCGGCTACACTGATGCCGATCTATCCGCTGAGAATGTTGTGCAACGCATGCTTGCTGCCAGTCACTCGTTGCTGGCACGCCAGCTCCTCCGGGTCGATGAACAGGCTCGCCCGGTTTTAGGCGGCGATCTTGAATGGATGTCACAGGTTTTTGCGGCGACACCGTTTTCATTGCGGTATACGATGGCTTCATCGGAAACTGCTGCTACGCTCAATTATCACGCGGTCAATGGCAGTTTCGTGGAGCATGCTATTCAGCAGGGCGTTGTGCATATATTGCATGAGCACGAGGTGCTTGAGGCTGCTATTAAGGGTGGCCTGGATTTCTTCGGTATCGCTGGTTATCAGAGCCCGTTTGCGGGTGAGTTTGAATTGCCCCAGGCCTTCCTCGATCAGGTGCAGCAAGAAGGCGATCAAGGCCTGGGGCACAATCTGTTGAATACAGCTATCGTGGATGAGTCGTTCCGTCGGGCTTTTGCCGAAGATTTTGCGCAGCCAGCCTATCGCGGTAGTGTGCTGCGCATCGAATATGGCGCCGGGGGCGAGCCAGTCTCCGATCATGGCCTGTTGCTGCTGCGTGGGGCGGAACGGCTCTGGTTCTTGAAACCATTCCGTCGCGATGAAGAATCTATGGTTACGCTGTTGCCTGCTTCCGCCGCGACATTTCGCCGGGAAGTGGCCGCTCTAATGGCATAAACAGCTTTGTATCAACCTGCCAGTCTTTTAAAACAGGAAATAGGATACGACGATGACCGATAGCACGACTTTTACGCTTAGCCAGGAAGAAGTCTATTTCCTGCTCGAACAGGTGCGCGCTCGCGGCATGCTCGGCATCGATAATGCGCCGCTGGCGGCCTTCGACGGCAATCAGCGCAAGGTGGTGCTGGACGCTGCCGCGCGGGCGCTGATGGCCCGTGGCATCATTGTGATGGGCGAAGATGGTGAACCATTACTGGACAAAGTCGTTCGGACGACGATCCATGCTGCGGCCTTTGCGCCGCGTACGCTGGCTGTGATCTGCCGCGATGCCGGCGCGTCTGCAATTCAGACCTATATCGCCCATCACACCGAACTGATCTGGATTGAACATACCCAGCCGAACCCTGGCATTCATACCTTTACCGTAGCTACCGCCAGCGATAACATTGCGCCGGCCCTGGTTGCTATGCTTGCGCTGGAGAATCAGCCGGCGCCGGCCGGTACTTCGTTCACCATCGATGCTGAAGAGCTCGAAAGCATTCAACAAGCATCAAACGAACCCGATCCGGCAGTCCTCTTTGATGCAGTGCGCGCCGCCGGCGCCGATAACGCGACGGCTGATCTGTTCACCAGTATGCTCAGTGGGCCGCGAACGACCGCGATTTTGCAGACAATCGCCCGCGAGGTTGCTGAAGAAGAGACCCGCACGGTGACGGTGGTAAGTAATGCGCAAGGTTTCTGGATCCTGGAAGCCATCACCGAGACGGAACTGCTCTGCAAGCCGGTCAGTGCTGCTGAGTTGCGCAGCGTGCTGGATGAATTGATCGCCCGGCTCTAATGCCTGGTTTATTCATTATCCGAGTTTGCCTGCATTGATGCCACATCGCTGCATCAGCGACACCGTATAGAAGGAAGTTGCTATGAGCATTACCGTCATACGTGCCGAAACCGATCAACTTCGTTCCGTGGCCGGCCAGATGCGCCAGGTTGCCGATCAGATCGGCGGCGGCGCTGATGGAATGAATCAGGCAATGGAGGCACTTGGTGCAGTCTGGAATGGTCAGGCGGCTGATCGCGGCAAGCATCGCTGGACCGAGATCTACCCGAAATACCGCCCCGACAGCGAGCGCCTGCTGCATTTCGCCGGCGAACTCGAAGCACTGGCCACCCGCCTCGACGAGGCAGCCGCCGTGTTCGGCGATAATCTGGGTGCTGTGGGCGGCACCGGCGACGGTGCAACTACTACGTCGCACGATGATTACGGTGAGGAATTGCCGACTGAGGTTGGGGATGTTCCGATACAACAGCTTACAGAAGAGAATATGCCCCAAAATATGGCAGAACTGTTTGATCTCATTCCACATAATGCGGATGGTTCAGGTAATGACGAGATTGCCGTGTACCGTCTGCAAAATGGTGAATATGTTATCGGGCTTAAAGGAACGGCTCCGTTAGATTGGAATGATTTAGACTCCGGTACCAATGCAGTGGGTGGAGCTTTTGACGAAACGTCGTATTCACACAAATTACGGGATGTACTTGGAGGTTTGCCTGATGATGCTTCGGTTCACCTGGCGGGATATAGCCAGGGTGGCATGGTTGCCCAGCGTATAGCAGCGGACTCAACAATCTTTGGCGAAGGGAAGTTGCATCTGGCGTCACTCTCCACGTTTGGTAGTCCCGATATGGGCTGGAATATTCAGGCAGATCGTATCTATGATTTTGATGCGCCGGGAGACATTGTAAGTGCACTCCCTGTACTTAACAATATGATTACACCTGAGTCATTGCTAGCTGTTTCCTCGTCATTGCTAGCTGTTTCCTCTGCGATGGTTGTCGGTGTATTGCCTGGTGTATTGCCTACTGCCATTTACGGAGTAGTTGCTCATATGCAAGGTTATCAAAACGATAATATGCCTGAATTCCTGTCAGCACGAGACGAAATGACGGCAACGGCAACTCCCTGGGCTACTGAAATACCAGACCCCGATAATCATACGCTTCCCGAAATTATCGGGGATGGTTATGGGTATGTAGCTGAGAAAACTTCAGATGGGCTCAACTATGCAATTGATAAGACTGGTGAAGGTCTGGAAAACGTCAAGAATTTCGTTGAAGATGGCGCTGAATTTGTTGGTAATACGGTAGAAGAGGTTACAAGTAATATCCCTAAACCACTAAGGTTCTGGGAATGGTAGTGTCCCATGCGACACTTGATCGTCCCGTACAGCATTGCAGAAAGGTGGTCGCAATGAACAGTTTCGAGTTCTGGTCGCACATGCAGGAGTTCGCCCAGATGAGCCGCCTCTGGTGGTATACCTTCGCGGCCCTTCCCGCGATGATTGTCGCCGGTGGCTCCTATGTGCTGATGGCTTTTGCCCTGCGCCGCAAAAGCGCCGCCCCGCTGGTCTTCGCCTGGCTCCTCGTTGCCAGTTTGCCCGCTCTGCTGGTGCTGCCCTCGTTCTATGTCAGTATGGATCTCGAAGCCGCGCTTGGCCAGGTTGGCTTTGCTATTCCCGCTTCGGCGCAGGCCTTCCCGCTGGCCACTGCTCGCCAGCTCGGTGGCCTGCTCGATACCCTGGCCTTCTACGGCATCGTCGGCGCCGCGCTCTCGGTGGTGGTGACGGCTGCCGGTTCGCTGGTCGGCGATGTGCCGGTGGCCAGTCCGATGGCTCAGCGGATTTCTCAGACAGTGACACGCGCTATGACCAAGGCGATGAATCCACGGCGCGGCAATGCGGCTCTTGGTGGCCAGAATGGCATGCTGACGATCACCCAGGGTTCGGCAACCGGCAGCCAGTATGCGGTGCGCAATGGCACTATCGGCAAGCAGGATGCCGATATCCTGATTACCGACTCGGTCGTCTCGCGTCGCCACGCGCGCCTCGATGTCTCCGGTGGTAGCGTCAAGCTCACCGATGACGGTAGTACCAATGGAACCTACGTGGTGCGGAACAACCAGGATTATGAGCTCAATGGCGTGGCGTTTGAACTCCAACCCGGCGATGTGATCTATCTTGGCCCGCCAAGTCTCGAGACGGCAGTCGCCCTTAGTTATGAGAAAAGTGGAGCCTGACAATGTGGCATTACATTCGCGCAGCTATGATTATCGCTCTGCTGTTGCCCGCGCTGCATGTGGCGGCACAGGAAAATACGCAGGCCCAGATCGATGTGTACGGGCTGAAAATTGATGGACGCAAGGTCGAAGTGCTGTTCCGGGTGGTCGACCCGGTCAGCGAACGCGATTTGCAAGGTCTTGATAGTCGTGCCTTCTTGATCCAGGAAGACGGTACGCCGCTGCTGAGCCGCTTCGACCTCGAAGAAGTCAGCAGTAGCGCCGATGCTCCGGCGCTGACGGTGGATCTGGCCGCCAGCGGTGCCGCTCCGGTCAATGGCAGCAAATCGGTTGAACTGAGTGTGGTCGGCTCAACCATCGGCATTGTTTATGATGCCAGTACTCTGATTAATGCCGCCGGCGACTCGACCAACTATGTTGAGCAGGGCCGTACGCTGATCGAAGCCTTCCTCGAAGCCGGGCGACCGGTGGCGCCCGCCAATCCGGAGAATATCGGGCTCTTCCTGCCGCTGTCGGTGCCGACCGTCGAAGGCGAGGCGATCCGCCCGGCCGAGCTGGCCGATTTCAGCCAGGATCGCAATGCGGCTATCAATGTGTTGCGCCAGATGGCACCCCGCGAAAGCAAAACCAATGTTTTCGACACCATTGCCGTCGCCGTACGTTCTACAGCCGAAGCTGCCGCCCGCCGTGGTACCGATGCCTATGTGCTCGTCGTCTCTGATGGCGGCGATTCGGCCAGTGCCGGTTCCTTCGATGCCCTCATCAATGAGGCCAATCAGCGCGGCGTACGGCTGCTGGTGCTCGGCATCGGCCCTGCTGACCGCCTGGCCGGCAATGCCGCAACGCTGACCACTCTGGCTGAACGTACCGGCGGCGCTTACCTCGGCAATCCAGCCGTCAAAGATGTGCAGAAATTCTATAACAATGCGGTTACTGTTACCGGCCAGAGCGCCTACTTGCTGCACTATGAAACTGCGCTGCTCGATGACGGTGAAGAGCATTTCCTGACTATCGAGGTCGATGGCGTCGCCAGCGGGCGCAGCAATAAGATCCCGCTGTTTGTCGATATCGGTTCCGGGAATACCGTTTCCATCGAACTCGGGCCGGTGCTGCAATCCTATGCCATGCGTGCGGTTCCGTCCGCCATCCTGCTCTCGCTCGTCCTGACCTTACTGATGGTGATGCTGCGCAAGGTTGGCGTTGGTGGCCGTACTGGTGGTTCGCTAAGCGGCGGCATCACTCGCCGCTAGCTGGAGGTGCGCAATGGCAAAGTTCCCCCCAGGGCACAAACATAGCCAGTTTCGCATCGTCGGCGAAATTGGTGGCGGTCTCACCGGCACGGTTTATCACGCCTACGACGAGAAGAATCGGGTTGATGTGGCGCTCAAGGTTCTTGAGCGCCCCAAAGACCAGAGTGTGCGCGAGTATTTTTTCAATGAGATGAGTCTGCTGCGCCATGCCAAAGAGCAGGGCCGCAACCACGATCATCTGATCGAATATATCGCCAGCGATACGGTGCACGAGCCCTTCTGTCTGGCAACCCGTTTCTACGATGGCTACCAGGAACTGGGCAACCGGCTCGGCCAGGGGGTCTCACCGGCCTTTGCCCTGCAAATCGTGGAACAGGTTGCCGGTGCGCTCGATTATCTGCACTATGGCCATCCCGATGCGCCGGTTGTGCATCGCGACGTCAAGCCGGCTAATATTCTGGTGAGCAACGACGGCAAGGCCATGCTGATCGATCTGAGTGCTGCCTGTCACCAGAACTTTGCCATCATCGATGAGCGCGGCCTGGGGACGCCGCCCTATATGCCGCCCGAGCAGTACAGCGGCGAAGAGCAACCCCAGACCGATCAGTTTGCCCTGGCCATGGTGATGTACCAGATGTTGAGCGGCAAAACTCTGCTGCCACAGAAGCCCGACCGCGACTCGAAGCATATGGCGGCACTGCGCGATGAGGGATACGCTCGTGTTCGCAAAAACTTGCCGCAAATGCCGGCGACTACCAACGTGCTGATTCGGGCGATTGCCTACGACTACAAGCTGCGCTACCACAGTTGTGAAGAATTTGCCTACGAATTGCGCTGCGCCATGGTCAGTGATGGCCTGCCGGTGACTTCCGATGATGTTGAGCCGCCACCGCCGCGTGCCCTGCCGCTCGGCTGGATCGCGATGGGTGTGGTTGTGGTCATTGCTTTGTTGTTGTTGTTGTTCAATCCTTTTTCCAGTACTGCGACTTCGGCGGCACGCTCAACACCAACAGCAACAAGCGCGCCTTCAGCGACGCTGGCGCCGCAGGCCGGCAACGATGGTTATACCATCCCGGCGCCGCGCGACGAAAACGCGGCACTCGATCCGACCAGCGAGCTGTTACCGACCTCCACCATGGCTGTGGCATCAACCGGCCGGACGAACGGCGGCAGCGGCGACACCATGTATGCCGGCAGCGATGGCTGCCTGATGCGTAGTGTGCCCTCCACTGACGGCGCTGTGGTGCAGTACAGCCGTTCGGCGGCCTACGTGCCCGCCAGTGTAGCGATGGAACTGATCGAGCGCCAGGGCAACTGGTACCACCTGCGCCTGCCCGACGGACGCGCCGGCTGGTGCCCGAACTACCAGATGGCCGGTGCCGCTTCCAGCGCTGCCCCGGCGTCCCCGCAACCCGCCGCCCCGCAGCCCGTCACGCGCCCGGCAGCGCCGCAACCCGCCGCCCCGCAGCCCCAGCCAACCGCTGCACCACCGCCACCACCAGCGGCACCTCCCGCTGTTGAGTGGGTGCCGCCGACGGCAGTGCCACCGACCGCAGCGCCGGTGCTCGAACTGCCGACTGCCGTAGCCGAACCAACGCATAAGCCCGACAACAAGGGTAGCAGCGATAGCAATGGTGACGATGGTGGCGGCGATGACGGTGGCGATCGTGGGGTGCCCGATGATGGTGGACGCTGATTGGCGCGCAGACTGAACGAAAAACACTGCGTTTCTCTCGTTCCGGCGGCATTGCCGCTGGAACGAGAGAAACACAAAGATCTTCCACGCTGCCGCAGGCGAAAAACCCGGTGGCGCCGCACATCCATCGCACAAACCGGGTTTGACATAATCTCAAGAAAGCAGGCCTTTCATGACGGCAAAAACTTTTACCCAGGCCTTCGACATCGGTAGTCAGTGTGATCGTGGCCGCCGCTCCAACAACGAAGATAATGTGCTGCTGGTCGAAAAGTGGCAGTCTGCGGCGGTCAATCAGCGCCGTGAACTCGGCCGGCTCTATATTGTTGCCGACGGTGTCGGCGGCAACGACAACGGCGAAGTCGCCAGCCGCCAGGTCGTTGACCAGTTGATGCAGCACTATTACAACGATGAGTATGCGCCCGAGGTCTCGCCGCCCGAACGGCTGCGCGAGGCCGTCCAGTCCACCACCCGCGACGTCTTCGGCCAGTCCGAGTCGCAGCACAACAATATGCGCTCGACCGTTGTGGCGGCCCTGATCCTCGACCCGTCCGGCAGCCGCGAGCAGCGCCGCCTGGTGATCGCCAATGTCGGCGACAGCCCGGCTATCCTGTTTCGCAAGGGCCAGCCGCCGCGCAAACTCAGCCAGGATCATGTCAAGCGCGACCAGTCGCTGGCGCAGGCCATGGGCGACGAGATGGTCAATGTGACCATGATCAATGAGAGCTTCCTGCCCGACGACATTCTGGTGATTTGCTCGGACGGCTTGAGCGACGGCGAAAAGGGGCCGGTCAGCCCGCGCGAGATCGAAAAAGTCATTCGCAGCATGTCCTCGCAGGCTGCCTCGGACGAGCTGGTGCGGCGGGCCAAGCGCATCGGCAGCACCGACAATATCTCGGCGGTGGTGATCCGCAACGGTGACAAGCCCTTCCCGATGCGCCTGCTGATGCAGGGCCTGCTGGTGATGTTGCTGCTGTTAATGCTCGGCGGCGGCATCTGGGCTGTTGGCGGCATCAGCAGCCCCGGCGGCAGCGATGATGGCGGTGATCGCTCGCCGAATGTGTTTTCCGGGATCTTCTCACCTGGGCAGCAGAGCAACGAGCGCGGCGCCACCGCAACGGTGATCCCACCAACCGACACGCCCTTACCAACGGATACACCGCTGCCGACCAGTACACCCTTACCGGTTCCCACTGCGGCACCGCGACTGCAGCCGTCACAGCCGGCGGGCGTGCCGGGCGATCCGAATGTATCGCCGACCCCGCCGCAACTTCCGCCGGAGTTGATGGAACAGACGGCGCAGGCAGCTTCGCCGTCTGAGGCACCGCCGACCGAGGCACCGCCGACCGAGGTACCGCCGACCGAGGTACCGCCGACCGAGGCACCAGTGCTTGAACTGCCCACTGCGCCGCCGGAGCCGACGGCTGTGCCTGAGCCGGAGCATAAACCCGACAACAAAGGCAGCAACGACCGCAATGGCGAGGAGCCGCCTGAGTCGGAACCTGAGCCGGAACCTGAACCGAAACCAGAAGCTCCAACAGATCAAGATTTGTAATCTTCATCAAATACTCTAATCCGGACAATTGTTCGAAAACGTGGTGTCGTTTGAGTATGGCCAAGTCAGGTCTTTGGCAAGTCCGTGTAAGCTAAAGCTATACTTCACTATCTTGTGATCCCGTAGTTACGGGATAGTGAAGTAAGGCTCCAGTCCTGTCCTTCCAGGTTGCAACATGTGTTATAAGGAGTGCAGTGATGCCTCATAGCGGAAGAATTTTTACCAGTGCGCTGCTGGCCGGCCTGCTGATCTTGCTGGTGATTGTGCTTGCCGATGTTCAGCAGAGCCGGGCGGCCGCCAATCTACTTTCCGTGACAACGCAGCCGGCCAGTGAACTGCGGATCGGGGTGCCGCTATCCTTCAGCTTCACCATTTCCAATACTACCGGCGGCGAGTTGACCGCAGTAACGCTGACGCATGAACTGTCGCCGGAACTCAGTCTGACCAGCCTGGCGCTGAGCAATGCGGCGAGCTGTGCGGCATTCCCCTGCAACCTGGGCGCTGTACTCACCGATGCAACTGTGCTGGTGACTGCGACTTACCGCACGGTCACGAGTGACCTGGCGGTCGGATCGCCGCTCGGCTACACAACCACGCTCACCGCAACCGAGCTGGAGGCTGCCGCAGTCGTCAGCGACAGCCTGCAGATCACTGATTCGTTGTCGCTGTTGCCCTACCTGCGGCGGCCCTATCCGGATGTTTATACTGCCTGGCAGCGTCTGAGCCCGCCGGCCGGCGAAGGCGATGTGAATTACCTGTACGTCGCCGGCGGCGAGAATTGCGCCGGCCCGACCGGCGAACAGGCTTTGCCCGAGCCGATCTTCGCAGCAACCGATAACGGCATCTATCAACTGACTGCGGCCAGCGAAATTGGGGCACTCCCCGGCTGGGTGCAGCGCGGTGGCGTAGGATTGGATGTCTCACACATCATATCAAGCACACAAGGTTACGTTGCGGGTGCTTTTAATGATGGAAATGTGCTCATCAGCAATGATGGTGGGCAGAGTTGGATGCCCGAAAGCCTGCCAAATGAGAATGATCGGATTTACCGGCTAGCAACTGCTGGAGATCGAGTTTTTGTTGCGGGTGATAAAGGCCTGTTTATTCGTGAACCTGGTGTTGGATGGATAACTGACCCGGATGTGACCGGTGTCATTTTCAGTGTTGCTGCTGCTGGCGATACTGCCTATGCTTCGCAACTGGGAATTCAAAAGGATACAATCTGGGTAAGTAATCAAAGTGGCGCACCAGGCACCTGGCAATCTTTAGGTCAGTTACCTGATCCAGCTAGCTCCGTGCAAGTTTTTGACTATCAAGTTGGATCTGCGCCTGAACTGTTGATAGGGGTATCAGACCAGGGAATCTATCGGCAAGTACCAGGCGGCTTTGCACCATTTGCTCCTCAACCAACGCTAAAACCTTATGGAATATGGCGTGATGATGAAGCGCGAGTTTATGCGGCTACCAGGGAGCCTGCCGGTCTGCTCCGCTTCCCCGCTACCGGCGGTGCCGGTGAAAATCTGAGCAGCCAGGCGGGAGCGCCGCCCACAAATGAACGCCTGTACACCGTCAATGGCCGTGCGGCGGGGGCCTGTCCGATTGTCGGGGTTGGCAGTCGCGAGGGCAATGTCTGGCTGCGCCGGCCTTTGCCCTGACTATTTGCTTTTTAGCAAGCGAGGCTTATTACCATGCATCACAGCAATAGCCAGTCCGATAGCGCCAGCTTCCGGCTGCACATCAGCGAACAGCATGTCTACGATGTCGAATTGTCTTTGCAACAGCCGGTGCATCAGCTGGCTGCGCAACTGGCCGCTCAATACCATTTGCCGCCGGCTGCCGGTGGCTACACGCTCTACAGTGGCGAAAAACGGCCGATTGGCCACGAGCGGCCGCTTGGCGCTTCGGCCTCCGCCGGCGGCGGCGACCTGTACCTGGCGGCCAGAAGCAATCCCTGGTGGCTGGTCAGTGATCCGGCGTCGGCAGTGACGCCGCTGAGTCCGCGTTCCAGTTTGCGCAGGCCCAATTTGAGTACGCGGCAGCTCACCTCTGGCGGGATCGGTTTGCTGATGCTGGTCTTGCTGCTGTTTATGCTCTGGCCCCGCGAAACATCGGGCGTCGATATTGCCACGCAGGAGGTAACCTTGCAGCCTCCCACGGCACCGGCAGCCCGCGCAACGGCAACGCTGCTGCCGGCCACGCCGACGCCGCCGGCTACGCCGACGCTCGAACCGGCAGCCGCAGCTTCGCTCAATTACCAGGCCGGCGTGGCCGCCTATGAGGAACAGGATTGGGCGCTGGCTGTCGAACACCTCGTAGCAGTGTATGAGTATAATCCGCGCTATCTGGATTGCGACGAGGTGCTGGCGGCAAGCCATTTCAACTGGGGCGTCAATTTGCGCGACGGCGGCGATATTGCCGCCGCCGCCGAGCAGTTCTTGCAGGCCTTGAGTATCGATGCCGAGCATAGCCTGGCGAACAACGAACATACCCTGGCTGATCTCTATCTCCAGGCGCGGGCGGCGGAAGAGGCCGGCGACGATGCTGTGGCTCGCGAGTTGCTGCGCGAATTGCTGAGTTTGCAGCCTGTCTATGCCGATGCTGCCGATCGTTTGTATGCACTTTTGCTGGATTATGCGATTGATTTGCGTGAGGCAGGTGGCGAAAGCAATCTGCGGGCGGCGTTGGCGCTGTACAACGAGGCCGCTAATCTGCAAGTCGCCGATACTCGCGCTGCCGAGGTAGGCGCCGCGGAAGTCCGCGATCAGTTGCCGAAACCAACTGCAACACCGCTGCCGCAGCCGACGGCTGTGCCGCGCCCGGCCGGGCGCCTGCACGTCAGCAAGCTCGACGACAATGATGATCCGAGTTGCATCTCAATGCGGATCGACGGGATTGTTCCGGCCGGCTGGTATTTCTTGATTGATGGGGTTGGCTTGCAGGGGCGCTTCGATACCGGTGGCAATGCCCGCGTCTGTGGCCTCGCTCCCTACCAGGAAATCACTTTTACTATCCTGGATGGCAATGGAACTCCGGTGGCCGGCGGCGGCGGTATTCCCTCGCGCGGCAGCGCAATTATGTACGGCGCCTGGCGCTAGAAGCTAGCTCGGCAAACAACATCGTGAAAGATAATGTGCGTGTCTCTGGCTGCTGGCAGCATAGCCGCCAGCAGCCAGAGACACGCACATTATCATTTCCGATTTGATGTTATGCATCTATATCGCAGCCCGCCGCAAATGCCTGCACTGCAACTACGGCATCCAGGTTCAGCGGGCCATAGATATGCGGAAAGCGTTCGCTGCTGGCGGGCGCTTCGGCGGGCGCCTCGTAGCGCAGCGGTGCCTGTACGCGCTGCGGATCGATGTGCAGCAAGACCAGATCGGCTTGCCCGCGGTAAAATCGATTGGCCACCCCGGCAACTTGTTCCGCCGTTGAGCAATGTATGAAGCCCTCGTGCTCCAGCGAGGCCACCCGGTAGCTGCCGGCAGCCTGCGCGGCCTGCCAGTCGATCTGTCGGGCAATATGAAAAATCTTCGCCACTCTGCTCCTCCTTGCATCAGTTCTAGCTATCGCATACACTGGCTTGCATAGTATAACGTTGGAGCGTTAATAACACGAGTTACGCGGTGGCGACCGCGAGCGCCTTTTTTGCCTCCGGCAGGGCGGAAAAACCGTTTAAATTCGTTTGATTTTGCGGCGAAGCCGCAAAATCAAACGAAAAAGACAGTCAATTCCTTGCTGCCGCAGGCGAAACCTGCCCGTTGCGGCGCGAGCAACCGCGCCGACTGCGTACGTTGTGAAAAAGAGAGGAGTTTTGTGGTGCGGATGGCCATTCTGTCGGATATTCACGGCAATTCGATTGCGCTCGATGCGGTGCTGCGCGATATCGAGGCGCGCGGCGGCGTCGATATGTACTGGATCCTGGGCGATTTTGCGGCGATTGGCCCCGACCCGGCTGGATCCATCAGTCGGGTGCGGGCTTTGCCCAATGCCGGCTTTACTCGCGGCAACACCGATCGCTACGTCGTCGATGCCTCCAATCTGGCCGGTGCCGAAGATGCGGTGCGCGAAAAACCGGCCCGCGTTCAGCGTTTCATCGAGCTGGCGCGCAATTTTGCCTGGACGCGCGGTGCGGTCGGTTCGGCCGGCCATTTCGGCTGGCTCAGCGATCTGCCGCTCGATGTGCGGCTCACCCTGCCCGACAAGACCCGGCTGCTGGGCGTGCATGCTGCGCCCGGCACCGACGATGGTCGTGGCCTGCGCCCCGATGCCGACCTGGCCGAGAAACAGGCATTCGCTCAGGCCGCCGACGCTGATATTGTATTTGTTGGCCATACGCACTGGGCGCAGGATTACGATGTTGATGGGGTACGGCTGGTAAATCTGGGTTCAGTGAGCAACCAGTTCAAGGGCAGCGATCCGCGCGCGTCGTATGTGCTCCTCGAAGCCGATGCGCAGGGCCACCAGCTCCAGCATTGCCTGGTCGACTACGACCACGAGGCGGTGATTGCGCTGGCCGAGGCCGGTGGCCACCCGGCCCATGCCCTGATTGCCTCGTTTATGCGTGGCGAAATTGCACCATCATGGGCGACGGGATGACGGGGTAGGGGTACAGCAGCAGCCGTGGCACTGCCCTGGCTGCTGCTGTGCCCCTACCGAAACGCCGGCGCGCCCAGCCGCTCGACACAACCGGCATCCGGGGCGCGGCCGGGATCGTTCAGGAAGGCGCGGATCATGCCGGCCGGGCAGGCGCCGCGCCCGATGACGGCATGGCCGGTGCCGGGGAAGGCGTAGTGATAGCTGCGGCTCAGGCCCGCCGCGGCTGCCGGCCCCCAGTCCGGCGGCGTGATCGGGTCGTAGCTGCCCGAGAGCAGCAGCACCGGCACGTCGCTACGGACGAGTTCGTTTTCGCGCGGGTCGGCGGCAGCCACGCCGAAGCCGGCACAGAGCTCTTCGACCGCCGGCGAGAGTTCCATCAGGCTGCTGTAGAAGCCGGCAAAACGCGGGTAGGCTGCCAGCGCCGCTGCCCGATCCGCTGCCGGGGTCAGTGCCAGTTCTTCGGCGCATTGCACCGCGTAGTAGTGCGCCTCGGACATGGCGCCGCCGCCGCTGCGTTGCGCCAGCAGCTCGCGGAGCGGGCCGTAGTTGCCGTCGCGAACGCCGTAGATCATTTCGGGCAGGCGCGGCAGAATGCCACTGCGGTAGAACAGCCGGAACATCGTGCCCACCAGCCGGTCACCGTCCAGTGTGATCGGGCTGCCGTTCAGATTGATCCGGCGCGGCTCGCGTTCGAGTTCGTCGACCAGTGCGAAGAAGACAGGCTCAAGGTCGGGGTAGCGCGCCTGGCAGTCCGGCTGGGCCGCACAGTCGGCGAAGAGCTGTTGCAGCGAACGTTGCAAATTTGCCGGCATGGTCGTGTAGAGGTCGACGTGCGGCGGGTAGGGCGAATCGAGCACGGCGCTGCGCACGCTGCCCGGATAGTCGCGCAGGATGGTCAAGGCCAGGCGCGTGCCGTAGGAGATGCCGAAGAGATTCCACTGTTCGTAGCCGAGCATGGCGCGCAGCAGATCTAGATCGGCGGCGGCGGTGGCGCTGTTGAAATGCGCCATACTCACGCCGTTCTGGGCAAAACGATCTTTGCATTGCAGAAATGCGCCGGCCTCGCCGCGCAGCCGGCTCAGGTTGTCGAGACCCTGGCCGGCGACGCTGCGGTTGTAGCTGGAAACCTCCGGGCAACGCAGGGCCGGCCAGGAAAAACCGGTGCCGCGCTGATCGACAAAAATGAAATCGCGCCCGGCCGCGAAGCTACGCCAGCTGCGGTACAGCCCCGCCGCCGAAGCCAGCGCCGGGCTGCCCGGCCCGCCCGAGAGATAGACGATCGGGTCGGGCGCCGGGGCCGGGGCGCGGAAAATTGCGATAGCGAGCGTTACACTGCGCCCCGCCGGCTCTGCTGCGTCTTGCGGCAACACCAGCGTGGCGCAGTCGACGCGGACGCCGGCGGGCGGTGCGAAGGGGCAGGCGCCAGCGGCCAGTTGCGGCACGACCGCGCCTTCGCCGGCCTGGTAGAGGTCGCGGCCCAGCAGGCCGGTCAGGACCTGGTAGGCCGGCGGATTCTCGGGGTGCAGTTCGAAGCGGGCGCGCTCGAACCACTGCACCTGGTAGCTACGGCCATCGGCGAGCTGCTCGGCTTGCAGCGGGCTGATGGGCAGGCCCCAGAGCGCCAGGCTCTCGGCATCGCTGCTGCCGGCGCGTCTGTCGAATTCAAGGCCGCGCACCTGCCAGGCCGCCAGGATCGGCCCACAGACGTTCCGGCCGGTCTCGCCAAAATAACGACAACCCGGCTCTGGCTCCTGGGCCGGCAGATTCTGCCAATCGCGCGACTGGGCAGCCAGACTCTCGACGCCGATGCGGCCAATCAGCACATCGAAGGGCGGCGCCTGGTCGGGGTGCAATTCCAGCCGGGCGCGCTCGAACCATTGCACCTGCAACCCGCGCCCCTCGCGCTGAATCTCGCGCAACGGCGAAATCGGCAAACCAAACACCGGCAGGCCACCCTGCGCGGCCCAGAACTCGGCCAGCCGCCCGGCCACACAGAAGCCGGTCTCATCGAAACAGCGCACACCACTCGCCTGCGCCTGCACCGGCCCGACCGGCCAGAAGCCGAACAGCAGCACCAGAATGAACACCAGAACGCCAGAGCGTTGAAGCGGGCGACCGCTCCAATGCTCCAACGCTCCAACGTTCCAACGCTCCAACGCTTTCCTCATGCCCGTGCTCGCCGGCCCTTCCGCTGCCGTTGCACCGGTGCCGGGGCCAGCGCCTGCCGGGCCGGGCCAAGGCTAGCCAGCATCAGCAGGGTAATAATCACGGCTGAGGAGAGACACCACATGCAGACGGCGCCGATGACAAAGGGCTCAAGATAGGTGAGGTAAAGCGAGAACAGCGTGCCGGCGGTGGCCAGGCCGAAGATCAGCAGCGCCGCCCGGCGGGCCGCCTGTTCGCCGCCGCGCTGTTCCCAGAACCAGAGGCCCAGCAAGAGCGCATAGCCACCCAGCCCCAGCACGCCGATCGGCAGAATTCCGAAGAGTTTCGCATACTCACTTTGCTGCACCGCATTGCAGTCGCCCACCGGCCCACAGATAGCCGGCACGGCTCGCGTCTCGACGTAAGCCAGGTAACCGGCGACGATCATGCCGGCGAGAGCCAGCCAGGGTACCAGCTTGTTCGCACGCAGTGCCAGGCTCGTACTCTGGGGCCGATCCTGGCCCAGCAACATCGCCAGGCCGGCAATGAGTAGAGACACGATCATCAAGGCTATCAAGGCCAGTGCCAGGCCGTAGCCCGAGATGCTGCTGGCCGGCGCTGCGACGGCAGCTTCGCCGGCCGGCAGCACCGGGGCCGGCGGGCCGGCCGCCTCGGCGGCCGTAGCGGTATTCTGCTCCGGCAGCAACTCGGCCAGGCCCGGCACATCCGGGTAGGCGACGCCGCCATTGGCCAGGTAACTTTCGATCAGGCCGGGCAACTCGGTCGGGATCTGCTGCGAGCCGAATAGCGCATACTCGCCGATGATCATAAATGGAACGCCGATGCTTCTACCGGCAACGCCGTAATGCTCGGCAGCCGCCATAAACACATCGTTATATTCCGGCCCGGAGACTTCGAGCAGCAAAATGTCGAGCCGGTCGCCGTACTGCTGTTGCAGCGGCGGCAGCACCTCGTCGATCACAATATGGCAGTGGGGGCAGGTCGTCATCCAGAAGAGCACGGCGTGTACTTTGCCGTCGGCGGCGGGCTCGGCGGCCGGCCCGGTCGCCTGGGCCTGGGCACTGAGAGGGGCTGCCAGCAGCAGTAGCAGCGCGAGCATTAGCAGAGAGAAACGTCGCATTATCGGCCTCCTGCCGCAATTTTCATCGCGGAATTCCACGCAAATATTTCTCTTAGCAGGATAGGCGATCCGCCTTGTAACGCCAAGTGGGGCCGGTGGATTTCAATCCATTTGGGGTTATGGTTCGGCAACTGCTTCGGCAAGATGCACCTGGTTGCGCCCACGGGCTTTGGCCTTTCAACGATAGCGTTTTTCGCCCGGCCGGACGGCCCTCACCCCCGGCTTTTGGGGGTAGGTTTTCTCTGAGCTCCGGATGGCCCTCACCCCCGGCCCCGCTCCCACTCAGGCCGGTGCGGTGGGTCTGGTTCGCGAAACCGTTTTCTCATGGCGCGCCGGCCTGGCGGGAGCGGGGAGCATACGAGAACGCCGTTGCCCGGCCCCCCCGCTCCTGTCAGGCCGGCGCCGGCGAGGGTTAGGGGTTCATGGGAGGCATTCGTCGCGCCAGGCTGTACGGGAGCGGGGGCTGGGGGGGTGAGGGCCGGATCGGGAAATCACCCAGCGGTGCTGCCGTGCTGCGGGAACGACGCAACGCCCAGCGATACCGTGACGGCGCCCGGCGATTGTTGGCCGGCCTGTACTCGCAGATTGGCGATGCCCCGGCGGATATCTTCGGCTCGCTGCTGTGCTTCCGCCTGTGTGGCGCCCGGCAGCATCAGCAGAAATTCTTCGCCGCCGTAGCTGATAAGGCGTGCCTCAGATACGGACCGGCCCCAGCCGGTAACCAGGCGAAATTGCGTGCCCCCGGCTTCCGCCAGATACAGGGCGCCGGCCTGATCATGAAACAGGCGCCGGCACGTCGAGCGAATGATCTGGTACACTTCATCGTGATTGATGCAAACCAGGAAGCGATCAGCCATATGTTTGAGCAAGAGCATCTGGCGGTTGCGCTGCGCGAGTTGCTGCATCTCTCGCTGCAACTGCTGTTCTGTCTGTTTGGCGATAGTCAGTTACCCAATCGTAAACAATTGGGCTTGTCCCTGGCGCTACGAACCCGAAGGCCAGCATCCGAGACGTTCGGCCTACTGACAAAGGCCCTGTTGGGCGAACCCAACAGCGAGTACCTATGCAAGCATACGACCTTGAACCTTTTACCCGTTCGAGGATTCCCGAACGGAACCAGCAAGATTCAGTTCTCAAGGTGCGTTTTAACCGTCTCCACCGACGAGTCGGTTTCGTGCCTTGCACACGAACAAGTGTACCACAGAACACATTTTTCGGCAATAGAAAGCGGCAAACGGCGCTGTGGGCTAAAGCCGCTAAAGCCAGGGCGTTCCTCCCAGCCGTAAACGTGCTGGGCTTCCGCGCCTAAAGGCAAGCAACTGTGATGTCGCGGTTGCTACAACGCCGCCCAATATACCTGCCTTCGCTATCGAATACCGGCCGGCCGGCATTGCCGATCCAGGCGATCGTGCCGTCGCGGCGCAGAATTAGGTATAATCGGCAATCGTACGGTAGAAATCGCGTTCGCTTTGCAGGGCCGTGTGCTCGGCCTGCAGCGCCTGGAGCTGAGCTTGCAATGCGTCGATGTGCTGATGCAGCGCAGTGTCGTCGGGGGCACCGGCCGGATCCTGTTGTGCATCTGCCTCAAGCATTGCCATGTCTCCACAAGCCTTTGTATGGGGAGTCAGGGTGTCTGTGAATTTTTTCACTCTGTGCCGGGTATTTGCATTATAGCATAATCGCCAGTTATGGTAAGGAGTTCCATGTGTTACGTTTTCATAACCGGGCGGACGAGGCGGCGTTGCGGGCGGCCATCGTCGAATGCGGCCGGATCGCCTACCAGCGTGGTTTGCTGGCCGCCAACGACGGCAATATCTCGGTGCGCATGGCCGACGGCAATGTCCTGATTACGCCCTCGGGCCTGTGCAAGGGGCGGCTGCAGGCAGCGGATCTGCTGGTCGTCGATCCGGATGGGACCCTGCTGCGGCCGGCCGCCGATCCACGTCTGCGCGTCACCTCGGAGCAGCCCATGCACCTGGAGGTTTACCGCCGTCGCGATGATGTGCATGCGGTTTTGCATGCCCACCCGCCCTATGCCGTCGCACTGACCGTCGCCGGGCGCGGGTTGCGCAACGATCTGGTGCCCGAGGTGATTTTGTTGATCGGCGCCATTCCGGTGACGCACCTGGCCTTGCCGGCCTCGCCGGAAGATGCCGAAGTCATTCGCGAGCTGATTGCCGAGCACGACGTGATCATGCTGCGCCAGCATGGCAGCCTGACGGTCGGGCGCAATCTGGACGAGGCACTGATACACCTGGAGCGGCTGGAACAGGTAGCGCAGGTGCAACTGCTGGCCGAAATGATGGGCAATGTGCAGGCCCTGCCTGCGGAGATGCAAACGGAGCTCTGGCAGATGCATGCGCGCATGCGCGCCCGCTCATAAGCGGCTTGGGCAGCCGGCGCGTTCTGGCCGGAATCGCCTGCGGCAGCGTGGAAGGTAACATTATCTTTCATTCGTTTGCGCGGCAATGCCGCGCAAACGAATGAAAAAGAAAGTTCTTCCTTGCTGCCGCAGGCGAAAAGTTAGAAGCTGAACAGGTATTGCTGAAGCCACAGCGCCAGCATGCCTACCACGATCGTCAGCAGGACGTTGCGGCTGCGCCAGGCGACCAGCACGGCAATGGCGGCAGCCAGCATGCGCCCGTTGATACCGGGCCAGGGGCCGGCTTCGCTGGCGAAGGCAATACTCGGGACGATCAGGGCCGGCAAGACGGCCGCCGGCACAAAGCGCAGGGCACGTTGCAGCAGGGGCGGCAATTGTGCGCCGGCCGGCAGCAGCAGAAACGCAGCCCGCAAGCCCAGGGTGATGATCCCGATGAAAATGGTCAGCAGCCAGTACTCATACTCATTCATTGCCTGGCTCCCGGTTCCAGCGGCGCTGCCCAGTCTCTACCAGCATACCGGCGGCAATGGCGCAGAGCGCGGCAATAATCAGCCCGAGGTTGAAGGGCGCATTGGCGGCCAGCACGCCCACAATGCCGGCCACCAGCGCCGCCACAACCGTCGCCCGGTCGGTGATGGTCGGCACCAGTACTGCAATGAAATTCAGCGCAATAGTAAAATCGAGCGACCAGTTCGCCGGAATGCGCGTGCCGAGGTACGAGCCGGCAATCGTCGCGCCGACCCATATCAGCCAGATCAAGGCGGCCAGTCCGAAGTAATACCAGAACTTGAAGCGTTGCGGCAGATCGGCGTCGCGAAAGCGGGTAATCGCGAAGGCATAGGCCGGATCGGTGAGCAGATAGGCCAGCAAAAGTCGTCGGGGGGCGGATACTTCATTGAAATGGGCGCGCAGCGAGGCGCTGTAGAGTAGAAAGCGCAGATTGATCATTGCCGCAGTCGCCACAATCGCCAGCGCGGTGGCGCCGCTGGCCATCAGTTGCATCGCGGCCAGCTGCGATGCGCCGGCAAAAATCAGGATGCCCATCGCCACCGATAACTCCGGCGAAAAGCCCAGGCTCACCGCCGCGACCCCGGTGATGGCGCCGAAGGGCACGATGCTCACCAGCAGGGGCAGCCCGGCACGTACCCCCTGCGCAAAACCATTTCCGGCGCCCATTTCCGCGCCGGAAGCCAGTTTTCCTGTGCGCATAGCCTCTCTTTTCTTGCAATTTCATGACAACCTTTTCGTTATACATTGCCGTGCCGGATCGCACAAGGGACAAGCCGGGGCAGTCCGGCGGGACAAAATCCGGCTGCCGCCCGGCGCCGAAAATCGTAACCGGCTATGGTACGATCAGTACAGTTTCTTTGAAAACCACGAATGGAGGAGTGCCAGTTATGCCTACGATTGCTGAAGAGTTCCAGCCTTTCGCTGAGCGTATGCAGCAGGCCGGTCGCCATGAGTTGGAAATCCGCACCTTTGAAACCTATTACCAGCAATTGCGCGCCGGCCAGACCGGCTTTATTGCCGAGGCCGAAATCGAGCCGGTGAGCGATTTGCCGGATGCCGAGCAGGTTGCACCGAACCTGGCCGAACAGGGTCGGGTGGCTCTGGCAAAAACGATCCTGCTCAAGCTCAATGGGGGCCTGGGTACCAGCATGGGCCTGGAACGAGCCAAATCGCTGCTCAAGGTCAAAGATGATCGGGCGTTTCTCGATGTCATCGCGCGCCACGCCCTGCATAGTGGTGTGCCGCTCTTGCTCATGAACAGCGAGAATACCGAAGCCGACTCGCTGGAACTGCTGGCGGCTTACCCCGATCTGAAAAAGGACGCCCTGCCGCTCAGTTTTCAGCAGAGCACTTTTCCGAAAATCAAGCGTGACGATTTCAGCCCAGTGAGCTGGCCGGCCGATCCGCGCCTGGAATGGTATCCGCCCGGCCACGGCAACCTGTATCTCGCGCTGGTGATCAGCGGTATGCTCGACCAGTTGCTGGCCGCCGGCTACGAGTATGCCTTCGTCTCTAACGCCGACAACCTGGGCGCCTCCATCGATCCGCTTATCCTGGGCTATTTTGCCGCGAACAGCTTTCCCTTCCTGATGGAAGTGGCCGACCGCACCGAGGCCGACAAAAAAGGTGGCCACCTGGCGCGCCGGCCGGACGGCCAGTTGCTGCTGCGTGAATCGGCGCAGTGCCCGCCTGATGAGCAAGCCGCCTTCCAGGATGTTTCACGTTACCGCTACTTCAATACCAATAATATCTGGCTCAATCTGGTGAGCCTCAAGCAGATGGTCGAGGCATCGATTGAACAGGTGACGGTGCTGCCGCTCATCCACAACCCCAAGACTGTCGACCCACGCGACAGCCAATCGATGCCGGTGTTCCAGCTCGAAACAGCGATGGGTTCGGCGATTATGGTCTTTGCCGGCGCCCAGGCCCTTCGCGTGCCGCGCACCCGCTTCGCGCCGGTGAAAACTACCGGTGATTTGCTCGCCGTGCGCTCCGATGCCTTCCGCCTCACCGAAGATTACCGGATCATCCCCGATCCCGGCCATGTCGTCGTCAGTCTCGATAGCCAGTTCTACAAGCTGATCGACGGTCTGGAGGCGCGCATTCCGCATGGGCCGCCTTCCCTGCGCGAATGTAGTAGCCTGACGGTGAAGGGCGACGTCAGCTTCGGCGCCGATGTTGTCTGCCGGGGCAAGGTCTCGCTGCAAAACCAGCACAGCAACCAGGTGCACGTCGCCGACGGTAGTGTGTTGGAAGGCGAGACGCGCTGGCACTAAATCGAGGACTAAAGAACTAAAGAACTAAAGAACTAAAGAACCAGAGACGCAGAAAACTGAAGAACTGATGCCGGCTTCCAAATTGCGGCTGTTTAAGTTCCCGCGCCCCCTGATTCTTTAGTTCTTTGGTTCCGTGGTTCTCAACCCTACTATACTGTCGCAAACAGATTATTCAGCGACTCGACCAGGGTCGGGTGGGCGAAGATGCCGTCGCGCAGGGCGGTGTAGGGGAGCTTGCCCATCATGGCGATCTGTACGGCGCCCATGATTTCGCCGCCCTCGATGCCGAGCATCGCGAAGCCCAGAATTTGTGCGCTGTCGGCGTCGATGATGGCTTTCATCAGGCCGCGGGTCTCATCGACTTCGATGGCGCGGGCGACCGAGCTCATCGGCAGGCTGGCGACTTTGATGTGGTAGCCTTGCTCGCGGGCCTGCTCTTCGCTCAAGCCTACCCGGCCCAGTTGCGGGTCGATGAAGACGGTGTAGGGCACCAGGCGATCGTGGTTGTCGGCGCCGCCCGCGCCCAGCAGGTTCGCCTTGATGATCCGGTAATCATCGTAGGACGTATGCGTAAAAGCGGCCCCGCCGGTGATGTCGCCCATCGCGTAGATCCCGGCGACATTCGTTTCCAGTCGTTCGTTGACGGAAATGTAGCCGCGTTTGTCGCTGGCGATGCCGGCTGCCGCCAGGTTGAGCCGGTCGGAGTTCGGTTGGCGCCCGGTGGCGACCAGCAGATGCGATCCGCGCAAGACATGCTCGCCGGCCGGGCCGGCGACCGTCAGTTCGATGCTGCCGTCGGCATGGCGGCTCAAGCTGCGGGCCGGGTGTTCGAGCAGTACCTCGATGCCCTCGCCGCGCAAAATATCGGCAACGGCTTCGGCAATATCGGCGTCTTCACGCGAGAGCAGGCGCGGCCCACGTTGGATGATCGTCACCTGGCTACCAAAGCGGCGGAACATCTGGCCGAATTCCAGGCCGATGTAGCCGCCGCCCAGCACCAGCAGATGCTCGGGCACAACGTCCAGTTCCATAATCGATGTTGAGTCGAGAGAGGGCACGTCATTCAGTCCGGGCAGTGGCGGTGCTGCCGGGCGGGCACCGGCATTGATGAAGATCTGCGGCGCACTCAGTTCGCGGCTGCCGCCCGAATTCAGTTGCGCCTGCACGGTACGCGGCCCGCTGAACCCGGCTTCGGCCATAATCAGTTCGACGCCATCGTTTTGTAGGTACGACTCGCTGCCCGAGCGCCAGCTCTGCACAATATCGCGCTTGCGCCGGCGCACTACCTGCATATCGATGCTTATCGCGCCGGTTTCGACGCCATAATCGGCGCCGCGTCGGGCCAGGTATGCGGCACGGGCGCTGGCGACCATGGTTTTGGTCGGCGTGCAGCCCTCGTTGATGCAGGTACCGCCGACATGGGCCGCCTCGATCAGTGCCGTGCGGCGCCCGGCGCGGGCGAATGATCCAGCCAGCGGCCCCCCCGCCTGACCGGCTCCGATGACGATCACGTCGTATTGTTCTGCCATTGCGTAACTCCTTTTGCTTGCCGGTTGTGCCGGCGAAACAACTTGAATAACCCTGGCACCATTCTACGCCGGCTGGAGGCGTCACACCGTATCATAGATCACGTTGTAGGCAAAACCAGGAACCGAGAGCCTGTCGGAACCCGGCATGCCGGCGGATACCCGGCTGCATTTCTTGAGTGCATAGCTGGAATGCTATAATAGCTGTATGATGAAGAAGATACCGATATGGAAGGGTTATGCGCATTCTCATTGCCGATGACGACAGCATCAGTCGGCGCATTCTTAGAGCCAGTTTGTCGGCGTATGATGTGCGTGAGGCTTGCGATGGCGAAGAAGCCTGGCGGATGTTGCAAGAAGAATTTGCCCCGCTCTTGATCACCGACTGGCAAATGCCATACCTCGATGGCCCGGTCTTGATTCAGCGGATACGCAACGCCGATTTTCCCAGCTATATTTATTGCATCCTGTTGACGGTTCGCGATACGCAAATGGATCGCATTCGCGGCATCGATGCCGGTGCCGATGATTACCTGGTCAAGCCGCTGAATACGGTCGAACTCAATGCCCGTCTGTCGATTGCGCTGCGTATTATCAATCTGGAGCAACAACTGCGTGCCAACAACGATGCCCTACGCAGCCTGAACGATCAACTGCTTTCGTTAAACGAGCAGTTGCATTTTCAGGCCACCCATGATCCATTGACCGAGTTGCTCAATCGGCTGGCCATCATGGATCATGCCCGTGCTGAACTGTCCCGCAATCATCGTACGGGGGCTCCCCTGAGCATTGCGCTGGTCGACCTCGATTATTTCAAGTCGATCAATGATCGCTACGGGCACCTGGTCGGCGATGCGGCGCTGAAGCATGTGGCGCGCCTGATGCACCAGGCCGTGCGCCCTTATGACTGGATCGGGCGCTGGGGCGGCGAAGAATTCCTGCTGTTGTTGCCGGGAGCCCGGCGTGAAGAAGCGCAGGTCATTGCGGAGCGATTGCGTCTGCTGATTGCGACAACGCCGCTGGCACTGGGTACCGGTATGCTTGTCGATTTAAGCGCCAGCATCGGCGTCGCCTATACCTATGAAGATGAGCAACTCTCGATCGACGAGCTTTTTTTGCGATCCGACCGGGCGCTGTACGCAGCCAAAGCTGCCGGGCGCAACTGTGTCTGCATTCACGATATGATCGATTAATTGATTGATAGAGGCCAGCTCAGGATGAACCGCCGTATATGGTGTTGCGACTCCGGCGGGTTACGCCCGCCGGAGTCGCAACACCATATATGACCACCTGGCCGAACCTGGTATGACATGACGTGCGCCACTGCCATGCCGAAACGGCTATGTGAGGCCGAAGGTGACGCGCTCGCCGATGCTGATCTCGCGAACGCTGCCGCCAACCTCGACGACCACCGAGCGCCCGAAGCCATCGGGCTGCACTTCGATGGCAATTTCGTGCCCGTTGATGCTGACCTCCAGGGGGGTATCGCGGAAGCGCATCGGCATCGTCAGGCCATTGAGCCGTTCGAGTTGGGATGGCTGGAAGGTGAGCACACCATCGTTGATCTGAGTGCCCAGGAAGCCGCGCTGGATCAGGTCGAGCGTGCCGGCCATCACGCCCATATGCACCCCCTCGCGGGTTGTGCCGCCCTGAATGTCGCCAATGTCGCTTTCGAGCGCCGTGAGAAACATGCTCCAGGATTTTTCCGGCTCCAGGTCGACCTCGATGCTGGCGTGCACAATATAGCTGAGTGTCGAGCCGTGCGACGAGCGGTGCGCGTAGTATTCGGCGTTACGGCGCACCATTTCGGGTGAAAAGGGATAGCCCAGACCCTCGAAGAGCCGCTTGAGTTCGGCATAGGGGAACAGAAAAAACAGCATCAGCGTATCGGCCTGTTTCGAGAGCTTGAAGCGATCAGGCGTGTCGCCTTCCGCCTTGAGAATGCGGTCGAGGCGCTGGATGTTGCCGTATTTGGCCCGGTAGCCTTCCCAATCGAGTTCCTCAAGTTGCGCATAGCCCTCGAACTGGCTGATAATGTCGCCGTCGTGGAAAGGCACGAACATGCGGGTACTCATATCGCGCCAGGTCTCGATTTCTTCATCGGTCAGGCCAATACTGGCGCAGAGCGAGCGCCGGCGCGCCTCGGGCAGCATCTCGAGGATCTTCTGAGCAGTTTCACACATCCAGGCCACGGCTACATTGGTATAGGCATTGTTGCGTAACCCTTCTTCTTCTTCGTTGAAGAAAAACTTCTCGTGGAACTCGTCCGGCCCCATCACACCGTGGATCTCGTAGCGGCCGCGTTCGGGGTTGAAGTGGGCCAGGCTGGCCCAGAAGCGAGCGATTTCCAGCATCATCTCGGCGCCGTATGTCCAGAGGAACTTGAAGTCGCCGGTAGTATTGTAATATTGCCAGATATTGTAGAAAATCGCCGCATTGACGTGGCGCTGGCGATGGCTGAAGTCGGGATCCCATTTGCCGGATTTGGGGTTGAGGTGTACCACCTGGGTTTCCTCAATACCGTCGCTGCCGCTCTGCCAGGGGTACATTGCCCCGCGATAGCCCTCGGCGCGAGCGGCGGCGCGGGCCTCGTCGAGACGGCGGTAACGGTACATCAACAGGCCGCGGGTGATCTCGGGCAGCCGGTAGTTGAGGAAGGGATAGATGTAGAGTTCGTCCCAGAAAATATGGCCGCGATAGGCCTCACCGTTCAAGCCACGCGCCGGTACGCCGGCATCGAGGTCGCCGGTATGCAAGGAGCAGACCTGCAAAATATGCGCGATGTGGAAGCGCACCAGGCGTTGCACGTGCGTATCAAGCGGCACCTGCACATCGCAGCTGTCCCAGAGTTGCTCCCAGGCGCTGACATGCATCGCGTAGGCTTCGGCGAAGCTGCGGTAGCGCGCAACCGCCTGGCGCGCATTGGTCAGGGGTTCGCTAATGGCCGTATCGCGCGAGGTGAAGAAGGCGACCAGTTTTTCGACGCGCAGCGACTGGCCGGCTGTGATGGAGCACTGCACTTCCTGCTGAATGTAATCTTCCATCGCATAATAACTGCGCTCGACTTCGAGTTCGCGCTCGCCATAATAGACGCGGGTGCGGGCGGCCTGCGCGACGTAGATCCGCGACTGGCGTGTCTGCACCATCAACCCGATCCCGTCCGTGCCGACCGGTTCGGCCGCAATCGGATTGAGGTGGCGGCTTTCGAGTTGGCGATAGCGCGGCACACCCCAGTTGAGTACCCGACCGTCGAGCGCCGAAAAAATGCTCATTCGGCCGGACCAGTTTTCGGCCGTGACCGTCCACTCGATCCCGGCCTGGTGGCGGTCGGCCATACTCACAAAGCGCCGGCTGCTGATGCTCGTCTCGCGGCCTTGCCGGTCGCGGAAACGCAGCGTACGGCAAACCGTATTGCTGCGAATATCGAGCTCGTGGCGATAATCAATGACGTCGACATTCTCGAAGCGCACCGGTTCTTCGTCTTCGATCCGGAGCTTCAACGGCAGCCAGTTGGGTAGATTGACCAGGTCTTCATTGATGATCGGACGCCCGGCAAGGATCGTCGTGGCCCGATTGTAGAGGCCGTGGGCATAGGTTCCAGGATAATGAATATCGTCGGTATCGGCCCATTCGGCGGTGCCGCGAGTGCAGAAATAGCCGTTACCGGTCGATGTCAGGGCTTCCCGCAGGCCTTCATTGCCGGGCTCGAAGCCTTCATATGCCAGGATCCAGGGCGAATTGTCGCTTGTCATAGACTCCCTGCTTTCCAGCGGATACTAAACACATTTTTGCTTGTTCGAATGGCCGAATATGACGCGGTTGATGCAATTCTTGTTGCAATACCTAACTTTTCGCCAGGGTGCCCAGGAACTGCCCGACTTCAGGGACGGCATTCAGCACGAAGTCGGCATACGTGGTACGCCCACCGACTTCGGGATCGTCGGCGCGCCCGACGAAGATGCCGATGCCGCGGTTTTCCAGCGCCGCAAAAGCATGCTCATCGGTGAGGTCGTCGCCCAGGTACATCGGCATATAATCGTCGCCGTCGAGGTTGAGCGCCGAGAGCAGGTAGAGCACCGCCTTGCCCTTGTCCCAGTCGATGCGCGGCTGGATCTCGTAGACCATTTTGCCGGGCGTCATCTTCAATTCCTCGGGATGGGCGGCCAGTATCGCGTCGACCACTGCTTTGACTTTCGGGCGTTCGGCTTCGGCGACCAGCCGGTAGTGGGCGGCGACCGAGGCTTTCTTGGGCTCAATCAGGGCGCCGGAGATGCCGCCGAGTTCGGCCTGCAACCGGGCCTTGACTTCGCCGAGCAGCGCCATGTAGGCCGAGCCTTCCTCGCGCTGTAACGTGCCGCCGTCGGGGCTCCAGATATCGAAGCCATGACTGCCGGCGACAATCAGGTTATCAAGGCCCATCAACGCCTGCACCACCTTGCGGTCGCGCCCGGAAACCACACAGACCGGGCAGCGGGCAGCCAGCGTACTGACCGAATCGCGCATATCCGGCGTAATAATCGCATCTTCGGGGCGGTCGACGATGGGAGTCAGGGTGCCGTCATAATCAAGAAAGACAGCCGGTTTGCGTGAGCCCAGCCGGCTGAGAAACAGCTCATTCTGGGACAGGGCGTGAGGCAAGTTGGCGATCTGTCGGCTCATAATCGTATCTCTCCTCTCTGATCAAGGTCAGGTTAATTCTAGTTCGGCCAGGTCGCGAACAACAACATCGGCGCCGTTTTCTTTGAGCACAGCCGGCTCATCGTGGCGAGCCACCCCGATAACCAGGCCGAACCCGCCGGCGCGCCCGGCCTGTACCCCGGAGATGGCATCTTCAAACACCACCGTACGCGCCAGGTCGGCGCCAAGTTCGCGTGCGGCGACAACGAAGGTTTCCGGCTGCGGCTTGCCGGCCAGCCCGCGCCGGGCCGCCACATTGCCGTCGATCTGAACCTCAAAGAAGTCTTTCAGACCGGCACTTTCCAGTACCGCGCTACAATTTTTGCTCGATGTGACGACGGCCAGGCGTTTGGCGTGCCGGCGCAACTCTTGCAGCAACTGCAATGATGTTGGGAATACCTCGACGCCCTCGATGCGCAAGACTTCGCGGAACAGACTATTCTTGCGATTGCCGATCCCGCAGACCGTCTCACGATCCGGTGGATCCGCCGGATCGCCGTAGTCGAGCGCGATGCCGCGCGAGCGCAGAAAGCTATCGACGCCCTCGTAGCGCGGTTTTCCGTCAACATAACGATAGTACTCGGGATCGATGGCGAAGGGTTGGAAGGGTTCGCCCCGGCTTCCGGCGCGTACTTCCAGATACTCATCAAACGTTCGTTTCCAGGCGGCCGCGTGAACGCGGTCAGTGCGGGTTACGACACCGTCGAGATCGAAGAGCCAGGCATCGTAATCGGTGAGGGCAATCGTCTGTCGTTTCTCATGCACGCTCATAATCAGGCAACTCCTCCTTGATTTGCCCGGCAGCAGCAAGCGTCTGTGCGTATGGTTCCGGTGGCCATGATGTTGCTGAAGGGCGGCTGGTGGCCACAGCATGGGATCGTCGGCAGCAAAAAGCATGTGAACCGGCGTACCCATACACGGGCATAATGCGCCATGGCCGTGTTTGGCAGCTTTGTTATAACCAAATTATAGGTATTCTGTCAAATCCGGGCTTTGCGATCCTTGCGCAGTGATGTGGTTGCTCGCGCCGCAACGGGCATTTTTTCGCCCCATTCGACAGGCTCAGGGCAGGTTGCGGCAGCAAGGAAGGAACTATCTTTCATGGGTTCTGGCGGCACAGCCGCCAGAACCCATGAAAGAACCCCGTGTTTATTTGTTAGGAAACGACCCTGCGGAAACGGCGGGTGCCGATGGTGAGGGTGATGGCTGCCAGTATGCTCAGTACGCCGAAGGCTATTAACACGGTACCGCCGACGGTGGCGCCGTCCGGGACGATGCTCGGGCCATAGAGCAGCGCCCGGATGGCGTTGATCGCATGCGTGACCGGGTTGACCTGCGAGATGGTCTGGAGCCAGTCGGGCAGGATAGCGCCGGGGAGCAGGGCGGTACTGGTGAAAAGGAGCGGGAAAGTGAGAAAGTTGGCGATCAGGAAGGTGGCCTCGGTGCTGCGGGTTGTCAGGGCGATGGCGACGTTCAGGCCGGCCAGCATCAGGCCGAAAATCAGTGCCAGCAGCAGTGCCAGCAAAATGCCTGGAATACCGTAGTAGTAGCTAATCGTTATATCCAGGCCATCCGGGCCGAAGCGCATGCCCATTGCGAAGGTGATCGCCAGAATGATTACCGCCTGCACCATCATGCGCGTCAGATCACCGAGTACCCGCCCGAGCAAAATTGCCAGCCGGTTAATGGGCGTCGTCAGCAATTTGCTGAGATAGCCGCTGTCGAGGTCGGTGATCAGGCCCAGGCCGGACTGGCCGGCGCCGAAGAGGATGGTCTGTAAAATGACGGCGGGCGCGAAGAAGGCCAGGTAACTCTGGCCACCGAAGGCCGCCGCGAAACCGGGTGCCCGGGCCACTTCGGCGAATACCTGGCCGAAGAGCAGCAGCCAGACCAGCGGCTGCACCAGCGAGAAATATAGGATTACCGGGCGCCGTGACAGTTTGATCACCGCCCGCCGGTAGAGCGTCCAGGTTTCACTTGCCAGTGTGAGCGGCCCGCGCTGCGGCAGTGTCTCAGAACCGGTCCGGGTTATCGTACTCATCGAAAATCCCTTCTCCTTGCATTTATTTGAATCAGGTCTCCAGCGATGAAGCGAGAACACTCGATTGGATAGCACTGCTCTTCATAGAAACGCTCCAACGCTCCCTACCGCCGGCGCTTGCCGAAGGGACCGCGCATATTGCGCCAGTTCTGGTTGGGCGCTTCGTCACGGATCTTGCTGCCGGTATATTTCAGGAACACATCGTCGAGGCTGGGGCTGGTAAGCGAGAGCCGGGCAATGTGCAGGCTGGCGCTTTTCAGCTGATCCAGCAACTCAGGGACGGCGGCGCCGCCGTTGGCGACATAAATATTGATGCCCTCGTCGATGCTATCGGTGCCGGTGACACAGTCGATGTCGGCGAGGATGTGTTGCGCTCGCTCGCGCTGTTCAGCAACGCTGCTGTCGTTGACTCCGAAATGCAGCACAATGACGTCGCCGCCGATGGTCTGTTTCAGTTCACGCGGGCTGCCGATCGTCTTAAGTTCGCCGTGGTCGATGATGGCCAGGCGCTGGCAGAGTTTGTCGGCTTCTTCCATATAATGCGTCGTCAAAAAGATCGTCAACTTTTCCTGCTTATTGAGGCGTTCCAGGTAAACCCAGAGATTGGCCCGGTTTTGCGGATCAAGGCCGGTAGTCGGCTCATCGAGGAAGAGCAGCCGCGGGCGGTGCATCAGGCCGGTGGCCAGGTCGAGCCGTTTGCGCATCCCACCGCTGAACGCACCGGCCGGCCGGTCGGCGTCGTCGCGCAGATCCATCAGTTCGAGCAGTTCATCGGTGCGCCGGCGCAACAGGCTCCGTTCCATATGAAACAACTCGCCCTGGAGCATCAAATTCTCGCGGGCCGTCAAATCATCATCAACACCGACTTCCTGGGCGGCATAGCCGATCAGCCGGCGGACGGCATCCGGATGCTCGTCGGCGTCGATACCCATAACCCGGATCGTGCCGCTGGTTTTGCGGAGCAGCGTAATCAACATCTTGATCGTCGTCGATTTGCCGGCGCCATTCGGCCCCAGAAAGCCGAAGAATTCGCCCTCTTCAACATGAAAATTGATGCCTTTGACGGCCTGGGTGCCGTCGCCATAGGTTTTGATCAGATCCTGAACTTCAATTACCGGCGCCACAGGTGTGCTCCTTATTGCTCATCATCGGATTTTTCGATAATCTGCTCGGCGGCGCCGACGGCCTGGGCCAGCAGGCGCAGCAGTGTGCCGCGTTCTTCGGCATCGAGCGTCGCCAGCAGCCGCTGCATCATTTCCAGGCGCTGCCGGCGCAGGGCCGCGCTCAACTCCTGCCCTTCCGCCGTCAGTCGCAGCAACCAGACCCGGCTGTCGCCGGGCATGCGTGTACGCTCGACCAGGCCGGTTTGCTCCAGGCGCCGGACCAGGGTGGTTACGGAAGGCGGGCTGAGATGCAGGAGTTCGGCCAGTTCTTTCATTTGCATTTCGCCGGCCAGCGAGATATGGCGTAGCGCCTTCAGATGCGAAATGCCCAGGTTCAACTGCACCAGCCGCCCGAAGGCCGGCGAGCGCGAGAGGATCCCCATGCGCTCGAAAAGCTGGGCCAGTTGTTCGGCCTGTTCGTCTATCATGAGTCTTGTAATTTAGTTTATCTAACTAACTACTTGCAGGGTAGCACCTGCGGTGATCAATGTCAAGGGGCAGATCGGCGCTGGCAATAAAACCGTCCCCACCAGAAACGAAAACGCAGCCGCTTGCGGCTGCGTTTTCGTTTCTGGTGGGGACGGTGGGACTTGAACCCACACGCCTTGCGGCACATGCTCCTAAGGCATGCGCGTCTGCCATTTCGCCACGTCCCCGCTTCGTTTGCATAGCATAGCACAGGTTCAGAGCCGGTGCAAGGCATTGTCTTGCCGCAAAAGAAGCCGCATGCTATACTGAAATCTGGTGCAACAGTTGCGTCTGGATGCAAAGGGCACGCCGGCTCCCAGGCCGGCCAAAGGAGCCGCCCGTGAAGGCTGTCGTGATGGCCGGAGGCGAAGGAACCCGTCTGCGCCCGCTGACAATCAATCGCCCCAAGCCGATGGTGGCGGTCGTTGATCGCCACGTGATCCACCATATCATTGAGTTACTCAAGCTTCACGGGATCACCGATCTGGTGATCACCGTTCAGTATCTTGCCAATGTCATTCAAGATTATTATGGCGACGGCAGCAATTATGGGATCAATATCACGTATTCGCTTGAAGAGTTTCCCCTCGGTACCGCCGGTAGCGTCAAAAATGCCGAACACCTGCTCCAGGAACCTTTTCTGGTCATATCCGGCGATGCTCTGACGGATTTCAATTTGTCGGATATCATCCAGCACCATGTGAAAACCGGCGCCCAGGCGACGCTGACACTCACGCGGGTGCCCAATCCGCTTTCCTTCGGGGTCGTTATCACCGATGAGCAGGGCTATGTGCGCCAGTTTTTGGAAAAACCGAGTTGGGGCGAAGTGTTCTCCGATACAGTCAATACCGGGATCTACGTGCTTGATCCGGCAGTCTTTGCCTACGTCGAGCAGGGCAAGAACGTCGATTGGTCGCGTGATGTGTTTCCACGCATGCTGCGCAAGGGCGATCTGATCCAGGGCTATATCGCTGAAGGCTACTGGACTGATGTCGGCACTATCGAAGAATATATGCGCGCCTGCGGCGATTACCTGGGCGGCAAAGTCAATTTGCCGCGCCTCGGCCATAACGTCGGTGGCGATGTCTGGGTCGAAGGCGATGCCGAAATTGCGCCGGATGCCCAGCTCCACGGGCCGATCTTTCTCGGTCACGGCGCGAAAATCAAAGAAGGGGTGATCGTCCATGGCCCTTCGGTCATCCGTGATTATACGATTATCGATGCGCGGGCCAATATCGATCGCTCTGTGATCTGGCGCAACTCCTATATCGGCGAGCGGGCCGAGTTGCGCGGGGCGATTGTGCTGCGCCAGTGCAACATTCGCAATCGGGCCATGCTCTTCGAGGGTGTGGTGGTCGGCGATGGGGTGCAGATCGGCAGTGGTGCTGTCATTCAGCCCAATGTCAAGATCTGGCCTAGCAAAGAAGTTGACGACGGTGCGACGGTAAGCAGCAGCATTATCTGGGGCAGCCAGGGCCGCCGGGTGCTGTTTGGCCGCAACGGTGTCACCGGCCTGGTCAATATCGAGATCACGCCCGAGTTCTGTGCGCGCCTGGGGGCGGCTTTCGGCGCGACGCTACAGCGCGGCTCCACGGTGACGATCAATCGCGATGCGCATTATACGCCGCGCATGCTCAAACGGGCTATCATCGCCGGTTTGCCTTCCGCCGGGATCAATGTGGCCGATCTGCAAAATGTGCCCGTTCCGGTGGCTCGCTATTTTACGCACGCGACGCGCTCCGCCGGCGGGGTGCATGTGCGGCTCTCGCCGCAAGATAGCCGGATTGTGGAAGTGAAATTTTTCGACGCACGCGGCCTCGATATCGACCAGAATACCGAGCGCAAAATCGAAAATACCTTCTTTCGTGAGGATTATCGCCGGGCTTACCTCGATGAAATCGGGCGGATTTCGTATGCCCGCAATGTGGCCGAGATCTATACCGATGCTTTCATCCAGGCGCTCAATTCCCGTGCGCTTAATCAGGCCTCGCAGCATTTTAGCCTGGTCATCGATTATGCCAACGCCAATTCCAGTGCCGTCTTGCCGACGATTTTGCGCCAGTTGCAGGTCGATGTGGTCGAGCTCAACGTCAATGTCGATGAGAATCTGATGTTCCAGTCCGGCGCCCAGTTCG
>DAOTUJ010000182.1:0-118797 GCA_034437175.1 Chloroflexaceae bacterium | reverse complement strand
CATGCCGTCGAGCGTTTCGGGCGCCTGCCGCTGGCCGATCTGATCGATCCGGCGATCCGCTATGCCGACACCGGCTTTCCGGCCAGTGCGTATCTGGTGCAGCGGATCGGCGAGACCCGCGCCGACCTGGCGCAGTTTCCGGATAGCGCGGCGGTATTTTTGCCCGATGGGATGCCGCCGCAACCAGGCCGGCGCATTGTGCGCAGCGATTATGCGCGCACTCTGCGCCAGATCGCTGTCGAGGGCGCCGAAACCATGTATAGCGGCAACCTGGCCCGTACTATCGCCGCCGACATGGCCGCCAACGGTGGGCTGGTAACGCTCGAAGACCTGGCCGGCTACCGGGTGTTCGAACGCCCCCCCGTACGTGGCAGCTATCGTGGCCACGAAGTTATTTCGATGGCACCGCCGTCCTCGGGGGGCACGCACGTCATTCAGTTGCTACAGATCCTTGAAGGCTTTGGCATCGGCCGGGGCGACCTGCGCTTCGGCAGCCCCGACCTGGTTCACCTGCTGATCGAGGCGCTGAAGATAGCGTTTGCCGACCGCCGCGCCTATATGGCCGATCCGGAGCAGGTGCCCGTGCCGCTGGCCGCACTTTGCTCAGCGGACTATGCTGCGTTTCGGCGAGCCGGCATTGATCCGGCGCAGGCGCGTAGCCATGCTGCCGGCGAACAGGCCGAAATTGCGCGCTTCCTCGGTAGTGAAAGCCAGAGCACCACCCACGTGACGGTCGTTGATGATGAAGGCACTATTGTTTCGGCAACCCAGACGCTCAACAATATTTTTGGCTCGAAAGTGACGGTGCCGGGCACTGGCCTGTTGCTGCACAACTGCATGGTGCTGATGGATCCGCAGCCTGGCCGTGCCAACTCGATTGCGCCCGGCAAACGCATTCTCTCCAGCATGTCGCCGACGATTGTGCTCAAAGACGGTGCGCCGTGTATGGCCCTGGGCACGCCCGGTGGCAAACGCATCTTTGCGGCCGTTGCGCAGGCAATTATGAATGTGATCGACCACGGTATGAGTTTGCAGGCGGCCTTTGAAGCGCCGCGGCTCTGGACGCAGGGCGCCGAGGTGGAACTGGAATTGGGCTTTGCCGGACGCGAGAATCTGGCGGCCGAATTGCGCCGGCGCGGGCACCAGGTTGTCTTCGTGCCCAAAGTGGCCGGCGGCATGAATGGTGTGCTGATTGACCGGCAAGGCCTGCTGCACGGCGCAGCTTGCTGGCGGGCCGACGGTGTGCCGATGGGTCTCAGCGGCGGCCCGGCCCACTTGCCGGAAGCGGCGGGGGTGCCGATTTGAGGGGTATCAGGGAACCAGAGAACCAGGGCACCAAAGAACCGACGGATTTGCTATGCCCACTCGTCAGTTATACAGTTCTCTGATTCTCTGATTCTCTGATTCTCTGATTCTTTAGTTCATTGGTTCATTGGTTCACAAATATCCGCCCGGCTGTGGTAAAATAGGCGCCAGTACGCTCACAGCGAGGAGAAAAGTTATGGCCGACCAGAATAAGACTACGGCTATGTCCGGCGTTGACGTCGCCTGGTTGCGGATGGATCATCCGACCAACCTGATGATGATTACGACGATCATGACATTTAATGAGCCGATAGCATTCGATCGGCTGCGTGAAACGATTGAAGTGGGGATGCTGCGCTTTTCGCGTTTCCGCCAGTGTGCCGTCAATACGGAACAGCCGGGCGTTACCCCGCATTGGGAATACGACAAAAGTTTCGATATTCGCTCGCATATTCACCTGGTTGCACTGCCCGAACCCGGCGACCAGAATGCGCTACAGGCCTACGTCAGCGATCTGATGAGTACGCCGCTCGATAAATCGCGTCCGCTCTGGCAGATGCACCTGGTGGAACATTTCGGCAATGGTTGCGCAGTGATCGGGCGCTTCCACCATTGCATCGCCGATGGTATCGCGCTCATCCATGTGCTGCTCTCGATGACGACTTTTTTGCCCGATGCAGAGATTGCCCCGCTTGATACCAATCATCGCCGCCGCGCTGGCCCGCTCGATGCCATGCTCAAACCGGCAACTGCGGCCATTAATACTACGCTCAAAACTACTGAAACGCTCTGGCACGAGGGTATGGAGATGCTCGCCAACCCCGCCCACGCGCTCGACCTGGTGCAACTCGGTACCGGTAGTGCCTCGGCGCTCGGCAAGCTCCTCACGATGCCGCCCGATCCACAGACGCCTTTCAAAGGCAAGCTCGGTGTGCAGAAATGCGCAGCCTGGTCGCAGCCTATCCCGCTCGCTGATGTCAAGGCCATCGGCCATTTCATCCGCGGTACCATCAACGATATTCTGTTGACGGCAATGACCGGGGCGCTGCGCCGCTATTTGCTCGAACGCGAGAGCGAACTCGATAGCATTTCCATCCGGGCGGTAGTGCCGGTCAATCTGCGCCCGCTCGAACAGGCGGCGCGCCTCGGCAATCATTTCGGTCTGATCTTCCTCGATCTGCCGGTCGGTGCGGCTGACCCGCTTGATCGACTGATCAAATTGCAGGAGTCGATGGACTCCATCAAGAGCTCGCCTGAAGCAATTGTGGTCTTCGGGATTCTTAATGCGATAGGTGTCGTGCCCCAGGAAGTCGAGAAGCAGGCCGTCAAGATGTTTGGTTCCAAGGCGACTACGGTGATGACGAATGTGCCCGGCCCACGCCAGACGATCTATTTTGCCGGCAAGCCGGTGAATACGCTGATGTTCTGGGTGCCGCAGTCCGGTCGGCTGGGTATCGGGATTAGCATTATTAGCTACGATAGCAAGGTCTGGCTGGGTGTGGCCGTCGATGCCGGCCTGATTCCCGATCCCGACAGGATTATCGAGGGTTTTCACGCAGAATTTGTGATGCTGCAGGAAATGGTTCGCCGTGCCGATCATAGCCAGCGGCGCAGCAATAACCACCACTGAATGTGATTCGGCTGCAGTTGTTCGGGTCGCCGCGCATCCGGGATGCGGAGCGACCGGTTTCCCTCAATCGCCGCAAAAGTCGGGCGCTGCTGTTTTATCTTGCCGCCCACCACTGTCGAGCAGCCGAATTCGTCCCACTGATCTCACTTGCGCAGTCGGCGTTGGCGCTAGCCGTTCTGTTCGATTTCGTTCGTTTGCGCGGCAAAGCCGCGCAAACGAACGAAATAAACGTCAACTTCCGCCCTGCCGGAGGCGAAAAAGATGTGCGCTGCCGCAGCACAGCCGGCCGAAGCGGTGGCTGAGGCTTGATTGAGTATGTGCCGGCCTGTAGCGAAGCGCAAAGTGCAAAGCGACTATGCATTGCAGCGCCGGATGCGCTCCAAAACCGGGCTCAACGGTTTTGCCTACTGCTGTTGGAAAAGCAAAACGCGTTATACTCTGTTTGAATGACTTTTTCGGAACCTTGCGCAGGTCGGCATCACTGGTCTGTGCAAGGTTTTGTGAGAGCTCATTCGGACGCTGATTTGCATGGAAGGGACGCTGTATGCTTGATTACACATTGGTGTGGAAAAAAGAAAAAACGCTGGCCGAGCTGGTTGCCGATTTGACGATTGCTGATTTGCGGCGACTGACGAATGAGATGAGCGACACTGTGCTCGGCCTGATTGCCGGGTGCCGCGATGAAGACGTGACTTTCCAGCCGGTCGATCCCCATGCCCAGGACGATGCCGCCGCCGATTCGTCCGAGGTCAATAGTGCCTGGACACTGGGGCATGTGATCGTCCACACCACCGCCGGTTCGGAAGAAACCGCGTTTCTGGCGGCCGAGATGGCCCGCGGCGTGGCGCCGCACGGCCGTTCGCGCTACGAGACGCCCTGGCAAGAGATGCACACTGTGACCCAACTGCGGCAACGGCTGGCGGAAAGCCGGCGCATGCGCCTGGCCACGCTCGATGTCTGGCCCGACCGGCCGCACCTGGAGGTGGTTGTTGAATATCCCTTTCTGGAGGGATCGGTCGATGCGCGGGGCCAGTTTCTGCTGGGCCTGATGCACGAGGACTCGCACCTGGAGCAAATCCGCGAGATCATCCGCCAGGCGCACCGTGCTTGATATAGCGAAAGAGGAAAAATGGCTACTTCTGTCAAAATTCTGGGTATTTCCGGCAGCCTGCGCCAGGCCTCGTACAACACGGCCTTGTTGCGGGCCGCCGCCGAATTGTTGCCTGCGGGCGCCACGCTGGATATCCACGACATCAGCGATCTGCCGATGTACAACGGCGACCTGGAGGCCGGTGAGTTGCCCGAACCGGTTCGCCGGCTCAAGCAGGCAATTGAAGCGGCCGACGCGCTGTTGCTGGCGACGCCGGAGTACAACTATTCGGTGCCGGCCGCTTTGAAAAACGCGCTCGATTGGGCCTCACGCCCGCCGCGGCAAAGCTCGCTGAACGGCAAGCCGGCGGCGATTATGGGTGCCGGCGGGCGCTTCGGTACCGCCCGTGCCCAGAGCCACCTGCGCTACATCGGGCTTGGCCTGAGCTTGCTGCTGCTGAATAAACCGGAAATGATGGTACCCGCCGCCTGGGAAAAATTCGACCAGGCCGGCAATCTGACCGATGAGGCAACAGGCGAGCAGTTGCGCCAGTTTGGGGAATCGCTGGTAAGCTGGACACGTTTGTTGCGCGGAGAAAAACAATGACAATTCTCGGTTTGCATCATATTACCCTGGTTGCCGCCAATGCGCCGCGCACTGTCGATTTCTACACGCGGGTGCTCGGCCTGCGCATGATCAAGAAGACGGTGAACTTCGACGATCCGGGCAGCTATCACCTGTATTTCGGCGACGAGCAGGGCAGCCCCGGTACGGCGATCACCTTTTTTGAATGGCCGCGTGCGCCACGCGGCCGCCCTGGTATCGGCGGGACGCACCACTTCGCGCTGCGAGTCGCCGATTACCAGGGTCTGCTCAAGTGGAAGCGCCGCCTGAGCGAACTGGGCATCAAGGTGAATGGGCCGCTCGATCGGCATTATTTCGCCTCGCTCTATTTCCAGGATCCCGATGGCGCGATCATCGAGATCGCCACCGACGGCCCCGGCATGGCAGTCGACGAGACCATCGAGACGCTGGGCAGCGCGTTTCGTGCGCCGCCCGCCGCGATGATCAGCGCGAATCGCGCTGCCGCAACGATTGCGGCGACGACCTGGCCTGAGCCGGTGCCCGAAATTACGCCGGATATGGCGTTGCAGCAGGGTATGCACCATATCACTGCCATCGGTGCCGACATTGAGCGCACGCATGATTTCTTCAGTGGGTTGCTGGGCATGCAGCGGGTGAAGCAGACATCGAATTTCGACGATCCCGACTCGGCGCACTGGTACTGGGGCGTCGATGGTGGCAAACCGGGGACGCTGCTTACTTATTTTGAGCGCAATCCCTTTCAGGAGCAGCGGGTACGCATGGGTGCCGGCCAGACCCATCATTTCGCGCTGGCCGTCGCCGACGAAGAGAGCCAGCTCGCATGGCGCGAGAAGCTGTTGCAGGCCGGGTTGCGGGTTTCGCCGGTGATGGATCGGATCTATTTCAAGAGCATCTACACCAGCGACCCGGACGGCCATATCGTCGAACTGGCGACACTCGGGCCGGGCTTCACCTTCGATGAGCCGGTCGAGAGACTTGGCAGTAACCTGAAACTACCGCCCTGGCTGGAGCGCAACCGCAGCGAGATCGAGCAAATTTTGCAGCCGGTCGGCTAAGCGCAAAGCGATATTGCTTCTTGCTGAACAAACACTCATGGGCTATGTGTAGCGTCCATCGCCCAGGGTCAGGCAACGTACTATCTGTCGGCGCGCATACCGGTTCATTTCATATCAATCCCCAATGTATACTGCCGCTGTCATGTTCCAGCGCAGGCGTTCATCCCATTCGTCGGGGGCAATCACCACGGTGTAAACGATATCGCCCTGGCGGTTTTCGCCGATTGGCTTGATCTGCGTGACGCTGCCCCATAACTCAAAGCTGTCGATGGCGTCGAAGCGCATGCTCACCGGGGCGCCTTCGCGAATGCGCACGACGCTCAGTTCGGTCAGGTCGTTGGTTTCCAGTCGCCATTCGCTGAAATCGGCCAGTACCAGCGCCGGCTCAGCCGGGTTCGGGACTTCGCCGACTTTCAGGTTCAACTGCGCCACGCTGCCGTTCATTGGTGCCAGCAAGGTGGCTTTTTCCAGGGCCAGTTCGGCGGCGTGCAGCTCGACTTCGGCCATCTCGATGCGGGCGGCGGCGGCATCCAGGCTGGCCTCAGTTGCCGGAGCCTGAATAACTGAGAGTTCGGCAGCGGCATTGTCGACGGCCGCCGCTGCGGCGGCCAGGCTGCCGGCGCGTTGCCGGCCAAGCAGTTTGCTCAAGTGGGCCTGGGCCTGGGCCACCTGCGCCCGCGCCGCCGCCAGTTCGTCGTTGTCGGCGCCCTCCAGCAGCAGATCCAGGCCGGCCTGCGCCGCTGTCACGCGCGCCTCCGCCGTGGCAATGCCGCTGATCTCATGCTGTACCGCCTGTTCGTAATTGGCGCGGGCCTGGCTGATCGCACGCTCGGCATCCTGGACGGCGCGCAGGACGGCAGCTTCGCGGTCTCTGGCTTCCTGCGGTAGTTCGCGACCAGAGCGCTGCAAGTCGTCTTCCAGTTCGCGGTTTTCCCAGTAGATCCGGCTGTATTCGGCCTGGGCGTCGCGCAGCCGGTTGGCGGCCTGCGCGATCTCGCGCTCGGCGCTGGTTTTGGCGTGCGAAAGCGTGTCACGCTGGTTCTGCAAATTGGTGCGGGCCTGGTCAAGCTCGGCCTGCAAGCGGGTGATCTCATTGTCTTTTGGGCCGGCTTCCAGCCGCGCCAACCGGGCGTGCGCCTGTTCGAGCTGCGCCCGCGCCGCTGCAATGTCGGCTCCGGTCACGTTGCCCTCGGTCTGATCCAGGTTCGCTCGCGCCTGGCGCAACCGGGCTTCGGCCGCCGCGATCTGTTCTTCGGTTGCGCCCTCGCGAACTTGCTCGTAACCGGCGCGGGCCTGGGCCAGGTTGGCCTGGGCCTGGGCCACCCGGAGCTCCAGATCGCGGGTATCCAGCCGGGCCAGCGCCGCGCCGGCGCTTACCTCGTCGCCCTCGGCAACCATGAGCTCGGCAACTTCGCCGCTGCTCGTGAAGTTGAGTTCGACGTGCGCTAGCGGTATCACGCGTGCTTCCGCGATCACCCGCCGGTCGGTCGTCACCGGCGGCAGGGGCGTCGGCTCGGCAGCCTGGCCCGAATCGCGGGCATCGCGGTTCAGAAACAGCAATGTGCCACCTGCGCCCAGCAAAGCCAGCACCCCAATGATGACAAGAAAGTTGCGCATGGAGTCCCCTTACGTCCATAAGTGCTACGCTATCATCTTCGCGGCATGCTGCCGTCCGACGATTTCGCCGTCGGCGACGATGATGGCGCGCGAGGCGCGTTGCGCCAGGTCGCTATCGTGCGTCACCATGACAATCGTTTTGCCGCCGGCTACCAGGTCTTCAAAGAGTTGAAACACCTGGCCGGCGGTTTTGGAGTCCAGGTTGCCGGTCGGTTCGTCGGCAATCAGAATCGGCGGATCATTCGCCAGCGCCCGCGCAATGGCCACCCGTTGCTGCTGGCCGCCCGAAATCGCTGAAGGCAATTTGTGGGCGTTTTCGGCCATTTCGACCTGGTCCAGCAGCTTGAGTGCCCGCTGCCGGCGTTCACGTGGCGTGTACCTATTGCAAAAATCCATCGGCAACATTACGTTCTCGATGACCGAAAGGGTGGGCAGCAATTGGAAGAATTGGAAAATGATCCCGAGATTGCGCCCGCGCCAGACCGCCATCCGGCCTTCGTTGAGCGTGTGAATCGCGGTGTCCCCAACAAATACTTCCCCCGAACTGGGCCGGTCGATGCCGGTTACCATATTGATCAAGGTCGATTTGCCGCTGCCTGACTTGCCGATGACGGCCACAAACTCGCCGCGATCAACTTGCATATCTACGCCCTTCAGTGCCGTAAAGCTGCCCGCCGCGCTCTGGTAGGTCTTGACGACCTGGCGAAGTTCGATCAATTGCGTATTGCCGTTTCGGTAGCGCCCGTTTGGGGCAGTATCGGCCTGCCGGCGTCGACCCCATCGACCGAACATGGTTGCGACTCCTCACGGTTGTATAATTGATTGACCAATCAATTAACAGGATATAACATAAACGCCGGCGAGTCAATCGGCAAAATGGGCTACAATAGCTCGGCATAGCCAGCAGCCAATGCTGGCTATGCCGAGCTATGTGCCACAGATCACTGGCCGGATGCCGGCCGTATCAGGAGCAACAATGCGACGCAATCTCTTCTGGCCGGTGCTGGTGAAAGAATTTCGGGTGCAACTGCGCGGAATTCGGGCGGCGCTTTTCTTGACGATCTACGTTGGCATGTTGCTGATTGCGTTGCGACTGGCCTACAACGCGATTGTCGAGCGGCTGGATTTCGGCGCCCCGCTGGCCGGCGCCCAGATCGGCCAGGCGCTGTTTATCACGCTGGCGGTGGCCATCCAGACGCTTACGGTGTTTCTCGCCCCGGCGACGACCGTCAATGCTATCAGCAGCGAACATGAGCAGCGCACCTACGATCTGATCGTCACCACTCCGCTCTCGGCCACCCAGTTGCTGCTCAGCAAACTGCTGGCCGGGATGGCCTTTCTCGCGTTGCTGTTTCTGGCGGCGCTCCCGCTATTCAGTATTGTGTTGCTCTTTGGTGGCATGCAACCGGTCGATCTCGGGCGCATTGCCCTGACGGTGCTGATTTCGGCGATTACTTTCGGCATGCTCGGGCTCTGCTGCTCGGCCCTGACCCGGCAAACTTATAGTGCGACCCTCTTTAGCTATGCCTTTGTCATTGCGCTGGTTGGCGGTACGCTCTTCATTGCCAATGTTGCCGGTGCGCTCAGTCCGGTTGGCAATGTGCCGGCGAGTTATGTTGTGGCCAATCCGCTCTCGGCAATCGCTGCCGCTCTGTCCGGCGTTCAGCCGAGCGGTACGCTGAATGCCGGCACGCTGCGCCCGCTGGCCCTGATCGGCTTGCTTACTCAGGGCATTACCAGTGGTGCCGGCGCCGATCAGGTAGTGCTGCCGATTTACCGGGTCACCTGGATGCTGTATCTCGGGTTGTGCATTCCGCTCTTCTGGTTGAGCCTGCACGCAGTCCGACCGTATGGGCGCTGGCGTCTCGGGCGGAGCGATCTGGTGATGGCCGGCATCTTCGGCGGCTACCTGCTGCTGGTCTGGTGGCAACAACCCTGGTGGCGGGCCGGCCTGGGTTTTATGGGCTAAATTGACATCGGATGTCGATCGATGTCGATACAATGAATTCCTGCCTTTGAACCCATAACCGACAGGTTTGTATGATAAAATATGCACGATTGAACTGGCTCTGGTGCCAATTCGCCAATCGTTAATTGTGCGGAGATATTGTCCTGCACAGGAGAAGAGTGCCGATGCGTTTCATAGCTATTGTTCTGCTGCTCCTGTTTCTCGCCGCCTGCGGCGGGCCGGCAGCCGAACCTGCCGCCACTCCCGTTGATCCCGATACCACAGAACCCACCACAAATCCAGATGCTCAAGCCTCTGATGCCTATCCGGCTGCCGCCTATCCTGGAGCCGGCTACCCCGATCCTGATCCTGATGCTCCGGTGAACGAGGTGCCTTTTGAAATCAGTGAGCCGCTCAACGTGGGTGATATGCAAGTCAGTGGCAGTGGGCCGGGCCTGGTGCCGATCCGCCTGATCAGTATCACGAACAATGGCCGCGTGCTGGCCGAACGGGTGATCCCCGGTGACGGCCAGTGGACGCTGCAGCTGGTGGAGCCGCTTGAGGCCGGTGATGAACTGGGTTTGCTGCTGGGCAATCCCGGTACGCCGGATATTCCGCCCTTTATTCCTGATTTTTATAATCGCACGGAGGGTGCCCAGGAAATCGAAGGTATCGGCATTGTGCTCGATACTGCCACGGTACAAGAATAGCGCGCTCCACAGCAAAATTGACGAATATGGGGTTCATGCCTGCGGCTTTGCTCTGCACATGAGCCCCGTATTCGTCAATTTCGGTTGACCCGGTAGATGCGTACCCCCGCTCGCTCATAGAGCAATGCAAAATCTTCGCGATTATTGAATAACTCGGCGGTCAGCGGACCGCCCCGGCTGCCCAGGTAAATGTGGGTAATGTCTTCGCGGGCGATCAGTTCATGGATCGCCTGTTCCCGGCCGGGCTGGTGATTGATGATGGCGCTGGTTGTGGCGCGGACGGCCTGCTGGTAGGCGGGCGGGCCATAGGTAAACACGACCGGTGGCGTGCTTACCCAGCGCCCGGTCAATGGCAGGATCCACCAGCCGGCGTCGCTGCCCATATCGGCGGCGGGTAGCCATGGGCGCGCATTGGTCAAAAAGCGCGCCTCGCGCCGGGTGTTGGCGGCGATCCAGTCAATGGCCAGCCGGTCGGCGGCGCTCGCCAGCACCAGGTTTTCCTGGAGCACCAGGTGCTGGATGCGCCGGTAGCCCCACCCGGCACTCAGTACCAGCACGATGCTCAGTACCGCGTACCATTGTGCCGCCGGCCGGCGGCTGTGAACCGCCGCGAGCTGTCGAGCCAACCCGCTGAAGGCGCCGCCGATCAGCAAGCTGAAGGGCAAAAACAGGCTGATGATTACGACTTCGTTGGTAATCAGCCAGAAAAAGGGCAATTGCAAGAACCAGGGATTGGCCATCAGCAAAAGCCCGCCGCCCACGGCCGTCGGCCATCGTCGGGTATGTGCCGCCCGGATCAGCAGTATGACTCCGCCGGCCGGCAAAACATAGCTCAGCAACCAGGGATTGGCCATCAGCAGCATAGCTGCCACCCAGCAGATCAGGGCGGCGGCATGCCGCGAGCGTCGCCCCAGCAGCCAGCCCGCCGCCAGCGTGGCCAGCGCCGCCAGCAACCGATTTTCGCCCGCCCACAGGAGTGCCGTATTGAACGCGTTGTAACTTCCGCCGCCCTGCAGTCCGGCTGGCTCATGCAGGGCCGGTGCCAGTCGTTGTTGTAACAGCAACCACAACCAGGGCCATGTCAACCCGATGGCTGCCAGCCCTGCTGCAGCTCCCACCAGCAATCGCCGTTGGTTTTCCTGCCGGCTGGCGTTCAGTGAAGAGACGAGCAAAGCTATCGCCATATAGGCCAGGCCGAAGAGCAACACTCGAAAATGAATCAGGCTCAGACCCGCACAGAGCAAGGTGACGACGGCGGCCTGACGCCGGCCCGGCCGGCGTAGCAAGGCATGCCAGGCCAGCATCAAGGGAGGAATGAGGAGCAGGCCGGTGAGTTGCGTGTAGCGCCCCCAGCTCAGATAATAGGCCGGGTAGATCGACACCATGCCCACGACCAGCCCGGCGGCCAGGCCGGCCAGCGGATGTCGCCAGAAATAGAGTGCCAGTGCCGCCGCCGCAAAGACGTGCAGCGCATTCAGCAACTGGCCGCTCCAGAGCAGTGCATCGACCGACGCAGCCCCGGCGAGCTGCGCCACTGTCGCCGTCCAGACATGGTAGCCCCAGTGGTAGGGCAGATCATCAACCGGCAGGAAGGGTCGCAGCGAAACCGGCGCCAGCCCGCGATTAACGGCAACCTGCACCAGCAGCGTGTGATGCACCGGGTCGACCCAGGGCGGCAGCGCCAGGTCGCGAATCTCGTTGAAGCGCAGGCCGGTGGCAACGCCGAAAAGCACACCGAAGGCCAGCGGCCAGCCGGCACTGCGTAGCCCCGGCCGGGGCAGGGTTGCACTTTCGCGCCAGGCCAGTACCAGGCCGGCAATGATCCCGGCCGTCGCCAGTGCTGCCAGGATCGGCAGCCGCAGCGGCACACCGGCAAAACTGCTCCATTGGTAGATCAGCGGCACAATTGCCAGGCTCAAACCGAGCCAGAGCAAGGGTCGGCCCAAAAAACCGCCGTCGAGTACTGGCCGGAGCGTGCGCTCGATCAGAAATCCCGGCCCAAACAGCAGCAGGCCCGCCATCAGCAGCAAGCGTGCCGCTGGAACAAAAACCCATACCGAAATACTCAGGGCAACCAGCCCCGCCAGCAGCAGGCGCCAGGAGGAGTGAACATACAATTGGGTTTGACGCGACATAAGGCCACCGCTATAATGACTCGGAGTTTGGGCAGCCAGCGCAATCATTGTGAGCACTATTCTGTGTGCTGGCCGCTTCACGTTTTTCGCCCGAAGGACAAAAAGCATCCATTATAGTTTATTCTTTCCTTCCGGTTCCTCAGCAGCCAGAACGAAAGAAAAAACGATTTTGCCATTGTATCAGGAGTTTAATCAGCATGAGTAGCCAATCGCAGAGCCGGCGCGGTCGCCGTGTCCAGCCACGCAAATCCAATCGCGGTACGTTTATTTTCTGGAGCATTATCGGCATTGTTGTCGTTGGTGCCGCCGCGTTTTTGATAACTGTTTCTCTGACCGGGGGCTTTACCCCGGTTGATCCCATCGAAGCCGGTACCATCAATGCACCGGTCGGCCAGACTGACGAAGGCTTCTGGTATAAAGGCGATCCCGCCGCACCGGTTCAGGTCATCAAGTATTCCGATTTCCAGTGCCCGGCCTGCGCCAACTATGATCTGACGCTCGGCCCGGTAGTTGACTCGCAGTATGTCGAAACCGGCCAGGTGCAGTTTGTCTATCACGATTTCCCGCTGCAAATCCATGCCAATTCGCAAGCAGCGCACCAGGCGGCGCGCTGCGCCGGCGACCAGGCGCTGTACTGGCCCTACCACGATGTGCTCTTCCAGCGCCAGAATGAGTGGTCGAGCCTGGGCTCGCCGACCAATCAGCTGGTGGCCTATGCCGGAGCCCTCGGCCTCGATGAAGATGCGTTTCGGGCATGCCTGGCCGATGGTACTTATGCCGATGCGATTACGCAGGCGGCCCAGTCGGCAGTTGCTGCCCAGATCAGTGCGACGCCGACGTTTGTGATCAATGGCCAGCAGTTCAATTCGGCTGAGTTGATGGGCGCTATCGAAGCAGCTCTGCAGGCAAGCGGCCAGTAAAGGAGTTAGCTCTACCGTGCGAAGTCGCGATCTCTACACGCTCATTTTTGTCGTTTTACTGACCGGTCTGGCGCTCTGGATCAATTTTGCCCCCGGCAGCAATTTCCTCGGGCGCGATGTCAGTGTGCGCCTCGGCCTCGATTTGCAGGGCGGCATCCAGGTATTGCTGCGCTCGGTTGATCCTGATGTGACTGCCGAGGAAATGGCGGTCGCCGCCGGCGTGATCGAACGGCGCGTCAATGCGTTCGGTGTCGGCGAAACGGTGGTGCAACTCTCCGGCGACGACCGGATCATTGTGGAATTGCCCGGCGTCGAAAATCCCGAACAGGCCGTCGAGACGCTGCGCGGTACCGGGCGCCTGGAGTTTATCGATTCGCAGGGCCAGTTCCTCGTTCCCGGCCAGACGGTGCGCACCACCGGTAGCCCCGACCCGGTGCTGCCCGAAGCGACCGAGGGGAGCACGCCGACGCTGCCGGTCGATGATACGATCTATACCAGCATCACCGATGGCGCCGATCTCGATACCAGCCAGGTTCAGCCGGCTTTTTCCCAGGGTGGTGCGGTGGGCAGTCGCCCGGCAGTCTCCTTTGCTTTCCGCGGCGACTCGGCCCGCAACCTGGCCTCCTTCACTGCCCAGAATGTCGGCCAACCTATGTGTATCGTGCTCGATAATACGATCGTCAGTTGCCCGGTGGTCGATTCGCCGCTTACCGACGGCAGTGGGGTGATTGAGACCAATTCCAACGAAGACCGTGACCTGATCTTCAATCAGCTCAAGTTCGGCGCTCTGCCGGTTGCGCTGGAAATTGAGACCAGTCGTACCGTCTCGGCTACCCGCGGCCAGGAGTCGGTGCAGGTGAGCATTGTTGCCGGTATTGTCGGCTTGATGGTGGTCGCGCTGTATATGATCCTGTACTATCGCGTTCCCGGTGTCCTGGCGGCACTGGCGCTGTTGATATATACCGCTATCACCTTTGCCATTTATCGCATTCTGCCAATCACCCTGACGCTGGCCGGTATCGCTGGTTTTATCCTTTCGATCGGGCTGGCGGTCGATGCCAATGTGCTGATTTTCTCGCGTTTGCGCGAAGAGTTCCGCCGCCGCCGCCAGTTGCGCCCCTCGATTGAACCCGGTTTTGATGAGGCCTGGCCGGCTATTCGTGACTCGAGCGTTGCCACGCTGATTACCTGCACCATTTTGTATATGTTCGGCAATAGCTTTGGGGTTAGCATTATCAAAGGTTTTGCCCTTACCCTGGGGCTGGGTGTGCTGATTAGCCTGTTCTCGGCTATCGTGATCACCCGTACGTTCTTACGCCTGTCTGCCAATACCGGTATCGCTCGCAATCCCTGGCTCTTTGGTCTGGATCCGGAAAAACCGCGTCAGGCTGAAAGCGCCGCCGTCGAAGCCGAAACTGCCTAGCCGGGAGATTTGTTGTTATGGAACAGTTAGTCCGCCGCCGCTACTGGTGGTTTGTGCTTTCGCTGATCATTATTTTGCCCGGTCTCTATTTTTTGCTGATCCACCCGCTGGTGACGACCGGCCGCTTTCAGTTCGGGCTGCGTACCAGTATTGATTTTAGCGGCGGCTCGCTCTGGGAAGTGCAATTCCCCGGTACGCCGCTCGATGCCTTCAGTACCGCCCGCATTACCGAGGTTTTTGCCGAAAATGGTTTTGAAAATGCTACGGTACAGTTGGGCGAAGTGGTCGTGAATGATGAACCCACTTCAACTGCGGTTGTGCGCAGCGTGGCGCTCAGTCCGACGAATGGTCTGGCTCAGCAAGAACAGATTATCGCCGCTCTCAGTGAAACTTATGGTGAAGCGCGCCTGGAACGGATTGAGAGTATCGGGCCGACGGTTAGCCAGGAATCAACGCGCAGTGCCGTGATTGCCGTCATCGGTGCCTCGGCGGCTATCTTGATCTATCTGACTATCGCTTTCCGGCGCGCTCCGCATCCCGTGCGCTACGGCGTCTGTGCCATCCTGGCCATGCTCCACGATGTCATTCTCATTCTGGGCATCGCTTCGATGCTCGGTGTCTTCTTCGGCCTCGAAGTTGATGCGCTCTTCCTGACTGCGTTGCTCACAATCCTTAGTTTCTCGGTTCACGATACGATCGTTGTCTTCGACCGCATTCGCGAGAACCTGATCCATCGCCAGTCGGGTGAAAATTTCGATGATATTGTCAATCATAGTATCGTGCAGACACTGCCGCGCTCCATCAATACGCAGCTCACGACGGCATTTACGCTGACGGCGCTGCTGCTCTTCGGCGGCGATACGATCCGCAATTTTGTGGTGATTATGATGCTTGGCCTGATCAGCGGCACCTATTCCTCGATTTTCAATGCCGCGCAGCTCCTGGTCGTCTGGGAACATCGTGAATGGCAGAACTGGTTCGGGCGCAAGGATGATGGTAGTCAGCCTTCCACGGTCAGTAGCTAACAAAACGTAACCATCGGTATGCTGCGGCACGGCATACCGATGGTTGTTCTTTTTATGCGACCACTTATTACCCTCACCACCGATTTCGGCATCCGCGATGCCTATGTTGCTTTGATGCACGGTGTCATTCTGGGGATCTGCCGCGAGGCGCAGATTGTCGACATTACTCATGCCATTCCGCCGCAAGATATTGTCTCGGCAGCATTGTTACTGCCGACAGTGGTACGCTATTTCCCGCCCGGCAGTATCCACGTTGTTGTGGTTGACCCCGGGGTGGGCAGCGAGCGGCGGGCAGTTGCGCTGGAGGCCAGTAGCGCCTGTTTTGTCGGTCCCGACAATGGCGTGCTCAGCTTGATCTGGGAACAGGCCGATTTCAGCCAGGGCAGCGGCAGCCGCCGGGCGGTTGCGCTGGCTGAACCGCGTTTCTGGCTGCCCGAGGTCAGCAGTACTTTTCACGGGCGCGACATCTTTGCGCCGGTTGCCGCTCACCTGGCTTGCGGTGCGAAGCTGGCCGATCTCGGGCCGCCGGTCACGGATCTCTTGCCCGCACCGATGCCGCGCCCGCTGCGTAGTGCTGCCACGACGCTCGAAGGCGAAATCATCATCGTTGACCACTTCGGCAACTGCATCAGCAACATCAGCCGCGCCGATCTGGAGCAACTCGGTACCCTTGCCGAGATGGAAGTTTCTGCCGGCGAGCAGTCCTTCGGGCCGATCCGGCGTACTTACGCCGATGTTGCCCCCGGCGAGCGGCTGGCTCTTTTCGATAGCAATAATCGCCTGGAATGCGCCCGGCGCAACGGCAACGCCGCCGTCGCCTGCGACCTGCGCATCGGCAGCCCGGTGCGCGTGCGGCATCGTTAGCCGGGCGGCGCCAGGCTGTGCTATCCCGACCCGCCGGCAGGGCGTGAGCAAAATTCTGATGTTACCCCGAGTGACGGATGACCTGGCGGGTCAGTGCTACCGCAACAAACGCGGGGGCGTCCATCCATGCACCACAGCGTCGGCCATGGCCGCATGGCCTCACCACGCGTCGAGGCGCGACCCGTGTGTGCGCCCACGCTGCGCGGCAATGCATAGCAACGCATGGCAATGACGGCATGGCCAGGCGTTGCCGCCCATTGCGGGCAGCGTGGGCAGACCAGCGGGTCCGCCCGTACGCGGTGTAGAGCAGCGCAGGCGCGGTGTCACTCGGGAAGTTTCTTGAGAACGCAGTGAGATTCTATAGTGTGCGCCTCTGCCCCAGAAATGCCCGCGTATCCGGCGCAATCAAGGAATCGCCGGTCTCCAGGTTGGCCTGGAGCCGGCGTAGATCGGCGTAGGTGTCGATGTCGTACCAGATCGGCAGCAGTTCGCTGCGCAAACCCAGTTCGCCGGCCAGTGCCAGGGTATCGTTGAGCACTGCGGGTGTGCTCATCGTTACTTCGAGGAACAGCCGCGGTTGTGGCCGGCGCAGGCCGACCAGGTAGTAGCCGCCGTCGTCGGCCGGGCCGAGTACCAGGTCGGCGCCGCCGGCCAGCAGGCCAAAGGCGCCGCTGATATAGTGATGCGGCAGATCGGGGCTGTCGCTGCCAATGGCGACGGCGCAGGTTCCCGGATCGGCCAGTGTTTCGTCGAAGGCGTGGGCCAGCCGGCTGCCCAGGTCGGCGCCGTGTTGGGCGCGGGCCGGCAAATCGGGGGCGAGTTCGGCAAAATAGCTGCCGGCGTCTTCGGGGGTGTACATGATCACCGGTTGCACGCCGGGCACACGCCGCGCATTGAGCAGCGTATCGCGTAGAAAACACGCGTAGAGCGCCGCAGCGGTTTCCCCGTCCAGCGGCGGGCAGAGCCGGGTTTTGGTAGCGCCCGGTATTGGCCGGCGCGCAACAATGATCAGGGTTTGCATCGTCTGAAAATCTCGCTCACGGCGAGACAACTGCGCCCGCTCACGTTGAGCCCGAGCCGGCGGTACAGGCATAACAGTGCGGGCCAATCCGGATGCTGCGTGCGGCCAGTTCGCCGGCCGTCACCGTGCCGATCGTCTTCGGCAGGGCAATATCCAGCATCTGGTTGAAATCACAGTCGTAGAGCCGCCCATCCCAGCCGACCGAGATCTGGCTGCGGCACATCAGCCCGTCGACGGTCGCCGGATTGAAGGCGTTTACCAGGGTTTGCAGGTATTCCGCCAGTTCCCCCTGTTCGACCAGGTAATCGAGAAAGCGGCTGATCGGCATATTGGTCAGGGTGTACAAATTGTTGAACACAATGCCGTAGCGCGCCTCCAGTTCACGTTTCCATTCCATCGCCAGGCAGGTCTGGTCGCCCGGCAGATCCGTCCCGTCCGGATTGGTGATCAGGTTGAGTAGCAGCCCGCTCCCGGGTTGGCCGTACCCCAGTCGGTTGAATTCCTGTAGCGCGGCAATCGATTGCTCAAAGACGCCGCCGCCGCGCTGTGCATCGGTCAATTCCGGCGCGTAGTGCGGCAGCGAAGCAATGATTTCGACCCGGTGCTCGGCCAGGAATTCCGGCAGGTAGGCATAGTTCGGCAGGCGCGTGATCGTCAGGTTACAGCGGTCAATGACGTGGCGGCCCAGGGCGTGGGCGCGCTGCACGATTTCAGCGAAGGCGGGGTGCATCTCGGGCGCGCCGCCGGTAATGTCGAGCGTGGGAATATCACTGCGCGCCAGAAAATCGAGGCAGGCTTCGAGCGTCTCGCGCGACATCATTTCCCGGCGATCCGGCCCGGCATCGACGTGGCAGTGTCGGCAGGTCTGATTGCAGCGCTTGCCGACATTGATTTGCAGCACATCGATCCGCCCGCCGGCTTTGAGCGGGCCGCGCCCATCGGCGGCGACGGTAGTGCTGAAGCGCGGCACCGGAACCTCCGCCAGCAGCCGGCGCTGTTCGGCGGTCGCAGCAAAAGGATGTGCCCGGCGCTGCAAGGTGGGAATAAGTTCGATCCTGGTCACTATTCTGTTCCTAACAAACATAACGTATACGGTTGCACCGCGTTCAGGCCGGAGGCGACTCCGGCAGCATGGACACCATCTTCTTTTGGAAAACCGCGTCAGGTAGAACGTATCATACGATACAAACGAATGTCAATTGAAATCGCTTAACTTTTGGATCTCGCGTTCGCGCAGGGCGGCGCCGCCGCGCTCGTAACTCGCGGCGATCTGCCGGGGCGAGGCGCCGACCATGTAGCGTCCCAGCAACCAGAAATCGTGCAACAACTGGCGGATAGCGCCGTGTTTGCGAAAGCGCCGCGCCGAGGTGATCACCCGCGCCGGCACCACCCGCACCCGGCTGCGCCGGCGCGCTTTCTCGAACAGGCGCACATCCTCGAAGAGCGGCCAGCCCGGAAAGCCGCCGATCCGGTGGTAGAAGCTGCGCCGCAGTACGACACACTGGTCGCCATAACTGGTCATAAACGTGTCGACCCACATGCAGCGTGCCGCCAGATCTAGCAGCCAGTCGCGACTGTCGAACCAGAGCCGAAACTTGGCGATCTGCACGTGCTGATTGCCGAACAGCCGGCGCAGGCGCCCGAAGGCATCGGCGGGTAGTTGCGTATCGGCATGCAGAAACAGCAAAATATCGCCGCTGGCCCGTGTCGCGCCGGCATGACACTGCGGCCCGCGTCCACGCGGCGCCCGGCAAACCAGCACGCCTGCCGCTGCAGCTCGTTCGACTGTCGCATCACGGCTGCCGCCATCGGCTACAATGATCTCGACGGCCGGATCGATGTTGCGGATTGCGGCGATGCAATCGACAATCTGCCCGGCTTCGTTGAGCACCGGCACAATCACAGAAAAGGTGAGTGGTTCGTCCATGCATATTCTCCACGTTGTGCAGATTTATCGCCCGGCGCCCAGTGGCGCCGCACGCTATTTCGTCGAACTCGGTGAGCGCCTGGTTGCCGAGGGCCATCGTGTGACGGTGTTGACCACCGATGCCTTCGATCTCGAGCATTTCTGGATGCCCGGCAAACGCCGCATCACCGAAGTGTACGATGAACATGGCGGTGTGCAGGTGCGCCGCCTGCGCGTGCAGCGATTGCCCGGCCCGCCCATCCTGTATCCGCTGATCCGCCGGCTCATGGTCGAAACCGGGCGCCTGCCGGCCGGCACATCGCTGCTGCGCCGGCTGGCTCGTCTCACGCCACGGTTGCCCGAGCTGGCGGTGACTCTGGCGGCGCCGGAATGCCGCGATATTGCGCTCGTCCACAGTACTAATATTACCCTGGATTTTATGTTGCTGCCGGTGGCGGCCTGGGCCAGACAGCGTGGCATTGCGCACCTGATCACGCCCTTCGTACACCTGGGCGAGCCCGGCAATCGCCAGGTGTTGCGCTACTATAGCATGCCCCACCAGATTGATCTGCTGCGCCGCAGTGCCGCCGTGATTACGCAGACCGGCCTGGAACAGGATTTTCTGCGCTGCGCCGGTGTGCCTGTCGCGCTCATGCAGACCATCGGCGTCGGCATCAACCCGGCTGAACTCGGCGGCGACGGGGCGCGCTTCCGCCGTGAGCAGCACATCCAGGGGCCAATCGTGCTCAGTGCCGGTACTGCCGCCTACGACAAAGGCACGATCCACGTCGTCGAAGCAATGCAGCGCCTCTGGGCCGCCGGCAATCCGGCAACCTGGGTGCAGGTCGGTTCGCTGATGGATCATTTCCAGCACTTCGCCGAGCGCCTGCCGGCAATCGACCGGGCGCGCATGCGCATTCTGGGCTTTGTGCCGGATCATGTGCGCCGGGATGCCTTCGCCGCCGCTGATCTCTTCGTGATGCCCTCGCGTACCGATAGCTTCGGCATCGTCTATCTGGAAGCCTGGGGCCACGGCATCCCGGTAATCGGTGCGCACGCCGGCGGGGTGCCCGAAGTCATCCGCCACGGCTGCGATGGCTTGCTGGTCGCATTCGGCGATGTGGCCGGGCTGGCGCACAGCATTGACCGCCTGCTCAATGATCGCGAACTGGCGCGGGCCATGGGCCAACTTGGCCGCCGCAAAGTGCTGCGCGAGCTGACCTGGGAACGCAAGTATCAGCAAATTCGCGAGTTGTATTTGCAGCATGCTGCACGTAGATAGCAATAATTGTAAAATTATTGGCAATTATTACTATTTATGTTGACATTTTTTGGGAAATGCGATAAAATTTTTTCTGTAACTGGTTATAAGTGCTATTTATTTGTAGATTTTTAGAGAAGCGTGCATATGGATATGCTGAACCTGTATTTGCACGAACGCCTGATGGAACAGGAGTTGGCGGGGCGGCGGCAGGGCGCGGCAGGGTGCGCCGGGCGTTCACCAGGGAAACCACGCTGGAGCGCACTGCGCTGGCTGGGGCGCTGCCTGATCGTGATCGGCATGCGCCTGTCTGGTGACGATGCGCGCACGGCGGCGCTGGGGCGCTAGCGGGTGCCGCCCGGTTGGTCGCAGAATTGAGCAAAGGTGAACTCTATGCATCCTATTCTTACTCGTGACCCGATCAGTGGTGGTGAGATGATCGTCACCCGGCTGGAATGCCCCGAAAGCGGCATTGTGATCGAAGGCCGGTTCCACTTCGGTTGGATTGGCCGGCTGAACCGTGAGCAACTCGATTTTGTCGAGTTGTTGATCAAACATCGCGGCAACGTTCGCGAAGTGGCCGCCCAGCTCGACATGGCCTACAACACGGCGCGCCATCGGCTCGATGAGATCGCGACCATCCTGGGCGGCGTGCCCGCGGGCAATGGGCGCCCCGACCGCCGCGCTGTGCTCGACCGGCTGGCTGCCAGCGAGATCAGTGTTGAAGAAGCTATGCAGCTCTTGCAGAGGCAATGATGACCTCCGACAGCGAACGCGACAAGATTTTGCAGATGATCGAAGCCGGCCGGATCTCGGCTGGTGAAGCGGCCCGCCTGCTCGATGCCATCGGCAGCGACCGCGATCTCGACCGCCCCGCCGACCGTGCCCGCAGCCGGCTGGTGCGCGTGCGCGTCACCGATAACAACCAGAACCGTACCCGCGTCAGCGTCACCATTCCGGTCAGCCTGATTAACGTCGGCCTGCGGCTTGGTGCGCGCCTGGCCCCACAATTGAGCGACAGTGCCCTCGCCGAACTGCTGCACGCCATCGAAACCGGCAAAACCGGGCGCCTGCTCGAATGGCAGGATCTCGAAGAAGGCGAGCGGATCGAAATCTTTGTTGAATAGGAGCAGATTATGGCGACTCGAAGTTTTTCCACCGGCGCCGAGCCGCGTATTCACCTGGCGCACCTGTCCGGCGACCTGGCAGTAGAAGCCTGGGACGAGGCCCGTGTCGAATTACGCTACGACTCTGAGCCGCACGAGGCCTACCAGGAAGGCGATGCCCTGATCATCGATGGCTGCGATGGCGACCTGGTGTTGCGCCTACCCTACGGCAGTGCCCTGGTCGTTACGCATGTTTCCGGCGATTGCCATGTGGCTGATCTGCGCAGCCTGGAGCTGCGCCAGTTGCGCGGCGACCTCGCCATTAATCGTATAAGCGGTTCGGTCGACATCGAAACGGTCGGTGGCGATGTGATGTTGCGTCAGGCTGAGCGGTTGCGCTTTGCCGGGCGCGGCGGCGGCGACCTGGCGGTCAGCACCGTCGCCGAAATCGAGGTTGAACACATTGCCGGCGATATGGAACTGCTCGAAAGCGACCAGGCCCGCGTCGGACGGGTCGACGGCGATTTCACGGCGCGCAATATTGGTAAGCGACTGGAAATCGGTGCCGTCGGCGGCGATTGCCGGGTCGAAGACGCGCTTGAAGCGACTGTTGCGATCGGCACGATCGGGAGCGACCTGCGGGTCAACACCGCTGCCGGCCTGCAACTCGGCACGATCGGGAGCGACGCTGCGATTCAGGCGCTGGCCGGTAACCTGGAGTTTGGCACCATCGCCGACGACCTGAGTCTGGCCGATGTTGCCGGCAGCGTCAAGGGTGGCTCGGTCGGCGATGACGCTGTGCTGCGCGGCATGGCCGGCAGCATCGTGATCGGCGGCATCGGCGGCGATCTGAGCCTCGAAGCTGCCTTTCCCGCCGACAGTGTCAGCCGGCTGAATGTGGCCGGCGACGCGACTCTGCACCTGCCGGCGCAGCCCGGTTTGCGCCTGCGGGCGACGGTATGTGGCGATGCCAGCGGGCCGGCATCGCTCAGCAATGGCGGCCGCCTGGAACTCGATTATGGCACCGGCGCAGCCCTGCTCGAAATCCAGGTGGGCGGCGACCTGGCGCTGCGTGGCGGCGGCAGTCCGCACAGCAGCAGCAGCAGCAGCAGCAGCAGCAGCAGTAGCAGTAGCAGTAGCAGCGCCGATGTTGCTGATTTCGACCGCAGCATGCGTGACTTTGGGCGCGAGATGAGCGAACTGGGCCGCGAACTGGGCCGGCTGGGTCAGGAACTGGGCCGTGAGCTGGCCGCTGCCTTCGCCGAGAGCAGTGGAACGCAGGAAGCCGGCGTTGCCGACGAGGTCGCCGCAAAAGTCGAACGTCGGCAGCGACGGGCCGAAGCGCAAGCCACGAAACAGGCCCGCCGTGCCGAGCGCCTGCGCGTCAAAATCAACGAGCGCGAATGGCAACTCGACCCCGATCGGCTGGAACGGATCAAGGAGCAGGCCCGCCGTGCCGCCGCCGAAGGGCTGGCCGGCGCCCTCGAAACTGTCGAACGCGCCATCGGCCGCATGCGCACAGCGGTGCCGCCGACGCCCGGCGCACCATCTGCTTCGGCAGCAACTACGGCCGCTGCTACCGGTGCGACTATCCGCATCGACATCGACGAGCCGCCGGCCGCCACCACTGAGTCGCCGGCCGCCGCGGTTGATCACCGGCGCGAACGCGAAACGATCCTGCGCCTGATCGCCGAGGGCCGCATCTCGCCCGAAGAAGGCGATATGCTGCTTGAAGCATTAGATTAAACTGTGAAACATCTACCGGTCATTTCTGGTTTGATGGCATCCTGTATCACTTTCTCTTTGTGGTGCAAAAACGCGAAGAAAAAGTGGTACAGTATGATCATGATATACATAACTATGATACCTGTGATTCTTCGAGGAGCTCTATGCCAAAAGAAAAGAAAATCGTCGTTACCGGCGCCACCGGCCTGATCGGGCGCCGCCTCTGTAACCGGTTGATTGCCCAGGGTTGGCACCTTGTCGTGTTTACGCGCAAACCCGACAAGGCGTGCGAGGTGTTGCCCGGTGCCGCTGAATATGTTGCCTGGACGCCCGGTGAACTCGGTGACTGGGCAAAAGCGCTGGAAGGCGCCCGCGCTGTGGTACACCTGGCCGGTGCGCCGATTTCCGCAGGTCTGGTTGGCCCGCGCTGGACGGCTGAGTATAAGGCACTCATTCGCGATAGCCGCATCGAAGGTACCCGCAGCCTGGTCGCCGGCCTGGCCGAAGTGAAGCAGCGCCCCCAGGTTCTGGTCAGTGCTTCGGGCGCCGGCTATTACGGCCACCGCGATGATACGCCGCTTGCCGAGAATGCCGCGCCCGGCGACGATTTTCTCGCTCAGGTTTGCATCGATTGGGAGCACGAGGCCCGTCGCGCCGAAGAGCTCGGTATTCGCACTGTTTGCACGCGCAACGGCCTGGTACTCGACCCCGACGAAGGTGTGCTGCCGCAGATTATGCTGCCCTTTCGCTTCTTCAGCGGCGGCCCGGTGTATCCTGGTACCCAGTGGTATTCCTGGATCCATCCGGTCGACGAGATCGGCATTATTGTGATGGCCCTCGAAAACGAACAGGCCGCCGGCCCCATCAATGCCACCGCCCCAAATCCGGTGACCAGCCGCGAGTTCAGTGCCATCCTCGGCAAAGTCCTGGGCTCGCCGTCCTGGTTGCCGGTGCCCGAGTTTGCTATTCATACCGTCCTCGGCGAAATGGCCGACCTGATCACGACCGGCCAGCGCGTCTGGCCGCGCAAAGCGCAGGATCTGGGCTACGAATTTCGCTTTCCGGAACTCGAACCGGCACTGCGCAATCTGCTGAAACGCTGAAGAACTATGCCGCGCACAACTACTGCGTGCTATAATTAGCACAACTGAAACGTGGTTTCTACCGGGTATTCTGATGGCGAAGCCATCAGAATACCCGGTAGAAACCACTCCTTCAACAGCTTCGCTACCGGCACGAAGGTGTAGCAGGCATGGATGTTTTGCGCCGCCAGCCGGCACGAAACATCCATGCCTGCTGCAGTGACGTATGCAATTATCAAATCGCGACATTGCTGATGTGTTCCAGGCTATTGCCGATAGCATGGAAATTCTCGGCCAGGATCGTTTCCGGCTGCTCGCCTACCGCCGGGCTAGTGAGGCGATTGCCGATTTGCCTATGCCGCTGGCCGATTATCGCGCCCGCGCCGCCCTCGAAGATATTCCCGGTATCGGCAAAACTATCGCCGAGAAAATCGCTGTGTTGCTCGATACCGGCAGCCTGCCGCTCCACGAACAACTGAAGCAGGAATTGCCTGCCGGCGTGCTCGATCTGCTGAAAGTACCCGACATCGGGCCGCGCAGTGCCCGCCGGCTCTATCAAGAACTCGGGGTGTGCAGCCTGGCCGATTTGCAAACGGCGATTGATGATGGCCGGCTGGCGCAGCTCAAGGGTTTCGGCGCGAAAAGTGTCGAGCGCGTACGCCAGGGTCTCGCCCGCCTCGCCGACCACCAGCGCCGTACGATTATGCCCCAGGCTCTCCAGGTTGCCGAGCAACTCATTGCCGACTTGCGTGAACGGGCACCCCAGGCTCACGAAATTGCTTACGCCGGCAGTTTGCGCCGCGCCCGCCCGACCATCGGCGATCTCGATTTGCTGGCCGCTGCCACCGATACCGCCGCAGTCATTCAGGCCTTTCGCGAATTGCCCCAGATCGCCCGCGTCGAATCGGCCGGCGAGTTCAAGTGTACGGTGATTTTGCACAGTGGTATGCAGGCCGATTTGCTGGTGGTGCCGCCCGCACGCTGGGGTAGCGCGCTCCAGCATTTTACCGGCAGCCAGGCCCACAATATCAAGTTGCGCGCCCTGGCCCAGGATCGCGGCCTCAGCTTTAGCGAACAGGGCTACCGCCGCGCCGACGGCAGCTTGCTCGAATGTCCCTCCGAGGCCGATGTTTATGCCATGCTTGACCTGCCCTGGATCCCGCCCGAGTTGCGCGAAGATGCCGGTGAATTCGAGGTTGCCCGCAATCACGATCTGCCGCAACTGCTGCGCCCGGCAGCATTGCAATCCGACCTGCATATGCATAGTATCTGGAGCGATGGCCGGGCTTCCATCGCCGATATGGCTGAAGCCGCCTACCGACGTGGCCTGCGCGCCATCGCCATCACCGATCATAGTGCCTACCTCGGGGTCACCGGCGGTGTCGATGCCCGCCGGCTCCAGGAACAGGCCGCCGACGTTGCGGCACTCAATGCGCAGTATCAGCAGCGCGGCGTCGATTTCACGATTCTGCACGGTGTCGAGGTCGATATTACGCCGGAAGGAACCCTGGCGCTGCCCGACGAGGCGCTCGCCACGCTCGATATCGTCGTGGCTTCCTTGCACGTCAGCCTGCGCCAGCCGCGTGAACAGGTTACCGAACGGCTGCTGCGCGCCATCGCCAATCCGCACGTCGATATGATTGCTCACCCGACCGGGCGCATCCTGGAGCGGCGGGAAGGCGCCGACCTGGATATGGAGGCGATTTTGCAGGCGGCAGTCGCGGCCGGCAAGCTCCTGGAGGTCAATAGCGGCCCGGATCGCCTTGATCTCGATGCTCAGCACGTGCGTCGGGCCATCGAACTTGGCGCGACGATCGTGGTCAATAGCGATGCGCACCATCCCCAGGATCTGGCCTGGACGCGCTATGGTGTGCTGACTGCGCGCCGGGGTTGGGCGCCCGCTGAGCGTGTTGCCAATACCTGGCCAATCGAACGTTTACGGGAGTATTTGCGATGATGGGTGATGGGATTTCTGGTCGATAGCCCATCACTCATCATCCATCACCAATAAACCCATCACCAATAAACCCATCACCAATAAACCCATCACCCGAACCATGACACCTGCGCAAGCCACTTTTCCATATCTCAGTCGCTATCTGTCGCTCGATGCGCCTACCTCCTGGCAACCGGAAGATCTGTCGCCTGAGCAACGCACGGCGCTGAGCCTCGATTTGCGCGAGATATTGACGGCTTACGCGGCCTATATTCCGGCGCGCCTGTTGCATCATCAATTGCGCGAGCCGCAACCGGGGCGGGTGCAGGGCGCTTTCTGGCAAGGAAGCTTGCTGTTCGCCGATCTGAGCGGCTTTACGGCGCTCTCGGAAAAACTCAGTGTGCTGGGCCGCCAGGGCGCCGAAGAGGTCAGCGGCATCATCAACCATGTCTTCGATGGGCTGATTGCCGAAGTGAACCGCCACCAGGGTATGTTGCTCAAATTCGGCGGCGATGCCCTGACGGCTTTCTTCGATGCGGATACGCTTGGCCTGGCGCATGCCTCTGCGGCGACCAGCGCAGCCCTGGGCATGCAGCAGCGCATGGCCGATTTTGATCATCTCGAAACTCGTGCCGGTACCTTCCGACTCGGTTTGCGCGTCGGGGTACACAGCGGGCGCCTCTTTGCCGCCGAAGTCGGTGATAGCTCGCATATCGAACTGGTGGTCACCGGTCACGAAGTCAACCGGGTGGCCCTGGCCCAGGAAATTGCCTATCCCGGCGAAGTCGTTATTACCGATGAAACCGTCGCCTTGCTCAAGGGGGTCGAGCTCGATGCGCGCGATGCCGGTTTTCACCGGGTGCGCCGCCTGCTGTTTCTGGCGTTGCCGCAGCCGCTCGCTCCGCCGTTGCAAGCCGATGGCGCCGACGACCTGGCAAGCCTGGAATGGTTGGCCGCACGGGTGCTGGCTCTACGCCCCTACCTGATCCGCCGCCTGCCGCGTCGCTTTCTCGAAACCAGCGATATCGGGCTGGGCGAGTTTCGCCCGGTAACGGTGATGTTTGTCAATTTCTATGATTTCAGCGCCATGCTCGAGGTTTTCGGTGACGATGCCGAAGGCGCCGCTGTGGCGCTGAATGCCTATTTTCAGCGCGCCCAGGCCGTTATCCAGCGCTACGATGGTGTCGTCAACAAAGTCGATATGTACACTCACGGCGACAAGATTATGGCGCTCTTCGGCGCGCCGCTTGCCCACGAAGACGATACCCTGCGCGCGGTGCGCTGCGCCCTGGAACTGGATCAGGCGCTGCACGCGGCCAATGCCGACATTGCCGATCTGTTGCCCTCCGACTGCCGGCCCAACCGCCTGGCGCACAAAATCGGCATCAATACCGGCATCGTTTTTGCCGGTCGCGTCGGCGGCACGCAGCGCTATGAGTATACGGTGATGGGGCCGGCAGTGAATCTCGCGGCCCGCCTGATGACCGCCGCTGCTGAACAAACAACCCTGATTTCGTCGACCACCCGCTTTGCCGTGGAACATGTGGTTGATGTCGCAGAACAACCACCGCTGGCGCTCAAGGGGCTGGCCGAGCCGATTGTGCCCGCCCGCCTGGTCGGGGTGCGTGCGCAGCAGTTGCGCCAGGCAAAATCAGTGGCCGGCATGCATTTGCCGGCCCTGGTAGGCCGCGACCGCGAATTTGCCCGGCTTACCCAGGCCGCCGCCCGTGCACTGAATGGCAGCGGCGGTTTAATCGCCCTGGTCGGCGATGCCGGTACCGGCAAAACCCGTTTGCTTGAAGAACTGCTGCACTACCTGGTTTTTCAGAGTGGCCTGCCGACGGCAGCCGGCGGTGTGCCCTCATTTGCGCTCTGTAGCAATGATTGCCAGAGTTATGATCAACTGACCTCCTACAGCGCCCTGCGGGCGATTTTGCGCCCGATTCTGCATATGCAGCCGTCTGAAACGGCGGTCGATCCGTCGGCCGCTCGACTGCCGGACGCGCCCGCCGCATCCATTAGCCGCCAGATCGATGCGCGGGTCGCATACCTGGCGCCGGAATTGCGTCGCTTCGCCCCGCTGCTGAGTGATGTGTCCGGCGTCGTTCTGCCGGAAAGCGACCTGACCCGCGCCCTGTCGCCGCAACAACGCCACGACCGCCTTCAGGATCTGCTGGTGGCGCTCATGCTCGGCGCCGTTGATGAAAGCCCGCTGGTGGTGATGATCGAAGATGTTCACTGGATTGATCCCTCCTCGCTTGAGATCATTCAGCGGCTCAGCCAGATCCTGCAAACCGTTGATGTGCCTCTGCTGTTGCTGTTGAGTTATCGAACCGAACCGCCTATCGCGGCACCCTGGGAAAGCCATTCCCACAGCTTGCGCCTGCATCTGCCGGAACTTTCCGGCGATAGCAGCAAGCAGTTGTTGCAGCAGTTGCTTGCCGGCGTTCCGCCGCCCGAGATGCTGCCGCTGCTCGAACGCTCGCAGGGCAATCCCTATTTTATCGAAGAAATGGTGCGCAGCCTGATCGAGACCGATACGCTCCGCCGCGATGCTGCCGGTGCCTGGCAGTTCGCCGCCGACATCGAGCAGGTTGCCGTGCCCAATAGCATCGAAGGCTTGTTGTTGACTCGCCTCGACCGGCTCGATGAGGCACGGCACGAACTGGTGCAGTCGGCGGCGGTGATCGGGCGCCGCTTTTCGCACGCCATTGTCGCCGGTTTGCACCCTGATGTCGCCCGCGTCGATGCGGATTTGCAATCGCTGGCACGGGATGCAATGATCATCAGGGATCACCAGGAACCGGAACCGGCTTACCTGTTTCGGCATACGCTGCTGCGCGATGTGGCCTACCAGGGCATTCTGTATGCTCGCCGGCGTGAATTGCACGGCAAGGTTGCGCGCCGCATCGAAATCGTCTATGCGAATTATCTCGATGAGTACCTGGCCATCCTGGCCGATCATTATCTGCGTGCGGAATCCTGGGAACTGGCATTTCACTACCACGTCGCCGCCGGTAGAAAGGCGCAGCAACGCTTTGCCAATCAATCCGCGCTGACCTTGTTCCAAACGGCGCTCGCCCTGGCGCCGCGCCTGGCCGTCAGCCGGTCGCCGGCAACCAGCGTTGCCCGGCTGGTGGAAATTCACGAGCGGCTCGGCGACCTGCAATTGCTGCTGGCTGAATATGCTGCGGCTGAAGCGCATTATCGCGAGGGGTTGCGCTTGCTTGCCGCGCAACCCGATACCAATCATCATTCGCGCGTGCGTCTGCATCGCCTGCTGGCCACGCTCTTTGAGCGGCGCTCCGATTATGATGCCGCCTTCGATTGGATTGCCCGTGCGCTGGCCATCGCTGCCGATACGCCACTCGAACAGGCGCGCTGTGAACTGGTTGCCGCCATGCTCCACTTTCGCCGCGGTGAGTATGATCCGGCGCTCGAACTGGCCCGCCAGGGTCTGGCCATCGCTGAAGCCCTGGAAGCCATCGCCGACCAGGCCTATGCCCATTTGCTGATCGGTACGCTGCGCCGTGACCAGGGCGATTTTGCCGCCGGCATTGCCGCCATCGAGCGGGCTCGCACGCTTTTTGAACAGATCAATGATCTCAACCAGCTCAGCAATACGCTCAATAACCTGGGTATGGTCTATCAGCAAACCGGCCGCTGGCAACAGAGTGTCGAAAGCTATGAACGCAGCCTCGCCATCAGCGAAAACATCGGCGATGTGCTGGCGGTTGCCCGTACCTCCAACAATCTGGCGGTGATCCTGGTTGGTCGCAATGAACTGCAACGCGCAGCGGAAATGTATAAGCTCAGCAGCGAACAATTTGCTCGTATCGGTTCGCAACTCGGGGTTGCCGTGACGACCTACAATCGCGGTGAGGTGCTGTTGCTCCAGGGCCGGGCTGAGGCGGCGCTGGAGCTCTTTCAGCACAGTATTGTGCTGTTTGAACAGATCAAGGTACGCAATTTTTTGCCCGAAGTGCTGCGCCTGGCCGCTGAAGCCACCCTCGCCCTCGAACAGATTGCTGCTGCCCACGAATATGCCGCCCGCTCCCTGGCCCTCGCCGATGAACTCGGCATGACTGTCGAAGTCGCTGCCGCCCACCGCGTTCAAGGCCAGATCGCCCTGTATCGGCACGACCTGGCGCCGGCTGCTATGTTGCTCAACCAGGCGCTCAGCGAACTCCAACCACTCGATAATCGCTATGAACTGGGGAAAGTTCTGGTCTGGCTGGCGCGCCTCGCGAGGTACCAGGATCGCATTGATCAGGCACGTGAGCAGCTTGCCCAGGCCGAACGCATCTTTCAAGAACTTGATGCCCAGCGTGACCTCGCTGCACTCCAGTCCGTCCGTGACGAATTTGCCGGCTTCCTTTGATGCGTCCTGCATCACTGCCGGCTTTGTTTGCCGCTTCACACTTGCGATCGTCGGCTATCATGAACCGTCTTATACCAATTTGAATTGCGAATTCCGCATATCGATACCCATTCTCGCTGATACCAACGCCACATCGCGGCTCGTCACTTGTCACTTGTCACTCGTCACTTGGTATTACCCAGGAGCAAACCCATGAGACAGCATCGGACCTTTCGGATCCTCAGTAGCCTGCTCGTGCTCTTGCTTGTTGTCACCAGTTTCGGCTCGGCGGAGGTGGCGCCGCAGCTTGCCCAGATCCACGCCGCTGAAACGGCCAGTTTTCAACAACTGGCGGCGACTGGCGAAAGCGAGCCCAACGATGCGCTGCTTCCCACCGTCCAGGCCAATGACATCGGCCCGACGATTGCTGAACGCCAGGCGCTGGGCGGCAAACTCGATTGGTCGCGAGTCGTCACCGGAACGATTAGTGCGGCCGATGATCGTGATGTGTACAAATTCAATGTTCCGCCGGCCAGTACCATCCGCATTACGATGGACGATCCGCCGGCCGACTACGACCTGGTGCTGGCTACCGCCGGCGACCTCGAACTTGCCGGCGACGACGACGGGCTGGAAGGCGTGCTCGAACTCGGCGGCAGCATCGCGGCTTTAGGCGGCAGCATCGCGGCTTTAGGCGGCAGCATTGCGGCTTTAGGCGGCAGCATCGCGGCTTTAGGCGGCAGCATCGCGGCTTTAGGCGGCAGCATCGCGGCTTTAGGCGGCAGCATCGCCGCGCTGAGTGTGCAGCCCGGTACAGCCGGCGAAGAAATCGAGACCTTTGTCTGGCAGCCCGGTACCTATTTCCTGGCGGTGATTGGCAGCAACGGCGCCGGCAGCGACCAGCCCTACACTCTGAATTTCGCGATCAGCGAGGGCGCCCTGAGCAAGCCTGAACCGGCGCCCAGAGTGCGCGTAGAATTGAATGATGTCGCCGATGCAGCGACCATTCGCACCCTGTACATTGTTGCGGAACAGCGGATGAAGAATTATTACGATCAACCAGCCGAGTCTGATGTCGATGAAGTGATCCTCAGCCTCCTCAACCTGGCCTCCGATGAAGGCGACGCCTTCGTGATCAATCTCGATAACTATGCCGGGAGCAACGGCGGCCCCGAACTGGCGACCCTGTATGCCGAATGGGATAATAACGCCGATAATCCTTTCTACGCCAACCGGCTGGCCCAGACTATCGACAATATCATCAATGCCGCCACCGTACGCAACCCGCTGCCTTCCCAGGCCACCGGCATCCTTTCGGCCGGCGTGACCTTCACACCGACCAGTTCAACCGACCCGCCCCTGCCCAATATCGAGCATATCGTGCTCGTCGGCGCCGACCCGGTCATTCCCTTCCTGCGCGTACCCGATTTGACGGCGGTGGCCAACGAGGCCGACTACGCCGAGTATATGCGCCAGGAATTCGGCAGCGATGTGATCGATCCGAACACGCCGCTCGGCGCGGCCTTGCAATATCGCACTCTGCTGACCGACAATCTCTATGGCGCCGATCGCTCCTACCGCTTTGGCAGCTTCCCGCTCTTCATTCCCAACCGCGCCGTCGGGCGGCTGGTCGAGACACCGGCTGATATCGCGACCTATCTGCGGACTTATGACTCTTCGTATTCGGCGTTTACGAGCCCGCTGGAAATTCCCGCCACCGGGGAGGACTGGGCCTTCACGGCCGGCTACGATTTTGTCACCGATCAGTCCGAAGTTGTGGCCGACAGGCTCAACAGTTATATGGGCGGCGATCCCGGCAATTCGATTCGCTTGATCAACGATACCTGGACGGCCGCCGACCTGCGCGAAGAATGGTTTGAAGGTCAGTTTACCGATTTTTACACTTCGACCTATTCGGTTGAAGCGCGCAGCTTTTTGTCGCTCCAGTCGCTCAATGGCCACTTCGACCACTGGCAGATCATCCCGGCCGACGGCGGCGACAACGGTACGCTCCTCGCCCAGTCGGTCTATACGCCGACCGGCTCGCTCTTCACCGACTCGAACGAGCTCTTTTTCACCAACCGGCTGGCCTATTCGATTGGCTGCCATAGCGGCTACAGCGTTCCCGACCCACTGGTGCCGCTGCGAGACGGTTTTGAATTCGTCAATGCCGATTTCCCGCAGGCCTATCTGAAGCAGGGCGGCAACTGGATCGGCAATACCGGCTACGGCTATGGTTCGCTCGACAGTATCGACTACAGCGAACGCCTTGCACTTCTGTTTACTGAAGAACTGGGCCGCGATGTGCCTGACCCGAATACCGCTAACTATGCCGGCCAGAGCATCGGCCAGGCGCTGGTGCATGCGAAACAGCGCTATGTGCGCAACGCCACCACCCTGAGCATCTACGATGCCAAAGTCTTGCAGGTGATGAACCTCTACGGCCTACCCCAGATCCGTGTCCTGGTCGATGACCCGATCCAGCCGCCGCCCGAAGAACGCTTTACTTCTTCCGACCGCATCGCGCCCTTGCCGCCGGCCGGCGGGAGCCTGACCCGCTTGATTACCTTCACCATCGATTACAACAGTGCTTCGATTGACCGCACCGGCAGTAGTCGCCTGGCGATCAATGCGGTCGATGTCGATGATTCCTTCATTGGCGATGCGATCGAGAATCAGTTCGTGCGGCCCTTTCGCGCCAATCAACTCGGCGAGCCGGAGTTGCCCCAGTTCGCCTACGACCTGAGCATCGTCAGTGGCCAGGTGACGGGCGAACAACTCAATGTGCGCTCGGTCAAGTTGCTCGGCGGCACCTACGACGAAATCGTGAATTTCGATCCTCAGTTTACCCAGGTGCTTACCGAGACCTTTGCGCCGCTGGTCAACCAGGATGTTGAGCCTAGCTTTGAAGGCGGGGCAGGCCGCTGGTACCCGGACAAATTCTTCAATTTTACCAGTGTCGTTGAGGGCGACACGACCTACGAGCAACTGGTCGTCAAAACGGCCCAGTTCCAGGCCGATACCGGTGGTCGCACCGGCGTGCTCCGCCCCTACAGCCAGCTCGTCTTTGAAGTGCGTTACCTCGATCCGCTGGCCGGCAACGTTGAGGCAGTTGTACTTGCCGACGAAGAACCGCCGTATATCGAGTCGGTCGAGTTTACTCGTGTTGATGACAGCTCACTCCAGAGCGACAGGATCCGGGTAGATGTCACAGTGAGCGACGGCATTTTTGATGGGGATACCAATGTCAGCGGCACGGCCAGCGTTGAAGCGACCTATACCATTCCCGGCACCGGCGGCACACGGCAGTGGCAGCAGGTTGCTCTGACGCCGCCGGCTGAAACCTCCGGCAGTTGGACGGCGCTGATACCCTTCGGCAATGGCAAGGTGGATGTGATCATCAGCGCCACTGACCGGGCCGGCAATACCTCATTCTTCACCGCCAAGGGCTCACTTGACCCGGCAGATATCCAGGAACCAGGAGACGCGAAGTTGATATGGTTGCCGCTGATCAGCCGGCCCTGATGAGCCCGGATCCGGATGAACCGCATACCGCTTGATGCTGCGGTTGGCCGGCTTAGCCGGCCAACCGCAGCATCAAGTAGAATCACGCGGCTCGTAGGACTTTGCTCTGGCATTCCAGCAATTCCAGCAATTCCAGCAAAAGTACTTGACAAAGCAACTTTGCTATGCTATCATTTGTATTCGCAGTAAAGAGAAGGGAGTTGAGGCCGTCAATGCCCAGAATGCCGGCCAGAGCAGAGGGAAAAACCGCCGCCAGACATCTACCTTCGGGAAATACCACGCAGAAAATGCGAACAAATTTTTGCTTGTGAACGCGCCAGTCCAGAAGCACTTACTCAGCAAAGTAAGTTGCGGAGGAACCGGCGATTTGTGTTTTATTCCGTAAGCCGTCGTCCGTGGCCCGCTCTACCGGCTGTTGATGCCTGTCCAGGACAAACAGGTAGCGGCAGGCCACGGCACGGGCCAAGGCACCAAGAGGTGAGTATGCCCCCGTTGATCGAAAGCGTTGTGTTGCAGCCGCTGATCATGCCGATCGATCGTGGTACCGAGAGTCTGCGCCGTCAGGGAATTGAACGGCGTTCGTTTGCTCGCATTCACGATGCGATCGAGGTGCCGAAGCTGATTGAGACTCAGCTCAATAGCTTTGAGTGGTTCAAACGTGAGGGCTTGCGTGAGCTCTTTGACGAGATCTCGCCCATTACTGATTTCACCGGCAAGAACCTGGAACTGCATTTCCGGGATTATGTGTTCGGTGAGCCGCGCTTCAGTGAGTTTGAGTGCCGTGAACGTGATCTGACCTATGCCGCGCCGCTGCGGGTCAATGTTGAACTGCGCATTCTTTCGACCGGTGAGTTGAAAGAGAGCGAGCTGTTTTTGGGCGATTTTCCGATGATGACCGACAACGGTACGTTCATTTATAATGGTGCCGAACGGGTGGTCGTCTCGCAGCTCATTCGCTCGCCCGGTGTCTATTTCAAAGATGAAAAGGAACCGACCAGTGGTCGTGCGCTGCACTCGGCCAAGCTCATTCCCAATCGGGGAGCCTGGCTTGAGTTCGAGACCAATAAGCGCGATCTTATCTCGGTCAAGGTCGACCGGAAACGCAAGATTCCGGTCACGATTTTGCTGCGGGCGATTATGGCCTGGCAGGCTGATGAACATGGCGAGGGCCAGTGGGTGCCGGATAATGAGCTCGAGCAGCATGGCCACGATGAGCATATCATTGAGTTGTTCCAGGAAACCGATACGGTTGCCGAGCATCCCTATATCCGGGTGACGCTCGATAAAGATCCGGCGCGTAATTCGCGTGAGGCGCTGATGGAGCTTTATAAGCGCCTGCGCCCCGGCGATCCGCCGACGCTGGAGAATGCGCGCTCGCTGATTGAGTCGTTGCTGTTTAATGGGCGCCGCTATGACCTGGCCCGCGTGGGGCGCTATAAGCTGAATAAAAATCTCTGGGAACGCGATGCCCGCGCCATCGCTGCGCGCCAGGCGCCGGATCAGCGCGTGCGGGTATTGCTGCCGCGCGATATTTTCAAGATTGTTGACCAGCTCATTCAGCTTAATAATGGTATCGGCCGCGCCGATGATATCGATCACCTCGGCAATCGGCGCGTGCGCACGGTCGGCGAGCTCATTCAGCAGCAGTTCCGCGTCGGTCTGCTGCGGCTCGAGCGGGTCGTCAAAGAGCGCATGAGTTTGCAGGATACCGAAGGCGCGACTCCCAACGGCCTGATCAATATTCGCCCGGTGGTGGCGGCGATGCGCGAGTTCTTCGGTGGTAGCCAGCTCTCACAGTTTATGGATCAGACCAATCCGCTGGCCGAGTTGACCAATAAACGGCGGCTCTCGGCGCTCGGTCCCGGCGGCCTCTCGCGTGACCGCGCCGGCTTTGAAGTGCGCGACGTGCATCATAGCCACTATGGTCGCATCTGCCCGGTGGAAACACCGGAAGGTCCCAATATCGGTCTGATCGGGACGATGAGTACCTTCTCGCGGGTGAATGAGATGGGCTTTCTGGAGACGCCCTATCGCAAGGTGTACGGTAGCGTCGAGAATGCCTCGGTCTGGCTCGATAAAGGCCAGTTGTTGCGCGATGTGCGCGATCTGCGTACCGGCACATTGCTTGCCGCCCGCGGCACGCGCGTCGATGCCGATATCGCGAAACGGATTGCGGTCGGCTTGTTGCGCGGCCAGATTTTGCGCGAAGATATTCTCGATCCCGCGACTGATGAGACGGTCGCAGAGGCCGGTACTGAGATCAATCGAGCCCTTGCCGAGCGCATTGTCGAGATGCCGCTCAAGGCGATCAAAATCAAGCCGACGGTCTCGCAAGAAGTCGAGTATCTCAGCGCCGATGAAGAAGACCGCTTTGTGGTGGCCCAGGCGAATGCGCCGCTTGATGATTATAATCGCTTCAGCAACCAGATTGCTTCCTGCCGCTTCGGTGAGAAGTTTGTTCAGGAACGCGTCGACCGCATTGATTATATGGACGTCTCGCCCAAGCAGGTGGTCAGTGTTTCGACGGCGCTGATCCCCTTCCTTGAGCACGACGATGCCAACCGTGCGTTGATGGGATCGAATATGCAGCGTCAGGCGGTGCCGTTGCTGCGCCCGGATGCGCCTATCGTCGGTACCGGTATGGAGTACCGCGCCGCCTGTGATAGCGGTCAGGTGATTGTGGCTAAGAAAGACGGTCTGGTGCTCAGTGCCACCGGCGACCGCATTATTATGCAGGAAGACGACGGCCTTGAGTATGAGTATCGCCTGCGCAAGTTTATGCGCTCCAACCAGGATACCTGCATCAATCAGCGGCCCAGTGTTAGCCGTGGCCAGCGGGTGCGCGCCGGCGAAATTATCGCCGATAGCTCCAGCACCGATGACGGCGAACTGGCGCTGGGCCAGAATGTGCTGGTGGCGTATATGCCCTGGGAAGGCGGCAACTTTGAGGATGCGATCCTGGTCAGCGAGCGCCTGGTGCGCGAAGATATTTTTACCAGCATTCATATCGAAAAGTATGAGGTCGAGGCCCGCGATACCAAGCTCGGCCCCGAGGAGATTACCCGCGATATTCCCAACGTCGGCCAGGATAGCTTGCGCAATCTCGATGACCGCGGCATTATCTACGTCGGCGCTGAGGTGCAACCCAACGATATTCTGGTCGGCAAGATTACGCCCAAGGGTGAAACCGATCTGACGGCGGAGGAACGCTTGCTGCGGGCTATCTTTGGCGAAAAAGCTCGCGAAGTCAAAGATAGTAGCCTGCGCGTGCCCAATGGAGTGCGCGGCAAGGTGATCGATGTCAAGGTGTTTTCGCGGTCTGAAGGCGCCGAACTACCGGTCGGCGTCAATCAGACGGTGCGGGTGTTGCTCTGCCAGAAGCGCAAGATTAGTGCCGGTGACAAGATGGCCGGTCGCCACGGCAACAAGGGTGTCGTCAGTCGGGTGTTGCCGCTCGAAGATATGCCGTTCCTGCCCGATGGTCGCCCGGTCGACATTATTCTCAATCCCATCGGTGTGCCTAGCCGCATGAATATCGGTCAGATCCTGGAAACGCACCTGGGCTGGGCTGCGGCACGCCTCGGCTATCGTGTGGCGACGCCGGTCTTCGACGGGGCCAATGAGGGCCAGATCAAATCGATGCTTAGTGAGGCCGGTCTGCCCGGCGACGGCAAAGTCACGCTGTACGATGGGCGAACCGGCGAGCCCTTCGACCGCCCGGTGACGGTGGGTTATGCCTATATGCTCAAGCTCGCCCACCTGGTCGAAGACAAGATCCACGCTCGCTCTACCGGCCCCTATAGCCTGGTTACCCAGCAACCGCTCGGTGGCAAGGCTCAGTTCGGCGGCCAGCGCTTCGGCGAAATGGAGGTCTGGGCGCTTGAAGCCTATGGCGCGGCCTATACGCTCCAGGAAATGCTGACCGTCAAGTCCGACGATGTGGTCGGGCGAGTCAAGACGTACGAGGCCATTGTCAAGGGCGAGCTCATCCAGGAAGCGGGTGTGCCTGAAAGCTTCAAGGTGCTGATCAAAGAGTTGCAATCGCTCGGCCTCAGCGTGGAAGTGCTCACTGAAGATGAAAAGCCGGTCGAGTTGACCGACGACATCGACGGCGACCTGGCGGCACTCGATGGTATCAATCTTTCGGGTATGGAACGCGGTGAGTTTTAATCGCCTTTCATAAACGTACTCGGTCGATGTCGGTGAATACGTCCAACGGGCCTTTTCGCCTGCGCTAGATCGGAAAACAATGCATGATGCTGATCCGGTGGCTTCGCCGCCGGATCAGCATCATGCATATTCCTGCGTTCTTTGTGGTTACAGGCGGAAAAGACAGAGGTGTATATTCCTTTCTACGTATTTTGTCGGCAAAATGCGTAGAATTGAGAGGAAACTCATGCTCGAAATCAATGATTTTAATGCTATCCGGATTAGTCTTGCTTCGCCGGACGATATTCGCTCCTGGTCGCACGGTGAGGTAACCAAACCGGAAACTATTAACTATCGCACGCTGAAGCCTGAGCGCGATGGTTTATTTTGTGAACGCATTTTTGGCCCGACCAAAGATTGGGAATGTTACTGCGGCAAGTATAAGCGGGTTCGCTATAAAGGCGTGGTGTGCGATAAGTGTGGCGTCGAAGTGACCCGCGCCAAGGTACGCCGCGACCGGATGGGCCATATCAATCTGGCTTCGCCGGTCAGTCATATCTGGTTTGTCAAGGGTACGCCTTCACGACTGGGCCTGTTGCTCGATATTAGCCCGCGCAACCTGGAGCGGGTACTTTATTTTGCCTCTTACGTAATCATTGAAGTCAATGACGAGATGCGCCAGGAATTGCGCGAAAATATCGATGCGGAGTACCAGGAAAAGTGCGACGCGATCCAGAAGCAGGCCAATGATAAGCGGATCGAGCTTTCTTCGCAGTTGACCCAGGATCTCGGCGGCATGGAAAACGCCCAGGTCAGTACCCAGCAGAGCATTGACGAGGCCTATAAGAAGCAGCACGATGAGTTGATGGCTGAGGCCGAGAAGCTACGTGATCGCTTCGATGAGTTGACCGGCACGCTCGCTGAGGAAGATATTGTTTTCCATAATATGCCGATTGTGGAAGAAGGCGAGCCCATCACCGAGAAGTTGCTCGATCAGATCGATGAGTTGCTGGAACAGGAGCTCGAGGCGATGGAGACGCGCCGCCTGCGCGATATTGCCGACGCCGAGTTGCTTACCGATGCCGCCCGTGAGCGCAAAGAATATGAAACGACTCAGGAGCAGGAGCGCCTGCAGGAGCGCCTGCAGCGCGAACTGGAGTCGTTGATCCGTGAGAAAAAAGAAAAAATCGATCAACTCGACGGGTTGCGTGTCACCCGGATCCTCAGCGAAATGGAATATCGCCAGTTGCGCGATATTGCTCCCAGTGCCTTCCGCGCCGATATGGGGGCCGGCGCGGTGCGCGAGTTGATCGAGCGCACGGTCGATCTGGAGCAACTGGGCGAAGATTTGCAACTCGAGATCCAGACCAGCCAGGGCCAGCGCCGCAAAAAGGCCACCAAACGCCTGCGGGTCGTCGAGAGTTTTCGCAAGAGCGGCAATCGCCCCGAGTGGATGATCCTGACGGTTTTGCCGGTCATTCCGCCCGACCTGCGCCCGATGGTGCAGCTTGACGGTGGGCGCTTTGCGACCAGTGACCTCAATGATCTCTATCGGCGGGTGATCAACCGCAACAATCGCCTCAAGCGCCTGATGGAATTGAATGCGCCCGAGATCATTGTGCGCAACGAGAAGCGCATGCTCCAGGAAGCCGTTGATGCGCTGATCGACAATGGCCGGCGTGGCCGCGCCGTCAGCGGCAAGGGCAAGCATCGCCTCAAGAGTCTTAGCGATATGCTCAAGGGCAAGCAGGGGCGCTTCCGCCAGAACTTGCTCGGCAAGCGCGTTGACTATTCCGGCCGCTCGGTGATAGTGGTCGGCCCGAATCTGCAGTTGCACCAGTGCGGCCTGCCCAAGAAAATGGCGCTGGAGCTCTTCAAGCCCTTCGTGATGCGCCGGCTGGTCGAAAAGGGTTTCGCCCACAATATCAAGAGCGCCAAGCGCATCGTTGAACGGGTACGCCCCGAAGTCTGGGATGTGCTCGAAGAAGTGATCCAGGATTACCTGGTGCTGCTCAACCGGGCTCCTTCATTGCACCGCCTCTCGATCCAGGCCTTCGAGGCCAAGCTGATCGAAGGTAGTGCCATTCAGTTGCACCCGCTGGTCTGTGCTGCTTTCAATGCCGACTTCGACGGTGACCAGATGGCAGTGCATGTGCCGCTCTCGCGCAAGGCGCAGGAAGAAGCTCGTACGCGCATGCTGAGCAAGTATAATCTGCTCAGCCCGGCCCACGGTGAGCCGATTATTACGCCCTCGCAAGATATTGTGCTGGGTTGCTATTATCTGACGATGGTGCATCCCGACGCTAAAGGCGCCGGCAAGAAGTTTGCCAGTATCGATGAGGCGATGCTGGCTTACGACAAGAACCTGGTCGATATTCAGGCGCCGATCTATATTCGAATGACCGGCGCGGTGCAGGGCAAGAGCGATCTCAAGGTGCGCCCGCTGCCGCCTGATGAACAGGGCAATCCGCGCATGCTGCTGGAAACGACGATCGGGCGCGTGCTGCTGAACAATGAGTTGCTGCCGCCGCTGCGCTTTCGCAACCGGCTCGTGGATAAAAAGGGCCTGCGTGAGATCATTGCCGATAGCTACAAGTATTTTACCAACCTGCGCAATGTCCCGGATGAAGAACTCGATGAAGTTCGGGCGCTCTACGGCAATCATAAGCCGCAGCAGGAACTGGTGCGGATCTATGGCTCGGAAAAGACGGCAGTGCAGGCCGATTTGATCAAGGCGCTGGGCTTCAAGTATGCGACCCACGGCGGTATGACCATCGGGATTAACGATATTGAGATTCCCGAGCGCAAGCACGAGATTGTCGGCGATGCCGAATCACGGGTGCTGGAGGTCGAAAAACAGTTCCGCCGCGGCCTGATCACTGAGGAAGAACGCTACCGCGAGATTGTCGATATCTGGCAGAAGGCGACCAAGCAGACTACCGAGGCGGTGCGCGATAATCTCAATCCCTTTGGCCCGGTCGCGATGATGGCGATCAGCGGTGCTCGCGGTAATATCAACCAGATCAGCCAGATGGCCGGTATGCGTGGCTTGATGTCCGACCCGACCGGGCGGATTATTGAGTTGCCGATTCGGGCCAACTTTCGGGAAGGTCTCTCGGTGCTCGACTATTTTGTGTCGACACACGGTGGTCGCAAGGGCCTCGCCGATACTGCGTTGCGTACTGCCGATGCCGGCTACCTGACCCGGCGCCTGGTCGATGTGGCGCAGGACGTGATCGTCACGATTGAGGATTGCGAGACGGAAGACGGGCTCTGGCTGCACTCGGCAGATGATCTTGATCTGATGGAAGGCTTGCGCAATCGGATTATCGGGCGGATTACGGCGGTGCCGGTGAAGCATCCGGAAACCGGCGAGGTTCTTGCCGATCGCAATGAGGAAATTGAGGAAGATCTGGCTGATGCCATTGTGCAGGCCGGGATTACGTCGATATTTGTGCGTTCGCCGCTGGCCTGCCAGGCCGATCACGGTATCTGCCGGCTCTGTTATGGCCGCAATCTGGCGACCGGCAAACTGGTCGATATCGGTGAGGCTGTCGGCATTATTGCCGCCCAGTCTATCGGTGAGCCTGGTACTCAGTTGACGTTGCGCACCTTCCATACCGGTGGTGTCGCCAGCGCCGACGATATTACCCAGGGTCTGCCGCGGGTTCAGGAGATTTTTGAGGCGCGCTCGCCCAAGGGCAAAGCGCACCTGGCCGAAATCGACGGGGTGGTGCAGGTCGACAAAGACGACGAGGGCGTGCGAACGATCAAAATCATTTCCAGTGAAGTCTATACCGACGAGTATGATTTGCCGGAAGATTTTATGGTGGTACCCGCCGACGGCGCTGAGGTGGTGGAAGGCGAGGTGATCGCCGAGAGCAACAATAGCGAAGTGACCATCGGCCCGGTGATCGCTCGGATGAGCGGCCGGCTGCATGTCAACGGCAATCGCCTGATGATCAGTGTGGAAGATCGCGAGGAACGCGATGTGGTGGTGGCGCACGCCTCGCGGATGCGCGTCGATAACGGCCAGCGCGTCGTGGCCGGCCAGCAACTCACCGACGGCAGCGCCGACCCACAGGAGTTGCTCTCCTTGCAGGGCAAAGAAGCCGTGCAGCGCTACCTGGTGAATGAAGCGCAGAAGGTCTATCGTAGCCAGGGCGTGAATATCAATGATAAGCACCTCGAAGTCATTGTGCGCCAGATGCTGCGGCGCGTACGCATCGAGGAGCCCGGCGATACCGGTTTGCTGCCGGGTGAACTGATCGAAGCGGCCGAGTTCCGCCGCATGAACAATGAGGTTGTCAGCCAGGGCGGCGAGCCGGCTACTGCCGTGACGGTGCTGCTTGGCATTACCAAGGCTTCGCTCAACACCGATAGTTTCCTGTCGGCAGCTTCGTTCCAGGAAACAACCCGTGTGCTGACCGAGGCCGCCATCACCGGCAAGGTCGACTATCTGCGCGGCCTGAAGGAAAACGTGGTCATCGGCAAGCTCATTCCGGCCGGTACCGGCATCGAGAAGCGCCCCGAACTGGGTGACTCGCAGCACGACGACCTTGTCGGCGAGATGGCGCGCATTCTCGAAGAGGGCAGTGTCGGCGGCGATGGCCATTCGCACCAGGCTCCCGTCGGGCCGGAAGAAGTCGAGCGCGCTGAGGCGCTGCTCGGCCTGTGTGACATGCCTGCCGAAGAACAGGTTGCAGTGGTTGAGGGGCTCAATATTCCGCCCGATACCGACCCGGATCTGGCTGAAGCTCTGCGCGCCTTGCTCGAAGATGGCGACGATGAGCCCGATCCCGACGAGGAGCTGGAAGGCGAAGCGTAATACCAGCCGGTACGTAAAAAACAGTCGTGGTGGGCCTGGCCCGCCACGACTGTTTTTTTATGTACCGGCTATACCGGTTGTTGCCGGTAGGATCGGCAGATATTGTCGGAAGATCTCCGTACTGACAACCAGCGTGATTGGGATGACCTGGATACCGGCTTCGCTCCTGACCGTCACGCTGGCCTGGTGTTGCCCCACGCTCAGCGCGCCCGGAACAATCTCCACGATCAATGGTTCGGCCCAGCCCCGCCCATGCGGATTGAGCACGTTCAGCCAGGCACTGTTGCTGCCGGCCGTCCAGTTCAGTGCGCCTGAACCGCGATTGCCGACCGTCAACTGGATGCGAAACGGTGCGGCGCCGGTTTCGCGTAGCCGGCTGATCGTGGTGGGCGTGACGGCCAGTTGGGGCGGCGCACTCTGCCGCAAATACAGCGGCCGCTCGCTCAGGGTCAGCGCCACACTGCCGTCGGCGGCAACTTCCAGGGCGAGTACGCCGCCGTCCCGGTCGACGAGGCCGGTGGCGCGGCCGGCTTCGAGCCCCAGACGTACCGCCACCGGATCGCCGCTGCTCCAGAGCAGATCGATGATTACATTGTCGGGGCTGAGAAACCGCAGATGATAGACGGCAGGCGGGTTGGCCGGGGCAGCCGGATCATAGACATAATTGTGCAGGGGGCCGAGGCCCAGGTACTGCGCATTGCCGATCTGTTGTTGCATCGCGGCATAGGCATAATAGGCCTGGCGGGGCTGATAGCCGCTGCTAAGCGGGCGCAGGATACTGGCTTCTTCCCAGAAATTGCGGGCACTGCCGTCGAATTTATCTTCAAACTGAAAATAGCTCAAGTGCGCGACTCCCAGCGCCCTGGCGATGGCATGTGCTCGCAGCAGATAGTTGGCTTGCTGTTCTTCGGTTTTGCCCATAAACACCAGGCCTTGCAGCGCCGCTTCGTTTTCGGTCGGTGGTGCTGGGAAGGTTCGGTAGCCCAGTGCCGCCCGGTAATCGCGGGTCGTGCCGCTGAGCGCAGTGCCGCCGATATAACAGTCGATCTCGGTGATACTACAGTTCGACCAGCCAATCTCGCTGATCCAGAGCGGGCGCACCGGCCCGCCGTAACGGGCGGTTCGCTCGGCCAGCCAGTTCCGGCTGGTCTGAATGCGGCCCCAGAGCGTGACGCTGGCCAGGATGCCGGGTTGATCGGGGGCGACATCGGGCATAAAAGGATGAATGGCCAGTGCGTCGAAGGCCGACCAGGCCGCCGGATCGGCGGCGAGCACCGCATCCATGAAGGCCAGCCCATCGTTGTGGCCAATTCCGTCCGACCAGCTTCCGTCGATGACATAGAGGCCGCCGGTGGCGACGATGGCGCCGGGATCGGCGGCTTTGGCGGCGGCATAGCCGGCTCGCAGCAAGGCGGCGTATTCGGCGGGCGAGCCGGGCCAGGTTTCCCAGTGGTTGGGCTCATTGCCGATTTGCCAGGCAGCGACCCGCGGCGAACCTGGTGCATCATTATAGCCGTCGCCGTCGTAACGTTCGACCGTCGCACGAACATAATCGGCGAAGTCGGCCGGATTGGCCGGCGGGCACCAGTAATCCTGGGTCGTGACGCCATAGGCCGCGTAGCGTTCGATGCGCTGCCGGCAATCGGCGACGCGCGCCCATTTCGGGGTTGTCAGCAACATCCCGGTGATACCGTAGCCGGCATCGGCCATCTGGCGCAGGCGCCGGTCGAAGAGATCCCATTCCCAGTGCCCTTTGCCGTTGCGTTCCAGGTTGCCCCAGCTCAGTTCTTCGCGGGCCCAGTTGATGCCGGCCTGTCGTCCGAGTTGTACCAGGGCCGTGGTGCCGGCTTCCTGGTCGCGTGAGAGGCGCTCAAGACCGGTAAAATAGGTGTTCATTCCGAAGAAGCCCGGTGTCGGTGGTTGTGCAGCGTTTGCTGTATCGACGGGTAGCGTACTGAGCAACAATATCGGCAAGAGTAAAACACAGAGCCGGTAGTCGATCGTCTGGCGTCGGTGACAAGAGGGTTTTACAGATTTCATAGGTTTCTGCCATGGTTGCTTGCCATAAACTCCGTGTAGAGAGTATACCATCGGGGAAGTCAGTTTCGACGTGGTAAAATGCAGCTAAAGCAGCGAAGAACCACAGAACCAGGGAACTGAAGCACCAGACCTGGCAATGTTCGATCAACCGGCTCCCTGGTTCATCTGGTTCATTGGTTCATTGGTTTTCTATGACACACAACTTCTACAGCGGCTGTGCGGTCTGGTCATACAAAGATTGGGTAGGCGAATTTTTTCCGCCGGGCAGCAAGAGCAGTGAATTTTTGCGCCTCTACAGCCGACGGCTAACGACGGTGGAAGGCAACAGCACCTTTTATGCCATACCGAAAGCCGAAACCGTGGCGCGCTGGGCGGCCGAGACGCCGGCCGGCTTTCGCTTCTGCCCCAAATTGCCGCGGGACATCAGTCATCACGGTGCGCTGGTGGAACAGATGGCCGCCACCACCGATTTCGTCAAGCGCATGGCACTGCTTGGTGATCGCCTGGGGCCGTTTTTCTTGCAGTTGCCGCCGGGCTACAGTCCGGCGCAACGCGGCGACCTGGCCCGCTGGCTGGCGACCTGGCCGGCTGAATACGAACTGGCGGTGGAAGTGCGTCACCCGGACTGGTATCGGCCGCCGAATGAAACAATCTTGATGGATATGCTCGAACAGCGCGCCGTGGGGCGGGTGTTGATGGATGTTCGCCCGATTCGTTCCGCCGATCACCCACTGCCGGCGGCGGTGCTGGCGGCGCAGGAGCGCAAACCGGATGTACCGCTGCATCCTTTGCGCAGCGGTAGTTTCAGCATGATTCGCTACATCGGCCATCCCGATGCCGGCCGGAATGCGGCCTTGCTCGACGAGTGGGCCGGGCGGGTTGCCGGCTGGCTTGCCGAGGGTGACACCGTATACTGGTTCAGTCATTGTCCTGATGAGCGGTATTCACCACAGATTTGCCGCGAGTTTCAACGTCGCCTGGAACAACAGGCGCCGATCCCACCGCTGCCCTGGAACACTATTGGTGGGATAGCCAAGCAACAGCGCCTGTTATAATAATGCATACGTGCTGCATGAGTGCATCGCGATAGCCGTTGTGGACATGCACTGCACTATGCGCGCCATTCACCCGCTGCCTGAAGTCGGTAGACATCCGGCACAATTGCGGTAGGGCCGGCATGACAGGGTCGAGAGCAAGGATCAAGTTGATGCATCAAATTGAAGTACCGGCAACCTGGGAACATATTGCGAAACTGATGGAATTTTCCAATGGAGTGGAAAAAGAACTGACCCTGACGGCTGACCAGAGCTTCTTGCTACGCCTGGTCATCGAAGAAATCGCAACGAATATCGTCAAGTATGGCTACGATGATGCGCACCGCGATGTGATCCGGTTGCATTGCAAGTGCGTCGATAGCGCGTTGGTCATCACGATTTGTGATCGCGGCCGGCCTTTTGATCCGCGCACGCTGCCAGATCCGGAGATGCGCGATGAAGTACAGGATCGCAATGTTGGTGGCCTGGGCCTGTTCCTGGTTCGCGAGTCGGCTGATACGCTGAGCTATCACCACGACCCGATCAGCGGCTGGAACAAGCTGGTGATCACCAAAAAACCCTTTACCCTGGTTGAACGACTGCGCCAGATGAGCATCTTTCAGCGCCTGTCGGATGATGCTCTCCACGATCTGGCTGCCCAGATGCATCTACGGAAGCTGGAAGCCGGTGAGGTGCTGTACCGGCAAGGCGAAGAAGGGCATGACTGTGTGCTTATCCTTGGTGGTTCGCTTCAGATTCTGACCTATCTGCGCGGCGAAGAATTCCCGCTGGAAGTCTCCTATGCCGGTAAAATTATCGGTGAGATGGCGCTGATTGATCGCAGCCCGCGTTCGGCGACGGTGCGGGCACTGGACGAAACCGAAGTTGCGGTGATGGATGAGAATAGCTTTGAAGCCCTGATGCGCAATGCGCCGGGGGTGGCGATTGGCCTGCTGCAAGACGGTACCACGCGTCTGCGTAGTTCCAATCAGCGCATGATCGTCGACCTGGAACACAAGAATGCTCAGCTCTCGCAGGCCTATCAGGAACTCAAAGTCGCTCAGCAAGACTTGATCCGACTGAACCGGATCGAAGAGGAGCTATCCGTGGCCCGGCGGATTCAGGCATCGTTTTTGCCGGCCCGGCTGCCACAGCCGCCTGGTTGGGAGATTGCGGCCTACAGCCGGGGCGCTCAGGCGGTCGGCGGTGATTTTTACGATTGCATCGAATTGCCGGGCAACTGGATGGGCGTGATCATTGCTGATGCCTGCGGCAAAGGCGTGACGGCCGCGCTGTTTGTTGCATTGACCAGAAGCCTGTTGCGAGCGGCCTCGCAGTCGCCCTGGGTATTTCAGGCAAATCTGAACCTGGAGCCGGACAATGTGCTCAGTGGTGCGCTCTGGCTCACCAACGATTATATTACGCGTGAGCATAGCGACAGCAATATGTTCATTACGGTGTTCTACGGCATGCTGCAACTCGATAGCGGCAAACTGGTGTATGTCAATGCCGGCCACAATCCGCCCCTGCTGGTCGATATGCAGGAATATCGGATTCGCGAGGTACCGAATGTGGCTGCATTGCCGTTGGGGATTTTCGACCACCAGGATTACGGATCCTCGCAAATTTCCATCATGGCCGGCAATTACCTGGTTGCCTTTAGCGACGGCATCACTGAGGCAATGAATCATAGCGGCGAATTGTATGGCGACCGGCGCCTGCACCAGTCTTTGCTGGCGCAGCATGATTGCAGTGCCGCTGATATGGTCAAAACCGTCATTAGCGAAGTCGACGGCTATGTCGGCGATGCAGCCCAGGCTGACGATATGACCTTGCTGGTGCTGCGGCGCACTCAGGATGCTCTCGTTTCGGCATAGCATAGCGGCGTTGAGCGGCGTACGGGAGCAATGCGATTTCAATCCTGGTGCCGGCTTCAGACGATTTTTCCACCCTGCCGGAGGCGAAAAAAGGCGGTCGCGGTCGTTACCGCGTCACTCCGGTGATTTACAACTCCAACTGCATTGCTATATAATGAAGTGAAACCATAAAAAAGCAGCACAATCTATCCGGTGGGTATCCTGGAAAGGGGGCTCTGAGTGAAAGAAGAGCAAATTGGCGATGTTCTGATTATTGAATTGCCTGCCAGGCTGGATGCCATCGGGGTATCGGCAATCGCAGGCAAACTGGCTGAGACTGTGCAAAAACATCAGGGCAAAATCCTGGTTGATATGAGCAATGTTACATTTGTGGCCAGCCTGGCGCTGCGGATGCTTCTGACGAACTTGAAGACGGTGCAGCCGTCCGGTGGGGATTTGCGCCTGTGTTCATTGCAGCCGCAGATCGCCGAAATCTTTCGCAAGAGCCGCTTTGATACCCTGTTTGCCATTTATGCTGATCGCGAAGCTGCGCTGCAAGCCTACGCCGGTTGAAGATCGGCCAGTTGCGAATGGTGAGCCGGCTCATTGAGCCGGCTTTGTATTTAGCGCAAGAGCCAGGAACCAGAAACTGAAGAATCACTCGCCCTGGCCATTCTGATGTAGCGCCTGGCCGCTGATCCTGGTTCACTGTTTTTTGAGCACTGCTGTAGCATGGGAGAACGTGGATGACTGAATATAATGTGGCTCCGGGTACCGCCCCGTTTCGCAATCGGTTGATGCATGCCGTCAGCCCGTATCTCCAGCAACACGCGGAAAATCCGGTTGACTGGTATGCCTGGGGCGAAGAAGCTTTTGCCAGAGCCCGCCGAGAAGATAAGCCCATCCTGGTGAGCATTGGCTATAGTTCCTGCCACTGGTGCCATGTGATGGCCCACGAGTCCTTTGAGGATCCGGAAGTCGGGCGCATCCAGAATGAGCATTTCATCAATATTAAAGTGGATCGCGAAGAACGCCCCGATGTGGACTCGATTTATATGACGGCGCTGCAAGCGATGACCGGCCAGGGTGGCTGGCCCTTGAATGTGTTTTTGCTGCCTGACGGGACGCCGTTTTACGGCGGTACCTATTTTCCGCCGGATACGAAGGCTGCCCGCTATCGCACCGCCAGCTGGCGCCAGGTCTTGCTTAGCATTGCCGAGGCTTACCGCAATCGGCGCGCCGATCTCCAGGGTACCGGCCGGCAACTGCTTGAGCATATGAACCGCCTCAGCACGACCTTAAATGCCGACGAATCCGGCCTGCCGCCCTATCCCGTCATACTCGACACGGCCTATGCCGGGATTGCGCAGCGATTCGACTCCGACGACGGCGGCTTCGGTGATGCGCCCAAGTTTCCTCAGCCGATGACGCTGGAATTTGTGCTGCGCTACCACCTGCGCAGCGGCGATGCAGAGGCGCTGCGCATGCTCCGTTTCACGCTGCAAAAAATGGCGCAGGGTGGGATTTACGATCAGTTGGGCGGCGGGTTTCACCGTTACAGCGTCGATGCCCACTGGCTGGTGCCGCACTTCGAGAAAATGCTCTACGACAATGCCCTGCTCGCTCGCATGTACGTCGAGATGCACCAGGTGACCGGTGAAGCCCTGTTTCAGGTGATTGCCGAAGAAACCCTGGCCTATCTTCAGCGCGAGATGTTGCACCCGGACGGCGGCTTCTACAGTACGCAGGATGCCGATAGCCCGACGCCATCCGGCCACATGGAAGAGGGCTATTTCTTTACCTGGACGCCGGACGAGCTCCGTGAGGTGCTGGGCGAAGACGCCACGCTGGTTGCCGGCATTTTCAATGTTACCCGGCACGGCAACTTTGAGGGGCGCACGATTCTGCATCTGCCGCGCCCGTTGGAGGACATTGCGCGTGTCACCGGCCGGAGCATCGAACAATTGCAGGACGTTGTTGCGCGTGGGCGTTCTAAACTGTTTGCCGCACGTGAGCAGCGGGCGCGGCCCTTTCGCGACGAAAAGGTCATTACGGCCTGGAACGGCATGGCATTGCGGGCATTTGCCGTTGCGGCCGCCGCCTTCGATAGCGCCGAGTACCTCGATGTGGCGCGCCGGAACGCCGATTTTCTGCTGCGCGAGTTGCGCCGCCCGGAAGATGGGCGCCTGTTGCGGCTCTGGAAAGATGGGCGGGCTCAGGGCATGGCTTACCTCGAAGACTACGCCCTGTTCGCCGATGGCCTGCTGGCGCTCTACAGCGTCGATGGGAGCCCGCGATGGCTGCGCGAGTGCATCGCCTGCACCGAGGAGATGCTGCGCCTGTTCTGGGATGCCGGACTGGGTGGGTTTTATGATACGGCCAGTGATCAGGAACAATTGATTACGCGACCACGCGATGTAAGTGACAATGCGACGCCCTCCGGTTCATCGGTGGCGGCGGAGTTGCTGTTGCGCCTGACAGCCCTGACCGGCAACGATGTCTACCGGGCGCGAGCGGAACAGGTGATTGCCGGTGTTGGCCCTTTGCTGAGCCGCTTCGGCATCGGCTTCGGGCGGATGCTCTGTGCGGTCGATCTGGCGGCGGCGCGGATCAAAGAAGTCGCCGTTGTCGGTGAACCGGCGGCGCCGGGCACGCGGGCCATGCTCGAGCGCCTGTTGCGCCCGTATCGCCCGCATATGGTGCTGGCTCAGTTGCGCCCCGGCGACGACGAAGCACCCGAACTGACGCCCTTGCTCAAAGATCGCACGATGCTGAACGGCCAGCCGACGGCCTATGTCTGCGAAAATTTTGCCTGCCGTCTGCCAACCAGCGACTTGACGGAAATCGAGCGCCTGCTCGAACATTAGCGTTGCTTAGGCAACGTGAAAGGCACTGGCTGTCGCCGGCTGCGGCGGCCATGCTCCCTGATTTCAGGTGTAGCCATTTTGGCCAACCGGCTAATCCCGCGCTCCGGCCGGGTGAAAATTGTCGACACTTGAAAGCATGCTACCTGGGGGCATTGATGTGGCGCGGGCGGCGAGCCGGGCCAAAGCGCACGATTGCGCCCGGCTTTTCGTGCATGAGCCAGTAGTAGGCCAGCGCCGCGATGGGGGTGAGCAGCCAGAAATTGATCAGGCGAAACAGGATGGCAGTGGGCAGCGCGGCGGCACCGACCCCGAGTTGAACCAGTACTGCGATCAGGGCCGCCTCGACGGTGCCGCCGCCGCCGGGCAGCACATTGAAGGAACTGGTGATCAGGGCGATGCCGAAGGCAGTCAGGACGATCCAGAAACTCGTGTGCACGCCCAGACTGGCCAGTACCATCAACATGGCCAGGCTATGGCCGCTAAGCGCGACGATCTGGATCACAACCAGCAGGCCGACACTACGCCGATTTTCGTTGATCAGGCGGCGCCCCTGCACCAGTTCATCGACAATGTGTAGCACCCACTGTTCGCTCCAGGTGCGCCGCAAGCAGCGCGCCACTGCGCGCTGGAGTGCGAGCGCGGTATGTTTAAGCGTTGGGTAGGGGCGGGTCAGCAGGAACATCGCAACACCGATGACCGTCGTCGCCATGGCGGCGGCCAGATAACTGATCCAGCCGGCGCCCAGGCTGTGCGACCAGAGATAGACCAGGCCGGCGCCGAAGATGAGCAACATTGCGCAAATATAGCTGATGACTTCAAGCGAAGCGATCAGGGCGGCTTTGCCGGATGGCACCCCGTGGCGAATGAATTTGCCGACCAGAAAAGCATAACTGCCGACACCGCCGGCCGGGATCGACTGGCTGATGATGATGGCTACCAGGGCGGTGGCCCAGAGCCGCATTGCCCCCAGGCGATAGCCCAGTGAACGGAGAACGACGGCAAACACCTGGGAACTGACAAAATAGCTGAAGAGGATCGTGCCAAATGTGGCGAACAACCAGCGCGGCTCGGCGCTCCACATCAAACCGAAGGCATTCCGCAACTCTTCGCGATTGATGAATGCTACCATCAAGATCGCCAGGCTCAACAGGCCGCTGAAGAGTAGTTGCCAGTGTCGTTTTGTCATACAAGCCTTTCGGTATTACGCAGCCGCTCAAACAGCATTGCTATATGGTAAGAACGACAGATGGCCGGGAAAAGTTGCAGGCCGGCTGTTACCAGCGGATGCTGAAACCGCCTTCTTTCGGATCAGGCTCTTCCCAATTCAGTTCAACCCGGTCGACTTGAGCCATGGGCGGGCCGCTGTAGCACCAGCTTACCAGTTGTTGCACAGCCCCCCGGCTACCCTGAAAAACTGCCTCGACCCGGCCGTCTTCGGCGTTGTACACCCAGCCGTCGAGTCCGGCGCGGCGGGCTCGATCACGGGTAGCGGCGCGAAAGCCGACACCCTGAACACGCCCGGATACCCATACATGCGCACGAACTGTCTCCATAGACACTATTTCTCCTCAAGGGTTGGTTGCGGTTGGCAAGGCGACCGGTTCGTCAGCAGTTTCTTCAACCGCTTCGAGCCGGTCGGCGCGAACCCACCCGACATTGCGCCATTGGCCACGCACCACTGCCTCGTACCAGCCATTTTGCAAACGAAACACGATAACCTGATCGTCCGGCGTGATCTGCTGCACGACGCGGGCGTTCGCATCGGGCGCGCTACGCAACCGGGCGCCACCAGGCAGCGCCCGCATCCGCGGAAACTCAGGTGGCAGCAGCGCCGCACCGTCGCGGCGATCCCGCTGCGCCAGGTATGCCAGTACACCGTCGGCAATGCCGCGGGCGCTCAATTCCGGCGCGCCCAGAATGATCTCGCGATCAGCCGCATTGCTCATAAAGCCGGTTTCGACGATAATCGCAGGCGTTGTACGTGCGATGGCATGTTCATAGCGCCGATAGCTGAAAGCATAATAGCCGCGCATATTATAGGTGATCCCATTGACATCCTGGGGCAAGCCGGTGGCCGGCCCGTAGGTCGCAGCCACCGCAGCGGCGAGTTGGGCACCGGCATCGGAGGTACGCCAGGGCGTTGCCAGTTTCCAGCCCCGCGGCCCGCTGCTGCGATGGCCGTCGGCGTGAATGGCAATAAAAGCATCGGCATCATAGCTGGGCGGCACCGTGGCCGGCAAAATATCGACGACAATCCCCTCGGCTTCGAGCAGTGCCCGCGTGCGCATCGCAATCTCATAATTGACTTCGGCTTCGGTGATATTGCCATAGCGTGCGCCGGTCGACGTGCGCAGATTGGCGAGTTCCTCCGGGAGTTCATTGGACTTCCAGTGGCCAACCTGCAAACCGACGCGCCAGGGCATTTCGGTGGGGCGGGGCGAGGGCGTGGGGTAGGCCGTCGGCCCGCCGGCGCTGGCGCCGGCTGTGGGCGTGGGTGTCGCAATCAGCGTCATCGGTGAGGCCTGCGGCGGCGGCGGTAGCGCGGTGGCCGTCGCGGCCGGGATCGCCGGTTCATCCCGGGTTGCAAGTGACGGCGCAGCCCCGGTGGCGGGACGGGTGGTAGCAGGAGGAGTTGCCGGCGGAGTTGCCGGCGGAGTGGTCGGTGACGGACTGGCGAGGCCGAGCAGATTGAGCGATGCCGGCTGCAACCAGAACACGCTGGAAAGTGACGCCAGAACCATCAGTATAAGCAGAAACCAGCCGGAAACACGCAGGCGTTGCATAGATACTCCATAGTTTGAGCAGGTACAATACCTGGTATCATTACTTTTGCTGTAGTATAGCATGCTGCCCGGCAGCGTGCGACTTTTGCAAGGCCTACACAATCGGTGCCGAGGCCGGCCGCACCAGGGTGTTTTTACCTGCGACAAAGAGTTTCCTACATGGTCATGGTGATTGTGATTTTCGGCGGCGTAGCCACCAAAAATCACAATAGAGGAAATACATTATGTTAACGACGCAAGAAATTATGGCGATCATTCCGCACCGCTACCCCTTTTTGCTGGTCGACCGGGTGCTGGAACTGGAAGCAGGCGTACGGGCGCTGGCGGAAAAGCAGGTAAGCATCAACGAGCCCTTTTTTCAGGGGCATTTTCCGGGCCAGCCGATTATGCCGGGCGTCTTGATCGTCGAGGCACTGGCCCAGACCGGCGCGGTGGCGCTGCTCAGCCTGGAAGAATACCGGGGGCGGTTGGCATTCTTCGCCGGCATTGACAGGCTGCGCTTTCGGCAGCCGGTGTATCCGGGCGATACACTGCAACTGGAGGTGAACCTGGAGAAAATCCGCCGGGGTGTCGGCAAAGGCAGCGGGCGTGCCAACGTCGCCGGGCAACTGGTCTGCGAAGGCGACATCCTGTTTGCCATCGGCGATCGCCCGGCCTAGGGGCGCAGCGGCGCAATCACACCGCCTGCGGCCCGCCCCATAGGATGGCGCGCATCGTCACAAGAACGTAGCATGCTCTGCTGATTGTACCATTGGGCCGTGCAACGTGCTAGGCATTGCCAATGAGTGCGGCAATCAACGCATCGAGTTCCTGCGGCAACGGTGCCGTCTCGGCCGGCCCGGTTGCTGCTGCGGTGGCGAGAGACCGCTCGCGATTACGCAAATGTGCCGCGCGCTCGCGGGTTTCCTGGGTGGCGGCGGGATGGTGCTCCACCAGCCGGGCCAGGGTAGCGGCCAGGCCGGGGTCGCTCTCGATTCGCACGGTAGCGATGCCGACCAGGGCTGCCAGCGCCTGCGGCAGAGCCTGGGCCTGCTGTGCGGTGGCCAGCGCCTGCCGGAAATGCCGCGCAGCTTCGCCCGCGTCACCGAGAGCCAGCGTCGTATCGCCCAGCCGGGTCAGCGCCATGGCGGCGCCGGCGAGGTGGCCGATCTCGCGGAACAGCGCCAGGCTCTCCTGGTAGAGTCGGCGCGCCTCGACGTGGTTATCGGCGGCGGCGGCGGTTTCGCCCAGGTGGTTGAGGCATAGCGCGATGCCGCGGGTGTCGGCCATCGCGTGGCGAATAGTCAGGCTTTCCAGGAACTGCCGGCGGGCCTCGGCGTATTCGCCCAGCGCATAGGCCACTCGCCCCAGGTTGATCAAGTTGAAGACGGTGCCCCAGTTGTTGCCCAGGCGGCGTTCGATCTCCATGCTCTCGCGGCAATAGTGCTTTGCCGCAGCGTATTCGCCTACCAGGTAAGCAATCTGGCCCAGGACAGTAAGCGCGACCGCCTCGCCGTCGCGGTCGCCTTCGGCCCGGCTTAGCCGCAGCGCCTCCTGGGCCAGCGCGGTTGCCGGCGCATAGTCACCGACGTGATAGTTGACGGCGGCGAGCCGATTGAGCGGGAAGATGCGCTCCGCCGGGCGGTTGAGCGTGTGCAGCAGATCCAGGCTGCGTTCAAGAAGCGCCCGGGCCTCTTCCTGGCGCCCGATATGGAAGCTGAACCAGGCCTGCTGCGCCAGCAGCATAGCCCAGATGCGCTGCATATCATTGGCGGATCCACTGGCCTGAAGCGTGGCCAGGCACGCGGCTGCCCCGGCGAAGGCCGCCGCGCCTTCCTGAAACCAGCTCTGCATCTCGTAGAAATAGAACAGTCCCATTGCCGCACTGGCCAGCCCTGCGTAATCGCCGCGGGCCACCGCCCACTGCCATGCATCGCGAATATTTTCGATCTCCCGGTCGATGCCGGCTGCTACTTCGCGCTGGCGTGGGCCGCGCAGGGCGCCGGCCTGCGCGCCGACAAAGACCAGGTAGTAGCGACTGTGCCGGTCGCGAACCGCGTCGACCGCGTCTTCGCGAGTCTCGGTTGCCAATTGCAACTGCTCGGCGGCATACTGGCGCACCATTTCGAGCAGATGAAAGCGCGCGCCGGCTGCGTCCTGTTCGGTGTGGCTCACCCGGTGTACCAGTGAGCTGTCGACCAGAGCGGCAAACAGGGCCAGAAATTGCCCGCTCGAACGCATGGCCGCCGGAGCGCCGGGCTGATCGCTGCACACATATTCGGCCGCCGGCCTGGTGAAACCGTCGCAGAACACAGCCAATCGCCGCAGGGCCGTCTGTTCCGCTACCGACAACAGGCTCCAGGAATGGTTGAAGATGGCGCGCAGATTTTGATGGCGTTCGGGCGTGTCGCGGCGAGCATCGTAGAGAAGGTTCAGATTCTGTTCAAGTTCGCGGGCAATTTCGGCGAGCGGCAAGATGCGCACCATGCTGGCTGCCAGTTCGATGGCCAGCGGCAGGCCATTCAGCAGGCGGCAGATGCGGGCCGCCGCCGCTTGCTCGGCCGTCGTCCAGGCCAGTTGCGGCTGCGCGGCCTCGGCCGTCTGGCGAAACAACTGTAGCGCATCGTAGCGATCCCAGACACTGGGCACCGCCATCTCGGGCAGGTCGGGCGTGGGCAAGCCGGCCAGATCGACGATTTGCTCGCCGCGCACATTCAGCCGGATGCGCGACGTCACGATCATCGTCAGTGCGGGCGCCTGCTGCAAGAGGTGCAGCAAATAATCGCTGGCTTCGAGTATCTGTTCAAAGTTATCCAGCACCAGTAGCAGATTTTTGGCCCGCAGGTAATTTGTGATCTGGCTGAAGAGATCATCCGGGCCGCCAAAGCTAAAGCCCAGCGCATCGCCGATGCGGGCGGCCAGGTCGTTGGCCAGGCCGGTTATCGGGTCGGGCCGGCCGGCCCGCTGCTCCGTCGTGAGCGAGGCCAGCGCCACAAAACAGACCCCATGCGTGAAGCTGGTTTCGGCCAGCCCGGTATCGACTACTTGCCTTGCGACATGCAGCGCCAGCGTGGTTTTGCCGACGCCCCCCGGCCCGACGATAGTCAGCAGGCGGGCATGGGGTGTCGCCAGCCGGCTGAGCAAGCGGTTCACTTCGGCGCTCCGCCCGACAAACCGGGTGAGCAGGGTCGGCAGATTATGCAGCGGGCGCATGGTCGCCGGCGCAGCTGCAGGGACTGCCGGTGCCAGGTCGTCGGCCTGGATCTGCTCGTAGAGCGCCTGTGTTTCGTCGGTGGGCTCCAGGCCCAGTTCCTCGTCGAGGATGCGGCAGAGCGTTTCGTAGCGGGCGAGGGCGGCGCTGCGCTGGCCGCTCAGTGCCAGCAGCCACATAAGCTGGCGATGCGATTCTTCGCGCAGCGGATCGAGCGCCAGCAGCCGGGTCGCGTCCTCCATTCCGGCCAGGTACTGACCCTGTTCGGCGCTGTAGGTTACCAGAGTATGCAGGGCGTGCAGGGCAAGCTGGCGCAGGCGCTCGCGCTCGGCCAGCATCCACTCCTCGAAGGCTTCTGCCTGGGCAACATACAGCCCGTCGAGAAAATCGCCGCGATAGAGTGCAACGGCAGCCCGCAAGGCCCGGGCGCGTTCCCCTGCCTGTTCCGCATGGCGGGCTGTCTCCAGGTGCCCTTCAAACTGCCGGCTGTCGATCACAATCGGCGCTGCCAGATTCAAACCGACGGTCTGGCGCGAAATATTCAAATAAGGCCCGAGTGAGCGGCGCAGATCAGCCAGCACATCACGCAGATTTTTGCGCGCCTGCTCATCGCCGGTTTCAGCCCAGAACAGCCCGGCCAGCGCCTCCCGGCTATGGTCGCGCCCGCTTGCCGCCAGGTAATACACCAGCGCTGCCGAGCGACTGTAGGTCAGCCCGCTAAGCGGCGCCGCATTGATCGCCAGGCCGGGATTGCCCAGCAGCCTGACATGCAGAGTTTCGGCTACGGTTGCACTCATTATCATCGCCAATGAAACATCCAGGCGTTGCAGCGTTTCAACGCTTCCCTATGTCTCGCATTGTAGCAAATATACAGCGCGGCGTCCTGCGCCGGTGTTGCGGCGTTAGGTTTGTCGAGATCCTGCCAACGACATTGCTGTCATCCCGAGTACCTTATGACCCTGGGCCAGTGATAGCACAGGAAAGGCGGGGGTATCCACCCATGCCCTACAGCGCTCGGCAATGCTCCACACCGTGTAGGGGCGCTGCCCGTGTGTGCGCCCACAACGCCCGGCAATGCCCACCGTGCCCGGCGCTGGCGGCATGGCAACGCATTGCCGGGCATTGGGCACATCGCGGGCAGACACGCCGGTCGGCCCGTACGCGGTGAGCGCATTGCAGCATGCGCTCTGGATTTCGGGCAAGTTTCTTGAGACCGGAGCGTAGCGGAGGAGCTCGGATCGGTCACCGGCGCGTGTTCCCTGGAAAGTCATCCCGAGATTTCTCCACTCCGCTGCGCTTCGGTCGAAATGACATGGATGCATCGACGTTGATATGGCCCTGAGGCGACAGTCCTGCAACGATTGGGCGATGATTTTGCGACGCTCGGACGCTATTGTAAACACCGTAGGGCGCAATAGCCCATTATGGCTTAAGCATCAACACCGACTGCGGCAGCAAGGAAGGAACCTTCTTTTGCTTTGGTTTTGGCAGCTTCGCTGCCAAAACCAAAGCAATAAAACGGAAAGTACCGCCCTGCCGGAGGCGAAAAAAGCCATTGTGGCTTGAGCAAACACGTCGACTGTGTAAGTCATGTGATTTGAAAGGAATTTGCCATATGCTTCGCGAAACTATTCAGCGCCGGCAGCAGCAGGCCCGGCTCAAACAGCAAATCAGCGAAATGCCTGAATACCCGATTTACCGCGAACAGAATGGTCGTTACCTCATCTATGTTGACGGCGAGTGTCGTACCTTTGCCAGCGAGGCCGAAGCCTGTGCAGCACAGCTCGCGGCTCGCGCGGCCTGGCTGCGCCGCCATTCGTAAATCGCAGCGGTCACGGTGCTGCGACGTTCGTGCGGCGTTTCTGCGACGCCGGCTGCGTATCCTGAAAACGGCTCGAAAATTTGAGCCGGTATGCACAAATAATTGTATGGAGGCTATCAATGCACAGCAGCCATCGAAAACGCGACGCTTTCATCTTGCCTGGAGGAATAGTAATGCGAACCTGTCGATTGAAAACCGGCCTTGTGCTCGTACTCGTACTCGCACTGGTTATGCTGATTAGCACGATGCCGCTGCCGGCACGCACTGCTGCGAGTGAAGCCATCTCGCAGGTGAATGACTCCGGCGATAGCTTGCCGAACAATATTATGCAGCGATGGACGGTTAATACCGGGACGGTGGGCCGGACAATTTCCGGCACAGCGCAGGAAATCAGTCTGGATCTGAGCTTTGAAGTGACGCTCTACCATACGCTATATCCCGAGCGGGCGAAGTGGGTCAAGATCAAGGCGCTCGGCGCCGGCTTCAACCCGGGTGAGCTGGCCAGCAACACGGACAGCGATCGTGGCTACTACATCGAGGATTTTGCGCTGAGCTTCGAACCCGAGCATTTCGAGGGCGGTCTTCCGACAGATGTTGTGCTGCATGCGACGGCGCCGGCTACGCAGCAGGAAGGCGGTAGCTATACGCGCGAAACCGGTTTCGATGTTGGTATCGACATCAGCGGGCCATCCTATACCTTCAACCAGAGCGAAGCCGAGACTCTGCATGTCAAAGACTTCCGGATCTTAAATCAGGCAGCCGGCAAAAAAGCGGCCTGGAACTTCCAGTTGCGGCGGGTCGGCACCGGCACTGTGTACAATGACTGGAAAGACATGCGCGACTTCGGTGTCCATACCGGTCTTCAACCAGAGCTCCGCACACTGCCCGGCCAGGCCGTATCAACCTTGCAGCCGGGTGTCGAAGCCGTGTACCGTGTGCCCGACGGCTTTCATAAGCCGATATTATTCGACCTGGCGACGCAGGTTACGCTGCGACGAATCAACCGCGATGGGAGCAATTATATTGCCCGCATCCACCAGTTGCATAACCGGCACCCGGTGCTCGTCGATTTCGGCGCCGTTAACTACGACGGCGACCTGCGGGCTGAGGAACTGGCCTTCAGCATCCCGGATCCGGATCAGCGCCAGCAGATTGCGTTGCGGGCCCACATCACCCGCCAGCGCTACCAGGCACAGTACGAAGATGTGGAGGTCATCTTCTATCGTGGCCCCTGCCGGGACACGGCGCAGAGTGTGGAAATCGGGCGAACGACCGTCGATGTGGTGCGGCCGTCCCTGTATGGCAAAACGGAACTGATCTGGGACAGTAGCAGTAGCGCTGCGCAGGGAGAGCAATTGATCTGGTATCGGGTTACGCCGCAGCCTGGCGAAACCAACCAGGAAAACAACGTGATCTGCCGGAGCATCGATACCTCCAGCCGGGTGATTTACGTCGACGCCGGTGCAAGCGGCGCAAACGATGGCAGTTCCTGGGACGATGCCTATACCGATTTGCAGTCTGCGCTCCGGGTGGCCCGCGATCACTTCGGGGTGGCAATCTGGCTGGCCGAGGGCGTCTACAAGCCGACTCGCAATAACGATCGCCAATTTGCCTTCGTGGTGCCGGACGGCACGCTGATCTACGGCGGTTTCCCCGCCGGCGGCGGCGGCGGCAGTTTCGCCGCACGCGACCCGGCTGCCTATTCGACAGTGTTGAGCGGCGACATTGGCGTAGCCGGTAGGCCGGAAGACAACAGTTATAACATCGTTTTTATGGAAGAAGTCGGTCGCGGCACCTTGCTTGATGGCCTCACCCTCAGCGGTGGCTACGCCGATGCCGGGAACAGCCTGAATGGCGTGCGCAGTCGATGTGGCGATGAGGGCGGCGGTATCTGTGTCGCTTACAATCGGCAGATCGGGCCGCGGCTGCACAACTTGATTATCGAAGATAACTATGCAGCATGGTCTGGTGGCGGCTTCTATGGTCGCGGCGAGTTGCACAATGTTGTGTTCCGCAATAACCGGGCCGGCAAGTTTGGCGGCGGCTTTGCCGGGCGCGGCAAAATGCGCAATAATGTTTTCCGTGATAACCAGGCCGGCGAAATGGGCGGTGGCGCTTCAATTCAATACGATTCCGACGTGGCGGGCGCGGTTTTCACCGCTAATCGGGCCCCGCAGGGCAGCGCGTTCAGCAGCTATGCCAGCACCATTGCCAACGTGACGGTCAGCAACAATGTCGGCAATGCAGTATACAGTCAAGGAGCCGATACGATTGCCAACAGCATTATCTGGAACAATCAGGGTGTACCGGTGAGCCTGTCACCCCAGAGTGTCAGCAATGTTAAACTGCACAACAATATCATCCAGGGTTTGTCGCTGCAGACCGGCATTCACAACATCGACCCGCTTTTTGTCGCGCCGGATGATCTGCGGCTGCGCCCGGAATCACCGGCGATCGATGCCGGCGACAATAGCTTGCTGCCTGCCGACCTGAACTATGACCTGGCCGGGAATCCACGCCTGGTCGGCAGCGATGGCCCGGCAATTGTCGACATCGGCGCCTATGAAGCCGTTCCGTCTGTGGTCGAGGTGTTTGTTGGCGAACGCATTCTGCGCGAGGGCGGCCAGGGTATCACACTCACCGCGAGCCTCAGCAGCCGGCCGGTTGCCGATGTTGTCGTCGAGATCGCGGCTGATGAAGGGCTGCGCATTGAACCGGCACGCCTGAGCTTCACGCCGCAGAACTGGCAAACGCCGCAGGAAGTTCGCGTTGTCGCCGTCGACGATAACCAGCTTCAGCGTACGCGCCAGGCTACGCTGCGCTACCGGGTGCTGAGTGCCGACCCGCTGTATGACGGAATCACGGTTCCGGCGGATGACCTGTCCATCCAGGATGATGAGCGGGCGAGCGTCAATATCTCGCAGCGCAAGCTCGATTTCGAAGTCGGCACAGTGGCCGACTATCAACTGGCGCTGTCTTCAGCCCCGGTTGACGAGGTTGTCGTTGAAGTGCTGGCGCCGCAGGGGATTGATGTGCAACCTGCGAGCCTGACCTTTACCGCCGAAAACTGGAACCGCCCGCAGACGGTCAGCGTTCTGGCGGCGGAACAAACCAGCGCCGTCAGCGGTACCATTCGGCATCGCGTGATCAGCGGCGATCCGGCCTACCAGCAGATCAGCCTGTCGGAAATCGCGGTACAACTGTCGGTACCATCACCGGACGCAGAGCGAGTGTACCTGCCGCTGGTGATTCGTTAATTACTTTAGCAAGCCATAATGATTAGTAAATTCTTTGTTTTATGATTGGCGGCGTAGCCGCCAATCATAAAACAAAGAATTTACTAATGTTTTAGCATCGCGTCGAGAGGAACATTCTATGCACAAGCGATCAATAGATTGCGGCATCCTGATCCTGGTGTTGATAATCACGCTGTTGCCGGCGTATTCGCCGCTGCCGGCGGCAATGGCCGCAAGCGCCGGCTTCGGCGAGCGCCGGCCCTTCGGCCAGAGCGGCGCAGCCTGGAGCGTCGCCGTTGGTGATCTGGATGGCGACGGGAATCTCGATATTGTTGCCGGGGGCTATTTCGATCAGCCGGATACCATCTTCTTCAATAAATCAGGCGACGGCAGATTTATTGCCGAACACGCGCAGATCTACGCGCCCGCCGATGCCATCACGACGACGGCGCTGGCCCTCGGCGACCTCGACGCTGACGGCGACCTGGATATTGTGGCCACTCGCAGCCGATTGTCTGCGGACGTACCGGGTGAATTTGTTGATGGCGCGCAGAATGTCGTCTACTTCAATCAGGATGGCAGCTTCTCGCCGGCCGATGTGCGCGCCTTCGGGCCGGACGATAGTCTGACAAGCAGTGTGGCGCTCGGCGATCTTAATGGCGATGGGGCGCTGGATATTGTGACTGGCGAGCTCGGCGAAGCGAATCGCGTCTATCTGAATGACGGCAGTGGTACCTTTCCTGTTGACGGTGTAGCGCTGCCTGGTCTCAACGCTGATACTCGCAGTATCGCCCTTGGCGATCTGAATAATGATGGCTGGCCTGATATTGTTGTCGGCAATGAGGCTCAACGCGATCTCGTTTATTTCAACAATGGCAGTGGGAATGTTGCCGGCTTTGGCGGCCTGCTCTTCGGTTCGGAATTCAGCACAACTCACAGCCTGGCGCTGGGCGATGTCAATCGGGATGGCGCAGTCGATATTGTTGCCGGCCACGATCTGGAGCCGGATCGCATTTATTTCAGTTACGGAACTGCCAGTTTTTCTATCCTGAACTCACTTGCGATTACTGCAGCCTCGCCGCTGACCCGCAGCATGGCCCTCGGCGATCTTGACGGTGATGGCGTACTCGATATTGTCGCCGGTAGCGTCGGGCCGAACCGGATCGCGATCAGTACGCTGGTCTCAGGCGTTGAACCATACACCGTTATCCCCGAACAGCCCTTTGGCGGCAATGAGCTTACGCCGAGCCTGGCGCTCGCCGACCTCGACGCAAACGGCACGCTCGATATTGTGGCCGGCGGCAATTTCCAGGCAGCGGTTTATTTTAACGACGAGAACGGCCGCTACGATAATCTGTCGCTGCCGCTGGAAAGCGAAGAAGGCCGGCCGGCCGGCGACTTCGACGGCGATGGCTTTCTCGATCTGATTGGCTACGACTCGGCTGCTCAGCGCATGGCCATCTATTTGAACAATCGGCAGGAGGATTTTCTCGCCGCTGACCGGCGCCTGTTTGGGCCGGTGCAATCACCGGTTGGTAGCACTGCTGTCGGTGACCTCGACAATGACGGCGATCTCGACATTGTAACCGGCAGTCGTGGTTCAGCAGATGCCTTCTATCTGAATGACGGCGTCGCCGGATTTGCGCCGGCCCGCACCTTCGGTCCGGCCGGCAGCGAAACTGTCGACATCGCGCTCGGCGATCTCGACAACGACGGTGACCTGGACATCGTCGTTGCCAATCACAGCGAGCAGAACCGGATCTATCGCAATGACGGCAGCGCCGGTTTCGCCGCAGCGCCGGCCGTTTCCTTCGGCGAGTCGGCCGTAACCGCTCATCTTGCGCTTGGCGACCTCGATAACGACGGCGACCTGGATGTGGTCGGCAATGAGGCGGAGCAGAGCCTGGTCTACTTTAATGACGGCAGCGGTGCGTTTCCAGCCGGCGCTACGCTGCCCTTCCGCAGAGTCAGTGGCGTCGGCTTGCGCGATCGGGCGCTCGCCGACCTCAACGGCGACGGCAGCCTGGACATTGTCAGCATCTATTTCGGCCAGGCCTGGATCGATTTCAATGACGGCAGCGGCCGCTTTCCGGCAGCGCAGGCGCGCGCTTTCGGTACCGGCGACGAACAGGCGGTGTATCCGGCCGACATCGACGGCGACGGCGATATCGACCTGGTGGCGGATACCGGGCGCGCCTATCGCAACGATGGCACCGGCGCCTTCCCGCAGATCTTGCGTGTCCTGGCGCAGACCTCGAATGTGCGCGGGCTGACCGGCATCGGCGACATGAACAACGACGGCACCGCCGATTTTCTGGCCCTGCGTGATGGAAGCCCCAATCTGAACACGCTGTATTTCAATTACCCGGCCCGCCCTACCGGCCTGCCCAACAATCCGCCGACCATTAGCATCCGCCGCCCTGGTGCGCTTCCCGCCGCCCCCGGTTTTTCGACGCCGGAGATTCTGTCCGGCCCGCAGATCACGGTGCCCTTCACCCTGGCTGATCCCGAGGGCGATCCGGTGCGCGAAATTCGGGCCTACTTTTCGCTGAATGGCGGCGCTGATTGGCAGGCGGCGATCGCGGCCCCGGCGACGGTTACCCGGAACCTGGCGGCCAATCCGGCCGGTAGCGCGCATAGCTTCATCTGGGATCTCTTTGCCAGCGGCTTTGCCGGCCAGTCCGACAATGTCGTGTTCCGCATCGAGGCCTATGCCGCGCATCGTCCCACCACAAATGCGATTGCCGGCCTGTACCAGCATCCCTACGTTGCCGCCCAGAGCGCGCCCTTCCGCCTGCGCGGCACCCAGGTGCGGGTTGTCCAGGCCGATGGCTCGCCCGCCGCGGGCGCACTGGTCTATCGCCTGCCCGCCGCTGCGCTGCGCGATGCGCAACCCTTCAGCCGCAGCAATGGTAAGCCCTTCCGCAGCGACAGCCAGGGTTTTCTGCAAGGGCGCGGCAGTATTGTGCCCGGCGACCGGCTGATCGCCCTGGCGCCTATCACCGCGACTGCCACCTATACGCTCTACCAGACCAGTGCTGCGCCGACGGCGACCGGCCTGGCGGCGGAGCCGGTGGCAACGCCGGGGGTGCAGACGCTCACCGTATCGCCGGATCAGCCGCTCGCGCTCTTCAATCTGGATGTGGTGCTGGAATGGGACGCGCGCAACGATCCGCAGTATCTGGCCCGCCTCGCAGCCGACCTGCAGCGCGCCTCGGCGGCGCTCTACGACTGGAGCGACGGCCAGGCGGCACTCGGCGAAATCCGGCTGCACCACGACCGCGGCCCGGCTACCGCAGACGGCCTGGCCTGCATGCCCGGCACGAGTGACTGCATCGAAGATTTCTGGTGGAATCGGGCCAATCTGCGGATCTATGCCACCAATCGCCTGCGCCCGAATGCCAATCAGGGCGGCATCGTCACCCGAGCCATCAGCGAAACTGTGACCGTGAACGGCACGACGAAAACCATTTTCTACGAGCCCGGCCAGATCCGCATGGGCGCGGTCTGGAATCGCTACGGCGATGCCGGCGGCAACATTGGCGAGGACTGGCCGCGTACACTGGCCCACGAGCTCGGCCACTACCTGCTCTTCCTCGACGATAATTACCTGGGCTTCGACGAGAATGGCCTGCTGGTGACGGTGACGAGTTGCGCCGGTGCCATGAGCGATCCCTACATCGACAATGGCAGCGAGTTTCGCCCGGCGCAGGGCTGGTTGCCGGGTTGCGCGCAGACTCTTTCGCAGCAGGAAACCGGTCGCGCCGATTGGGAGACCATCGCCGAATTTTACGATTGGGAACGCCGCGAGCAAGCCGGGCGCGACTTCGTGCTCAATCCGCCGGTCGCCTTCGACGCCAACCCCGGCCCGGCGACTCTGCCGCTGGCTGTTACCCAGGTGCGTAGCCTTCCGCTGCCCTACCCGGCGGAAACCCTGGACACGCCGATCATCTACCTGACCGACGCAAGCGGCACGGCGCTACAGCCCGATCCGGCCAGCCGGGCCTTTCTCTTCCAGCCGGATCGCGGGCGCCTGATCGATCTCGGGCGCCCACTGCTTGATCGCATCGAGGCCCGCGGCGCCCGCCCTGGCGACCGGCTTTGCCTGTTCGATCTGCGCCGCAATCGCCTGGGCTGCGAGCAAATCAGCCCGACCGACCAGCAACTCGAGCTGGACAGCCTGGCCGAACCCTGGCAGCCCGATCTCCGGATCACGCCGGAGACTTCGCGTACGGTGACGATTGCCGTCGAGCGGGTCGAGCCGGGCCTGGTGCTGAATGCCCAGCTCTACCCCACTGATGCCCCGGCTGCCGCGCCGATCCGCCTGGTCGAAAATGCCGGCAGCTACAGTGGAAGCATCACGCTGGCCGAACCGGCCTTCAGCGGCTATGTGCATATCTGGATCACCGGGGACAGGCAGGGCCGCGAGCTCGTGAGCGATTATGCCATCGGCGGCAATCCCGGCTCGCGCAAGAGCCGGGCGACGCCGGGCGAGAACCCTGGTTCGCGCAAGAGCCGGGCGGTGCCACGCAGCAATCCCGGCTCACGCAAGAGCCGGGCCGCGCCGGTGCTTTCCGGCGACGGGCAGGCCATTCTGTATATCCGCGAAGAAGACCTGGCCGAGGGCGAATTCTATGCGCTACAGTCGACGACCGTGCTTGATCCGCCGCCCTGGGCCGCGAGCGTCGGCCAGGCTTACCGGCTGACCGGAACTGTCGGCGCGCCGCAACTGGTGGAAAATGCGGTGATCAGCATTGGCTACCTGAGCAGTGAAGTGCCGGCGGGAACCGAAGGTGGCATCGCCATTTACTATCGCGCTCCAGACGGCAGCGCCTGGCAGCGCCTGGTTACGCGCCTTGATAGTGAACGCAACGAAGCGGCTGCGCAGGCGCGCGGCCCCGGCATCTACGCGCTGATGAGCAGCGTCGATCTGCAGGCCGGCTGGAATCTCTTCAGCTATCCCTGGACCGATTCGCAGCCGGTGACTGTGGCGCTGGAACGGATCAATGCTCAGGGTTACACCACCGTCTACGGCTACGAGCAGAACAACCGCAGCGATCCCTGGCAGGTCTACGACATCGACGTGCCGACCTGGGTCAATGACCTGGCGCAACTGCGGTTCGGCCAGGGCTACTGGATCCGCATCGCCGAACAAGCGCCGGCAGCCCGGCAGCAGGCGACTACACCGGCCCCGACCAGCAGCGTTCCGGTGCCGCCGGCGACCTACTACGCCCGCCTGAGCGATCTCGGCCTGCCGCAGGTACCTGTCGGCACGCCGGTGCTGGCTCACGTCGAGGGAATGGTCTGCGGCACGGCGGAAACCTTCGCCGGCAGCGCCACCGGCAACCAGGTCGTCTTCGTCGTCGATGTGCCGGCTACGACCGGCTGCGGCGCGCCCGGGCGCAGCGTGACCTTCGAGGTCGGCGGCGAAACCCTGCCGGTCAGCCTGTTCTGGGAGAACAGCCGCCCACGTGACCTGGCCGGGGCCGAATCCCGGTTGTACCTGCCACTGGTCGCACGCTAAGGAACCCGAAAGCCATGCTTCCGCGATCCCTCATACCCAATTCGGATAACTACATTATCCGAATTGGGTATCTGCCTCAAGCAGCGCCTGGTGCGCGGCCACGCGCTCCAGGTACGAATGCCGCAGATCCGGGTCGGCGATCTGATTGGCCCGCTCGCGCAGTTTTGCACATGCTTGCTGAAGGATCGCGCCGGCCCGCCGATCGCCGGTTGCTCGTAGCACCTCGTAGCAGGTCAGGTCGATCAGGAAGGGCTGATCGGTGCCGGCCAGCGTATGTTCGTTCAGATAGGCCAGGATCGTTTCGACATAGGCCAGGGCTGCTGACTGATCGGCTTGCTGCAGCGCGATTCGGGCCAGGCCGGCACAGGCTTCCATGGCCCGATTGTGCCGGCCGACTTCCTGCCATAGCTCCAGCGACCGGCGGTAGGCTTGCGCAGCTTCAGCCGGTCTGCCCGCCGCCGTCAGCGTATGCCCTAGGCAGAGCCGGGCATCCGCCTCTAATGATCGCTCACCGCTGCTCTGTGCCAGCGCCAGTACTTGATGCTCATATGCTTCTGCCGCCGACTGATCGCCCTGGAGATGGCAGAGCAGCCCCAGGCCCGACAGCACCCATCCCTCTTCCATGAGGGCGCCGGTGCTACGACAGATCCGCACCGCCTGCTCGAACGTGTGCCGGGCTTCGGCATAAACCCCGCAATCCAGCAACGCCCAGCCCAGATTGCCCAGCAGCCAGCCTTCGGTGCGCGTATCGCCGGTTGCACGGGCCAGTTCCAGCCCTTGTCGGCCGGCACTCAGTGCCCGGCTGTAATGCCCTTGCTCACGGCAAATCTGGCCCAGGTTGCCCAGCGTCAGGGCCATGCCCCACTGATCGCCGACCGTATGAAAGAGGGCCAGCGCCTGTTCATAATAATCCATCGCGGCGGCATAATCGCCCTGTTCGCCGGCGTCGCTGCCCAGCACATCGAGGGCATAGGCTTCTTGCTGGCGGTTTTGCAAGCGGCGAAAGATTTGCAAAGCCTGCTCGTCATAGATCCGTGCGCCGGCATAATCGTCTTGAAAAAAGGCCACTCCGCCGATCTGGCGCAGCACTTCGGCTTCCAGTTCGGCCAGGTTGTGCGCTTGCGCCAGGTGCAGTGCCTGCCGCAGTTGCTGTTCGGCTGCCGGGTAATCGCCCTGAAAGCGCAGCGCCCGCCCCCATTGCAAACGGGCGCGGGCCAGCAAATCCGGCGCCAGTTCCCGGTCGTGTTGGGCTACCGTCTGCCGAACAGCTGCAATCGCTGCCGGGTAATCACCGGTGACGATGCGGTAGTTCGCCTGCCGGATCGACGTTTCTGCCTGACGTTTTAAGTCTGCCATCTGCCCGGCCAGGCGAGCCATCGCTGCCAGATCGGCCTGCTGCGCTGCCCGGTCACCCTGGCGATCATAGATCTGCTCGCGGGCCAGCAGCAATGCGTATTGCGCCGGCAGTTCCTGTGCGCCGGTCAATTCGATCGCTCGCGTCAGGTATTGCAGGGCTTCGCTGTTGGCATAGCGCGCCGCTGCCTGCTCGCCGGCCAGCCAGGCATACTGGCGCTCGCGGGCAGCTTCCGCCGCATAGCGATAATGGTAGGCCAGCAAAGCATAGTAGGGGCTGAGCGCCGCCGGGTGCGGGCCGGGCTTCGCCAGGTTCAGTTGCTCAATCGAGAATTCGGCCCCGCCGAAGGTCGTTTCGTACCACTCGCCGATCGTGCGGTGCAATGTGCGCCGCTGAGCAAACAGCAGCGTCTGGTAGGCCACTTCCTGGATAATGATATGGTGGAACATGTAGGCCAGGTCGGGTTCCTCGGCATAAATCCGGGTAATATCTAGATTGTGCAGCGAATGTAGATGCAGCGCCATGGCCGGTTCCGCCATCGTCGCGTGCTGCCGCAGGGCATGGCTCAGCAGCAAATGCTCGAAGATCTGCCCGATCACGGCGGCGACTTTGACGATCAACTGCGCATCCGGCGCCAGCCGATCCAGCCGCGCCAGGATCAGCCCCTGCACAGTGGTCGGCAGGTTCTCGTGCATACGCCGAATATCGCCGCTGACCCGGCAGCGCCGCTGATCCGGTAGCGCCGGATCGGCTTCGATGCTGATGCGCCCCAGGTCGCGCAGGGTCAGCACCAGTTCTTCGGCAAAAAAGGGGTTGCCGCCGGCATAGCGTTCGACCAGCCCGGCTACTTCGCTCGGCAGGCTGCCAACGGCCAGGCCCAGCCGCGCGGTCACCAGCCGGATCGTATCGGCTGCCGCCAGTTGCCCCAGTTCGAGCTCCGTCGTGTGCGGCAGTTCGCGCAGCGTGGCCACGGCCGCCGCCGCCGGGCTGGCTGCCTCGGCCGGGCGCATACTGACCAGCAGCCCGATCGGCGTTTCTGTCACAGCCAGTGAGCGGGCCAGTTGCAGCAGAAATTCCCAGGACAGGCTATCGAGCCAGTGGGCATCTTCCAGCAGCAGGAGCAAGGGGTGTTGCCTGGCCCGCGCCCGCAACAATTGCAACAGCAGCCAGCCCAGGTTTTGCCGGCGGAGCGCCGCATCCAGTCCGGCGCTGAGCGCCGTCTCCGGCAGGCCAAGGTTGAGCAAATCATTGAGCAGCGGCAGGCGTTCTTGTTGGTCGGGCGCCAGTTTGCCGACGACCTGCTGTACCTGGCCGCGCTGCCGTTCTGTCGTTGCGCCGGCTTCCAGTTCAAACAGCCGACTGAAGACATCGCGCCAGGCCCGGTAGGGCGTCTGCTGTTCGATGCTCTGGCCGGCACCTACCAGGCAGGGCCGGCCCTGCTGTACGGCCCGCCGCTGGAATTCGCGTACCAGGCGCGACTTGCCGATCCCGGCCGCGCCCTGTACCAGCAGCACCTGGCCCTGCCCGGCTGCCATCCTGTCCAGCAGCGCCTCCAGTTGCGCCAGTTCGCGCTGCCGCCCGACGAGCGGCGTCTCTGCCGCTATGCCCGGCAACTCGGCGGTAATGGCGCGCACTTCAGCCGGCAGTATTCCCAGCGGGCGATAGATCGGCAGCGGGCTGGATTTGCCCTTCAACTGGACGGGCGGCAGAGCCGCGAAGCGCAATTGCTCGCGGGCCTGGCGGTAGGTCGTCGCATCACAGAGCAGATCGCCCACTGCTGCCTTGCCCATCAGCCGCGCCGCCAGGTTGACGGTGTCGCCCATGGCGGTGTAGGTGCGCCGGATCTCGCCGCCCACTAGCCCGACAAAGACGCGCCCGCTGGCCACGCCCAGCGTTAGAGCCGGTACATCGGCTTCACCGGCTCTTGCGCGGTAGTGAACCTGCAAATCGAGCGCACTCTGCACCGCCCGCCGGGCATCATCTTCGTGGGCCAGCGGCGGCGCGCCGAACAGCGCAATAATGATGGTGCCCTTGTCGTCGACGGTGACCTGAACCAGGCTGCCCTCATAGCGGTAAATTGCCGCCTGCACTGTTCGCACCAGTTGATGCAGCGCCGCGCTGCCGGTCTCGCTGCTGTAGTCTATACCTGAGGCGCCGATGAAGAGTACACTCATTGGGCGCAGCTCGCTCAGCCAGTCGTGTTTGCCGGTGCGCAGGGCATTTTCGACGGCGCGCGAAACAAAGCACCGCAGCGTCGCCAGGTCTTCCGGCGCCAGATCTTCCGGCGCCATGGTGCGGCGTCCACGCGCCGGCAGTGCTGCCGGATGCAGCCGTGCTTGCGCTTCCGGGCTGAGCAACAGCGCCCCGCGTTTCATCAGTGGCTCGGCGGCGGCAATCTGGCGCAGCGGCTCGCCGGCGACCAGGTATTCCCAGCGCTCAAGAATGCCGCCCACCTGCAAAGCGACCATCGCACCCGCCCCGATGCAAATCTTCATGCCCAGTTCAACCGCCCCGACACTGGTTTCCAGCGCGGCGAATTCGGGCATAGCGGCGTGCATGGCCGCGCCGGACTGGTAGGCCCGTCGCACGGCATACGCAAGCGGTTCATCCAGCGCCGGGAACAGGACACTTACCGCATCGCCGGAAAAGCCGACCACCTCACCACCCTCGTCGGCGGCCAGGGCAATCATGCGATGAAAATAGCGGTTCATCAGCCGGTTTAGCTCTTCGGCGCCGGCGCTGCCCTGCCTGCTCAGCGCCTCGGTCAGCGGCGTAAACCCGGAGACATCGGCAAAGAGCACGGCGGCCGGAAAGCGTTGGGTGCTACGCTGCGGCCCGGCGCCGGGATTTGCCCGGACGTGGCGCAACAGCGGCGGCGGCAGGAAAGGCAGCAAGAGGCTGAGCAGATCTTTCATGAGAAAACCTTGTTTTTTCCTGATTTGGGCAGCTTGGCTGCCCAAACCAACGAAATAAAGGCCTTCTTTCAGGCAGCTTGAACATTAGCGACGACTGCGCAAGTCAAAGCATCAATCCGCATCCTGCCCGGCGCCGGGCACTTCGGCGCCCGGCGCCAGTTCAACCAGATCGCCTAGCAGCGTCAGTATCGCCGTCAATTTCTCAACCCAGCCGCTGCCCAGGGCACGCCGGTTCAAACGGGCGAACTGCGGGCCGATTTTGATGTTTTTGTCGCGCTGAAAACGGCGTTCCAGCCGATCCCGCTGGACTGCGTCGAGGATCGGCAGCCGGATGGTGAACTCTTCGTTGCTGCTGATCACCGCGCTGACACCGGCTTTTAGCGCCAGCGCCTTGATCTGCAGCCATGTCAGCAACTGGGCCGCCGGCGGCGGCGGTTCGCCGAAGCGATCGCGCAGTTCCTGGCGCAACCTGCGAACTTCCTCCGGCGTGATCGCCTCGACCAGCCGCTGGTATACGCCCAGGCGCACCGTTTCATTCGGAATGTACTCCGTCGGCAAATAAGCGTCCAGCGGCAGATCCAGCGTTACCAGCGGGCTGACCAGCACTTTTTCGTTGACCTGCACTCTGGTGCGCCGGCGCTCCGGTTGTTCGGTGTCATCGGTGCTCGGCGGCTGTGGCATCTGGCCGTTGCTTTGCTGCTGCTGAAAGCGCTCCTTGAGTTGCTGCACCGCCTGTTCCAGCAGCCGTGAATACAAATCGAAGCCGACAGCGGCAATATGCCCGCTCTGCTCGGCGCCGAGCAAATTGCCGGCCCCGCGAATCTCCAGGTCGCGCATGGCCACCTGGAAGCCGGCGCCCAGTTCCGAGGCTTCCTGAATGGCCTGTAGCCGCTGCTGAGCTTCTTCCGTTATGCGTCGGTCGCTCTTGTAGAGCAGGTAGGCATAGGCCCGGTTGGCGCTACGCCCGACTCGCCCGCGCAACTGGTGCAACTGGGCCAGCCCATAATTCGTCGCATCGTCGATAATAATGGTATTCGCATTCGGCACGTCCAGCCCGCTCTCGATGATTGTTGTGCAGACCAGCACATCGTAGGCGCCGGTGAAAAATTCCAGCATCACTTTTTCGAGCTGGCGTTCTTCGAGCTGGCCATGGCTGACCCCGATCTCGGCTTCCGGTACCAGGGTGCGAATATGATTGGCCACATGGTAAATGCTCTGTACCCGGTTATGCACAAAATAGACCTGGCCGCCGCGCTCGATTTCGCGCCGGATTGCATCGCGGATCAAATTGTCGTTGTGCGGTACCACGTACGTCTTGATCGGCACCCGGTCTTCCGGCGGCGTATCGATGACGCTCAAGTCACGAATACCGGCCAGCGACATATGCAGCGTGCGCGGAATCGGCGTTGCGGTCAGCGTCAGCACATCGACTTCGGCGCGCAATTGTTTCAGGCGTTCCTTGTGGCGTACGCCGAAGCGCTGTTCTTCGTCGACGATCACCAGGCCCAGGTTGCGGAAGATCACATCTTTGGAGAGCAGGCGATGCGTGCCGATCAGAATATCGATCTGGCCGCGCAGCAGGCGCTTGATAATCTCGGTTTGTTCACGAGCCGAACGGAAGCGCGACAGCATCTCGACATGGACCGGGAAGGCTGCCATGCGCCGGCGGAAGGTATCCAGGTGCTGCTGAGCCAGCACCGTCGTCGGCACCAGGATCGCCACCTGGCGCCCGTCCTGCACTGCTTTGAAAGCCGCCCGCAGCGCCACCTCGGTTTTGCCGAAGCCCACATCACCGCAGATCAGCCGATCCATCGGCTGCTGCAATTCCATATCATGCTTGACCTCGTGCAGCGCGCGCACCTGATCTTCGGTTTCGATGTAAGGAAAGGCGGCCTCAAGCTCGCGCTGCCACTCATTATCGGCGGCGAAACTATGGCCATGGCTGAGCCGGCGGCGGGCATAGAGATCGAGCAGATCCTGGGCCAGATCCTGCACGGCGGCGCGCGCCTTGCGCTTGGCACGTTCCCATTCCTGGGTGCCCAGCCGGGTGAGTTGCGGCGCATTGTCGCCGGCGCCGATATAACGTGCCACCCGGTCGGCCTGGTCGACCGGCACATAGATCCGGTCGCCGCCGGCATAACGCAAACTGAGATACTCGCGCTCGATGCCGCCGACGCTGCGTCGTAGCAAACCCTCGTAGACGGCAATGCCGTGCTCGATATGCACGACGTAATCGCCGGACTTGAGACCGCGCAGGAAGGCGGCGCGTTCTTCGGCGCTGCGTTCACGGCGTTTGCGGCGTTCGGCGAGCGGGCGGCGCTGGCGCCAGCCGAAGATCTCGGTGTCGGTATAAAGCGAAATGCGCTGCGCCGCCAGGTGCCAGCCCTCGTCGAGCGCGCCGTGAATCGCACTGAAACCGGGCGGCACCTGAGTGCGGCCATGCGCATCGGCAGCGGTTTCGGCGACCAGTTCAAGCATACGGGCGGCCTGCGTCGTCACCGCGACAACCTGTTCGCCACGTTCGAGCCGGCCGGCGATCTCACTAATCAGGCGGCGAAACTGGCCGCCATAATGATTAAGCGGCGTAAATTCCGGCGCCGGCAGCGTATCGTCGACGGGCCAATCCGGGTTGGGATCGATGCCAAGATCGATATTATTGCTGAGATCGAACAGCGTCAGCCGCCGGGCGGCGCTTTCAGCGGCAAATAACTCTTGCCAGCGCAGGTAGGGCCGCGGGAAATCCGGCGGCAACTCGCCGACGTCGACCAGGCCATGGCGCTGCTGTTCAGCCTGCTGATGAAAATCGCCGGCGAGCTGAGCCAGCAAATGCTGCTCACTGAACAATACCGCCGCGCCGGGCGGCAGGTGCGCGAGCAGCGTCCCCTGTGCCGACTGCGGTTCCGGGCGAAAGAAGGGCGCATAGAAAGCCCGACCCTCGAAGCGTTCGCCATTCGCAAGCTGTTCCAGCCCGGCCTCCCATTCCTTGCGCGCCTCGGCCCGCAGCGAATCGGTAGCAATCGCCTGCAACCGCTCGATAGCCAGTTCACGATTCCAGAGCGGCGTCTCGTGCGGCGGGCCAACGTGGGCAGTATCGAGGCGCTGCTCACTGCGCTGGCTACGCGGATCGAAGCGGCGCAGACTATCGACCTCGACATCGAACCACTCGATGCGCAGCGGCTGCTCATCGGCGGGCGGCCAGATATCGACGATGCCGCCGCGCCGGTTGAGTTCGCCGGGCAATTCGACACTGGGCGCCACCTGGTAGCCCTGCGCGATCCAGTGGCGCAGCAGCGCTTCGGGCGGCTGTTCGGCCCCGATGCGCAGTTCGATCGCGGCGTCGGCCAGTTCCGCCGGGCTGAGTGTCGGCTGGAGCAGCGCCTTGACCGAGGTGACGATCAGCAGCGGCGTGCCGGGATCGGGTGAATCCAGGCGCTGGAGGGTATTCAGGCGGGCTCGCAGGGCTTCCGGGCCGGCCGACATATGCTCGTAGGGCATGGCATCATTGGCCGGGTAGAACAGCACCTGTTCAGGCGCGAGCCAGCGCCGCAGATCCTCGGCAGCCCGCAGCGCAGCATCGCTGCTGCCGGTGACGTAGAGCAGGCAGGGCGCTACCGGCTGCCCGGCGGCGACGGCCGCCAGCATCGGCAGGCGGGCGGCACCGGGCAGCGGTGCGACCCGCAGGCGAGCCGGGCGCCCGATCCGGCGGCGAATATGTGTTGTCTCGGGCAAATCGGCCAGCAGCCGGCAGAGATCGTGTAATGATTCCACAGTGCAACAGAAAAGCTCCGGACACAGGATTTGCCCGGAATGCATACTGAAATTATTTCGCTTCGTTCAATCTACCACGGATGTGAGGAAGGGGCAAAATGGGGGTATCAAAACACCATTATGGATGAGCCGGGTGATTGTTGCCGATGTTGCCGGCAACAATCACCCGGCTCATATGGCTTAACTTGCCCGTTGTAGCAAGAACACACCGGCGCCAATCAGCAGGGCCGGCAACAGGAAGGGCGCCAGCCAGCCCAGCGGCAGCGCTTTCAGGATGAAAAACAGGCCGACCGCCAGCAGAATCAGGCCCAGCGTGCGATTGCGCCGCATCTGCACATCTTCATCGGGAACCTGCTTATCCGGGTGCAGGTTTTCGATCGGGATCTCCTGCTCCGGATCAATCGGCGCACCGGTCATCGGGTCGAAGCGCGGCTGGCGCAGCCGGCTGCCCGGCGCGACGAATACCGTGTTGTCCGATCCGAATTGCCCGTTGAGCGCCGGTTCCTTCGGCATCAGCAGCCAGAGCACCGGGTAAAGCAGCAGGCCGATGCCGCTGAAAGCCAGTACGACAAACGTCAACCGGATAACCACCGGGTCGACGGCAAAATACTGCGCCAGGCCGCCGGCCACCCCGGCGATCATGCGCTCCGAGCGGCTGCGCATCAAACGTTGGGTCGAGTTCATTGTTATTCTCCTTGCGGCCCCGCTGTGGGGCGCCATCACTACTGTGTCTTCTGCCTCTGTGACGAAGGGTGCCAGGCAAATGTTGCATTCTTTTTTCGCCTGTGGCAGCGCGGAAGATGACGGTCTTTTTCGTTTGATTGTGCGGCAAAGCCGCACAATCAAACGAATTTGAACGGTTTTCCACGTTGCCGCAGGCGAACCCGGCCTGTTTGCAGGTCAAGCAGAACTTGCCGCTCTTTCGTATTGTTCTCGTCACGCCGGGCTGCTATAATTTCGGTGCTACACGGCAGTATTCCGCACTCAGCCGAGGAGTATTTCCCCTATGAAACCATTTCTCGTTATTGTTCTCTGGTTGCTGTTGATCGGCGCCTGGCCGGCGCACACACCGGCTCAGGCGGCAACCGCCTATGTGCCCGATGAGCTCATCGTGCGGCTGGCGCATGGCCGGCAGCTTGATGCGCATGCCCGGCTGTCCGGGCCGGTTGCACCGCAGTTGCAGCAGGTTTTGCGGCAAATCGGTGCGCAGGCGGCGCGCCCGATCGTCGGCAATGCCTACCAGGTGCAACTCCGCGGCCATGATCCGCTGTCGGCTGCCGCTCGCCTGCACGTGCTGCCGGGCGTTGTCTATGCCGAGCCGAACTATCTGCGCCGGCTCAACCGCGTGCCCAACGATGCGGTTGTTCGCGAGCAGTGGGCACTGAGCAATATTCAGGCCTTTGAAGCCTGGGACATCACTACCGGCGCGGCAGTGCCGATTGCCATCATCGATACCGGCGTGTTTGCCGATCATCCCGACCTGGCTGGGCGCGTACTGCCTGGTTACAATGCCATCAACGAAACTGCCGACAGCAACGATGACAACGGCCACGGTACGGCGGTGGCCGGGCTGATTGCCGCCGCCACCGATAATGGTATCGGGGTGGCCGGCATGTGCTGGGGCTGCAACATTCTGCCGGTCAAGGTGCTGAATGCCCAGGGCGGCGGCAACGATGCCGGCGTGGCCCGTGGCGTGCGCTGGGCCGTCGACAATGGCGCGCGCATTATCAATATGAGCCTGGGCGGTACCGGCGATAGCCGGTTGCTGCGCGAGGCCATCGATTATGCGCTGGCGCGCAATGTGCTGGTGGTCGCCTCCTCCGGCAACGAACGCAGCGAAGGCAATGCGCCGAATTATCCGGCCGCCTACCCCGAAGTTGTCGCGGTCGGCGCTACCGGCAACACCGATGTCGTCACCGGCTTCTCGAATACCGGCGACTACGTTGACCTCACCGCACCCGGTGTCGGGCTGTGGACAACCCTGGTCGACGGCGGCTATGGTCCGCCCAACGGCACTTCCTTCGCCAGCCCCTACGTAGCCGGCGCGGCCGGCCTGGTCTGGACGGTGCGCGGCGACCTGGGCTACCAGGACATTGCCTGCATCCTGGCGGCCAGCGCCGACGACAAGGGCGCGCCGGGCAAAGATGTCGAATACGGTTGGGGCCGTCTGAACGTCCTGCGGGCACTGCAACTGGCCCAGACCTACCAGGGGTGCCCGCTCAACCAGGCGCCGGCGCCGCCCGAGCCCGTGCCGCCCGAACAACCGCAGCCGGCCCCGGTGCCGCCTATCGAAGAGCCGCCGGCCGATCCGGCGCCCTTCGTGCCGGAGCCGCCCTTTGCTTCGACGGCCAACCAGGTCTATTTCCCGGAAACCGGTTTTTCACTGCGCGGCGAGTTTTTGCGCTACTGGCAGCAAAACGGCGGCTTGCGGGTGTTCGGCTACCCGGTGAGCCGCGAATTCCTTGAACAGGGCTACGTCGTCCAGTATTTCGAGCGCAACCGCTTCGAGTTTCATCCCGAACAGGCGCCGCCCTTCAATGTGCAACTCGGGCGGCTGGGCGACACGGTGTTGCGCTTGCAGGGCCGCGACTGGTTCAGCTTCCCGCGCGAGAACTCCCAGCCGGGCTGCATGTTCTTCGAGGCTACCGGCCACCCGCTCTGCGGTGATTTCCTGACCTACTGGCGCAGCAGCGGCCTGGAACTGGACGGTCGGCCGGGCACAACCATGAACGAGAGCCTGGCGCTGTTCGGTGCTCCAATTTCGCCGCCGCAAACCGAAGAGATCGCTCCCGGCGTGGTTGTAACCGTGCAATGGTTCGAGCGCGCCCGTTTCGAGTATCACGGCTCCAGCGGCGTACGGCTGGGGTTGCTCGGCAACGAAGTGCTCCGCTTGCGCGGCGTGAAATAAAGAAAAAGAAGATGTTGCCGGCGGAACCACTGCCGGCAACATCTTCCTCCCATGCGCCAATCGAAAGTTCAGGCCGGCTGGGCGGCGAAGCGTTCGCCGTGGATCGCATCAACGAACTGGCTGTACTGGCGAATGCCGATGGCGAACAGCCCCCAGGCGATAGTCTGGCTGACTTGCTCGGTCCAGATCATGGCGATGGTCTGGTTGGGCAGGCCGGCCATTTGCGACATCGCCAGCACGACCAGCAGGGTTGTCAGGAACAGGCCGCTGGTGAGCCACATGCCGCGACCCCAGGCCGCCACGATCAGCAGGAGCAGCAGGGCAAAATTCGCAATCGTGCTGAGCAGAATGAGCGGCACTCGCCAGGGGCCGCCGTTCATGCCGATGTACAGGACGCCGGCAGCGAAGAGTGCGATCACCAGGGCCGGTACCAACCAGGGCCGGCGCGCCTGTGGTTCGCCGCGCATCAGGTGGCGAATTTGCCAGAGCGACCAGGCGATCAGCGTGAAGCCGGGTGCGATCAGCGGGAACAGACTGAAGTGCAGGAACGCCAGGTCGGGGCCACCCAGCGCCATCACCAGCTTGCCGCTGGCCTTGAGCGTGCCGCCCAGTACCGTCAGTACCACTCCGATGAATGCCATCCGCCCCAGGCTGCGATCCAGCCGATTGACCATCATCGCCAGCATGGCCAGGCCAATCCCCGAAAAAATGACCGTCATGTAATCCTGTAGCGCCAGCGGAACCGAGTATTCCATAGCGTCCTCCTGGTAGCAATGTGCCTCTTTGCAAAAATGCCTGCTATCATTGTATATATGTCAGAATAATTTGCAAACCTGATTTCCCCGCCATCGCAAAAGCGTGTATACTAGAAACCCCAAATCAGGGATACCGCCCGTTCAGATCTGCAAGAACCGTCTTTATTAGCTTGAAGAGACCAGCATGGATACTGTTGCTGCTTCCGCTCCGGATGATCGGCTTCATTCGCTGCCGAATAATATTCGGATTGTTCGCACTGTCGCCGGGGATGTGCTTGTCAACAGCCCGCCGGAAACGCTGAAGTATCTGCTGGCGCATGGCTTGCGGGTACCGCGAATTGTGCTCTTGCCGCCGGATATGCCGCCCGGCCGGCAACTCAGTTCGAGTGGCTTTATCCGCAACGGCATTAACTACGCCAGTGTGGAATTTTTGATCTATTCAACCTTTTTTGCTTCCGGCGAACGTTTGCGCATCATTACCGTTACCGCTGATCAGGCCCGCCGGCTGCGCACGGTGCTCGCCGAAACGATCAGCGGCCCCGCGGCGAAAGCCTACCCGCCCGCCATCTCCTGGCTGTATGCCGAGGGTGCCGCCGTCGGTCATTATCCGCCGCTCGGGCGTGCCCCGCAGATCGACGATATGGCCGACCTGGTGAGCCTGGAGGCGGGTGGCGGCATCCTCGGCGACCTCGAAATTGGGCTGGCGGGTGATGAGTTTGTGTTTGCTGAACATGGCCGGGAAGTGGCCCGACTCTCGACGCAAACCCCGCAGAAGCCCTTGCCGCTGGCGGTGGCGCCGCCGCGCCCCTTGCAACGCCAGGAACTTACCCTGCAGTTCATCGGTGGCAGCGATGGTTTCGACCCCGGCGGGATCACGACCTGTTTTCTGGCTTACCAGGGCGCTACTGCGAGCCGGCCGGTGCTGTTCGACGCGGCCGCCTATGTGACGGTGCGTCTGGGCAACCTGGGCCTCTCGCCGAACCAGATCTCGGCTATCGTGCTTTCGCATTTGCACGAAGATCATGTGGCCGGTTTGCCGGAGTTGTTGCTGTCGGGCGGCAACCGGGTGCGCCTGCTTACTTCGACGCTGATCTACCAGAGTTTGCTGCGCGTGTTTGCGGCACTGCTGGCTCTGCCGGCAAGCGAAGTCGCCACGCTGTTTGATTTTCTGCCGCTGGATCCCGGCCGGCCCATCGAGCTCGATGGCTTGCAGTTTCAGGCGATCTATGCGGTGCATTCGATCCCGACGATTGCCGTGCGCGCCGGTCAGTTTTGCTATTCCGGCGATATGCGCTACGACGAAGCCTGGTTTGCCGAACTGGTTGCCCAGGGTGTACTGACGGCAGAGCGGCGCATGGAATTGCAGCAGTTTGCCGAGGGCGCCGGCATTCTGGTGCAAGATGCCGGCGGCGGGCCGATCCACAGTACGCTGACCGCCGAATTGCTGGAAGCACTCAGTGCGAAAAGTGAGCGCATCGTCTTTGCGCATACCAGCCGGCATTATTTGCCACAGGCCAGTGCAGCCCTGTCCGATCGCGTTGAGTTTGCCGCCAGTGGCCATATTGTCGGCCTGGGCGATGCCGTGGCGATCAATCCATCCGGCGAGATGATCGAAACGCTCTCGGCCTGCCCACTCTTCAGCCGGCTGAATATCGCCGCACGCAGTCAATTGGCAGCCCACATGACACTGTACAATATTCGGTCGGGCGAGGTGTTTGCGCGCCAGGGCGAGCCGGCAAACGATTATACCTATGTCGTACATACCGGCCTGGTCGAAGTTCGGGTTGACGGCGAGTTGCGCCAGGTGCTGGGGCGCGGCCATAGCCTGGGCGAACGCGGCGTGCTGCGTAATGAGCTGCGCACCGCGACCCTGGTGGCGCGCGGTGATGGGCAATTGCTCTGTCTGGCGGGCGACAGCTTTCGGGTGCTGGCCAGACAACTGGATCTGGATACGGCTTTCGAGCGCGCCGATCAACTCCAGTCGATGCCGGCCTTTGCGCATTTGCCCTGGGCCACCCTGCTTGATCTGGCGCTGGATTTCGAGTTACGCCATCTGGTGGCCGGCGAGCAACTATTCGGCCAGGGCGAAGCCGGCTACGAGGCCTATATCATCATGACCGGTGCGATCATGCTCCACCACCAGGATGCGCAAGGCCTGCGGATGGTCGATCAACCCGGCGAGTTCTTCGGCGGGCGAGCCGTGCTTTTCGGCAGCCTGCGCACGGCCACCGCGCAGGCCACGCAGGACAGCGAGCTCTGGGTGCTGCCGGCGCCGGCGTTGCAACGGCTGCACATTCTTTATCCCGGCCTGCTGCTGCACCTGCGTGCCATCGAATCCGGGCGCAACACCGCATCGTGAGGGCGCAGGTGCCTGCCCCGTTTGTGCTGCCGCCGCCCTTCAGGGTGTCATCACCCTGGTTTTCATGCGTTTGAATGCTGCCGCAGCAGTGGGTGCGACGCCATGCATCACCCGCCGGCACCGGGCGGATTCACCGGCGGTAGCTATGCATGGTAAAATGCCTGCGTATACTTCGGCTGTATTGAACCCCAACTTTTTTCGGCAAAGGAAGAGGAGTGCCTGTGACCGACAATAAAATCATTTATTCTATGATCCGGGTGAGCAAAATACACCCCCCCAACAAACAGGTTCTGAAAGATATTTCGCTCTCCTACTTTTATGGCGCGAAAATCGGCGTTATCGGTGCCAATGGCTCGGGCAAGAGTAGCTTGCTGCGCATTCTGGCCGGTGTCGACAGTGATTTTATGGGCGAAACGGTGCTTTCGCCCGGCTACAGTGTCGGCTACCTCGAACAGGAACCCCGCCTCGATGAGCGCAAAACCGTGCGCGACATTGTTGAAGAGGGTGCCCAGGAAACCGTCGCTGTGATGCGCGAATTCGAGGCCATCAATGAGCAACTCGCCGACCCCGAGGCCGACTTCGATGCCCTGCTGGCTCGTCAGGCGGAAGTGCAGGATCGCATTGATGCGCTGAATGGCTGGGAACTCGATAGCCGGCTCGAACTGGCGATGGACGCGCTGCGCTGCCCACCCGCCGACGCCGCGATCGCGGTGCTCTCGGGCGGTGAACGACGGCGGGTTGCGCTCTGCCGCCTCTTGTTGCAGGAGCCCGATATCCTGCTGCTCGATGAGCCGACGAACCACCTTGATGCCGAATCCGTCGCCTGGTTGGAACGCCACTTGCAGAATTATAAGGGCACGGTGATCGCCGTCACCCATGATCGGCACTTTCTCAACAATGTGGCCGGCTGGATCCTGGAACTCGAACGTGGCCAGGGCATTCCCTGGCGCGGCAACTATTCCTCCTGGCTCGAACAGAAGAAGCAGCGCATGGCCGAAAGCGAAAAGGCTGAGTCGCAGCGTCAGAAGGCCTTGCAACGCGAGATGGAGTGGATCGGCATGGCGCCGAAAGGCCGCCACGCCAAGAGCAAGGCCCGCATCAGTGCTTATGAGAACTTGCTCAACCAGAATGAGGAAAACCGCGACCGCGATCTGGAAATCTTTATTCCGCCTGGCCCACGCCTCGGCGATATTGTCATTCGCGCCGAAAATGTGGCCAAGGCCTACGGCGACCGGTTGCTCTACGAGAATCTTGACTTCGACCTGCCGCCCGGTGGGATTGTCGGCATTATCGGCCCCAACGGCGCCGGCAAAACCACCCTCTTCCGCATGATCGTCGGCCAGGAGCAGCCCGACAACGGCAATTTGCAGGTCGGCAAAACCGTGCAACTCGGCTACGTCGACCAGAGTCGCGATATTCTCGACCCGCAAAAAACCGTCTGGGAAGAGATTACCGGCGGCAACGAGATTATTGTGCTGGGCCACCGCGAGATCAACTCGCGGGCTTATGTGGCGCGCTTCAATTTTGGCGGCTCCGATCAGCAGAAGAAAGTCGGCAGCCTCTCGGGTGGCGAGCGCAACCGGGTACACCTGGCCAGGATGCTCAAGTCCGGCGCCAATGTGCTGCTGCTCGACGAGCCGACCAACGATCTCGATGTGCATACGCTGCGGGCACTTGAAGAGGGGCTGGAAAACTTTGCCGGCTGTGCCGTGGTGATTACCCACGACCGCTGGTTCCTCGAGCGCATCGCGACGCACATCCTGGCCTTCGAGGGCGATAGTCAGGCTTACTGGTTTCCCGGCAGCTACAGTGAGTATGTCGAAGACTACCGCAAGCGCAAGGGTGCCGAAGCCGACCGCCCGCACCGGATTACCTACCGCAAGCTGACGCGCTGAGCCACGCAGGGCAACCCGGCTTCCCGGTAGCTTTCAACTATAGAGTTTTTCGCCCGGCCGGAGCGCAGAGGCACTCGATTGGAACCTCAACCGTCGCCTGCTACTCTACAAATGCATTCGTAAAGGCTGCTGCAACTTCGACCGGGCCGGACAACAGACCGGTATCCTGCATAAACTGCTCGGTCTGTTGCCAGGATGCGCCGTCGATGTAGCCCAGGCCATTCGTCTCAGTCAACTCGCTCTGCCAGTAGGGCAGCGATTCTTCGAGCACCGTGCGCTGCAACTCGGGATCACCCAGTTCGGCTTCGGGGATCTGAGCCAGACTCAATTCGAAGGCCTCGTCCGAATTGGCCAGCGTATCGGCCAGGCCGCGCATCGTCGCCGTCACGAAGGCCTGCACTGTTTCCGCGTCCTCGGCGATCATTTGCTCGCTGGCAATAATGCCGTTCGAAGCCAGCGGAAACTCGTCGGCCACCCGAATAATGTTCAACTCTTCGCCCTGCTGGCGCAGCAGCACCGGCTCGTTCATCGCATAGCCGGTCGCTACTTCGACCTGGTCGGTCAACAGTGCCTCGACCTGGGTAAAGCCGATTTCCTGGATATCCAGATCGGCCTCTTGCATATCATTGGCATAGAGCATGGCCAGCAGCGCGTAATAACTGTCGCCGAAGCGCCCGGGCAGGCCCACGCTACGGTCGGCCATCGCCGGTACACTGGCGATGGCCTGGGCCGTCTTGCTGAAGAAGACCACCGGAAACTGCTGGTAGATCGTCGCCACCGTAACAATCGGCAGGCCCTGCTGGCGCGCCAGCAGCACCGAGGTTGCACCGGCCATGGCAAAATCGACATTGCCCTGGGCCGTGCGCTGCACCACATCGGTCTCGAAATTGTAGTCGAAGGCCACGTCCAATCCGGCCTCGCGATAATAGCCCTTCTCCGCCGCGACGTAGAACATCGCGAACTGCACATTCGGAATAAAGGGTAGCGCCATCGTCACCGGGCGCAACTCCTCAGTCGGCGCCCCCTCATCTGCTGATTCCGCCGGCGCCCCTCCACAACCAGCCAGCACCAGCGCGGCCACAACCAGCAGAATCCCCAATCGCCACAGCATCACTGTTTCCTCCAAAACCTGCACTTTAATTTCTTTCTCCAGCAGCAATGCTGCCGGACGAAAGAAAAAGAAGTCCACTTCCTTGCCCCAACGCTCCAACACTCAATACTGCTCCCAGCGCACCAGCGTGCGCTCCAGCACAATCGAGCCCAGGTAGAACAACAACGTCAGCCCGGCCAGCGTAACCAGCGCCACAAAAATCAGCGGCGTATCGAAGAGGCCGCGCGCAATATTGATCAGCGCGCCCAGACCTGCACGGCCGGCCACAAACTCACCAACAACCGCACCAGTCGTTGCCAGGGCCAGGCCGGCCCGCAGGCCGGAGAAGGCCACCGGCAGCGCCAGCGGAAACTCGACGAAGCGCAGTACCTGCCAGCGATTAGCCCCACTGATCCGCGCCATCTCGCGTAACTCACGCGGTACGCTGCGTAGTGCTGCGATAGTACTCATCAGCATGGGAAAGAAAGTAATCAGCGCCGCCACCAGGATTTTCGAGCGCAGGCCGGGACCCGACCAGAGAATGATCAACGGCGCCACCGCAATAATCGGGATAGCCTGGCTGGCCGCCAGCATTGGCGCCAGCACCCGTTCCAGCCAGGGAATACTCGCCAGCGTATAGCCGATCATAAGCGCCGCCGCCAGCGCCAGCAAAAAGCCGCCCAGCGCCGCACTCAGCGTCGCCGCCGTATGCGTCCAGAGCAGGCCGCTGGCTGCCGTTGCCAGCCAGCGTTCCAGCACCAGCGCCGGCCCCGGCAAAATGAAGGCCGGGTAATCGCTAATGCTCACCAGTACCTGCCAGAACAACAAAACAAGCAACAGGCTTGCCGGCAGCGCCGACCAGCGCGGGAAGCCCTGCTGCCGCGGCAGAGATACCCGACTGCCATTTCGCGTTAATTGTCGGGAAGCTGCTGAAATTGTCTGTTGCATATCGTTTCCTCGCAATACAAAAAACCCCGAGGAGCTCCTCGGGGCAGTACTGCGCATCCACAAATCAGCCCGGCGCACTTACTACGCCGAACTTCTGGACTCGCCACATCAATCAAATATCGCCATTGCGGAATAAATCAGAATCCGACAGGATTCAAATCGGTATTCACAATAGCGACCTGCTGACAATAGCAAGCCTGATTCTGGAAGGCATGGACTTTCTTTACATCCGGACTATAACCGTCGGCCCCGGAGTCGCACCGGATCATGCATGCCTCTCAACATGCTCGTGGGCTGTCACCACCGATCGGGAATTTCACCCTGCCCCGAAAGTCCTCTTATTTCTTTTAGCAGCATAGCACTTGCGTTAATCGCTGTCAAGCCGTTTGACGCCGTCCGTGACGGCGTCTACAATACGGAACGTGTTCTACGCTTTGCCTGGAAACATCCCTTGCGTACTTTACACAGACGCCCTGCGCCAGGGTTTGGATCCGCCTGCGGCAGCATGGAAATGACGAACACGCCCGGCGAGCGTGCCTGCCTGACTCCGATCCGCCTGCGGCAGCATGGAAATGACGGTCTTTTTCATTTGTTCTGGGACGCAACGGTTTTCTCTGGCCTGCGGCAGCATGGAAAGAGACGTGTTTCGTTCTGTTTTGGCCGCAAACGAAGAAGGAGTCTTCTTCCTTGCTGCCGCAGGCGAAAAACGCCAGTGCAGCTGAAACATCCAACGCCGATCGCGCAAGCCGTGTCCCTTACCATTGCTTTTTTTGCTTTGGAACCGCAGCAAAAAACCCTCCTATGGAATTTAGCAGCGAGATTTTTAACGGAACAGTCGGCCTGCTGGGGCTGGTGATTCTGTTGGCCGCGCTACTCTCCGGCTTGATTGAACGCAGCGGCGTACCGCAGATCGCGGTTCTGCTGGCGCTGGGCGCGGCGCTCGGGCCGCCCGGCCTGGCGGTACTCGACATTACGCTCGATTCGCCCATTCTGCGCATCGTCGCCACACTGGGGCTGACGCTGGTACTCTTCACCGACGCAGTACGCCTCGATCTGCGCGAGGTGCGCGAGCACAGCCACCTGGCGCTGATTATGGTCGGCCCCGGTACGCTGCTCAGTGCGGCGTTGATTTCCCTGGCCGGTTGGCAATTGCTTGGCCTGCAACCAATCGCCGCCGTCATTCTGGGCGCGGCGCTCGCTTCCACCGACCCGATTCTGCTGCGGGGGATGCTGCGCAATAGTGGCCTGGGCAACAATGCGCGCCTGGCGCTGCGGCTCGAAGGCGGTATGAATGACGTCTCGCTATTGCCTGTGGTCATTGTGGCGGTGGTACTCTGGCAGAGTACTGTTGCAGTGCCCATCCAGGAGTGGGCCGCCATCGGCATCAGTCTGTTCATTCTGGGGCCCGGCGCGGGCATTATGATCGGGCTCTTCTCGGTTGCCGTGCTCGATCTGGTGCGCCGGCGGATCGGCATTCGGCGCGATTATGAGTCGCTCTATGCCATCGGCGTAGCCTTCACGGCTTTTGCCGCCGCCGAGCGTGTCGGCGGCAGCGGCTTTCTGGCCGCTTTCGCCGCCGGACTCACCGTCTCGGCGCTCGATATCGAGCTCTGCGATTGCTTTCTCGAATATGGCGAAACTACCGCCGAGCTGATTCTGCTCTTCACCTTTGTGCTCTTCGGCAGTGCGCTGATCTGGAGCGGGCTGACTCTGATCAGTCTGCCGATTGTGCTCTTTGCCCTGGTTGTGCTCCTCGGTCGCCTGCCGATCCTCTATGCCGCCCTGTCCCGCACCGGCCTCGACAACCGCACCCGCCTGATGATCGGCTGGTTTGGCCCGCGCGGCCTGGGTTCGTTGCTGCTGGTGCTGCTGCCGGTGTTTGCCGGGATAGCCGGCAGCGAACAACTCTTCGCCATTTGTAGCCTGATGGTGCTACTCTCGGTAGCCCTGCACGGCGGCACGCCGCTGCTGCTACGCTGGCTACCCGCCCGCAAATTCGCCGATAACGAACCTGAGCCCCGCACGCGGGACGAAACCACGCCGTTCATTGCTCATATTGCCGACGCCGTACCGCCCCCGGATGCAGCCGGGCCTCGCAACGGCGCCTGTTCACCCAACAGCAGCGGCGTTGCCGATAACGAGCGCATCACGCTCGCAGAAATACGTCGCCTGCAAGCCGCCGGCCAGTCGCTGATCCTGCTCGACTCGCGTACCCTGCGCTCGCGCTCGCGCAGCGAGTTGCAGGCCGCCGGCTCATTGCGCCTGCCGCCCGACCGGGTCGCCGAACGGGCCATCGGGCTCGGCTTGCCGCGCAATGCCTGGCTAGTTCCCTACTGCACCTGAACGGACGAAGCGACCAGCGCCCGGGTGGCGCTCGAACTGCAACGCGCCGGCTGGCCGAATGCGCGGGCTCTCGTCGGCGGCTGGCAGGCCTGGGAAGCATCCAGCATGCCGGTTGAAGCGAAAAGCGCCGAGGTTTCCGACCTGTGATCGGGGTTTTTGTCGATGTTTTGCTGCCGATCAGTGCCATTGTTCTGATCGGTTTTCTGCTCAAGCGCAACCTCGAGATCGATCTCGGCTCGCTTAATCGGGTCTCGCTTTACGGCTTCAGTCCGACGCTGATCTTCATCTCGCTGGTACGTACTGATATGGCCGGCGGCGAGGCACTGCGCATGATCCTGCTGGCATTACTGCTGGTTATCGGCCTGGCTGCGCTGGTGTTGCTAATTGCCTGGCCCTTCAGGATTCGCCATGCCGATCTGAGTGCCCTGCTGATTTGCTGCATGTTCATGAACGCCGGCAATTATGGCCTGCCGGCAGCGGCCTTCGCTTTTGGCGAAGCCGGCTTTGAACGTGCAGTGCTCTTTTTTATTCCACAGGCAATTATGGCCCAGGTACTTGGAGTGGGCGTGGCGGCCGCCGGTGGTGCTGGCGGCAACTTTGCTGCCGTCCTCCGCACCGCCGTCCGGCGCGTCCTCCGCATGCCGCATATCTATGCCGTCAGCGCGGCTTTGCTGGTACGCAGTACCGGTTTCGATCCCGCAACGGCCGGCGGGCCGGCGGGTGCCGTTTTTCGTGGCCTGGTACTGCTCGGCGAAGCAACTCTGCCGCTGCTGCTGACCATTCTCGGCATGCAACTGGCCCGCGGCGCCGTGCTCGATCAGCCGGGCATGCTCGCGCTGGCCATCGGCATCCGGCTGGTCGTTTCGCCGCTGCTGGCCCTGTTGATTGCCCTGGCACTGGGCATGGACGGACTCGGCCTGGGCGTCGCCGTGATGCTCGCCGGCATGCCCACCGCCGTCAACACGACGATTCTCGCCATCGAGTTCAACGCCCGCCCGACCATGGTTGTCGCGACGGTGATCTTCTCAACGCTGCTCAGCCTGTTGACGCTGTCGCTCATTCTGGCGTTGCTGCGGGGCTAGTTTCGCATGGCAGAGTAAAAAAGACCGAGGTGCCCTCACCGGGCCGGCTTGCGACCCAGATCCGCCCGCCGTGGGCCTCGACAATGCCGCGGGCGATGGCCAGGCCTAGGCCCGCGCCGCCGGTTGCCCGTGAACGCGATTTATCGCCGCGGTAGAAACGGTCGAAGATATGCGGCAGATCTTCGGGCGCGATGCCCTCGCCCTGGTCGATTACCGCGATACGTGCCGCCGGCGCATCGAGCTGATCGGCGCAAGACTCGACGAGCAGGCGCACCGTGCTGCCGGCCGGCGAGTGGCGCAGCGCATTCGCCAGCAGGTTGAAGATCACCCGCTCGATCTGCTGCGGATCGGCCGGCACCGGCGGCACATCCGACGCCACCTCGGTGCGCAACGCAATCCGGCGCTCCTGGGCCTGAGCCTGCAACCCCATTACCGCCTCGTTGAGCAATTCGGCCAGGGCTACCCGTCGGCGCTCCAGCCGCAGGCTCCCGGCATCAATGCGTGAGAGCTCAAACAGATCATTGATCAGCACATTCATATGATCGACCTGGCTGCGCATCGTGCGCAAATAGCGATCATGGGTCGCCGGATCGTCGATCAGGCCATCATTGATGGCTTCGAGCATAGCCCGGATCGAAGCCAATGGCGTGCGCAAATCGTGCGAGACAGCGGCAATCAGTTCGCGACGAACATGCTCCTGCCGCTCGCGTTCAGCCGCGCCGGTGGCCAGTTGCTCGGCCATGCCATTGAATTCGCGGGCCAGTTCGGCCAACTCATCGCTGCCCTGCACCGTCACCCGCGTTCCCAAATCGCCGGCCGCCAGTGCCTGCGCCCCGCGGTTCAGGGCGGTGACGCGCCGTGCGACCACCAGCGCCAGCACGATGCCCAGGCCCAGCGAGATCACACCCGCAAAGCCGACCAGCAGCAGCAGCAGCGGCAATTCGCTGCTCGCAATGAACATCAGTTGCACTGTGGCGACTATATTGAACAGCGCCAGCCCGATGCCCAGCATTGTCGTCAGCGCCATCTGCTGCCAGAGCCGGCCGCGGCCCTGGCGTAGCCAGAGTAGCCCCCCGGTGCCACAGAGCAGCGAGATCAGGCCGGCGCTGGCCAGGTAACGCGCCAGTTCGCCCAGGTCGCGACCGGGCGTCCCCAGGTAAGCGATAGCCAGCATAAAGGCCAGGCCCAGCACAAAAAGCGTGCCGGCTACGGCTGGTATGAGGAGTCGTTCCATTCCTGTCATGTAAGGTTTACCGATAATGCTTGCCCATCTTGCCGTGCCGTCATCAGCGCCGGCACCCCTGTCGGCATTTTGATGCGGCGGGCGGCGGCAACTACGTCGATCCGCTCTTCCCAGCATTATACGCCATTCTGGTTGGTGAATTGGCGATCCGCCGGCGGCCTTCGCCGGCACTTTGCAACCGGCCGAACCGGCAAATCGCCACGCTGAAGAGCAGCGTCGCAGCAACAATAGCGAATTGCTCATCAGGCCATACCTGCGCTGGAATCGGCCCGAAAAGTGCATATCGTGTTGCATAGCTCGCAGCGACTGTCTGGCCGCTTGCGGCGAATTCGGCACTACGATCGGTAATAGTAGATTTTTCGCTCCCTGAGTACTACCCCACCTCAAAGATCAGTACCGAGGTCATCCTGGCTCTGCTAGAAACTCCTGGACAGGTATGGTAAGATGAGCCTCATTCCGGCGGGGAACATATCAGGGTATTACCTGAAAATAGCCGAAACCAGTTCAGAAAGATTGTGAGAGTCTGTTGTTATGATTGCTCAGAAGACCCGCGAGCGTATCGCCAGCCGCGTACGCGCCGTACCGCCTTCCGGGATCCGGCGCTTTTTCGACATCGCTGCCACGATGCCTGATGTCATTTCATTGGGCGTCGGCGAGCCCGACTTTATAACGCCGGCGCAAATCCGGGCGGCCGGGCAACGCTCGATAGATACGACTACGGCGTACACCTCCAATGCCGGCCTGCTGGAGTTGCGCCAGGCTGTTGCCGAACACTTGCAATGGCTCTATGGCATTGCCTACGATCCCGAAACCGAGATCCTGATCACCGTGGGGGTGAGCGAGGCCATGCAACTGGCGACCCTGGCGTTGTTTGAACCTGATGAAGAAGTTCTAGTTCCCGAGCCGTGCTTCGTCGCCTACCCGGCCACCGTAATGTTTACCGATGCCCACCCGGTTTATGTGCCCACCAGCGTTGAACAAGATTTCCAGGTAAGCGCCGCCGATCTGGAGGCGGCGCTTACCCCGCAGACCCGCGGCCTGATCATCGGCTACCCCAACAATCCCACCGGCGCCGTGATAAGCCGCAAGCGCATGCTGGAACTGGCCGCCGTCGCTGAGGAACACGATCTGATGGTACTCTCCGACGAAATCTATGACCGGCTGGTCTATGGTGTCGAGCATGTCTGTTTTGCGGCGCTGCCTGGTATGCGCGACCGCACGGTAACGCTGGGGGGCTTCTCCAAGGCCTATGCCATGACCGGCTGGCGGCTGGGCTGGCTGGCGGCGCCGGCTGATATTACGGCTGCCGCCCGCAAAGTCCACCAGTATGCCATCATGTCCGCGCCGACGATGAGCCAGTACGCCGGCCTCGCGGCACTCAAGAGCGGTGAAGGTAATATTGCCGAAATGCTCTCCGAATATGATCGACGCAGGCAGGTTGTCGTGGCCGGGCTGAACCGGATCGGCCTGCCGACGTTTGAACCGCACGGAGCATTTTATGCCTTTCCGCGTATTGACCGGTTTGGCCTGAGCAGTGAGGCTTTTGCCGAGCAACTCCTTATGGAAGAGCAAGTCGCTGTCATCCCTGGTGATGCATTTGGCCCAAGTGGTGCCGGTTTCGTTCGTATCTGCTACGCTACATCAATGGAAAAAATCGAACAGGCGCTTGACCGGATCGAACGATTTGTCCAGCGTCGCTAACCAGATCACACCCGCAATTGATCTCACCCATCGCTCTCCACTCAAGACGCGCAAGGAGGTTGCACGATGTCTGTAGACCTGAGTAATTCAACCATGGCTCCCGCTCAATCTGAAAACGACCCCCGGGTTGACGGCGAACTGCACTGTGCTTTGACGGGCAAAGTCATTACGCCAAGCGAGGCCTACTGGGCACCGCCGCTGATCACCACCGGCGAATTATTCTCGGCAATTGTCACGACTGCCCGGCGTACGCCTGCCAACCTGGGCAATGTGCTTTTCGATGAGCAGCCCAATGTCCCGTATCACCCGGAAGCCCGTGATATGCTGGCCAGTCGCCGCACCGTCGAACAACTCAAACTACTTGCCGTACTGCTGCTGATTGCGGCCATCATCGTGGTACCCATCATCTTGATCGTCATGTGAGTCTTCGTCTGCATCAGGGGAAACGGCGGCAAGCCAGGCTTGCCGCCGTTTTTGATGTTCTGCGCAGAGCACCTCGCTCAGGGCAACTGCCGGGCCTTGATCTCGCTGATGGTTGCCTGAACCGCTCGAAAAGCCGGGCGCGGTGTCCAATCGGCGTTGACGATGCTGAATGAGCCCTGTTCGTGCCAGGGATTGACCCCGTTCTCACGCTGCAAAACCGAGAAATTCAGGTTCCAGAGGAACATGTTGCTTACCCAGGGATAGTTCGCGTGAGTGTAACGAATTGCGCCGACGATATAGGCGGCCTGGGTCTCATAGGAGATCAGGTTGCCGAATTCGTAGCCGGGGCTGTTGTTGCGAGTCGCCCAGCCGTATTCAGTCACCCAGACCTGATGCTGGCCCATGCCATGCTCCTCCATCACCTGCCGCTGATTCTCCAGGTGCCGGTAATAGAACGAAGGATCCGTATTCCAGCAATTATCCGGTGCCGGCGCGCAGCCCGCAATAGAGCTGGGATTCTCCGGATAGAGCGTTTCCGGCGGATTGGCCGAACCACCCGGGTGCAGCGCCTGCACATCGAAATAGTCGCGCAGCATACCGTCGCGATAGCTGTACATGGCTTGCAAGTAGGAAATCGAATCCATCGCGATGCTCGGAATATTCGTCGCCGTTGAGGCAGGCGCACCGGCCACCACAATCACATGCGGATCGACGGACTTGATGGCATTGTAGGCCGCCGCCATAATCTCGACAAAATGGCCGGCATCCTCGGTCGTGACTTCGCCGCCGTTTTCGTAGGCCAGGTTCTGCTCATTCCAGATCTTGACGGCGTGTACCCGCCCCTGGTAGCGTTGAGTCAGGGCGCCCAGGAAGCGTGCCAGGGTCGCCGGATCCTGCGGCAGGCCGTCACCGCCGTTGGCCGTATACCAGCCCGGCGAGCGAGTGACATTGATCATCAATAGTAGACCCTGGCTGTTCACGTCGGCCACAATGTGGTCGAGTTCGTCCCAGAAAAACCGGCCACTGCGGTCCTCGATGTCGCGCCAGTGGATCTGCTGGCGGAACCAGCCAAAACCGGCATCGCGAGCGCGGGTCAACGCCGTATAGCGATCGGTATAGTACAGGTGGCCAACGACGCCGAAATTGAGCCGATCGAGGCGTAGCGGGTAAGGCAAGCCAGCGGGGCCGGTTCGCAGCGGCTCGGCCGTATGTACCGGCGACTGGATTTCAGGCGTAGGCAGCGGTTCAACAGCGGGCTGTGCCGTCGGCGGCAAGGGCGTAGGCAACACAATCATCGCATCCGGCGCGGGGCTGGATACAATTTGAGCGGTCGGAACAGGCACAGGCGCGAGCAACGCTGCGGGCGCCGGGCCGCCGCAGGCAACCAGCAGTGCGGCCAGCAGCGTACAGAGCAAGAAAAAAGTAAGGCGATGTTGCATGCTCATCAGGAACCTCACCGAATACCATAGGCGCAGGATCTGCGCAGCGATTATCTGCTTTGATGAACGACGAGTATGTGTCGTAATTGGCTGAGGGGAAGATGAAAATAGGGTGATGGATCAGAGACCGGGGTTGCGCTGATACCCGCATACGTGGCTGCAGGGTGTGCCGAAACGTGCGGCCCAAAGCCCCCGGCGGGGACAGCTTCCGGGAAGCTGGCCGCGCTGCTGCCAGTGGCATCGGACGCGCAGCACCCGCAGCGGCCGCCCGCTGCTCGGCAGAAGAAGCTTCCCGGAAGCTGGTTCCGGCGCGCGGGCAGCACGTTGCGGCCACGGCACACCCGTGGTTGCATAATTCGTTGTTTGCCCATGGTATACTACAATCTTGTATGTATACTTTGCCGACAATTGAAACCGGCGACCAGTGGCTACTGGGATCGCCGTCTGGCCGTATCCGGCAGGATACATTGCAGTTGCCGCTGGCCCTGAATCAGCTGTTTAGCAACGGAGACATCCGGGTGCAGATCGCGCACGGCAAGGCGGCGCAGCCCCTCAGCTATGATGCGATCAACAATACCCTGCGCGGGGCGGCGCTACGCGAACTGGCCGGCCATTTTGGTCGGCTGCGCCTGATCTGCACCGTCGCTGAACCGTTGACGCTGGAACTGCACCTGGACACCGACGAGCAGCCGCAGGTGTCGACGGAAACCCGGATCACTGAGGAAGGTGTGCCGCTGAGCTTCGATCCGGCCGATGTGCAAATCTTGCAGCAGGACAGCAAGCGCCGGAATGATGTGCGGCAGTTCTACCTCGGTTTGCAGGCGGTTCAGTTCAGCATGGTGGCCGGCTTCGATGAACTGCTCTGCTTACCGCTGCTGCGTGATGTCGAGTTGCTCGAACACCAGTTGCGCACCGTGCGCATGGTGCTGCGCCGCCTGCGTGGGCGCGCCTTGCTCTGCGATGAAGTCGGCCTCGGCAAGACGATTGAGGCCAGTATGACGTTGCTGGAACTGGTGGCACGCGGCCTGGTGCGCCGCACGCTGATCCTCACCCCACCTTCGCTGGTTGAGCAGTGGCAAGGCGAATTGCGCCGCAAGTTTGGGCTCGATAGCATCACTCACGATGATCCGCTGTTTCGCGAGCAGGGCAAAACTGCCTGGCAACAGCACGAGCGCATTGTTGCTTCTTATCATACGGCCAAACGTGAACCGCATCGCTCCGCCATTCTAGAGCAGGAATGGGATATGGTGATCATCGATGAGGTGCATCACTTTCGCAATGCCCGCACGCAGCTCTGGAAATTTGCCGCTGAACTGCGCAAAAAATACGTCTTGCTGCTGACCGCCACGCCGGTGCAGAATAATCTGGAAGAGCTGTTCAACCTGGTGACGCTGCTGCAACCGGGTTTGCTCAGTACTTCGCGCTCGTTTCAGCGCCAGTTTGTTGATCGCAAAGATAAGCAAAGTCCGCGCAATATCGATCAACTGCATGAGTTGCTGACCGAGGTGATGGTGCGCAACCGCCGCTCGACGGTCGGCCTGGCACTGACCCACCGCATTGCACGCACCGAAACGGTGGCATTCAGCCCGGTTGAGCGCGAACTGTACGATGCAGTCTCGGCGTTTGTGCGCCGACACCTGCATCAGGGCAGCGGCGGGCGCATGCTCAACCGCATGACGCTGATGACGCTGCAAAAAGCCATGGGGAGCTCGGTCTTTGCCGCCGCGCCGATAATTGAGCGGCTGGCCCAGGATGCACGACTGGATCCCGAATTGCGGGGGCCGCTCAGCGAACTGGCGGCCCGCGCCCGCCAGATTACACAGAGTGCCAAAATTGAGCATGTGCTCAAGGTGCTGGCCACACATGATCAGAAAGTTGTCATTTTTACGCAGTTTCGTGATACCCAGGAGCAACTCGGCGAACGGCTGCTGGCGGCGGGCGAAGATGCGGTGCTTTTCCACGGCAGTATGTCGCGCCTGCAAAAAGAAGCAGCCATTCAGCAGTTTCGCGGCCCGACCCGCATTCTGGTCAGTACCGATTCGGGCAGCGAGGGGCGCAATCTGCAATTTTGCAATGTGATTATCAATTTCGACCTGCCCTGGAATCCGATGAAAATCGAGCAGCGCATCGGGCGGCTCAGTCGCATCGGCCAGCAGCGCGATGTGCATGTGATCAACCTGGTCGCCGGCGATACGCTTGAAGCGTCGATGCTCTACCTGCTCGATGCCAAGATCGCCATGTTTGAACTGGTAATCGGCGAAGTCGATATGATCCTGGGAAGCCTGGACGAAGACCAGGAGTTTGAGGATATGATTGCCGATCTCTGGGTGCAGACGGAGAGCGAGCAGGATTTCCGGCAGGCGATGGAACAACTCGGTGACCGGCTGGTGGCCGCCAAGCAGCGCTACCTGGAACAGCGCGCCTATGAAGACACCTTGTTCGGCGAGCACTTCGCTCCCGACCAGTAAATGGCAATGGGTATCGAAGAACAGCATTCACCGCTGGAAACTTTTCTACGCGAATACGTCGATGCGATTGGCGGCATTGCCGACGAGGTCGAGCCGCAAGTCTATGATGTGCTCTGGCCCGATGCCGACGATCCGCAACGGGTAACGTTCGACTCGGAAGCCCTGCCGGAGCATCCTGCGGCGCAGTTGTTGACATTCGGCCTGCCGTTGCTCGATGCGTTGCTGGAAGATGCCCGCCGGCGCGGGCAGATCGCCCATGCCTATTTCGACCAGGTACACCTGGAGACTTACGGGATCGAGCAGCAGGTGCCGCGTGACCTGGTGCTCCCCGATGATACCCGGCTCGCTATTGACCAGATCCGGCCATACTATGTTTTGCATACGCTCTTCTGGTTCGAAGCCACCTATTTGAGCGATGAAAAAGAGCAGACGCTCTACACTGCCGCCATTGACCGCCACTATGGGCGGTTGGTACGCCACCTCGATGCCATCGACCCGGCGCAACTGAGTGCAGAGCGGCTCTGGCCCTACCCGGATGCCGCAGCCATCGGGTTGGGCGAGGCTTACCAACTGGCTCGCGAGCGCGTCGTGCGCAATGTGAATGTTGCGGCAAATCAGCACCAGCGCGAGCGACGTGAGCGCATGAACCGGCAAATCGAACGCATGGAGCAGTATTTTCGCGATATGCGGGTCGAACTCGATGAACGCATTCGCAAGGCGCAGAACCGCGATGATGATAGCAGCGGGTTGCATGAGCGCATCGCTGCCCTGGAGCGCGAACGAGTGCTGCGCATCGAGGAACTGCGCCGCAAAGCGGTAACGCAGGTCAGGCTTGAGTTGACCAGCATGTTGCACATGTCGATCCCGCGCCTGTTTTTGCGGGCGCAACTGCACCCCAACAGCAAACAAAGCCGCGCCGCCGAATTGCCGCTGACGCTGAGTTGGGATCCGCTCCTGAGCAAAACCGATGCCCTGGATTGCCCAACCTGCGGCACCCCGACCTATGAACTGCGTCACGGCCCGCGCGGCAGCTATGGCTGCCCCAATTGCCGAAGCTAAGCTCACCCATCCCCCATCACCTCCACACTGAACGTCACCGCGATTGCCGGATCCAGTGAGGCGCGCACCGTACAATACTTGTTCAACGCCAGGTCGACGGCGCGTTCGAGCCGCTGGAGGCGCAGGTTCTCGGCGGCGATCTGGAAGCGCAGGTGGATCGCATGGTATTTGAAGGGCGGGCGCTCGCTCTGTTCGCTGCTGACCAGTACCTGCATGCGCTGCAAAATCGCTCGCTGTTTGGCCAGGATCGTCACAACATCGTAGGCCGCGCAGGAGCCCAGGGCCAGCAACAGCGCCTCCGCCGGGCGCACCCCCGTCTCGCCGGCTGCGCCCAGTCGGATTGTCTGTCCTTCGCTGTCGATCCCTTCGTACTGATGCCCGGCAATCCAGTTGACCTGCACTTCCACCATCGAAATGCTGTCCTTTCGCTCTGCTATAATGCCCGCGATGAAATCGAGTTTCACCTATTTTGATCGTAGCATAAGCCTGCTCTTTGCGCTGCCGCTGCTCTTGCTCGGCGGTGCTTACCTGGCCTATTTTGCGGCGCGAACCTGGCAGTTGCTCGCTTTCGGCTACCCGCTCGATTACGGCGAAGGCCCGCTGCTGGCCCAGGTTGCATTGCTGCGCAGCGGCACGCCGGTCTGGCAGATCTATGCCGATCCCCAGGCGCCACCCTACGTCGTCGTCAATTATCCGCCGCTCTATTTGCTGCTGACGGCCGCCCTCAGCCAGCTCAGCGGCAGTGTGCTGCTGGCCGGGCGGCTGCTCTCGCTGTTCGCCAGCCTGGGCTGTGTGGCGGCGATTGCAATGCTGCTGCGACTGGCGCGATCTGCCGGCGGGGCAATGCCGGCAGACCCTCATCCCCGTCGCCTCTCCCACACAGGCAAATGCGGTGAGTCTGGCCCGCTGAACCAGACTTCAGGGACGCGCTTGCCTGGCGGGAGAGAGGAGAGCGCGACACCCCTGACGTCTGGCCCCCCCTCTCCTGCCAGACTGGCGCAAATAACAGCCACGGCAACCGCAAGGGTTTCATCGCGCCAGGCTGTGCGGGAGAGGTGGCTGGGGAGTGAGGGCCGGGCAAGGCTTGCTCTCATCATGCTACTGCCACTATTATTCCTGACTGTCCCCATCGTGCGCGAATGGGGCACGCTGCTGCGCGTCGATATGCTCGGTGTCTGCCTGGGGCTCTGGGGGCTGGTGGCACTGCTACAGGCGACGACGGCCCCAGACCCGGCGGCGCAACGCGGCTGGGCTGCTGCCACGGTTGTGCTTATGGTCGCCACGCTGTACGTCAAGCCATCATTGCTGGCTGCGCCACTGGCGGCGGGGCTCTGGCTGGCCGGCGCCTTTTTGCGTGGCCGGCAGCGGATCATGGCGCCGGCAATAGTGCTCAGCATCGGCGCACTCGGCGGCCTGCTGTTCCTGGCGCTCGAATGGGCAAGTGGCGGCTGGTTTGCCTTGCACGTGGTCACGGCGAATGCCAATCGCTGGGAATGGGAACTCGCTCGCGGTTTCTGGGCGAAGCAAATTGAACTGCGCTGGGCGCTCGGCCTGGCTGCGCTGCTGGGCCTGGCCGGACTCTGGTGGCACCGCCAGCGCAATCCGCCACTCGTCAACCAGTCGGCCGGCCTGGCCCTGCTCTACACCCTGGCCGGCGCGATCACAGCCGCCGGGGTCGGCAAGGTCGGCGCTTACGACAATTATTTCCTCGAATTGTACGCCGGCCTGGTCTGGCTCGTCTGTCTGGCGCTGGCCGGCACGAAGACGCAAGGCATCCGGCTGCACAGTGCCATCTGTGGCCTGCTGGCAGTTTCGCTGCTCTATTACCCACCGCTCTGGGATGCCAACCGGCTGCGGCCCGCCGGCCTGGTTGAGCCCGATCCGCCCCGGCTGGCCTTCGGGCGCTACGGACTCCGGCAGGATCAGCAGCGCGAGGCCGCCATCCTCGCCGCGCAGAGCCGCGTCTACCAGAGTCTGGTGCCCGCAGTACGCGCCGCCGGCCCGATCATCTTCACCGATATGCCGGGGGTGGCTGCCGCTGCCGGAGTGACGGCGCGGGTACAACTCTTCGAGCAGCGTCAGATGATCGACCAGGGCCACTGGGATGAGGCGCCGCTGCTGCACGAACTGGCCAATGGCAGCCTGTCGCTGGCGGTGATCGATTACCTGGGCAACTGGATGACGCCGGGCATGCAAACAATTCTCCAACGGCGCTACGCCCAGGATGGGCCACAGGGCACTTTCGATATGTATCGCCCGGTGGAGGCCGGCCCGGCTCGCAGTCTGGCACATGATTTTGGTGCAGGATTGCCGCAGTTGCGCGCCTATCGTATGCCTGCCGCGAACCGCTACGCTCCCGGCGAGCTACTACCGCTAAGCCTGCTCTGGCAGCGCCCGGCAAACTCGCCAGCCGGCCCGCTCGAAGTGGTGCTGCGCCTCGAAGTGCAAGGCCGCCCGCTGCTGGAAAACCGCCGCCCACTGCTCTATGGAGTTTTTGCCATCACCGACTGGCCCGCCGATGCCCTGGTCGAGCATATGCAACCCTGGCAACTGCCGCCCGAATTGCCGCCCGGCAGCTACGACCTGACCTTGAGCCTGGCAACTGCCGAGGGCACCGCGCCCCCGGCACTGAGCCTGGTGCAGCTCACCATCGCTGAAAACGGTGGGCGCTATTTTAGCGAAACCGGCTTTTTTGTGCCGGCAGATTTTCTGAACTATTGGGAAACGTTGGGCGGCATCAAGCGCGCCGGCTACCCGCTGACACCGGCGGTGCCCTTTGCCTGGGGGCGGCTGCAATGCTTCGAGCGGATCTGCCTGGAGGAACGCGCCGGCCAGGTCGCGCAGCGCGCACTCGGCGCACGGCTCTACCTGGCCGAAACGATTCGCAGCGCTGCCTGCGCCGATGCAAGCATTGCCGACCTTGCGATCTGCCCACCGTTCAGTGAACTTCGGCAACGTTTCGGCCCCACCGGGCTGGGCGAGCCGATCAGCGGCAGTATGCTGCGCAACGGCTTGCTGGTACAGTGGACACGCTACGCCCGGCTGGAGCAAAACCCGGCCGACGGCAGCAGTGACCTGGGCCGGCTCGGTGATGACTCGCTCCAGCTTTCGCCGGGTCAGCGCTACCGCTGGCCCGAATGAAAAAGGAAGGAACTTTCTTTTGCTGCTGCAGACGAAAAAAGATCCTATTCGCTATCCGCTGAGGGCGAACAGAGGAAAAAGAAACCGTCGGTTGTCGCCCGGTAATCGTATTCCACATCGTCGACCCGCAGCACGACGTGGTAGCCGGGCGTGATCACCTGCGGATACATCTGGCCGGGTTGCGGGCAGCCCAGTGATCCGTCCGACCATTCGACGGCCGCGCCGATCACTTCGGTGAATTCGCTACGTGGTCGGCCGCTGCGCTGCGCCAGGTCTGCCATAATTTTGTCCATCAAATCCGTCGGCACTTCACCAGTCACATTTTCACCCGGCTCACTCGTGTTGCCCGAGGGCGATTTGGTCGGCAGTTCCGTCGGCGGCAGAGCCGCAGTTGGGCTGGGAGCAACTTCAATGGGTTGCGGCGTGGCGGTTGCCGGTTCTTCGGTTGGCTCGGGTGCCGTAGTAGGCGGTATCGGCGTTGCAGCGGGCTCCGCCGCGCCACAGGCAGTCAGCGCTGCCAGCAGCAGCGCCAGCAGCAGCGCAAAAAAGCCTCGTTGGATATTCATAGAATGCCTCCATATTTGCGAATATTCGCTTCCATGATGCCAACGCTGAAAATGCCTGCGGAGTTCCCTCTGCGGTTTTGCGCAAGACCGGCAACGTTCGTTTTATCCAGGGCCACGTCAAAGTCCGGCAAACGATACCGCTGTCACCCCGACCGGAGCGCAGCGAAGTGGAGGGGTCTCAGATCATTCACCGGCACGGGCTCCCTGGGAAGCCATCCCGAGATTCCTCCACTCCGCTGCGCTCCGGTCGGAATGACAAGGGTGCATCGATATTGACGTAGACCTGACATTTTACACGAAATCGGGATGAAACATTATCTATTTGCCCAGATTTGGTACTACATCATCGGCGTGGTCGCCAGAAGGCCACCACCGCCAGGCCGCCGATTAAGAACATCGGCGCCAGCACCAGTGCGCAGATGCCGGCCGAGAGCAGCGCCGAGGCCTGTTCACTCTGTGTGATCTCGAAGGCGACCCGGTCGCCGGCAAAAATCTCTTCCGGCACAATGCCGCCGGTAGCCGCTTTTTTGCCCAGCACCGTCGCCAGGTCGCCGTTGGCCAGGCCGCGCAATCGCTGCGATCCATCGGCGAGCAGCCGATCTTCGGCCCGATCTTCAGCCATCGGGCCGTCTTCCGCTTCGATTATTTGTTCGCGCAACAACTCGCCGCTAATCAGCACCGGGCTGGCTTCGCGCAGCACTACGGCGGCACCGTCGATTTCCAGGCGCAGCTCGGGCACGATGCTCTCGCCGTCTTCCCATCTGCCTTGCCTGAAGCTGTCGCCATCTTCGGTCTCAACCAGATCGCCGACTTCCCAGATGTCCTCACGGTAGATCACCAGATCGCTGTCCTCGCGCAGAAGCGGATTATCGACCAGGGTACCACTGATCAACAGGACATCGCCCACTTCAGCCGCCTCAACTGCACCGGCGTCCATCAGCGGCAGATTGCTGATGCGCCCGGCCTGCAACGCCTGGTTGGGTGCCATAATAAAGATCGAGACAAAACCAAAGGCGCAACAAGAAAACGAAGCGAGCATGATCAGGATGGTTGGAACAATCCGCCGGCGCAGGGTTGGCAAGAAGTTGATTTCAATCATTGAAGACTTCCTGGTCGCTGTACAAACGGCAAATACACCGTCCGGCCATCGTCAGCGGCACCGCTGATTTTGATCTCGCGCGAGCTGCTGACTTCGCCGAGTTCGTTGCGCACCGTGATGCTGATGGTTTTCATGCCCGGGCTAGTCCAGGTGTAGTTTGCGCTGATCGTACGATTCTCACTGGTCAGGCTTTGTGAGCCGAAATCGGTCACGTCAGCCGTGTAGGTATAGGGTGCCGTGGCCCCGAGCGGCGTTACTTCAATGCCGAAGGTAGCCGTGATACCGACTGTGCCGGTGAGCGGCCCGGTGATCGCAACGGAGCCCATCGGCAAATACAGTTTGGAAAACTCGGTAGTCGTGCCGGCCAGGTAACTGCCGATCACACCGGCAGACCGGGTTGTGCTGCTGGTGCGAATGCCAACCCCGGCCGGCAGCGGCTGGCTTAGCGTCAGGCTGAAATTACCGGAAGCATCGGCGGTGGCTTCGCCCAGGTAACTTAGCGCCTCGGCTACATCGTCGCCGTCATCGCTGTAGAGATCAATGCTACAACCAGGGCAGGGACTGCCGGCGCCGTTGCTGCCGCTGACGGTCTGGCCATCGATACTGGTGATCCGCGCCGGTTGAAACTGGCGCAGCAGCTGCGGAATGCCCGCACTGAAGGCATAGATCTCGCCCGGCCCATCTTCGACCAGGTTGCCGCGCACACTGATCTGACCGAAAGTGGGTGACGTATCGCTGGCCAGGATCGCGGTCTCTTCGGCATCTTCAAAACCGGGGCGGCTGCCGACGATCCGGTTGTCGACAATTTGCGTGCCACTGCCCGAAACTTTGATCCCCTGGCCGCAGACGCCGACCTTGCTATCGGCACTATCGAGGCCGATGATGTTGTCGCGGATTTCGTGATCGCTGCCGAAAATCTCGATGGCAATCGGCGGCGTCTCATTTTCGGTCTGAATGCGATGCAAGCCGGCAATCCGGTTCGCGATCACCTGGTTGTTGCTGCCACTCAGCGCGATGCCCCAGCCGCCATACCAGTTCTGCGGATCCAGATTGAGCGAGCGCAGGCACTGCGCCGCTTCCGGTACTGCCGGGACGGTACCATTGGCGCGAGTGCCGATCAGGTTGTTCCGAATGACATTGTTTTCGGTATTACTCCCGATGTCGACGGCTTTAGCAAAAGCGCCCGAAATCACACTATTGCGCACAGTGTTGCCATCCGAAGTGATGAAGATCCCACCGCCGGCCATGCGATTCGGCTGCGATGGGGTGCGAAAGACGATGGAAGCGCCGTCGTCGCTCAGACCCATCCAGATATTTTCAACCGTATTATCGTCTTCCTTCAGAAAGATCACGCCACCATTCTTGAAAGCCAGGTTGCTGATGACATTGCCGGTACTCTCGATTTCCAGGCTGAAATCGCCGGTATCGATAATGATCGGCGGCCCATCGCTGCGCCCGCCCGGCTGCGTCGAGCCATCGATGGTCACGTCGCCGGTGATGTCGGTAATAGACGCCGTATCCAGCGCCGGCAATGTCGCCTCGATCGGCAGCGTCCACGTCCCGCTGACTTCCAGATCGCGGTTGGGATCATCGTTCGCAAGATTGAAGGTGATCGCGATTGGCCGATCTTCCGGCGGGCGGGCGCCGGCCTCGATCAGGGCGCGCCGCAGGGTGCAGCCATCAGTGGCCGGAACAAAAATCGCGCCCTGCGTGTAGGTACAGGTTGTGCGTATGCTACCGCTATCGAGATCCTCGCTTGTATCGACAATAATCGTGGTCGTTGCCTGGCTGATCCTTGCATTCAGTGATGAATCTGTAGTTGCAGACGTGGGATGTGGCTGCGATAACGGGATTATTGCTGTGATAAGCAACAAAATAAGTATGAACTGCGGAATGTTGCGATACCTGCGGAGGTGAATATAACCGTCTTTGGAGATACGCATCGAGGAGAGGCTCCTGTATTTACCTTTTTTGATGAATACGAATGCTTGATCCGAGTGCAATGGCCGGTTTTATGTAGATTTACATAGCATCTTCCTCCTTTTCGATCTTTATAAACACACAGCAATGCTGATTATACCGAAAAATGACCTGAAGATACTATCATTTTGTGTACTCGCCGATATTACCGTAGTATAGCATGGCATGTCAAGCCCATCTATTTCTGGGCTTTCCGTTATATGCAGCAGGTGTCAACCGATGACACAAACCGAATCGGGGGCACACTCCAGGCCTGGAGTGTGCCCCCGATTCGGTTTGTATCATTGCTCGAGTCAGTACAGTTTGGTCTTCAGGCCAACCTGTTTGAGCAGTTCGTGGGCAATGACGTGCTTCTGGATCTCGTTAGTGCCCTCGAAAATGCGGGTCACGCGGGCATCGCGGTACATGCGCTCCAGCGGCAGTTCGCGGCTAAAGCCCATACCACCGTGAATCTGGATGGCCTCATCGATGATTTCGCTGCTGGCATCGGTGCAGAAGAGCTTGACCATCGCACTCTCCAGCGTTGCATTCTTGTGCTCATCGACCTTTTTGGCGCAATCGTAGACCATCTGCTCCATGGCGTAGATCTTGGTCGCCATTTCGGCCAGCTTGAACTGGATGGCCTGAAATTCGGCAATGGGCTTGCCGAACTGGGTGCGCTCGACGGCATAGCGCCGGCTCATCTCGAAGGCCTCCTTGGCGCCGCCGACCGCCCCGGCGCCCAGCGCGGCCCGCCCGATGTCCAGCGTGCGCATCGCCACGGCGAAGCCGTGGCCAATCTGGCCGAGCACATTCTCCTTCGGCACTCGCAGATCCTCAAAGTACAGGCTGGCGGTATGCGAGGCGCGCAAGCCCATCTTATCTTCGACCTTGCCGACCTTGAAGCCGGGCATATTCTTTTCGACGATGAAGGCAGTGATGCCGCCACGTGCGCCGAGCGCCTTGTCGGTAGCCGCAAAGACGACGATCACGTCGGCGAAGCTGCCGTTGGTAATCCACATCTTCTGGCCATTGAGAATGTACTCATCGCCCTTGAGTTCGGCGCGGGTCTGAATGTGCGCGGCGTCGCTACCGGCATTCGGCTCAGTGAGCGCCCAGGCACCAAGCATGCGGCCCTCGATCAAACCCTTGAGATACTTGTCCTTCTGCGCCTCGTTGCCCTCGAGGTAGATACTCATCGAGCAGAGCTGGATGTGGGCACCGATGATCGTGGCGGTGCTGGCGCAGGCGCGGTTCAGCTCTTCCATCAGCACACAGTAGCCGATGATGCCGGCCCCGGCGCCGCCCATTTCTTCCGGGAAGGGAATACCGAAGAGACCCAGTTCACCGGCCTGCTTCAGCACCTCGAAAGGCACTTTCTCTTCTTCGTCGATTTCACGAGCAATCGGCCGCACTTCCTTGTCCGCAAATTCGCGAACCGCGTCGCGCAGCATCTTGATATCTTCAGTGTGCTCGTACTCCATGATATTCTCCTTACGATACGGTAAATAACCGGACTAAACTATAAAATCACACGAAAAAGAAGGTAACTTCCTTGCTGCCGCAGGCCAAAAAGCCATTGCGGCTTGAGCATCCATCGCCGACTGCGCAAGTCACACTACTTATCTTTGAACTCGGGCTTGCGCTTCTCGACGAAGGCCGAAACACCCTCGCGCATGTCTTCGCTGGCAATCAGCGCCTCGAACTGCTTGAGTTCGAGCGCCAGCCCTTCCTGGAGCGGCAAGCCGGCGCCGCCCGGTATCGCCAGCAGCGCGGCCTGCGTAGCGATGCGGCTCTTCTCAGCGATCTTGCGTGCCAGACCCTGGCTCTCGCGCATCAACTGCTGTGCCGGCACGACTTTGTTCAGCAGGCCCATCTGTAGCGCCTGCGGCGCCGGAACCGTGTCGCCGGTCAGGATCAACTCGTAAGCCCGGCTCTCGCCGACCAGCCGCGGCAGGCGCTGGGTGCCGCCCCAGCCCGGCATAATGCCCAGGTTGATCTCGGGAAAACCCAGCCGGGCGTTGTCGGCGGCGATGCGCATGTCACAGGCCAGCACCAGCTCCAGGCCGCCACCCAGCGCCGCGCCATTGATGGCCGCAATGGTCGGGATCGGCAACTGATCCAGTTTTGTGAAAATATCCTGGCCGGTCTTCAAATAATCAGTGGCCGCTTGCATCACGGCGGCTGCGTCGCCCAGGCTACCAAGCTCGGCAAAAGTATTGATGTCGGCGCCGGCCACGAAAACTTGCTGGCCCGCCCCGGTCAACACCAGTGCCTTGACTTCGCCGCCGGCCACGATTTCGTCTAGTATCCGGTCGAGCTCTTTAAGCACATCGACACTCAGCGCATTTACCGGCGGGCGCTCAATCGTCAGGACGCCGACTTTATGCTGCACATTGAGCTTCAGGAACTGATATTCAGACATGTTTCCTCCTGTTGATGCAGGCGACCATCGCCCGCTACCGTTTAGCTGTACTCAAAGAAGCCGCGGCCCTGCGAAACGCCGGTCTCGCCGGCGGCGACTTTGTCGACCAGGATTCTGGCCGGGGCGAAGCGTGGCCCGTACTGATCTGCAAACTGCTTCAAGCCCTCCAGGATCGTATCGAGCCCGATACGGTCGGCCAGCGCCAGCGGGCCAATCCGCTCTTCTTCAACCATCATGCCGGTGCCGGCGATCATAGCGGTATCGATATCGGGCAGCGCGGCGATGCCCTCTTCAGCACAGCGGGCGCTCTCGTTGATCATGGCGTACATGAGCCGCTCTTCGCTGAACTTGCTCGCGGGATCGCGTGCGCCGACCGCCTCGATCAGCGATTCGAGGCTCTGCTCGGGCTCGACGCTATAGGCATAGAAGCCGATGCCGGTTTTCTGGCCGTGGCGCCCGATTTCGGCCAGTTTGAGCAGCAATTTCGGCGCTTTCATGCGCTCGCCATAAGCCTTTTCCAGCGTCTCGGCCACGTCGGCACTGATGTCGATGCCGACAAAGTCGCCGAGCGACAGCGGCCCCATCGGCCAGCCATAGCGCTGCATCGCCTCGTCGATCTCTTCGGCGCCGGCGGCGCCTTCCTGCAAGGCAAACACTGCCTCACCCATGTAGGGCGCCAGAATTCGGTTGACCAGGAAGCCCGGGCATTCCTTCACCACCACCGCGATCTTGCGCAGTGTCTGAGCAAAACCCATCACATCTTCGATCGTCTCAGGGGTCGTTTGCTCAGCCGGGACAATTTCGACCAGCTTCATCACATTCGCCGGATTGAAGAAATGCAGGCCGGCGCAGCGGTCGGCGCGCTCGGTGGCGGCCGCCATCTCACTGATGGGCAGCGCACTGGTATTGCTGACAATCACGGCACCGGGCGGCAAGACTTTGTCGAGCTCAGCAAACACCTGGCGCTTGATCGCCATCTTCTCGGGCACCGCCTCGACCACGATGTCGACATCGTCGAAGCCTTCGTAGCTGGTACTGCCTTCGATCAGCATCATCTTGTTCGCCATATCGGCTGCCGTCATCTTGCCTTTGTCGACGCGCTCCTGGTAAATAGCGCGGGCATGGTCGATGCCGGCTTCAACCGCTGTTTCGTCAACATCTTTGAGCACTACCGGCAGGCCGGCATAGCTGATCACCTGGGCGATGGCGCCGCCCATGGCACCGGCACCAACCACCGCAGCTTTGAAGATATACATAGATCCTCCGTTGTTGATGGGGCCAGGCCCCACGTTCATTATGCGTTACGCGGTCGCACCGCGAAGGGTTTTCTCGCCTCCGGCAGGGTGGAAGTTTTTTCTTTTGCCGGTTCCGGCAGCATTGCTGCCGGAACCGGCAAAAAATCCTATTCCATTTCTCTCGCCAGTTCGGCCAGAGCCTGCTGGTCGACGATCGGCAGCACCAGGGCCGAGGGATGATCGGCGTCGTGATAAATAGTCTGTTCGGCGACTTGCATCCGGCGCGCATCGGCGATTGCTTCGCCGCCACCCAGATTGCGCATCCAGCGTGGATGCGCCGCACTGGCCACCTGCAAGCGAATGCGATGGCCACGCTTGAATCGCTGCGCCGTCGCCCAGAGATCGATGTCGAGCTTGAGGCTGCCGTCGGCCTGGGGTTCGCCTTTGCCCGGTTCGACCCGGTAGATGCCATCGCAGACGTTCAGCGAGCGCCCATCGGGCAAGACATCGCAGAGCCGGCCGACAAAATCGGTGTACGCCAGGCTGGAGCGTACAAAGAGTTCCAGTCGCACCGGCCCGATCACATCGATGTCGGCGCTGAGCGGTTCACTGGTATACACCAGTACATCGGGCCGCAATTCGATCTGCCACTGATTGCGTTTGCCGGCCCCACGATGAAAGAGCGGGCCACCGACTACCGGTGGCGGATTGGCCGGGTCGTAGCGATAATGTGCCGGTGCGGCGGCCACGGCTGCTTTTTCCAGACTGAGCCGTTCGCCGGGGTTCAAAAAATAGCGCGTGATCTGCGCCGGTGGCGGCCAGAAATCCATCTCGTGCCATTCGTGCGCACCCATCACGTACACTCGCACCGGGCGCCGGCGAATCTGCTCCGGTTCATTTTTCAAAGTGCCGGCGAACCATGCCAGGCCATCGCGCAGCGCAGCGACAGTGAGCGACGGAGCGAGATGATGTTTCGCATAGATCGTCAGATAAGGTCGCCGCCCGGCGGCCAGCAGCGCGGCATAATCGGCCAGTTGCGCGTGCAGAAACATGTCGTACCAGCCGGCCACCAGGTGTACTGCCGCCTCGGTTTTGACCGGCCCGGCCGCCTGATCGCGTTGCAGCCAGAAGGGTGCATTCAGATCAGGATTGTGTAACCAGTCCCGGTAATATGGCACCGGGTACTCGAGTGCAGCCGTATCGACGTCCTGTGCCGGCAGGGTATTCATCGCGTTCAGCAGCGCCTGCGGCCGGCGCGAGGGCAATACCCGGTACATCGCCTTCAAATCAAGGAAATTATGGTCACCCGGCATCATATTCAGCAAATAGATCCAGCGCAGCGCCGCTTCCAGGGCGAACACACCCTCGTGGTAAAACATGCGCCCGAAGCGCGCCGTGGTAATCGCCGGCATCAGCGCCCGCAGGTAGGGCGGCGTATCGGCGGCAACGGCCCACTGGACATAGCCCATATAGCTCGGCCCCCACATGGCCAGCGCGCCATTGAACCAGGGCTGCGCCGCGATCCATTCCAGCGTGGCACGCCCATCGTCCGCTTCATTGATGAAAGGATCAAATACGCCCCCCGAGCCGAAACGCCCGCGCACCGATTGCACAATGACGTGATAGCCCCGCGCCGCAAACGCCTGATAGAACCAGTCGTTGAACGGCCCGAGCAAGCCCAGGTCGCTCGAACGGCCATAGGGCGTACGCACCAGAATGGTCGGAAAATCGCCACCGGCCGCCGGGTAATAATGATCGGCCAGCAACATAACACCGTCGAGCATGGGCACTGCCAGGCCACGACTGGCCAGCGGCCGATACAGCGGCGCCGGCAGCCGCAACAGGCGTGCCAGAATCTGCTCACGGCGCCGCAATCCCCAGGCCGCCGCAATTCCCAGGGCCAGCAGGGCCAGCCTTTTCCGTAGTTTGCCCATCAAACTCGTACTTTCGCCATTTCGCCTTGCCTTCAGCAACGCTCAAAACAGGTTGAACTGGCAGCAGCAATGCATCGTAGCGGCATCAGAATGCAATTCGCAAACGGTTCGCTGGTTTTTCCACTAAATCCGCTCGATGACTACTGCGCCGCCCTGGCCGCCGCCGATGCAGAGCGCCGCTACGCCGAAGCGTTTGTTCTGGCGCTGCAACTCTTTCGCTAGCGTCAGGATTACCCGGTTGCCTGATGCGCCTACCGGGTGGCCGAGTGCCAGCGCCCCGCCATTCACATTGACATTCTTGTGATCGATTTCGAGCTGCTTCTCGACGGCCATGATCTGAGCGGCGAAGGCCTCATTGATCTCCCAGAGATCGACATCGCTCTTGCTAAGCCCGGCTTTTTCCAGCGCCCTGGGCGCCGCCAGCGCCGGCCCGATGCCCATGCGCTGCGGCTCACAACCGGCCCAGGCATAGGAAACCACCCGGCAGAGCGGCCGGTAGCCCAGCGCCTCGGCCCGCTCGCGGCTCATCACCAGGCAGAGCGAGGCGCCGTCGTTCGTGCCGCAAGCATTGCCCGGCGTCACTGTGCCGTTCTCTTGTTTGAAGATGGTCGGGTACATACCCAGCGTCTGCACGTTCAGCGCCACGTTGATGCCCTCATCTTCGCTGATGATGTCGGGCTCAACTTCTTTGCCGGCCACTTTTTTGCGCACCGTTACCGGCGTAATCTCGTCTTTGAACTTCTCCATACGGGTGGCTTTGAAGGCGCGCTTATGGCTGTCGATGGCGAATTTGTCCTGCATTTCGCGGCTGATACCGAATTCTTCGGCCAGATTCTCGGCGGTTGTTCCCATCAACTGATTGCAGACCGGGTCGGTCAGGCCTTCCCACATCGCGTCAATAAACATTGAGTGCTGAATGCGCTTGCCCCAGCGCATATCGCGGTTGACGTAGGGCAGGTTGCTCATGCTCTCGGTGCCGCCACAGAGGTAGGTTTCGCCTTCGCCCATCTGAATCGCCTGGAACGCATTGACAACGCTCTGCATGCCGCTGGCACAGTTGCGGGCGACCGTGTAATTGGTGACGTGGAGGGGAATACCTGAATTCAGCGCAATGACACGTGCAATATTCGGCGCATCCGAGCCCTGGCCCACACAACCCCAGATCACCTCGTCAATCGTGGCAGGGTCGAGTTCCGTGCGCTCCAGAAGCGCCTTCGTGACGATCACACCCAGATCTTGAGCCGTTAGCGAGCGCAGAGCACCGCCGAACGTGCCGAAAGGGGTACGTACGCCATCTACAATCACGACTTCCTTCATTGGAACTCCTTTACTTTATCAGGGTGGGAAAGCTGCCAACACGCAAGCAACCGCGCTCATCGGCCGGTTAGTTGTTGTGCATTTCACATATTACACACTGCGTCATAGGGCATTATAACAATGCCATCGGAGCGTGTCAAGATGACGCGTTGCGTTAAGGGAGCGAGGGAGCGAGGGACTGCATCGTGTTCCCCCGCTCCAACGCTCCAACGCTCTCTCGCTTCAACGCTTCCTCTCCCGCCCGTAGGCCAGGATTTCGTCGAGGAAACGCGAGGGACGACCGGTTTTGCTGCGGTTGCGCCCGGCGGTCCACGAGAGCAGCAGCCGTTCGCCGGCGCGGGTCAGCGCCACATAGCAGAGCCGGCGCTCTTCTTCGAGACCCTCGGCGTTGCCCAGGCTGCGTTCGTGCGGCAAGGTGCCTTCTTCCAGGCCGGTCACGAAGACGAAAGGCCACTCCAGACCCTTGGCAGCATGGATCGTCAGCAGTTGCACCTGCTCGCGCTCGTCATCTTTTTCGTCGGCGCTGGTGATCAGCGCCACTTCTTGCAGAAAATCGCTCAGCAAGGTATGCTCTTCGGCGGCAGTGATCAATTCGCTGAGATGGGCGCGGGCGTCGGGCAGGTCTTCGGCTTGCAGGCGCTGCTCAAGGGCGGCGGCATAGCCACTTTGCTCAAGCACATCGGCCAGCAGATTGCCCGGTGGCACGCCGCTGTCGGCGAAGCGGCGCCAGCGTTGCAGCAGGCCATTCAGCCGGCGCGCACCCTCAGCAGCCTTTGGCGAAAGGGCCCGCAAGGCTGCCGGCTGGCTCAACGCCGCGCTGATGGGCATGCTGTCCTGCGCCGCAAAAGCGGCCAGCTTTGCCATCGCCTGGCCGCCCAGCCCACGCGCCGGCAAATTGGCGATCCGCGTCAGGCTCAAATTATCAGCCGGGTTAGCGACGCAGCGCAAATAGGCTAGCGCATCACGCACGACCGCCCGGTCGAAAAAGCCCACCGAGCCGCGCACTTTGTAGGGAATGCGCGCCTGGCGCAGCGCGCTCTCGAAGAGCCGGCTCATATGCCGGGTGCGGTAGAGCACCGCAATCTCGTTCAACCGGCGGCCCTGGCGGCTCAACTCGTTGATGCCGCGTGCCACCTGCGCCGCCTCGTCGCGCCCATCTTTCGCCTCGTTGATCAACAGCGGCGGGTTGCGCGGATCGCTCACGGATCCGCCGGCCGCCTGCAGATCCATGGCCGGCACTACCCGGCTGTGGCGAATCACCGCATAGGCCGCATCGAGGATCGGCTGGCGCGAGCGATAATTGGTGCGCAACTCAATCACGTGCGCCGCCGGAAAATCCTGCGCAAAGCGCGTGATGATGTTGTGGTCGGCGTTGCGAAACCCATAGATCGACTGCATGCCGTCGCCGACGACGAACAGCGAGCGGCACTGGCCATTCTCGGGCGCCGGGCGGCTCAGCAGTTCGATCAGGGCGTGCTGGCCGGGGTCGGTATCCTGGTACTCGTCGACCAGCAGGTGCCGCCAGCGGGCCTGGTATGCGGCCAGGACTTCGGGGTGTTCGCTGAACAACTGGTGCGCCAGCCGGATCAGGTCGTCGAAATCAAGCGCATTGGCGCGGGCCAGCGCCGTCTGGTAGCGCCGGTAGCAGCCGGCCATAAACCGCTCCAGCGGATCGGCGGCAAAACGCGCCATGAGCCGGGGTGTCTGCAAACGGCTTTTGGCCCGCGAAATGCTGCGCAACACGTCGCCGGCTTCGAGCAGCATGGGCGGGCGCTCAGTCGCGGCAGCGAGCGCCTCGGTCGCCAGTTGCAGTTGCTCGTCGGCGGCATAGATCGAAAAATCCGCCGTGTAGGAACCGATCCGCCCGGCGATCTCGGTGCGCAAAATTTTCGCACAGACGGCGTGAAAGGTGCCGCTGCTCAGGCCGCGCACCTGCTTGCCGAGCAATTCGCGCAGCCGCCCGCGCATCTCCTTTGCCGCCTTGTTCGTGAAGGTCAGCGCCAGAATACTCTCCGGGCGCACCTGCTGCTCGGCGATTAGATAGGCAATCCGCAAGGTCAGCACGCGGGTTTTGCCGCTGCCGGCGCCGGCACGCACCAGCACCGGCCCGACCAGCGCCGTCACCGCGGCGTGTTGTTCAGGATTCAACGAGGCCAGAATTTTCATGGTTTCCGCCGTAGGGACGAAGCATAGGCTCCGGCCAGGCTGACCTTACAGATACCTACATATTGACACAAGTTACGCGGTCGCCCCGCGCCATGCCGTTTTTCGCCTCCGGCAGGGCGGAAAAAGACCGTCATTTCCTTGCTGCCGCAGGCGAAAAAGCCTTGATGCGGCCAGCATCCAACGCCGATTGCGTAAGTCATGTAATTGACAGTAGAGCATAGCATTGATCCTACCGGCTGACAAATCGGCGTGGTATCATTAACGGGAATTTGACAAAACCGGCGTTCAAGGAGGCAGCAGTGGTCGCAGATTTGCAGGCAGCCCGAGCGCTGCAACATCAGCAGCGTTTCATCCGATTTCTCAGCTGGAGCATCCTGGTGCTGGCGTCGTTTTTCACCGCGAACCTGGTATGGCTGTTGAGCGAACCGCATCCGACTGTCATGTTCACTACCAGCATCGATCTGAGCGGTACATTGATAGCTATCGGGAGCTATGTCCTGGTGCGACGCAATCGCCTGGCGGCTGCCGCCCTGCTGATCGCGATTGGCGGCAGCCTGTACGCTCTGGCGACCGCCATGGTGCAACCGCTATTCCCCACCGCCATGGCGCTGGTAACGCTGCTCAGTATCAGCGCGGTCTTTGATTATCTCGACAACCTGCGCTTGCGCCTGCTGAGCGGCTGGGCCTGGATCAGCATCAGCCTGATCGTGCTGGCGCCATACATTCATCCACTGATTACCGCCCGCCCACCGCTCGATCCGCTGGCCAGTGCCGCAGCGATTGTGGTGGCCGGCGTCATCTTGCTGGTACTGAACCAGGCCCACGCCTGGAATCGAACGCTCCTCATGGACGCACAGGCAGCACAAAGCCAGCTTGAAGCCAGCCAGGCCGGCCTCGAAACCGAAGTTGCCCGCCGCACCGTCGAACTCCAGGCCGCCCTGCACAATCTCGAACAGCGCAACCAGGAACAGCAGCGCCTGCTGGCTGAGAATGCGCGCAAAGACCAGGCCCTGCGCGAACTCAGCGTGCCACTGCTGCCCATCACCAGCGATGCGCTGGTTGTACCACTGGTCGGCAAACTCGATGCCGAACGCCTGGCCACCCTGCAAGATCGCGCCCTGCACAGCCTGGAACGGAACGGTGTGCATCACCTGGTTATCGACATCACCGGCGTCCCGGTTATCGACGAAACTGTGGCCCGCGGCTTGATCGAAGTCGTGCAGGCGGCACGGCTGCTTGGCACACGCGTCCTGCTGGTTGGTATTCACCCTGAAGTCGCCCAGTCTCTGGTGGCACTGCAATTCGACAGCCGCCAGGTGACGACGACAGCGACCCTCCAGCAGGGCCTGGAGCAAATCAACAAATCATTCATACCTCGTGAGAGAGAAGAGATATGAGATACCAAGTGACGAGTGACAAGTGACGAGCCTCGATGTGGCGTTCGTATCGGCTAGAACGGTTGTCGATATGCGGAATCCGCAATTCGAATTGGTAAGAGGTATCGAGACGGCCTGACCGTCTCGATACCTCTCATATCTCTCTTGGGTGTGCCGAACAGTGCTGCCCAAAGACCCCGGCGGGGCCAGCTTCCGGGAAGCTGGCCGCGCTGCTGCCAGTGGCATCAGACGCGCAGCACCCGCAGCGGCCGCCCGCTGCTCGTCAGACGAAGCTTCCCGGAAGCGGGTTCCGGCGCACCGGCAGCACTGTTCGGCACACCCATCTCTCTTTCTCTCTTTTCGCCGTTGACACGCCACAGCCGGGGTGCTATACTTTTGCTCAGCCAGCAACGCGGGCGGGAGTAGCTCAGTTGGTAGAGCGTCAGCTTCCCAAGCTGAATGCCGCGAGTTCGAGTCTCGTCTCCCGCTCCACGCTTTCACCTGGTTTCAGGCAACCACGACGCCAAATATCTTCTGACCCTTATCCCTTGAATCTGCCCCCAGATCCACGTCAACGTCCGGCAAACGACACGTCTATTACCCCGAGTACCTGATGACCTGGTGGGCCAGTGATACCGCAAGAAATGCGAGGGCACGCCGGGATTCCTCACGTTCATTCTCAAGAAACTTGTCCGGGATTCTTCGTCTCCGCGGCGCTCCGGCTCAGAATGACCGCCACGGGTTGCTCGCGGTATCACCGGCCCAGGTTCATCGGGTACTCCTCAGAAACGTATTTCCAGTTTCTGGCCAGCCCACTGGTCCGTCGGCCATTAGTCCCTCGGAATGACGGGTTGACGGCAGCCAATCCGGCCATCCCGAACGCATCGTGTTTCGCTGGAAAGCAGCTCTGCCGGGCGGCTCACCCCCGATTTTTGGGATGCTGCCGGGCGGCAGTTCGGAACAACCCCTTGACGCCTCGCTCGAAACCGGCTACCGTAATGGTACCGGAAGTAACACAGAAAAGGAGAACCTTATGCCCCCGGTCGAATCGACGATGATGGCGCTCGGTACAGCTGCCCCCGATTTCAGCCTGCCCGATGTCGTCAGCGGTATAACGGTCAGCCTGAGCGACTATGCCGACAAGCCCGGTTTGCTGGTGATGTTCCTCTGCCGCCATTGCCCCTACGTCAAGCACGTGCAACAGGAACTGGCCCGCCTCGCCAATGAGTATGCCGCCGCCGGTCTCGGCATTGTCGCCATCGGCTCCAACGATGCCGAAAACTATCCCGACGATGCGCCGCTCTCGCTCAAGGCCCAGGCCGAAGAACTGGGCTTCAGCTTTCCCTACCTTTTCGATGAGAGCCAGGATGTTGCCCGCGCCTATGGCGCCGTCTGCACACCGGATTTCTTCCTCTTCGATGGCCGGCTGAAACTGGCCTACCGTGGCCAGTTCGACGATAGCCGCCCGCGCAACGATGCCCCCGTCAATGGCCATGACTTGCGCGCCGCCATCGATGCCGTCCTCGCCGGCCAATCCCCCAATTCCGACCAGAAGCCCAGCGTCGGCTGTAGCATCAAGTGGAAGCAATAAGCAAAGATGAAATACGGGGTTCTTTTGCTGGTTGGCAGCAAAAGAACCCCGTATTTTTTCACGATACCTCGTTTTTAGCCCGGCGCGGCGCCGAGCGCTTATTCCTCCGATTCCTCCAGGGAAACTTCTACCGTGACTTCGTCGTAGTATTCGCGCCGCTCCCAGCCGGTGATGACGAAATTCTCGTTCAGTGGGAAGGCATAGGCCGGCGTTATGGTTACGGTGAAGCTGCCGTCTCCATTCGGCGTGACGTTGACCTCCAGGTGGCCGTAGTGCTTGCCGCCGCGGATCAGCCGGTTGCCCTCCCAGAACTCGCGCTTGTCGTAGTGGGCCAGCCACTGGCTGAAGGGATTGTTCGCCTCGGCGAACTCCGGTGCCTCCGGCCCGCCCAACCCATCGCCGGCCACGCCTACATCGTAGTAGTGGATGCCATTGACCGTCGAACGCTCGAAGAGCTCGCCGTGCCCACTGAACACCGCGACCACGCCGTAACGCTCGAAGAGCGGCGAGTAGGCTCGCATCGGTGTGCCGCTCTGCCCACTGCTGTTCGGGTCGCTCATCGGGTAGCCATGCACGCTGCTGCTGTAGGGTGCGTGGTGGAACTGCACGAAAATAATTTGCCCCTGCTCACGGGCAGCTTCCATTTGCGCTTCGGCCCAGATCCATTGCTCCGAACCCTCGTTGAAGTCGACCAGGTCGTTGCCAGGGTAGTTTCTTGCGCTGATATTCTCCTGGGTATCGAAATTGGAGGGCGACCGGCCATTGCGCGATTCGCGCTGGCCATCCGGCAGGCCGTTGCTCGAATCCAGCGTGATGATCGTCACCGGGCCGTAGTCGGTACGGTAGTACAGATCCTGGTGCTCCGGATTGTTGTTCGGCGGATTGTCGAAGTACGCTTTGTACTTCTGGCGCGCCGCCTGCACCGCCGCCGGATCGTAGCCGCCGTTGCGTTCGCCGGAGTTCTCCCAGTGGCCCAGCGCCGGCAACAGCGGGAAGTAGCTCAGCGGATTGTCGAACTCGCCCGCATTGTGGCGGAAGAACTCGTCCCAGGCCCGTTGGTAGCCGCCACCCCGCACCAGGTCGCCCGGCATCACCAGGAAGTCCGGCTCACGCTGCTTGACGATGGCCAGGTTCTGGGCGTAGCCCTGCTGCTTTGTCGCCAGGTAGAAATCGCTTCCGGCGCGCGTCTGCGGCATGCTCGCCGGGCGCCCGGCGCTGCCCGAGTCCTGCGCGGCCGGTGCAGCTGCGCTGTCGCCCCAGACGCGCCGCGTGGTGCGACCCGCGGGATCGGTCTCTGAGTCGGCCATGACGATGAAGCGAATCGGCTCGCTCGTGTCGGTGGCCGGCGCGGTCTGCAAGGTCGCGCTCAATGTCACGTCGCCGACAGTCACCGCGTAGTCATATGCCGTCCCCGGCGTCAGGCCGGTCACGGTGATGCTGTGTTTGTAATTGCGGTTGGCGTACATGTCCGGGAACTGGTCGAACTGCTCGATTTCCAACTCGGAATACTCCAGTTCCACCATCAATTCGGGGGTACTGGTATAGGTCTCGGTGGCGTCCAGGTCGCCGCCGCTGATTTCCAGGGTACCGGGCCGGTCTTCCTCAGTGAACCAGGTGATGGTCACGCCTTCACTGGTCGGGTTCTGCTGGTAGGGCTGCACTCGGAAGGGATCGTCGGCCAGCGCGAACTCGTCGAATTTGCGTACCTCGCTGTCCGGGTCGCGCACATCGAAGGCGTAGCTGCTCACCGTGCCGGTGCCGGTATCGAGCACGCTGAAGACGGTGATATTGTTGCTGGCGACGTAGGGCAGGTCGCGCTCGGCGCCGTCCATCTCGCGCATCGGGTTGAAGATGCTCGGGTAGATCGGCAGGCGATTGTGCGGGTCGTTGAAGCTCGGATAATCGCGGAAGTTCCAGGGCGAATCCGGCTCGCTCAGGCGATCCCAGAACGCCCCGGCCCAACTCGCCCGCCGGATAACCACGCCCGCGGCATCGCCGAAGTAGCCGCCGAAGGTGTTGCCGACGTTCGAGGTCTCCAGGTAATGCATGTCGCCGACTCTGGCCCGGTTCCAGACGTGCGAATGGCCGACATGCACCATGTCTACGTTGTTGGCGAGCAGCAGCGGTTCGATGTCGTTCTTCCAGATGTCTTCTTCCAGCGGGTATTCGTAGCGGATGCTCTGGATATCGTCGAGAACAGGTTCAATTTCAGCGGCCCACTCTTCCGGCGTCAACGGCAGCGTGAAGCTCTTCGTCGCGACTTCCTGGCCGTCCTGGTACGCGATATTCATCACCCGGTCGGCCATCACCGGTAGCGTGTTGTCGCCCAGGCCGAACATGGTCTGATGCGCCAGTACGATGCGGTACTCGGCATTCTGGAATTCTTCGCTGGCGACAACATCTTCAAGCCATTCGTACTGCTCCGAACCTTCGTGAAAATGCTCGAACCATATGTCGCCGAAGCCCCAGTTGTCAGGATTGGCCAGTTCGCTCTTGATCTCGGTGAACTTGCCGCGGTCGTTGTCGGTTGCGTTCCAGGTGCGCCAGACCCGCGAGACGTTCATCGAGACGACGAAGACATCGCCGATCTGGTAGGCGTAGTAGTTCTCGCCGATCGGCCCCTCGGGATGGGTCCACATCTCGAAGTACTGGGTGTGCT
>DAOTUJ010000181.1:0-3469 GCA_034437175.1 Chloroflexaceae bacterium | reverse complement strand
AACCAGCGCAGAGAGCCAGGCAACCCAACCGGCAGCCGCTGCCGCCTCCCCGAATGATCCCTTCCGATATGGCTGGCGTTACGTGCGACACGAGCGCCCCGATGGCTCCTACGCGATTGAAGTCGATGCGGTGAAAACCCGCCGGCAGTCCGGTGTGCGTCTGCTGGGATACCGTTTGCAAGAGGGAATCTACCAACCGCTATGACCGAATGAATATGGCCGGCTCTGGCTGGAACCGGTGCGCCTCTGGCTGGGGACCATGGCTGATGAGATCGTCTGCTACGACGAGGCGGGTCAGCCGCTGGGGAACTATGCCGAACTACGCGCAGCCCTGGAGGCCGAAACGCAGGCCCGTGCCGAGGCCGAAGCGCGGGCGCAGGCGGCTGAGACACGCCTGCACGAGTTGGAGGCGCAACTGCGGCAAATGCGGGGAGAGTGAGCCGGGAACATGCAGGCAAACACTGCTACCCTCGGTGTGCTCGGTGCCCTCGGTGGCAAAAACGGTGCATTCTAGCAAAACAGAACCCACTGCCCTGCTATGGCACATGCCCCAACCTCAGTGTCCTCGGTGCCCTCTGTGGCAAAAATAGTGTTACGCGTCGTTACGTTATTCGGCACCCACCGGCAATTCCACCGGCCCAATCAGCAGCGCATCGGGGCCATTTGATGGCGCATCGGGTGGCGTCGGCCCCTGCAACGGCAGGCGGGCGAAGGTCTCTGGAGCGTAGATGCCCAGGCTGATCCAGTAGTTGCCCGCCGCCAGATCCGCCGGCAGCGGGAGTGGCTGCTCCAGCGAGAGATAGCGGTCCGGCTGCCAGATGCTGGTCGGCAGATGCTGTCCCCCCGGTGGCACATCAACCTGCGCTACCCGCTTGCCGTCCGGGTCAAGCAGATGCACAAAGAGCATATAGTCCTGCTCCGGCGGTGCATGTGTTTCCCACTCCAGCGTCAGCGTGAGCGTGTTGCTGCCCCGCACACTTCCCACATCCAGATCATACCCGCGCAGATGGATCGCCGGGCCAAAATCGGCCGCCAGCGGATGTGCCACCGGCGGCGCAAGCTGGTAAACATAGGCATATTCGATCCCATGGATCTGGACAGTCTGGAGCGGCGGCACTTTGCCATACAACTGCTCAATCGCCTCCGGTTCGTTATTGCGCTGCAACTGATCAATATAGAGCACCGCATACCCGGCATCACTCATCTCGCTCAGCGGCACGACCTCCGTGCAGACAAAATGGTGCAGCACCGGCCCAAACCAGGAGGCGACTGGACGTTCGCACCCGTTGAACTGCGCCGCGATAAATGCGCCCGCCTGCTCATAGCCTTCGCCCCACCCGACCGGAATGGTGCGCGCGGCAACCGGCCCGCCTCCCAGCAGGGGATTGTAGTAGGCAAAGCTGTAGGGATGATACCAGGCCAGATTCGCCGCCAGCAGCAGAATTACCCCGATCCATGCGAGTCGTTCCAACGTTCTAACATTCCAACGTTCTAACGTTCTAATATGCCAGCGCGCTACTACCCAATCAAGCAACCAGATCCAGCCGGCTGCTGCCAGGATTGCAAGCGCCGGGAAGATCGGCAATACATAGCGGTCAAACTTCTTGGGTGGGATCGTCATAAACAGGGTGAAGAGCAGCACGAAGACCAGCAGCAGTCCCAGGGTAGCAGATGACTTCTCCCCACGCCGGAACAGAGTGCGCCAGGAGCGGCCTTTGCCGGCAGCGGTGCGCTGTGGCGCATCCGCATGTCGGCCCGGAAGCAGGGCCAGAACAATCGCCAATAGCAGGCCCACCAGCGTCCAGGGGGTCAGGCGTAGCGCAATAACCACCGGGTAGAAGAGCGACCCCGGATCATCAACCGTCTGCCCAAAGAAGAAATTCCCGGTGTTGTGCGGTGCGCCGCCGTTGTCGATGACCTCGTTGACCACGCTCATCACTGCGCTGGCCGGGTCCACCCAGGTCGCCGGCCAGAGCGCCAACCAGATCAGGAGCGCAACCAGGCACCAGGCGCAAAAAAAGAAGCACCAGGTAGCGAGAACCCGCAACCCGACCGGCAAATGGTTACTTCCTTTGCGCTTCCCACTTCCTGGTTCTCGGCCCTCGGCTCTTACGATACCTACCAGTATGATCAAGCCAATCATCGGTAGCAGCAGCACTGCGGGCGCTTTGGTCAAAAATGCCAGCCCCCCCACCACTGCCGAGCCCGCCAGGTATCCGAGGACTGGGGATTGGGGATTGGCGATGGGGAACGGGGTATCTCCGCGCACGGGGCGTATATTTTTGGTAGGGACGCGCTTCTGCGCGTCCGCTTCCCGTCCGGGTGTCGTTCTCCAATCCTCTGTTCCCTCTCCCCGGTCCCCTACGAATGCCACCAGGGCCGCCAGCAGTGCCAGGGTCATAAATGCCGTCAGCAGACCATCCAGGTGCAGCACCTGCCCGTGCGCCACCAGAAACGGCTCAGTTGCCCAGAAGAGCGCCCCCAGCAGTGCCACCCGCCGGTCAAGCAACTGCCGCAACAGTAGATAACCCAGCGCGACGCTCAAGGCGGTGACAAGTGCTACCGGCAGCCGCAGCAGCGTGCGGTAGGCCGCCAGATCATCGGAAGCGATCCAGCCGGCTTCCGCCAGCCACCCATGCAGCCGCAAACCCGCCGTACCGAGCCACATCGTTATGACACCCGGGTGTCCGGTTCGGTTTGTGTTGACATAATCACCTGTGAGCAGCGCCTGCTGGAAGCGCTCCGAGCGTTCAAACCATTTGGACGCCTCGTCAATCGTCACAAAATCCCCTAGCGCCAGGGCGCGCGGCAACAGCGCCAGGACAAACAGCCCCAGCACAATCGCGGGCAGCGCAAAGCGCGAACGCACCTGCCACGCCGGTTGTTCACCTGCCTGATGCGCGGTGCGGGTCACATGCGGCTCCTGGCGCGACGTTGTTACATCCGTCTGCGTCATCTCACCTCGGCCTCAAGCACTGCCACGCCGACCGCCCAGGGTGCGTGCTCCAGATCCAGCAGGCCGGTTTCGCTTTGAATATGCACAACCACCGACTGCGCCGCCGCACAGTCCGGTTGATCCGCCAGCGAGAGCACCACCGCTTGCGGCTCGCCGTTCAACACCACCCGTTCCCGGATAGCGCTGCCCGCCACCTGGATGCGTGCCTCCCGCCCAGCCGGACCACGCAATCGCAACGTGAGCGTGCCACAGCCACCACTCAGTCGTAACCGTCCATGGCCCAGCGTCCAGCGCCCCTGCGCCAGATTAAACGTAGCCGGCGCAAACCCGGCGTAATGCCCTAGCATGGCCGGCTCACCCGGCACAACGCGGGTGGGAGCAGGGGTGGCAATACCAATAACATGGCAAAGCCGAGTGACAGGCCGATTGGCAGTACAGCCTGAAACCGTCGCCGGCTCCAGACCTGTGCCAGCGTATACCACGCGCCCCAGAGTAACGCAAACAGAAAATACT
>DAOTUJ010000180.1:0-9060 GCA_034437175.1 Chloroflexaceae bacterium | reverse complement strand
TCGCGTATGACCGAAGCATGCAAGATACTGACCATCGTAGCACAGCGATGAACCGCGATTCTGACGGCCATCGGAACGCATAGTGCTTGACCCTGGTACGGCATCACTGCGCGCAGCGCTTAGTTCAAGTATTTGTTATCCGTCAGTGTTCATATATTGCATGAACATTGACATACGCTTTGCGGCATTGTACGCTAAGAAATACCGCAATTGAACAAAATAAGTGAGGTGATGCCCATCGGTACATAGGCTTGATTGCAATGGTCCGGCTTCAAGAATGATAGCACAAGGGAGTCTGTCATGAATTCTGCGATGCGACGTTTGTGCGCTTGGCTGGCCATTCCTGCTTTCCTGGTGGCACTTGTTGCTCTGGTGCCACGTCCCTTTGCCCCGACGATTCAGGCCCAGGAAAATCGTCCTGACGGTGTGCTGGCTATTCCTCGTGTCCAGTCCGAAATCGATCTTGATGGTTCCTGCGACGAATATGCGGATGCCGCTGTGCAGACCTTCGCTGATGCTAATGCCAGCGGCAGGGTTTATCTACAGCACGATTTCAACCAGTTGTATGTTTGCATCGAGGCTCAACCCGGTACCTTCGCTGAACGCTTCATGTCGGTGTACCTCGATCCGCAGGGCGACGGCAGCAGTTATACCTTCGCCCGGCAAGATGATTATTCGCTGCGTGTCGGCATCGCCGGCAACAATACCACCAGTCTGCGCGGCTCCGGGGTGGCCAATGGCTATATTGCCGATGCTTCCATCGATCCCTTCTGGTCCGCAGTTGCCGATGTGTCGGCGAATGGCGAAACGGCCGAATATAGCATTACGCCCGGGCGCTTCTTCATCAACGATTGCCGGATTTTCGGTATTGCCGCCTACCATCACTGGGTCAGCGCCGTCGGCGATGATTATGGCTGGCCGTCCAACCAGTTCTTCGACCAGCCGCGTAGCTGGCAGCTCGCCACGCTCGATAGCCCGGTCTGCACGGATCCGCAGGTCGGCACGATTGCCTATGTCTTTCGTGGTGATACGCCGGCGGCGACCAGTTTCTACAATTTGCTGACGGCCAATGGCTATCTGGTCGATCTGATCCCGCTGGCCAGTGTGCTGGCCACCGATTTCAACAACTACGATCTGACGATCATTGCCGACGATAGCGGCTACCTGAGCCAGTGGGGGCTGGCCGGCCAGACGGCGAACCAGGTTGCGAAGATTACGGCGCCAAATAAGCCGGTGCTGGGCCTGGGCGAAGGCGGTTATGCCTTCTTCGGCCGGCTGGCGCTGTTTATCGGCTGGCCGAATGGCTGGCACGGCCCGAAAGCCGATGTGATCCGGGCTGCGCCGGCGCCGGCGGCCTATTTCAATGGCATCGGCCCCGACCCGGTCAATGTCTATAACCAGCCGGTCAACGAAGTCGGCATCTATCTGGATGACGATGAGTCGCTGCCGCCGGACGTGGTACCGATCGGCCTGGAGCCGCCCTCGCCCGACCATGCCGCGCTGATCATCGAGAACTGCCGGCATCTCTGGGGCTTCAGCGGCAATCCGCTGGAAATGACCGGCGAAGGCGAGGATCTTTTCCTCAATGCCGTCGAGTATGCGCGCACCTTCCAGTGCCCGCCGACGGAAGCACCGCCCGAGCCCTGTGTCTCCGTCGAAAAAATCGCCAATCCGCCGGCCGGCACGCCGGTGGCACCGGGTGATGTCATCGAATACACCATCAACTATGTGTTCAGCGACGACCCGCAGTGTGAGAATCCTGAGTCCGGCCGGCTGATCGATTTCATTCCACCCGATACAATCTATGTGCCGGGCAGCGCCAGCGACGGCATCGATCCCACCGCCGACGGCGCGCTGGTCTGGCCGGTGACGCCGGCCGCCGGGACGCAGACAAAAACCTTCCGGGTACGGGTTTCCGACACCCAGTGTGTAAACCAGCAGCGTGTGAATAACCAGGCCCGCCTGATCAGCGGCGTGGCGCCGCCCGTGCAGAGCAACCTGGTATCGCACCCGGTCGAGTGTCCGCCGATCCGCTTCCCGAACGATGAGCCGCCCTATGCCGAAGACGAAGTGCAGATCACGCCCTACCCCATGATCACCGGCCAGCCCAGCAATATCTCGGTCAAGCTGAGCAATGCCTCGAACCAGCCGCAAACCGTGACTGTGTCCTTCCAGGTCAGCCCGAACCGCTTTGGCATCGGCCTGAATTTCAACCAGTTCGCCTCGAAAGTTGTCACGATCCCGCCGAACGGCAATGCCATTGTCGACACCGATTTCACACCGATTTCCTCGGGCCACTACTGCATCCAGATCGTCGTGACCGGCGAAGATGGCCGGCGGGTGGTGACCCAGCGCAACCTGGATGTGACTGAGGACCTGACGCCGGGCGAAGCCGATGAACTGGAGTTCCCGGTGGGCAACCCGACGGCGAACAATGCCGATGTGCGGCTGGTGGTCGACAATACCTGCCCGGGCTGGACGGCGACGGTTTCGCCGGAGTTACTGCCGAATATGGCGCCGGGCGAGATCCGCACTGCTACACTCCGGGTGACGCCACCGGCCTCGGCTACGCTCGGCACGGCCTGCCACATCGATGTGCAGGGCTGGATTGACGACGATCTAATCGGCGGCATCCGCAAACTGGATGTGCCGCCGGTGCATCTGCCGCCCGATGTCGACCCGCCCTGGATGGAGCCGGAAATCAGCTTCATCCCTGATCCGCCGGTTGCCGGCCAGCCGGCCCGGATTTGCGTCGAGCTCCAGAATCCGCTGGCCGTTTCGCGGCAAGTCAGCATCGACTATGCCGTCGCCGATTTCGGCGCGGGCATCTTCTTCACCTCGGTCGGCACGCAATCGTTCACTTTGCCGCCGAACAGCATCGACGACTACTGCATTAACTGGACGCCGGATGCGGATGGAACGCTGCATCGCTGTGTCCTGGTGACGCTGAGCCAGGCCAATTACGCAGACCAGACCAGCCAGCGCAATGTGAACCTGGTTGAACCGGACATTATTGATTTGAGTGAGCTGGATCTGCCGATTCTGGTGCGCAACCCGGATCTGGTGCCGCACAACTTGCAACTGGTACCAACTGTCTACGGCATCGATCCCTTCTGGCAGGTGCAGATCGTCGATCCGCAGGGCAACCCGCCGCCGGAGGTGCTGGGTGCGGGCGAGCGGGTTGAACTACGCTTGCGGTTTGCGGCCAACCCGAGCCGGCTGACGCAGAACCCGCCGGACAACTTCCGCTTCGGCGACCAGAGCCGGGTGGAAGTGGCCGTGCAACTGGACGGCGAAACCATTGGCGGATTCACCGCCGACCTGGGGCCGGCGCCGGAGATGGTTTATCTGCCGCTGGTCTATACACCCCGTTAGTATTTGTCCCACGGTGGCGGATTGGCCGGCGTAACCGGCCAATCCGCCACAAGCGCATATCCCCTCTTTGTCACGCAGGTTGTCCGCCTGGTTCGGGCTGCGGGCCTACGTTTCGGGCAATTATGCCGCAAGGATTCACAAAAACCATACTCAACGGCTTGATGTTCGCCGGGCTACCGATCAATGCCGGCCTGCTGGCAGCCTGGTTTCTGGAAGGCTCCCATCCGGATCGGATCGGCTACTGGTACCTGATTTTCTTTGTTGTGCTGCCCGTGCTGGGTATAATCGCGCTCGTCGCTCTGGTTTTAAGCCGGACGAAGGCCTTGCGCTGGTATGGCGGCGCGCTGGTGCTGGCCTACGTCGCATTGATGCGGCTATTGTCGCTATAGATACATATTTACCCGAACCTGGTATGAAGCTCGCGGATCCGCGAGCTTCAGGATAGCTGGAACCAGCTTTGCCATCAGGCGGCGAATCTGCTGCCTGTAGCTGCCCCGAAACCGATGCGCGCGATGCGGCCCTCGGTGCCGATGCTCAGGCCGGGGCGAGCCCGGATGTAGTCGGCGACCACATCGGCCATGAGGATGAAGGTGTCGTAGGCAGTGGCGGCCTGCGTGAAGCTTTCATAGCCGTCGCCGCCGGTGGCCACGAAGTTGTTGGTGACAATGCGGTAGGTCGCGTTCGGAGCGAGCGTGCGTCCGCCGATGGAAACCAGCCGCACCCGGTTGCCGGGAGCAGCGTTCGGGTTCCACATAAAGCGCATGCCGCCAACCTGCGGGAAGCGCCCCGAGACATCTTCGACCCGGCTGACGCCGTTTTCCAGCGCCGCCAGAATCTGCGCTCCGGTCAGATCGAGCACAAACAGGGTATTGCCGAAGGGCAGCACTTCCAGCACCTGGCCCAGCGTGACATTGCCGGCCGGGATGCCGGCGCGAATGCCGCCGCCGTTGGTGATGCAGGCCACCACGCCCTGCGAAGCAGTCGCCTCGAGCATCGCATTGGCGATCAGGTTGCCCATATTCGTTTCGCGGGTACGCACATCGCCGCGATCGGCATTTAAATTGACGGTGATGCTGCCGAGTGGCGTAGTGATCAATTCGTCAATCGGGCCACGCAGCTCCTGGATGCGCGCCTCGAAGCTTGCATCAGGCGTGATGCTCGGCGCGACCTCCTTCGGATCGGCGATCACCTGGACGATGTTGCCGGCTGCGTCGAAGTCGATGCTCATATCGCCCAGCCAGCGGCCCCATTCCCAGGCCTGCGAAACCAGTACCACCGGGTTGCCGCCCGCATCACGGGTAATCTCGGGATAAGGGTTATCGGCGTCCGGCTCTTCGAGCATGGCCCCCATCGGGGTGTGGCTGTGCCCACCGACGATGGCCGAGATACCGGGCACCTGGGCGGCCAGTTCGCGGTCGAAAGTAACACCGATGTGGGTCAGCGCAATGATCTTGTTGACGCCCTCGGCCTGCAGGGCAGCGACCTGGGCGCGGGCGGCTTCGATATGATTGCTGAAGCTGACGGTATTGCCGGGGCTGCTGAGGATCGGCGTTTCCTCGGTGGTCAGGCCGAAGATGCCGACGCGTTCACCGCCGATAGTCAGCACCGTGCGCGGCTGGATTTTGCCGGCCAGCGGCGAATCGGGCGTGGTGCCGATATTGGCGCTGACGACCGGGATGCCGGCGGCATCGATGAAGGCGGCCGTTGCGGCCGGACCAAGGTTGAAATCGTGGTTGCCCAGAGTCATGACGTCATAGCCGATGGCGCGGTAGAACTCGGCATCGGCCAGGCCCTGGTACTGGTTGAAGAACAGTGTGCCCTGGAACACATCGCCGGCATCGAGCACCAGCAGATTCTGATTGCCCTCGGCGCGAATCGCATCGATCATCGTCTTGCGGCGAGCCACACCGCCGTGCACAATTTCGTCGCCGCTGGTGACCGGCTCGATGCGAGCGTGGTGATCGTTGGTATGCAAGATGCGCAGCCGGAAAGCCGGCGTACCGGGTTGGGCGAAGATCAAGCGCGGGCCGAAGGTGGTCAGTCCGAGTGCGGCACCGGTAGCGCCGGCGCCTTTCAGGAAATCACGTCGCGAAAAGCGAGCCATGGCTTGCGGGTCCTCCTCCTGAGAACTGATAATTTATGCAACAGACGGTTGTGCGCGGCGTATTATACCAGGATTTGTGTGATTCATGTGCGTGAGGTGGGCGCCACCAGGGCCAGGTCAAAGTCGACGCACCCTTTTTATGCGGTATCGTTTGCCGAACTTTGACCTGGCCCTGGGGCGTCACCGCTGTGGCGATCCGGTTAAAATTTCGTGTTATAGTACGCATATTATGGAACAGACTACCGCCAGAACTGCGAGCGCCACCCGGCGCGGCGGCGAAGTGCCGCGCCTGATTGTTGCGCTGCTGTTCTTTCTGCTGGCGCTGCTGGCCTTGCTGCCGGCGCCGACGTTTCTGTTCTGGCAACTGGCGGTGCTGGCCACCGAGTGGGGCTATGGGCTGGCACTGGTCGGCTTGCTTTTGCTCTGGCCCGGCTGGCAGCGCAGCCGGCGCGGGCGTGTCGCGGCGCTGCTGGCGCTGGCCGGCATTTTGCTGCTGTTATCGCCGCTGCTGCGGGCAATTCCGCTGGCGCAGCGCCTGCCCGCCGAGTTACAGCAGGCCTTTGGATCGGTCGACCTGAACCGTGCGCCGCTGAGCGCAGCCGATTTGCTGCGCGGCATAAATGGGGAGACAGTCGAGTCACGTCGGCTGGTTTATGCCACGGTGGCAGGAAGCGATCTGGCACTGGATTTTTACCCGGCAGCGCGTGAGAGTGGGGCGCCGCTGGTGATCGTTATTCACGGCGGTTCCTGGTCGGGCGGCGACAGCAGCCAGCTTGCGCCGCTAAATTCTTACCTGGCGACGCGAGGGTATGCGGTGGCGGCAATAAATTATCGGCTGCTGCCGCGCTGGCCCTACCCCGCCGCCGGCGAGGATGTGCTCGCGGCGCTACAGTTCCTCAAAAATAATGCCGCCGAACGTGGCATCGACCCGGCGCGGATTGTGTTGCTGGGCCGATCAGCCGGCGCACAGTTGGCACTGGCGGCCGCCTACACGGCCAATGATCCGGCTATTCGTGGCGCGATCTCGTTCTATGGGCCGGTCGATCTACGCTACGGCTATGCCAACCCGGCCAATCCGCTGGTGATCGACTCGCGTGATACGCTGGAGGCCTACCTTGGCGGTTCGCCGGAGCAGGTGCCGCAGGCCTACGACCGGGCCTCACCGAGCCGGTGGCTGGCCGAGTTGCTGGCCACCCTGGATCGCCCACATCTGCTGGTAGAATTGCCATGGGCTACCCATGGCTTTGATTTTAATGTTCCGGGGCCGGGTGGCCAGATCAGCACCTATGCGGTTGAGTATTTTCTGGCGGTGGTCAACCAATGACTCGGCTGCCGTCGTCAGCTATTTCCGTCTCCGGCAAGGCGAAAGCTCGTGGGCTTTACACCCTATCTCTGTCAAAATGTGCTTGTGAATACGGTTGTTGCAGTCGATAGTTGCACTATTAAGGTCAGATTCAGGCATGGATTTACCGCCCGAGACTCCACAAGATGATCTGGAAACCCGGCTGCGCGAGTTACGTCGACTGCTGATTCGGCGCGACTCAATTCTCGATGCGGTCGGCGAAACGGCGCATGTACTTTTCAGTGATAAAGATGATGGTGATCACGTTACTACCGCGCTCGGTCTGATCGGGCTGGCTACCGGGGTCAGCCGGGTGTACATTTTCGAGAATAGCCGCGATGCTGCGGGCAACTTGCTGATGAGCCAGCGCTATGAGTGGGTTTCCGGCAATATTGAACCGCAACTGGACAATCCGGAACTCCAGGATTTGCCGTATAGCGCAGCCGGTTTTTCGCGCTGGGCAAATGTGCTGAGCCAGGGCAGTGCGATCTATGGCCTGGTGGCCAATTTCCCTGCTACTGAGCAAGATACTTTGCGGGCTCAGGACATTGTGGCACTGGCGATTTTACCGGTCTTTACCGGTAATCAGTGGTGGGGCTTCATCGGCTTTGATGATTGCCTGACACGCCGGATGTGGGCGCCGGTCGAAATCAAAGCGCTCGAAAGTGTGGCCAGCATGATCGGGGCTGCTATGCACCAGCGAAACATTGCCGCCGAGCGTTTGCGCTATCAGGAAGAAATCATTGCCAGCCAGTCGGCCATGCTCAGCGCCATGGCCACGCCGTTGCTGCCGATCATCGACGGCGCGCTGGTGCTACCGCTGGTCGGCGCCGTCGATGATCGGCGGGCGCAACAGATCCTGGAACAACTGCTGGAAGGTGTCGCACGCTACCAGGCCGAAATCGTGATCATCGACATTACTGGTGTGAACCTCGTTGATACGCAGGTTGCCGATGTGCTGCTGCGTACGACGCGGGCGGTGAGCTTGCTGGGGGCGCGGGTGGTGCTCACCGGCATCCAGCCGCAGATCGCGATCACGCTGGTACGCCTGGGCGTCGATATGCAAAATCTGGTGACCTGCGCCAATCTCAAAGAGGGCGTGGCGTATGTGCTGGAGCAACTGGGCTGAGGGAGGCGATGGAGCGATGGAGCGATATTTTCATTTGTTCTGGCGGCATTGCCGCCAGAACAAATGAAAGAAATGGCCAATTCCGCGCTGCTGCAGGCGAAAGAGTCCTGCGGTAGCCGGCATCCAACGCTGGCTGCGTGAGACATAAAGGAAATACTCGTGGGACGGTTTTTTGGATTGCCATGGATGGCCTGGGTTGCGATTGCGCTGCTGGTTGCGCTGATGTGGGCCTGGTACTGGCCGGCGGATCGCTTGCGTGGCGCGACGCCGGGCAGTTTTCGTTATATTGTGCTGCGCTGGTTTCATTCGCTGGTCTGGGTGTTGCTGGCGATATCGTTCTTGCTACGGGCGATCTGGGGCAGTGCAGTTACGCCGATTACGAATATCACAGCGCTGAGCGCACTGCTGGTCTACCTTGTTTTCATGACAACCCTGTTGACCCGAGGAGGATAATGTGTCCGATAGCGAACATAAGCCAGTGCCGATCGCGAATTCATACTGGGTCGTGCCGGGGCGCCTGCTGGCCGGCGAGTATCCCGGTGAGATCGATGAACAGGCTACCCGGCGCCGGCTCGAACGCTTCCTGGCAATGGAGGTGCGAACGTTCATCGATCTGACCGGCATCGGCGAGCATGGCCGACACAGCTATGTACCCATCCTGCGCAGCATGGCCGGGGAGCAGCAAGTGCTCTACCACAACCTGCCGATCAGCGACATGGGTCTGGCGACAACTGAGGGCATGGCCCGGATCCTCGACCTGATCGACGCAGCCCTGGAGCACGGCGAACATGTGTATTTGCACTGCATGGCCGGTGTCGGGCGCACCGGCACCGTCATCGGCTGCTACCTGGCACGCCACGGTCACCCCGGCGATGCCGCGCTGGAAGAGTTGACCCGCTTGCGGCGCAATAGCGCCAACTCACTCTGGCCTTCGCCGGAAACCCCGGCCCAGCGCGAGATGGTGGTGAGCTGGCCGGCGGGGCAGTGAGCGATGGAGCGATGGAGCGATGGAGCGATGGAGCGATGGAGCGATGGAGCGATGGAGCGATGGAGCGATGGAGCGATGGAGCGATGGAGCGATGGAGCGATGGAGCGATGGAGCGATGGAGC
>DAOTUJ010000179.1:0-5431 GCA_034437175.1 Chloroflexaceae bacterium | reverse complement strand
CTCTAGTTCTCTAGTTCTCTAGTTCTCTAGTTCTCTAGTTCTCTAGTTCTCTAGTTCTCTAGTTCTCTAGTTCTCTAGTTCTCTGACCAGATTATTGTCACCGCTGGCACCGACCGACCTGACCGGTGGGCGCCGGGAAGTTCGCTGATGATACGGTGATCGCTCGTGCGCCCACCGGTCAGGTCAGACCGCGCGCAACTCTTCGTGTGCGCCTGGTCAGACCACTGGTTCCTGTGTCAATTTTCATCGACGGGCACCTCAAAGCGATAGCCAACACCGCGCACCGTCTGAATATAGCGTGGGCGTGCAGGATCGCCTTCGATTTTCTCGCGCAGCCAGCGAATATGCACATCGACCGTACGGCTATCGCCGAGAAAATCGAGCCCCCAGACTCGTTCGAGCAGCAAATCGCGCGAGAGCGCAATCCCGCGATTGCGAATAAGACACGTCAGCAGATCGAATTCCTTTTGCGGCAGCGTCAATTCAGTGGTACCGCGCCAGGCTCGCCGGCTACTGGTATCGACGCGCAAACTACCGGCTTCGAGCACCTCGCGATTGATGGAGCGGGGCTGGCGTTCGGTGCGGCGCATAATCGCCCGCACGCGGGCCAGGAACTCGCCGAGGCTAAACGGCTTGCTGATATAATCGTCGGCGCCGAGCTCGAGGCCGGCAATCCGGTCGACTTCGTCCTGGCGCGCCGTAAGCATGATAATTGGAATATCGCTTTCCTGGCGCAGGATACGGCAGACCGAAAAACCATCGAGGCGAGGCAACATAATATCGAGCACCATCAGGTCGGGTTGTTCGCGGCGAGCCAGTTCCAGGCCACGGACACCATCATTGGCCAGAATAACTGCATAGCCTTCGCGTTCCAGATTATAGCGCAGGGTTTCGGCCAGCGTGCTCTCATCTTCAACCAGCAATATCGTAGGCATAAACTCACTTAATATGCGGGCTGCATCCGCAGTGGTCGCAGATCCCGGCTTCACGGAAGGGCTGCTGCCCTTAAACCCATAATATCGCTGGCCGGCATCGGAATTTGCCGTCTTTTCATCCATGTTTGTGGCCGCGCCGCAAACATGGATGAAAAGAACAATTCTTCCATGCTGCCGCAGCTTGCCCTGAGCCTGTCGAATGGGGCGAAAAACGCCCATGCAGCATAAGTTACACGCGATTCACCGCATAACTCGAAGCACTGACAGGAGTGAGCATACAGAGGGAGAGGCAATATGCCTCTCCCTCGATGCAAACCTGGTCGGGGCGGAGGGATTCGAACCCCCGACCCCCGCGTCCCAAACGCGGTGCTCTACCAGACTGAGCCACGCCCCGATGCCGGATTATGCAGGTCGAAGGGTAGCAGTTTGATTGCCGTTTGTCAAGCCGGGTCTTCGATGGCATCACGAATATGCTCCAGCCGACTGACTCGCCCGTTGCGCACATCGATGGCAATCAGATCGATACGCCAGGCCCGGTCTTCGTAATCATATTCAGCGACGTACTGGTATGCCAGCGCCGCCAGGCGTTTGCGCTTGGCCGGGCTCAGCGAAGCTTCCGGCGGCCCCTGCCGATCGCTGCGCCGGGTTCGCACCTCGATGAAAACGACCTGATCGCCCTGCCGGGCAACCAGGTCGATTTCGCCGAGTGAGCAGCGCCAGTTACGGGCCAGCAACACATAGCCCTGACGTTGCAGGTAGCCAATCGCCGCACTCTCGCCGAAAGCGCCCAGCGCCTGGCGCCTAGCCAAAGGCATACTTACGCCAGACATCGTGCCGCTCAAGTTCGCCAAGCAAAGCAAAGGCGACGTAGCGCGGCTGGCGCGGAATGACCAGCAACTTCATATTGGCCTGCTCCGGTGTACGGCCACCCTTGCGATGATTGCAATCACGGCAGGCCGTCACCACATTATCCCAGACCGTCGTACCACCCTGTGATCGCGGTACCACATGATCCATCGTCAGATTGACCCGGCCAGGCTGCGTTCCACAATACTGGCAGGTTTCGCGGTCGCGCGCAAAGACACCGCGGCGCGAGCACGGCAATTTCAGGCGCTGCGGAATCCGAATGTAGCGAACCAGGCGAATGACCAGGGGCACATCGAAGGCGAGATTACAGGAGCGCAATTTCTGGGCAGCGGCCTCAATTAACTCGGCCTTTTCTTGCAGAAGCAGAACAACGGCACGCCGCACCGAAATCAGTTGCATCGGTTCATAGCTGGCATTGAGAACAAGTACACGTTGTCCCAAGACGACCCCCTTCAAAGAACCTGTTGTTGCGAATTCAACAATGGCTCTCCAGGAGGGCGCCAGCCCCCTAGAGAGCTAAGCCAACTTCGGAGCTTGCGGACGAAACAGCATGCACTGAACGCATAACCCTGCTATGCCAGGATGCGTAATGCATACTAGCTATTCGATGGTAGCCCCACATTCGCTCGTATCCCGGATCCAGCGTTGCGATACTACCAGGAGACCATGTTGTCGACAATGAATAATATCCCATACAGTTTGCCCAGTTCACACCGGCATTGCACCGGGCTACCGAGCGATATCTGATACCACTGGCTAAAGAATATCCTCAGATCGAAAATCTGTCAACTTACCCGGAAAACACTGTGTTCCCGGTCATGCTATAATTCCCTGCTGGAAGCACAAGATAAGGAGAATGCTAATGCAGCGAAGCACTGTCGCGACCAGCAATGCGCCAAAGGCGATTGGCCCCTATTCGCAGGCGATCAAGGCTGGTGAGTTGCTCTTCTGCTCGGGCCAGATTCCGCTTGATCCGGCGACCGGTGAAATGATTGAGGGCGATATTCCGACCCTGACCCGCCAGGTATTGCGCAATCTCCAGGCCGTGCTCGAAGCAGCCGGCAGCTCGCTCGATAAGGTTGTCAAAACTACGGTGTTTCTGGCCGATATGGGCGATTTTGCGGCGATGAATGCGGCCTATGCCGAATTTTTTACTAATGATCCGCCGGCCCGCTCGGCCGTACAGGCTGCCCGCCTGCCGAAGGGCGCCCGCGTCGAAATCGAGGCGATTGCGCTATTGTAGTGCCGGATCAGCTATGCCCGACCGGCGCGATTTGGATAGAGCAATCCTGTTCAAGTCGTAAAGTCCATCCGGTTCTGCAATGCAGCATTCCCTGGTTTTTCGGTTCTCTGGTTCATGGTTCCCGTAGGATTGCTATAGTTGTATCGTATCGGTGATGCGGTACAACAAAACATCCGCCGCCGGGTCTGGTATGAACAGCACTGAAGCGCTCAAGTGCTTGAACGCTTCAGTGCTTGCTTCGGGCAATGTGGTGAGCGCAATTGATGCCGCTCATCGTAACGCTGACAACGCCGATACCGGGATGGGTATCGGCGCCGACCAGCAGCAGGTTACGGATGTCGGTGCGGTGCTGGAAGCGGCGAAAGGCGAACTGGTCGATGCTCATCTGAGCACCCCAACCGCCACCCCATTTTGCCAGGTAGTATTCGTAAGTCAGCGGTGTGCCGCATTCAACGTAATCAAGACCGGCCCGAATGCCGGGAAAAACCGCCTCGGCCATCTGCATCGCACGCTCGAAGGCCGCTGTTTTGCGAGCCTCGTAATCCTCGTCGCGCTGCCAGTCCTGGTAGCGACAGTACTCCGGATCGAAATACACAATTTGCAGCGCATGTTTGCCCTCCGGCGCAATACTCTTGTCTTTGAAGGACGAATTGCAGAAACAGATCATGCGCATATCGCGCACGCTCTGGTAATAATCGTCGATGTAGAGCATATGCGGATCGGTGCCGGGCGGAAACACCTGCTCGTCAACGCCGGCAAAAATCGTGAAAAAGGACTCAGTCAGGCGCAACCGGTCAACCTTGCGCACGGTATCCGGATGCAGCCAGCGCCGGTCGACCAGCGGCTCAACCTGGGTATCGGCGCGCCCGAAGGTATTGACGACGCCGGCATTTGAGATCACGTGCCCGGCGGCAATGAAGCGCCCATCAGCCAGGTCGACGCCGCAGGCCCGCCCGTTGACCACGCGAATGCGGCGCACTGCGCTTCGATAGTGGATCTGGCCGCCGTGTTTTTCGAGGCCGCGCACGAGCAGGCGGGCCAGTTCGCCGCTGCCGCCCCTGGTGAAACTGCCGCCGCCCTTGTGCCGCTCGATCAACACCAGCGCGGCCAGCACGGCCGGCGCATCGTCGATGTCGCTATAGCAGAACGCAACAAACTCGGCATTGATGATGGCGCGCAGTTCCGGCGAGCGAATATAGCGGTCGAAAAGATTGCCGAGCGAGCGATTGCCCCAGTAAGAAATCGTCAGCAGTCGGTCGAGCGGTACCTTCCACAGCAACTGCATCAGCGCGACCGGGTCGTCCAGCGGCACATTGGGCATGCCGACAAAGAGGCGGTGCAATTCCTCGAGTTTGGCGTAGAAGGCCCGGATACCGGCGGCCTCCTGCGGAAAAGCGGCCACTAGATCTGCAACGTATTCTTCAACCGAGCCGGCAACCCGCAGGCAGCCGCCGGGATGCTTGAAGGTATAGTAACTATCGTAATGAGTCAACGTAGGATATTCGCCAAGTTCATCGAAGACTTGCTGGTGATAGCGCATATTGCCGCGCTCGGGATCCATGCCGAAGAAGAGCTTGGGGCCGACATCGAAGCGATACTTTTTATGCGGAAAGGTCTGGGCGGAACCACCCGGCAGGTAATGCTGTTCGAGCACCAGCACATCTTTGCCGCGGGCGGCGAGCAGGCCGGCGCTGGTCAGGCCACCGATTCCGGCGCCGACGACGATCACATCATAGAAATTTTTTAATGGTTTGCTCTGTGCAGGCATTGGTTTTGTCGTTCCGAATAAAGCAAGTAAAATGGTATCTATCTCTCAAAGCAAGGTATCACAGGTAGGAGCATGACGCAAGGCGTAGGGCGCAGCAAAGCAGTGCCTCATCAGGCACCGTGTACCGGCAGGCCCACCCCTTATCAACGATAGCGTTTTTCGCCCAGCCGGACGGCCCTCACCCCCGGCCTTTCAACGATAGCGTTTTTCGCCCGGCCGGACGGCCCTCACCCCCGGCCCCGCTCCCGCTCAGGCCGGCGCGGCGGGTCTGGTTCGCGAAACCGGGTTCCAATGGCGCGCCGGCCTGGCAGACGAGGGGAGTACCCGAGAACGCCGTTGCCCGGCCCCCCCGCTCCTGTCAGGCCGGCGCCGGCGAGGGTTAGGGGTTCATGGGGGGTATCTGTCGCGCCAGACTGCACGGGAGCGGGGGTTGGGGGGTGAGGGCCGGAGCGCGGAGTCTCCCATCTGACAAAAACGCTCTCGTTGAAAGTTGCCCGGCCCCCCCCGCTCCTGTCAGGCCGGCGCCGGCGAGGGTTAGGGGTTCATGTGAGGCATTCGTCGCGCCCGGCTGTACGGGAGCGGGGGCTGGGGGGTGAGGGCCGGATCGGGAAATCACCC